>CALLMF010000040.1 GCA_938006335.1 uncultured Granulosicoccaceae bacterium | reverse complement strand
CGCAACCCGCCCCGCATTGTCAAAGGTGTACCGCATACCAGGTAGCACCAAAGACGATGAGGCTGTCACATCGCCAATAATCGTCCGATTGCCGATCAGATCGTAGGCAAAGCGCTGATCACGAGGCGACGTATCAGCCTGGTTGGCAGGCGCTGTTCGAAGACGCGTTTCACGGCCCAGGGCGTCCAGAGACGCGTAGTTGTTCGAAAACCCCTCGTGCCGCGTAATTCGCATCTTGTAGCGAGACGTACCGGGGTTGCCGGTCCCCCACACAGGGTGCTCTAAGCGCGTCTTGGCAAGCACAGACCCGGTTTGTTCCGAGGTCAACCGCTTGAACTCATCGTCGAAGGTGCGGGTCGTGGTGATTCCCTCCGGATCAGTTTCCGAGGTGATGTTGCCCTCAACGAAGCAATACATCTTCCGACATGGCAGGCCTGTCCCGTTCTACAGCGACAAGCACTTAGTCTTTCGTATGAGCAAAATATAAGCCGCCGGCGGGACTGGCCTCACGCAGTTCGGACGTGCGCTACACGATCCAAATATTGACATAATTTATGCCAACAGCTCGCAGGCAAATGGTCGTGTCGAGCGCATGGCCTGCGTACCTTAGGTTCGAGCGTAAGCCGTGGGAGTGATCTCGAAAGGACCCCTCTTTCAGCGTTCAGTTGATCTAACTGCCATTATGATCGACACCTCGATGTCGACCCTACAGAACAACTGAGGTCACACTTCGTTGCATTCAGCTGGAAGTAGTTTCTGTCAAAGCCGTTAGGCACTCCAGTGCTTTATCGCATCGACACGGAGACCACGCATGAACAGACTATCCAGATCTGCCTTTCCAGTACGCCTACTTCTGGTCATTGCGAGTCTCCACGTCGCAGATGTTGCCGCGCAAGATGATGCTCCGTCGTGGTCCTACACGACATCGCATGACGGCATTGTGTATTTGATGAGCGATTCTGACTCACGCATCGATAGATACGATTTAGCAAACGAGAGCTGGCTTCAATCGGTTACCACACCAGATCAGCCAACTGCCATATCCGTGGATGCAACCGGATTGGTTGTCGCAATAGAACGAACGCTGTACTCAGTGGATGACAGTTCCAGTCAACTGAATTTTTTGGCAAATACATCCAGTGACATTACCTCCCTGGCGAGCACCGATTCCACACTGTATGTGGCTACGCGAGGACGTCCGAATTTCGACGTAAGACTAAGATCCACTGGCGAACTCATCCAGTCTAGGGAGTTCTTCGATACCTACAAGGACATCGTATACTCATCGGTAAACGACTCAATTATTGCTCTAGACACGGGTGTATCTCCGAGTGAAATATACAGAATAGATCTTTCAGAAGAACTTGACTATCTGGCTAACCAAGACAGCCCTTACCACGGTGCCTACGAACATGGGGATCGGTTGTGGCTCTTCCCAAATGAAGACAGGGTGCTTGATAGCTCTGGTGCCATCTATAGCATTTCTGATTTGAATTGGGACGGTGATACAGCGTCGTCTGTTGATGGTGCCGTTCTAGGCAACGATCAATCGTATGTTCTCAGCGACGGTGTCATCAAGAAGCTGGACAGCCAATATCGTGAGGTAGAACGACTCGCGACTCACGAGAATGCAAGCGCACTTTTCGCACACAGCCACAAGCTTTTCGCTTTCTACCTGCAAGACGGCTCCGCTGAAGTCAGCATCGTCAACAAGGACGCCTTTTCACCCTTTACCCCAGATCCGATAGAGACAAGCGAACTTGACTTCGAGACCGATGATGTCGTTCGCACGCGTGACGGAGATTTGTGGATAGTCGCGGCAGACCAGCATGCACTGGTTCACTACTCCGTTGCAGAAGAGAGGTACACGCGTGCTATTGCCTTGCGTGGCAGCCCCACCGCATGGTCCCCCGCATCTGACAACAACTCTATTTTCCTTGGATATGACAATGGTGAAGTTACACAGCTAGACACTCTCACCGAGACCGAAAACGTCATCGTCAATTTGTCAAGCGCTGTGTATGGGCTGCTTGCAATTGGCAACGAGCTTTTGACCAGTGATTCGAATGGTGCATGGGGATCCTTCCGCATCTTCGACCTGAACGGCAACATGCTCGCAAGTGAAGAGTGGAGGAATCCCACAGACAACTTCTTGTGGATTTCATCAAGCGAGAGAATTATCCGTGCTGACTACTCTAACCTGGTCGCAGAAGGCCTGTCCGATGGAATGATTGTTCAATGGTTGGAAGGAGAGAGTAACTGGTCTGCATCTTTCGAGGAACTCACTCTCTCTCCTGATGAATCGCTCATTTTGGCGAACGACGGTCGCATATACGACTCTCGCAATTTGACGCTTTCCAACAGCATAGGCGTCAACTATCGTCAAGCCACATGGAGTGCCGGAGGGTTCATTGCAACAATCAAGAACACCGACGAATATGGGAGTTACTGGTGGGAACCCAACGATCGTGATCAAGAGTTCGAGTTGCAGCTTTGGGGTGACGACTATGCGCCGCTGAGAAAAATGAGATTTCAAGCAAGACAAGCATACGTCGACAGAACTGGTACTGCCGCAGTATTGTTTGCTGATATTGAAGGAGGAACGAGAACGTTGGCGTTCCAGTTTGATGCTGACACCACGGACATTGATGGAGATGGTGTAGAAGACGGTGAAGACGCGTATCCACTGGATCCTGATCGCAGCAGTCCCGAGCCCGAGGTTGGTACTGACGTAGATGCGACAACGGATTCGGGCGACAACGACTTGAGCAACCCGGTGGACGTTACCGACCCGGTAGTTGAGCCATCCAATCCATTTGATTTCTCGCAACCGGTCATCGATGAGCCTTCGATCGACGACAACGACAATGTTACCGACACATCCACAGATGACATTGGATCCTCACTCGAAGAGAGTAACGTTGCCGATGGGTTGACTACAGCGTCACCGAATGTGGACGAATCGGTTTCCGAAAATTCGGACAGCGTGGAAACGCCCGAGGTCGGTGCTGCATCAACAGACGATAGTCAGGGCAATGGCGGTGGAGCAATGGGACCTTTTATGGCTGTTTCGCTGTTGTTGGCTGGGCTGGTGAGAGTGAGACGTCGCACAAACGATGTATTTCGAGCACTCGCTTGAGGAGGGCTATCCAAGCTCTAGGCCGACGATTTTGATCGGTTTGGTTCGAATTTGTCTACGCGAGTAAACGGAGGCTAGCGAGGGTTCGGCGCGATCTTGATCAGTGAGCACTTGCCTTGCCCATCCGGCGCAACACGCGGCCCGCTCACATCACCCGTGACGGCGACGCTCTGGGAGACGAATCGCCAGGTGCTATTGTGCGCGGTTGCCCATGCAGCCAGCGCGAATATCGCCGTCGCGCCCGCCCCCACTCAGGCCCCCACCTTGATCTCCGCTTCCAACGTCAGCATCCAGTTCGGCTCGCAGCCATTGTTCGAGAACATCTCGGTCAAGTTCGGCGGTGGTAACCGCTACGGGCTCATCGGTGCCAACGGATGCGGCAAGTCGACGTTCATGAACATTCTGTCGGGCGAGCTCGAGCCCACGGCAGGCAACGTATCGCTCGGGCCCGATCAGCGCATCGGCAAGCTGCATCAGGACCAGTTTGCGTTCGAGGACTTCACCGTCATCGATACTGTGATCATGGGGCACGCCGAGCTGTGGCGGGTCAAGCAGGAGCGTGACCGGCTATACGCGCTGACGGACATGTCCGAGGCGGACGGCATGCGCGTGGCGGAACTCGAGGTGGAGTTTGCCGAGATGGACGGCTACACCGCCGAGAGCCGTGCCGGCGAGTTCCTCAACGGCGCGGGCATCGACGAGTCACTGCACTTCGGCCCCATGCGCGATGTTGCTCCGGGCTGGAAGCTGCGCGTCCTGCTCGCGCAGTCCCTTTTTGCCGAACCGGATGTCCTCCTGCTCGACGAGCCGACCAACAACCTGGATATCAACGCGATCAACTGGCTCGAAGGCGTGCTGAGTCGGCAGAAGAGCACGATCATCATCATCTCGCACGACCGTCACTTCCTGAATTCGGTCTGCACGCACATCGCCGACATCGACTATGGCGAGTTACGTGTGTATCCGGGCAACTATGACGACTTCATGATCGCGTCAACCGCAGCGCGCGAACTGCTGCATGCCGAGAACGCCAAGAAGCAAGTGGTGATCGATGACCTGCAGCAATTCGTCAGTCGCTTCTCCGCCAACGCCTCCAAGGCAAAGCAGGCGAGCTCCCGCGCCAAGAAGCTTGAGAAGATCGAGCTTGCCGACATCAAGCGCTCCAGCCGCGTCAGTCCATACCTGCGCTTCAAGCAGGACAAGAAGCTGTACCGGCAGGCTGTCACGGTAGAGAACCTGGGTAAGGGCTTTGATGGTGAGCCGCTGTTCGAGGGCGGAGAACTGATGCTGGAGGCTGGATCGCGGCTGGCGATCATCGGCGAGAATGGCGTCGGCAAGACCACCCTGCTGCGTTGCCTGCTCAACGAGATCCAGCCGGACACTGGCGAGATCCGCATGTCAGAGAACGCGCGCATCGGCTACTGCCCGCAGGACAACACGCAGGACTTCAAGGGCAATCTGAGCCTGTTCGACTGGATGAGCCAATGGCGTACCGGCTCGCACAACGCGCAGATCGTGCGCGCCATCCTCGGCCAGCTGCTGTTCACCGCAGATGACTTCGAAAAACCGGTTGAGGTGTGCTCCGGCGGTGAGAAGAACAGACTGCTGTTCGGCAAGCTGATGATGGCTGCACCAAACGTGCTGGTGCTGGACGAGCCTACCAACCACATGGACATGGAGGCCATCGAGGCGCTGAACCTTGCGCTGGTCCATTATGAGGGCACGATCATTTTCGTCAGCCACGATCGCGAGTTCGTGTCGTCGCTTGCCACGCAGGTCATCGAGATCAAGCACCGTAAGCTGGTCAACTTTGACGGTACGTACGATGAGTATCTGGCGAGCCAGCAAGGGGTAACGCGGGCAGTCGGTTTATAGCGAGGATATTCCTATGCAGTGCGAGCCATCACGATTTTTCAAGTCGGTGACGTTGTTGTGTTTCCTGTTTATAGCGGCGCACTTGCCTTATGCGTTTGCTCAAACAGCGCCTTCAGCGAAAGACGTGTCGAGCTACTCCGGCCTGCACCTTGCGGCTCATGAAGGAGACATAGAGACCACCAGGGAACTGATCAAGCACGGGGCTGAGCTTGAAGCTCGCGACGGCGCTGGCAGAACACCGCTGCTTGTGGCTGTATTCGCGTCGCACGAGTCCATTGTGATGTTGCTGGCAGAGGCGGGTGCAGATATGAATGCCAAGGAGGACAGCGCCTATGACATCGTCACGATAGCGGCGGTTGCCGATGATCTGGAGATGCTTAACGTGGCACTCGCACGTGGCGCAAGCGCCCGTAACGTCACCAGCCCTTTCGATGGAACCGCCTTGATTGCCGCTGCGCACCTGGGTCATCACGAGGTGGTGGATAGCCTCATCAAGGCCAATGCTCCACTTGATCATGTCAACAACCTCCAATGGACGGCCGTCATTGAAGCCATCGTCCTGGGTGATGGCGGTGACGACCACACGAAAACCCTGTCGTTACTGTTGCAAGCGGGTGCGGACCGGGATATCGCGGACGGTCAAGGTGTGACACCGCTCGAGCACGCGCAGTCTCGAGGTTATGAAGCCATGATCACGTTGCTATCGGACGGAACCTGAGTCGAGGCCTGGGGATCCGGCGGATCTTCCAGACTCGGATCAGGCAGCGCGGCGCCACACGGCATAGACCGTAAGCCCGATGAAAAACGCAAGCGCTGGCAGCAGTACGAAGTCCAGCCAACCCAGTATCGCCGACAGTCCGACCGCGCCAAGGAGGACGACCAGTAACGGCGTGAAGCAACACAAGGCCGTGATCGCTGTACCGATGATGCCGATGCCGAGCAAACGTCTTGACTTGTGCGCGCTCACCCCACCCTCCTGCTGACTGGTTCGCTGATTCGCGGCTATAGAACTGCGCTCTTGATGACGAGCATCTTCTCGCGCGTCATGTCGTGCATCGAGTACTGGATGCCACCGAGACCGAGCCCCGATGCGTTGCGGCCGCCGAATGGCATCCAATCGACGCGGAAGGCCGTGTGGTCGTTGATCATCACGGCGGTGGCGTCGAGCTTTTGCGACGTGTCCAGCGCATCGTTCAGGTCGTTGGTGAACACGGACGCCTGAAACGCGAACGGCAGGGCGTTGGCGCGGGCAATGGCGTCGGCCTTTTCGCTGTAGGAGTACACGCAGACGACCGGCCCGAAGATTTCCTTGCGTGATACGTCCTGATCTTCCGGAGGGTCGAGGATGACGGTGGGTGCGTAGCAGGTGTCGGAGAGCTTCTTGCCGCCACAAAGGACTTGCCCGCCTGCTGCGCGCGCCGCATCGACCCAGTCTGCCACCCGGTCGACTTCTCGCGGCAGGATCAGTGGGCCGACCTCGGTCTTCGGGTCCGCAGGGTCACCGACGACGAGTGCCTTGGCCCCTTCCGCCAGGCGCTCTGCGAGTGCCGCGCAGCCACTCTCGTGGACGTAGACGCGTTGCACGGACACGCACACTTGCCCGGCGTGATAGAAGCCGCCCTTGAGCAGGCTGTCGACGACGGCAGTCGTGTCCGACGAGGCGTCGACGATCACGGGTGCTGCCCCGCCGTGCTCCAGTGCGCAGCGTGCGCCCGGCGCAAGCTTCGAGCGCAGTGTCCACCCGACAGCGGCCGAGCCGATGAAGGACAGAAAGTGAATCCGGTCATCGACCACCAGTTGCTCTGCCTCTTCGTTGCCGCACACCAGCGCCTGGCACCAGCCGTCCGGAAGACCGGCCTCGTGCAGGATCTCGACGAACCGCAGACAGGACAGCGGCGTCGTCAACGCAGGTTTGATGATGACCGGTGTCCCGACCGCTATGGCAGGTATCGTCTGGTGGATGATCAGGTTCAGCGGATGGTTGAACGCGCTGATCGAGGAGACCACGCCGATCGGTTCGCGCTGTGTGAACGCCCAGCGGTTTGCGGATGATTCGGTGTGCCCCATGGGGATCTGTTCGCCGGCCATCTGGGGAATATGCTCTATTGCAAGCTTGACTCCGTTGATCGCGCGAAGCACCTCGACCTTGGAGTCGGCGTACGGCTTTCCGCCTTCGCTGCTCGCCAGTAGCGTCAGCGCCTCCACTTCGGCCTGCATCAGTTCCACGACGCGCTCCAGAATCGCCACGCGTTCGTATGCCGGTAGCCACTGCGAGCGGTCTTCGAACAGCCCGTGTGCGCGCGCTATCGTCCGCTCCACGTCTTTGCTCGAGTGCATCGGCAGTGTGCGCAGAACGTCCTGATTCCAGGGGTTCTTGACTTCGAGCATGGGAGACTCTCCGCTACAGCGTGCAGGCGTGATCCTTGATCATCACGTTCAGGATGTCGTGATTCAGGGCATAGTCGACCGGTAGATCGATCACGTGCACGCCCTTGCTTGACAGCGCGGTCTCGAGGATCTCGATGAAGTTCTCGACGCTCTCCGCACGATGGCCGATGGCACCGAAGCTCTCCGCATAGCGCACGAGGTCCGGGTTCTTGAAGTCCAGGCCGTAGTTATCGAAGCCCATGCCCTGCTGTTTCCACTTGATCATCCCGTAGGCGCTGTCGTTGAGAATGATCACGACGAGATCGAGGTTCATGCGTACGGCGGTCTCGAGCTCCTGTGAATTCATCAGGAAGCCTCCATCGCCGTTGACCGACACCACCTTTCGATCCGGGTGGACATGCTTCGCCGCCATGGCGGAAGGAAGGCCTGCGCCCATCGTTGCCAGCGCGTTGTCGAGCAGCAAGGTGTTTGATGCGTGACATTTGTAGTTGCGCGCGAACCAGATCTTGTACACCCCGTTGTCGAGCGTGATGATGTCCTGATCATCGAGACGTTCGCGCAGCAGCTTCACCAGGCGTTGCGGCAGGATCGGGAAGCGATCGTCGGTGAAGTAGCGGCTGGTGTGCGACTCGACTTCGTTGCGGACCCGTTCGAAATAGCTGAAGTCCTTGTCCACCTTGCCGAGCCGCTCGCCGATGCGGGTGACGGCATCGGCGATGTCGCCGACGACATTCAGTTGTGGGAAGTAGATGTCGTCGATGCGAGCGACATGGAAGTTCACGTGAATGACCTTCTTGCCGCCCTTCTCCATCAGGAACGGTGGCTTTTCGACGACGTCGTGGCCGATGTTGATGATCAGATCGGCGCGATCGATGGCGCAGTGCAGAAAATCGTGCTCGGAAAGTGCGGCCGTACCGACGTAGCGCGGGTGACGCTCGTCAATGATGCCTTTGCCCATCTGGGTGTTGAAGAAGTACAGGCCCGTGCGATCGACAAAGGAGGTCAAGGCCTCGCTTGCCCGGGTCCGATTCGCATCAGCGCCGATCAGCAGTAGCGGGCGCTCGGCTGCCTGAATCATAGCGACCGCTTCGTCGATGGATCGATCGTCGGCGCACGGTCGGCGATGATCGACAACGTCGAAGATAGATGCGTCGGCATCCTCGTCGGCAATATCCTCAGGTAGCTCCAGGTAGGCGGCGCCCGGGCGCTCGTGGGCCGCCAGCCGGAATGCCTCGCGCACCATAGCGGGTGCCTGAGCGCCTTCGACGACCTGTTCCGAGTACTTGGTCGTTGGCTCCATCAGATGAACGACGTCGACGATCTGGAAACGCCCTTGCTTG
Source organism: uncultured Granulosicoccaceae bacterium (assembly GCA_938006335.1). Classification (GTDB taxonomy): domain Bacteria; phylum Pseudomonadota; class Gammaproteobacteria; order Granulosicoccales; family Granulosicoccaceae; genus Granulosicoccus. The sequence goes on along the minus strand of CALLMF010000040.1, from coordinate 13,873 downwards.
CTAGACCGGATGGGCTTCTGGCCGGCGAGCATGACCATTGGCATTCCGCCGAGCTGTGCGTAGGCGGCCGCAGTCACGAAGTTCGTGGCCCCGGGCCCCAATGTGGACAGACACACGCCTGGCTGGCCGGTCAGGCGCCCGTAGGTCGCCGCCATGAAGCCCGCCGCCTGCTCGTGGCGCGTCAGTACGAGCTCGATGGAGGATCTCGACAACGAGTCGAGCACATCCAGATTCTCTTCGCCCGGTATGCCGAAAATGGTACGGACGCCTTCGTTCTCGAGCGCCTTGACGAGCAGGTCGGATGTCTTCATGTCGCAATTGCCGGTTGAATGTGTGGGGGGGTGCACGCCAAAAGCGGGCTTGCGGCAAGCCGTGTGTTCACCACGGGTACGCGCTGGCTGACGGCCAGTCGTCGCTCTCGTCTGCCGAGCGTCGCTCGACGAGGTTTCCAACGGTCGCCCCGTGGAAATGTGCCACGCGCACTGCCTTGTCGGTCACGACAACTCCGTCCGGACAGACTCCCACGGATTTATCGGGCTATCAACTGCCATCTGTCGAAGGCAAGTGTGCATTGTGCAGATCGCAGGCGCGACGATAGGGACCCGCGAGAAACAATACAAGGATTGCGATGACCAGCACAAGCGAGACGTAGCACATCGGTATCCCCGGCGATACCGTCGCGCCACGCAACCCGCCCCCGCCACTGACCGGACAGGCGCCACCGCCACCGAAGTACTCGACCGCGGAACCGATCGCTGCGAACAGGAAGGCGATGCACCAGCCGATAGCAAAGACGTAGTGCCTTCCACCGAATGAGCGCAGCACCAGAGCGAGCAGCATTGACGCGTAGGCTGCCGCCACCACAAGGCAGATCGGTACGTTGCCGATGGTCGGACAGGCGCGTCCGGTGACATGCCACCAGCTGACACGCAACGCCATGAGCAGACCGACCAGCAACAGTACGGCCAATAGCACGTCAACGACACGTTGTCGATTCATGACCTCGTCTCCTGTTCGTTTGCTTCTACCACGACCGTCTCGCTCACGAAATTTCCTTCGATACGCTGACGTCGACCGTCCAGGTAGCCGACCTCGATGGACGTGGCGCGCTCGTCGCCAAGACCGAAGCTCAGGATGTGGGACGAATCCGAGCACAATCCCTCCCCCACCACGAACACATCGTGCAACACATCGCCCGAGGCGAGCGTCACCGCGACTCGAGCGCCAACGGATCCGATCTGGTTCGGTAGCTGTACCTTGAGATAGCCGGCGTCGCCACCGTTGCTGACAAAGACACGCTGTGGTCCGTCGAGGTTGACGTGGACGATATCGGGGTAACCATCGTCATTGAAATCAGCCGTCAGCGGCGATATCCCGAAGAACCGATTGCGCACTCCCGCGAGTTTTCCGGCCGCGGCGAACTCGCCCCGCGGGTTCTGCAGCAACAGGCGCCCGTTCAGCCGCAATGCGGGAATCAGGTGCAATGGGAATTCGGCATAGTTCTCCGAGACGATGGCGTCGCTGCGACCGTCGAGGTTGAGGTCTGCGAGTACCGCGCCCCAGGAGAATTCGTAGTCCGCCACCTTCATCGACTTGGCAGCATCCTCGAATGCAAACCCGCCCTGATTGCGAAATAGCATCCACTCCTTGTGCAGCACCTGCTCATCGGTCAGATCCCCACGCACCAGCACATCGGGCGTGGTGGTGCCGACGTTGGAGAACAGAAAGTCTGGCAGGCCGTCGTTGTCGACGTCGCCGACACCGATGCCCATCGGGTAGGAAAAGTAGTCGGTCGAGGGATTCGGGATGTTGGCGAACGTACCGTCGCCCTGATTCCTCCAGGTCCTGATCGTGCCCGTGTCGTGCGCGACGACCAGATCTACCCGGTCATCGAGATCGACGTCGACGAACACTGACTGGAAGGTGTTGTGCTGGTAGAGCAGGCCCGACTCCTCGGTCGCGTTGCGAAACGTGTGCTCACCGGTATTGATGTACAGCGCGCTGGTGCCGCCGTAGGGGCGGTTGAATATCGTCTGGCCCTCCACATTCTCGCGGGCGATGTAGCCTGCGACATAGAGGTCGTACTGGCCGTCCTGGTTCACGTCGCCCACGGCCACCGACAGCGGTACTGCAGTATCGTCGAAATCGAGCGCCAGCCGTTGACCGGCAAAGCGTCCGGCATCATTGAGGTAGAGCCAGACGCCGGATTGACGGGTCACCAGCAGGTCGGCATCGCCATCCTCGTCGACATCGAGCGATACTGCGCCATACGTGGTGTCCGGAAGATCCTTGACCCAACCGGTACGAGCGGTCACATCGACGAAGGCGCCGTTCTCGTACGCGAAGAATGCGTCCGGATCGTCGATCCCACCACCGAAGAAGATCTCCTCGGGACCCAAACCGTCGATATCGATAATGGCGCCCGCAACGAACGGCAACGTGCGTTCCTTGTCGTAGGCAGGGATGAAGTCGATGTCGTGTTCCTTGAAAGAAGGCACGGTCACGCCTTGAAGCGATACGTCGTAGTCATCGGCACGGTCATTCGCCGCGACGGCCCAGAGGGCCGCCATCAGTCCCAGTAACAAGACGCACACGCCGAGGACGGCTTGTTGCAGAAAACGCAGAGGCGACTTGCGCTGATTCTTCCGACGGTTGGACAGACTCACGGTGCACTTCGTCCCTTTGAATCTGGCACGCGCATCGCGACCGCCAATGACAAGCAGAAGGTCAACGCGAATGCCGCATTCAGAGCGATGGGAGCGAGCAGGCGCGCCACGCCGGGTACAAACGATGCCAGGGCGAAGATAGCGATGATCAGCAGAATCGGGTTGAACACGGCCATCCAGCGCGGATACAGCGAGCGTCCGGTGAGGATCAGTCCCACCATGATGACCGACATCCCGAGGGTGGTGACGCGGATGAATTGCAAGAGCGGCTCGTAGCGCGACAGGTGCAACTCAAGCAGTGTGGTGGAATCGGAGCTGGCCGGCAATTGCACGATTGCGGAGAGACTCGCCCTCGATCCCAGCCAAACCGCCCCGACGAGAAATCCCATGATTCCCAGCAACAGCAAGACACGCGACGCGATTTCACCGGCGGGGCGCAACATCAGGTACAGGTGCCAGCACCCGATCGGATACAGCGTGGCCCCTGATACACCGACAAAATGCCCGAGAGTGGCCTGATCCGGGGCTACGCCCCGCAGGTACTCGAACCCGTCACCCAATGGCACCGACATGACCTCACCATGGTGCAACAGGAATTCACCGCTACCGGTGATGACCGCCGCGAGCACCCCGACCATGCCGCTTGTCAGCAATGAAGGTTTCAACTTGACGCTTGACCCGGTTGCGAGACGAGGTTGTCTGTTGGCACGATACACTGACCGTGTACGCGAAAACGCACTTCCGAACCGTCTGAAGCGGCGTCTTTGTTCATCACACCTCTCGCGTCAGCGGCGGTGGGTTACCGATCACCAGAATCCGTCATCGGTTCAGGAACCGCTTGACCGGAGACCCTATCAGGAAGGTGATCGTCATCGTGGACAGTGTTGGGCTGGGTTTACTGTCTGTCAACATTATGACGTGCGATTCGAGCGCGGTGATGCCCGGCGAACAGAAGTGCGCCTGCTCAAACGACCAACACAACCACAACAGCCATCGGTTCGATGTCGTCTCTTACCGAGCCACCGGCAACCTCTCGTAGGTCGTCGATTCGTTGGACGCCCCACCCCCTCGCGATACGCTGCCAGACGCAACGTACACACCGTCCTTGAGCAATGCCGCACCACCACCGTGGCGCCCGGTGACGAGGCTGTCCAGCGTTCTCCACTGTGCGCTGGCAACGTTGTAGGCTTCTACCGTGTCGTGGGCGCTGGTGTTGGCGAGCGTCTCTCCACCGATGACGAGCACTTCCTCGCCAACGGTTACTGCCATGGTGCCGGCACGTTGGGTCGGTATGGTTGAAGTGGTAGTCCAGCGGCCCGTCGTGAAGTCGTACACATCGACTCCACCCACCGTGTTCGCGAAGGTATTCGGGTATGCCGATGCCCGTCCCCCTGCGGCGACGAGCTTGTCCCCCACAACGGCGATCGGTGCATGGTCGCGTTTGCCCGGAGCCGACGCCAAGGTCGTCCACGCGCCTGTCATCGGATCGAACTCGTCAAACCAGTCAACGGCGCCTCCGCTATGTCCCTTGGTGTTGCCACCGAGCAGATAGATCTTGTCGCCGTAGACCGCAGCACCCATTGATCCACGCTGCCGGGATGCAGGTATTGTTGCGCCCTTTGACCATGAGTTCGTGGCGGGAGTGTAGATGTACACATTCGCTACGGAAGGTTCGACGGGATAGCTGCTTGTCTGCGTCATCGCGCCGATGACCCAGATGCGATCATCGAACACGACCGGTTGAAAATGATGGAGTTCGATGGGAGGTGTCGCGCCGTTGGTCCACTGATTGGTATCCGGGTCGAAGATGCTGACTGCACGGCTGCCGCGTCCGCCCATCACGTAGAGCTGGCCTTCGAACTCGACCGCACTGCCCTCATGTCTTGCTTGCACGGCGCTTCCGTTGGCGCTGTTTTCGATACGCCATGTGGCGCTTGGCAAAACGCTGACGTCGGTTGATGACGTGTTGTCATTGGATGTCGTCCCGTCATTGCCAGTTGACGTCTCGCCGCCGGGTTCATTGATGTCGGCATCAGGCCCGATCAGTACGACTTGATCGAACGCGAAACCATCTTCGCGCATCCACACATTGAGGACGTGCTCGCCAGGAGCAGTCACGTTCAACGTCGCAAGCCCGCCCCCTCGGCGCGTCCGGCTCCAGGTCCATTGAGCCGGAAATCCCTGGATGTTGCTGGCGCTAGTGAGCTGACCGTTCAGACCGACATGCACGCTGTCGTTCTTGCCCTCGCCCGCTGCATTCTGATCACCGAGCCCGTGTACCCAGACGTGCCAGGTACCTGCCTGATCAAAATTCACTCGATAGTCCAGCCGTGGTGATTGGCTGACACCGGAGCGTAGGGTGCCATTGTTTGGCTGCGCCTTCCTGGCACCGTCGCCGGACGCTTGCCAGCTGTGCCCACCGGCAGCAAGTGATTCAGTGAAGTCGTTTGCGTCGATTGCAATGACGCCATCGATCACACTGGTCACACCATCGCCGCCCGTCGAGCCGCCCGTCGAGCCGTCAGTCGAGCCGTCAGTCGTCGATGTATCGCTACCGCCATCAACGTCCGGGCCAGCGCCTGTCGGCACGTATGACGCATCACGCGTCAACAGGATGCGATCGAGCTCGATGCCGTCTTCTCGCATCCATACCGTCACCTCGTGCATCCCGGCGTTGGTGACCTCGAGGCGAGCAGTCCTGGAGCTGCGCGTTGAGCGCGACCATGTCCATTCGGATGGGAAGTTGTCGATCGCAGCGCCTCCTGCGAGCACACCGTCGAGCCCGACGTGCAGGCTGTCGTTCTTGCCTTCGCCTGAGGCGTTCGTATCGCCTCTGCCGCGTACCCAGATGAACCAGGTGCCGGAGTCAGGGAAATTGACATCAAAGTCGAGAGACGGTGACTGTGAAGTCCCGGACCGTAGTGCGCCCGTGTTCGGCAAGGCGTGCCTCAATCCGCCACCGCTCGCGCCGGTATCCGTTTTCAGCTGCCAGGCATGTCCGCCCGCTGCAGACACCCGATCGGCGTCCTCAGCTTCAAGAATCAGTAGACCATCGTTGCCTCCACCAGAATTCCCGCCGGTGCTTGTTCCGCCGCTCGTATCCGACCCACCGGTGGTCGCGCTGCCGCTGGTATCTGATCCGCCCGTTGACGTGTTACCACTGGTATCCGTGCCTGAACCGGTGGTCGAACTGCCGCTCGTATCCGTTCCGCCGGTCGTCGCACTGCCACCGGCATCTGTGGTGCCTCCCGTGGTCGAACTGCCGCCGGTGTCAGTGTTTGTGCCACCGGTTACGCCACCGCCAGAATCTGCGCTTGCGTCGGTCTCTGTCGATGCTGGACCGGTACCGACGGGCACATACTCGGGCAGGCGACTGAGGAGTATGCGGTCAACGACAAGACCGTCTTCGCGCATCCACATGTCGAGCGTGTGCTGCCCGGTCGTCGAGATGTTCAGGATCGCGGGTGCGGGCGCGCGTCGGCTGTTGGACCAGTTCCAACCCGCGGGAAAGTCGTCCATCGCAGCGGCGGTCGACAACACGCCGTCGAGTCCTATATGCACGCTGTCGTTCTTGCCCTCCCCTGCTGCATTCGTGTCGCCGGAGGCGCGCACCCAGACTTGCCAGATACCCGGTTGATCAACGTCGATCGAGTATTGCACATGCGGTGAGCCACTGTTGCTCGAAGCCAGCGCGCCCTTGTTCGCGGTCGTGACAGCCGCAGCGCCACCGAGTGTGGTCGGTGTCCAGGCATGTGTTGCGGTGACCGTCCTCGCGCGGTAGCGCTCTGCTTCCACGACGATTAGGCCGTCAACAGTTGCGTGTACCCCAGCCGGTTCGCTGGAGCCTGCAGTGGTTGTTCCGGTGGTCGAACCCGCGGTAGTGCTGCCTGCCGTGGACGTCCCTCCAGTGACGCCTGTCGTGCCGGCATCATCGACAATCGATGTGTCGGCGATGTGCATGAAGTCCCAGGTTGCAGTGAATGGGGTGGCTCCCGTCGACGTCGAGATGATCCCGACGGCGAGGCCTGTCTCTGCGGTCAACCATGCGGTCGGTAGTGCGGTTGCGCCACCGGCAGCGAGTACCGGTCCATCAACGCCATCCATGCGCGATTGTACGAAGGCGCGCACCTGTCCTGCGGCAGGGTCTACGCGCAAGAACAGGTCGACGTGGTCTGCATCCAGTACGTCGGCGGGGCCGCTGTAGTCGGACGTGAACACGCCGTTGCGCTCGGATGCAAACTGCACGCCTCCATCCGATCCGAGCGTGTTGGCAACCAGCTTGATGTAGTTGTCCTGATCGCCGGTTCCGATGTAGAGACCGAGCGACTGATGCGGCTCGAGTATCGCACCCGCAAACGGGGCGACCACCCGTGTGTGTACCACGAACGGCGCACTCGCAGGTGTCACGTCGATACCGAACTGGAAGGCATATCGCTGGTCGTTGCGATCCTTGACCGGATCGCTATCGGGTACTTCGTCAATCGTGAAAACACCAGCAGCGCCACCTGCTGTCAGGTTCGCGAGATCATAGCTGTCCTGCCATGCGGTAGAGCCGTCGTTCATCAAGCCGCTGAAGCCAAGGTTCAGAATGTATCCGGGTGGCGTGTCGTTGTTCTCCCAGGTGTACTCAAGCGGGATGCCCGTGCCTCGTCCGTTGTTCGGGTCAAGCGCAAACGGATCGAGATGGTCAGCTATCCCGTCGTTGTCATCGTCGTCGTCGGTCAGGTTGGAGATCCCGTCTCCGTCGGCGTCGGTCGGGACGTCAGCGGCAGAGCATGGGTCGGTACCGTTGGCGTTTTCGTCGGCGTTGCTGTAGCCATCATTGTCATCGTCGTTGCCGGGCGCGGTGCCGCAGGCAACGATGACGGAGCCGTCGTAGTCGATCGGCTCGAAGACCACGATGTTCTTCTTGTTGAAATCAGCAACCCAGATGGTGCCCGGGAACATCTGCCAGTCGGCCTGTGTGGTGACGTCGAGCGGTGTGCCACCGACGTTGGTAAACAGCGTGGTCTGGCCGAGGATGTCATCGCCCTTCGTGTTCAGCTTGATGTGGTGGATCTTGTTGTCAAAGCCTGCACCGAGCAGATCGCCTTGCATGTCGCCATCGAAGTTCGAGGCGCGATACTCGTCCAGTCCGTTGAGTGACGTACCAAAGCTTGCGATCGATCCGTTCTCTCCTGTGCCCTTGGTGACACATTCGATGGAATTGGACACGCTGACAGGAGACTGCTTGTTCTTGTTGTAGGTGTTGGATTGACTGGCGCGCGTCGGGTTTGCGTGACCACCGTAGTAGCCTTCACCGTCGACGAAGTGCAGCCCATCGATGTAGGTAACGCCGGGCTCGGATATCGCGTTACTGCAGTTCTTTGGCTTGCCGCCCCACCCCGCGTTGCCGCCGTTGTCGACCGTGTACATGCGGCCATCGTCGGTGAGCACGAGGTCATACGCATTGCGGAATCCGGGTGCGTAGACCTGCACCGGGCCACCGGGCACGAGCTTCGCCTGGTTCTTGCCATTGTTGCCGCCGAAAGGATCGTTCTTGTCTTTTGTGCCTGAACGCGAGTCGTCGTCCAGTGTAGGAAGGTCGTAGGTCTGGTTGCCGATCTGGCCGAGGTCAATCTCGAGGATCGCGGCACTGAGCGCGTACTCCGGCAGTTCCACAAAGTTCTTTGATGGCGCACCGAGGTTGGTGTTGCCGCCTGCGGCGATGTACAGCCGGTTGGTTGACTCATCCAGGGCCATGCCATTGGTGTGGTGATTTTCTTCCGAGCGCGACAAACCTCTGACAAGATCAACCTTGTTCCACCCATTGCCGCTACGTGTCAGTCGCGAGATGACGCCGGAGTTGGTATCCAGGTTGGTGTTGGTGCTCGAGTGCCCACCACCGATGCGCGGATCGCTGGAAGCCACGTAAATGACAGGATCAGTCGCGGTACCGGCGACGAGCAATCCGGTGACGAGTCGATTCTTGATGTTGGGGGCCAAGTCTCCGTCGTCGTCGTGGTTCGGGATACCGCGAATCAGCGTGATCGTTTCGGTCGACGTCACTTCATAGTCGTTCGCCCCGTTACGCTTGATGTCGAGGACCTTGATTACGCCCAGCATGTCCGACACATAGAGCTTTCCGTCCGGTCCGAACTGAAGCGAGGTTGGCTTGATTCCGCTGAGCCCGTCGAGCACGCTCTTGCCGAAATTGGGCTTTGCCCTCAGCCCGAGGTTGATCGCGCGTTCTCGTGGCTCATCCGCAGCGTCCGGATCCACGCCGTTGCCGATCATCGTGAATATCTCGATGCCCGACTCCCCATCGTGTGACACGTATAGAGGAGCGATCCAGGCACCGGGTGTTGACGGCTCGAACGTGACTGTCAGCACCAGCGACTCACCCGCATCGAGTTCTACTGGCCCACTGAAGTCGGTGGTGAAGTGCGGGGAATCAGGTTCAGCGATCCAGGTGTTGTAGATCGTCAGCGGGCGTTCGGAGGCGCCGTCGTGGAACAGGATGAAACGTCGTTCGTCACGGGCGCCGACTGCGAGATCGCCGAAGTCGAGCTCCGTGATCTTGCTGATGAGACGTGGTTCTGCCGACGCGTCAAAGGCCGAGGGCTCTGCTGCGCCAAGATCGACGGGGTCACGTTGCGGCCCGACGTAGACCAGTACGACAAGTGCGAGCGCCAGATAGGCGCCAAGGCCGAGCCAGGCGCCGCTGAGCAGGGCCGCTGGGGCGATTCTGGTGCGCTCTGCGTTGGAATCGGCCATGAAACAGTCCCGCGTGTGTCCGTTGCTATTGCGTAACTCCGCAAGTAGCAATCGGACCGGGGGCCTGATTCTTCAGTGAGTCGGTAGTGGGGTATGGCCTGAGTCACAAATCAACACGGCCACGCGGGACGATCGAGGAATAAATGGTTCAGGAGCGGTGATCGAGAAGCCTCGCTACGCGATGACGCCAAGCATCGCCTGAACGATGGCACCGGCTCCGGCCCCACCGGCAAAGCCGCTGGCAATCTGCTTGAAGTTGGCTTCGCCAGCTGCGGCGACGGCGGGTGCATTACTACGGCTTCGCCCGACCAGGGCGCCGACCACTCCACCGCCCAAAATGCCGCCGAGGATCGCGGCAATACTGTCGATTCCGTCGGTGCTGAGACCCATCAGGCTCTGAATAATCTGGCCGCCCATGTAGCCACCGCTGCCACCGAGCAAGGCCGAGACGATTATTCCCATCATGTACTGGAGTTCCCGATGTTGCAGATCAGGAAACAACAGTAGCGGCGCAAACAGCGCGCCGCTACCGTCATGCCATCGGCACGCACCAGTTACGCGATAATCGTGTGACCGGCGAGCGGTGCCTGCTTACATGATCGCGCCAAGCAGCCCCTGAGCGATCGCACCCGCTCCTGCGCCACCGGCGAGTCCGCCAATGATCTGCTTGACGTTGAACTTGCCGCTTGCGGCTGCCGCACCCGCTGCAGCAGCATCACCACCGCGGCCCAGAAGACCACCAACTGCGCCACCGCCGAGCAAACCGCCCACCAGACCCGCGATTCCGTCGAGGCCGCCGGCGCTTGAGCCGAGGAGACTCTGTACCAACTCACCACCGAGGAAACCGCCGCCACCACCGAGTACTGCCGAAATTATCGTACCCAACATCTCTGAAACACTCCGTATGAGTAGCCAGTAAAGAACGGCTACGGAATCGATACTATATTGCATTGATAGCGCGATTCCGTGTTAATCATTGTAGATGGACTTGTATTGTTTCGAATTGCAAGAGCGACGGCGTAGCCGTTGAAACCTCAAGCCAACATGCCGGGGTGCCGCGCCGCCCGGTCATTGTCATGTCGGTCAATAAAATGCCAGTGCACTTGCATGGCGTTCAGTCATGCGCTACGACGGACGATGCCGCGCGTGGCCATTCATGCCGTGTCTGTTATGTGCATCGTGAGCTTTGCCGGGAAGTTCATCACCGCAAATCGTAAGCTTACCCGGAGAGCGATCGGTCAACTGTTGTCTACACTCCCGCCGTCGACACCGAAGTCGACATCCAACAGGCAGTACGACACGGAGCTGACCGACAGGCAATGCGCTTAACCCGATTCAACATCAAGCGCTTCGTCGCTTGTGCCTTCATCCCGACTTTGCTGGTCGGGTGCAGCACGCGAGAAGTGTCTCCGACTCTGGAGGGTTCGACAGCTCAGCGCCTCGTGACATTGAGTCTCGACAAGTTCATCAAGACCTTGGCAGACGAGCCTGAAGTCTCGGCACTCGAGGGCGAGACGATTCATCTGAACGTGTTCTTTCTCGAGGGTCACCCGCTGACCGACTACGCCACTCGATTGCTTGAGGCGCAGTTGCAGATGATTCACGACGTGGAAATTTCCGACGCGTCGGATCCTGCCAGTTACGACGTGGATGTCTTCTTCAACTCCATCGGTACTGACAGCGATACCTTCGGACTTACCATCCCGACACTCGGCGTGGCAACCACAGCCGATGGCACCATCGATATCCTCGCGCTCGACATGTTCCATGGCATTACCGAAGGCTATGCGATCGTGACTGCCGACAATGGTTCGATGGAGAGGACCGAGCGGGTGCTCGCGCGCATCCGCAGAGACAATGTATCGACGCCGATCATTGACTTTCCGTTGAATCAGGTGGACTGATCGATCGCCCCTCTGGTCGTTGGCTCAACCAACGAACAGTGGATTCGCACGTCGTCGCGCTGTAGGGCACGTTGATCTCGGCCAGTCGCTCGGGGGTGTAGACCCTTGAAGTTGCAGGTACGCAGCTCACACCATTGTGGTATTGCAGCTGGCCGACGAAGCCACTGAGGATTCGGTATTCGAAGGTCGGCGTCCGAGCTTCTATGAGGATGCGGTCGACGGGCGAGGCAGTATCGACGTTGTCTCGTCGACAACAGTAATTTGCCCGGTCTTGGCATATGGCGGTGCGTCGTTGGCGCGGGTTACCCTTTCCACATCACATGTCGATTGGAGTACGCCGTGCCCTTGTCAATCTCGAGCTTGCCGGTGCGCAAGCTGTTTGCCTGGTGTGCCTTGCCGCCGTTGTTACTCGTCGCATCCCACGCGCACGCATTTGAAAAGCTGGCCCTCGGCGGGAACAACATCTGCGCTGTCGATAGTGCTGGCACGCTTGATTGCCGAAGCTATTCGCCCCGTCCTTACGTCCTGCCTGACGATGGCACCCTGTACACGGACGTGGTCTCCGGTGGTTCGCACTCTTGTGCCATCACTCAGGCGGGAACGCTCCGATGCTGGGGACTCAACGCCTTCGGTCAAAACAACAACGTCCCCGAATCAGCTGTGCCATTCATCTCGCTCACGGCTGGCGAGAATCACACGTGTGCGTTGGACGCGGACGGGCGAGCCTACTGCTGGGGACTGAATGCCAACGGGCAGATCGACGTACCGGTGAGCAGTGGGCCCTACGCATCCTTGCATGCAGGCGCACAAGGGACCTGTGGAATCCTGACCTCCGGCGCCACCGAGTGCTGGTCGAACGACAGCAGTTACAACCAGGCCTTTATCGACACGGACAACTGGGTGGATTTCGTATTCCCATCAGAGCAGTTTGTTTCTGGGCCACCGGCGTGTGGGCTCAACACCAACGGTGATATCCGTTGCTGGATCAGCTCACCCGCCTTGCCCGCTCCCGACAACGGTCCTTACGTTCAAATAGAAGGCGACCGAGATCTTCTATGCGGTCGCCACCTGGATGGCTCACTCGACTGCTCGCTCCGCGTGGTCCAGCAGGCGTTTGTTAACGAAGATAACCTCGACACACTGGCGGATATCGGCGCCCTCCCCCCACTCGTCGACTTCAAGGTTCTCAGCAACTCAGCTCGGCGAATCAGCCTGTGCGGTCTGGATGTTGACGGGAACCTGTTGTGTGCTGGCCTCTCCGTGCCGGCTGACTCCCTGCCCGGTGAAGCTCTCATTCCAGCCGTGCCGTTTGACCTCCGCTTTTCGGTGTACTCGGACACTGCCGGCGAGTTGTTCTGGCGGGCGGATACGAGTTCGATCGGCAGAAATTCCGTACAGGGCTACAACGTGTACAGAAACGGCGAGCTAGTGACGTCTGGTCCTGCCAGTTCAAGCTACGTCGACGAGGATCTCCAGCCGGGAGAGACGTACACCTACGAAGTATCTATCGTGCAGTTTGACGACAATGAAGGGGCCCGGTCGGACGCGCTGACGGTGACCACACCGGGTGGCGGCGGCGCTCCGGGCAACTCGAACAACTCGCCCGACTATCCGCTCGAGGGTATGAGCCTCGATCGATATGGTGCTACCAGCCTTGAGCTCTTTTGGGATCGGCCGGTCTCATTTGGCGTGACGGGCCGGTATGACATTTTTCGCAACGGGCAGTATCTGACGTCAACGCCGGGTCCATCCTTTTACGATGATGATCTCGAGGCCTGCGAGCACTACGAGTACACCATTGCCGCCGTTTCAAGGTCAGGTCAGATCGTGGCCTTGGGGTTTCAGTCCGAAGGTGCATTTGCCAACGCGTCGTGTCCGTAAGACCGAACGCGCAAATGCACGATTGGCTGAGCGATTCGGGGAGGGAGAAAATCTCTCCCCCCTCTCGCCAGACCGTAACACTCAAGCCGCTTTTCGTCGCTGCTGCAGGTTCATGAGTGCCGCGCACACGTCGTCAAAGTCTTGCACAAGTCCTTCTGATGTGTGCGCGTATGCCGCGGTGTCACCCGCGCGGGCCATGGCCTCCAGTGTCTGACACTTACCGGCGAGACCGGTTGCGCCCACGTTGGCACTGCTGCCCTTGAGTGTGTGTGCTGCGGCACGCATCGCGTCCAGATCGTCAACGACATTCGGGTTGACCAATTGCTCTACCAGCGGAGCGGACGATTCGATATAGGAGTCGATGATCTGATCCAGGACATTCCCCGCGCTTGAGCCGCCCAGCCCCTGTAGGCTCGCTATGATCTTCGGGTCCAACAACGGTTGTCCCTCGCCAGCGCAGTCGGCACCGGAATCAGTGTGGTCATCCTCGGCACTGGCGGCACGTCGATTTGCCGACTCTGCCAACCGCGCATGCCACGGCTGAACCACATCGGCCAGCTGCGAGGGCGTGAACGGCTTGCCCAGGTAGTCATCGGCCCCGGCTTCCAGGCAGAGGTCCCGATCGCCTTGCACGGCGTTGGCCGTCAGAGCGACGATGGCCTGCCG
>CALLMF010000039.1 GCA_938006335.1 uncultured Granulosicoccaceae bacterium | reverse complement strand
TTGTACAGGGTAACGGCACTGATGCCTTCTGACTCAGCGATCTGCGTGACAGGCTGACTCTGCGGTGGCAGAAGTTTGTTCAGTACAGCGTTCTTTCTCTCGATGGAATAGCGTGGCATTTCGTTGCTCCAAACTCGCCCCGAGGGATTCCGGGTTCAAGGTGCAACTAGGTTGACGTAGGGGGGACTACAGGTTCGGGGTGACTCGTTCCTCGAGCTCGATGCTAGATCGACTCAGCGCTTCTTCCCAATTGTGAATCGGCCTCAATTGTTTGGCGGCGGCTGACTAACGCGATTCTGTGTGTGCTGCGCCGGCCGCTGTTCAGGTGTTCCGTGCTCCCAGCAGCGCGCCTTTGTTTACAACAGATGCGACCAGAATCCCAACCGTAACCAACCCGATAATCAATGTCGACAGCGCATTAATCTCCGGGCTCACGCCAAGACGGATCGAGGAATAGACCTTGATGGGGAGGGTCGTCGCTGACGGCCCTGTCGTGAAGCTTGCGATCACCAGATCATCAAGCGATAAGGTAAACGCGAGTAACCACCCGGCGATAACGGCAGGCGCAATGATTGGTAGAGTGACACTCCTGAACGCGTCCCAGGGTGTGCAACCGAGATCAAGCGCTGCCTCTTCAAGCGATCGATCAAAGGTACTGAGCCTGGCGGATACGACTACGCACACAAAGCACATGGAGAATGTGGCGTGTGCCAGCACTACGGTGAATACGCCACGCGGTACGCCGAGCGAGATAAACAACAACAGCAGCGAGAGTCCAGTGATGATCTCCGGCATGACGATAGGTGCGTAGACCATGCCGGAGAATAGTGTTCGACCGCGGAAACGACCGCCACGTGCCAGTGCAAACGCTGCCATCGTGCCCAACATGGTAGCGACCACCGAGGACAACAGCCCCACCTTGAGGGTTACCCAGGCAGCGTCGAGAAAGGCTTCGTTCTGCAGCAATTCTCCGTACCAACGCGTGGAGAAGCCCGCCCATACCGTGACCAGTTGCGACGCGTTGAAGCTGTAGATCACCAGCAAGAGAATCGGTAGATACAGAAACGCGAAGCCCACGGTCAACGAGACCACGTTGAATGGGCTCATGCGCTTCATGCTGTCACCTCACGCTTATCCATGGCGCTGTGCTGGAACAGCATGATGGGAATGATCAGGATAAACAGCAGCACCACCGCAACCGCTGACGCGACAGGCCAGTCCCGGTTGGCGAAAAACTCGTTCCACAGCACCTTGCCGATCATCAGCGTGTCGGAACCCCCCAGCACTGACGGAATGACGAACTCCCCGATCACGGGAATGAACACGAGCAGGCAGCCTGCGATGATGCCGGGTCGGGACAGGGGCAGGGTCACCGACCAGAAGGCGCGGGTGCGACTACAGCCGAGATCTCGGGCCGCATCCAGTAGGCTCTCGTCGAGTCTTTCAAGCGTGGCGTAGATCGGCAGCACCAGAAACGGCAGGTAGGTGTACACGATGCCGATGTGTACAGCGACGTTGGTGTTGAGAAGGGCGAGGGGTTGATCGATCAGGCCGATCGCTAGCAGCGCCTGGTTCAAATAACCTTCGTTCGACAGGATGCCGATCCAGGCATAGACACGTATCAGGAACGACGTCCAGAACGGCAGGATGACGAGCATGATCAACGCCGGCTGCCATCGCCGCGGTGCGCGTGCCATGGCGTAGGCCATGGGATAGCCGACGAGCAAGGTGAGTACGGTCGAGACAAAAGCGATCTGTATGCTCGACCAATACGCCTTCCAGTACAGGGCGTCTTCACCGAGAAACACGAAGTTCTCGAGATCCAGCTGCGAGAGAAATTCTCGGACGCTTTGCCAACCTTCGTCGAGAGCCAGCGTCGGTGTGTACGGGGGGATGGCCAGCGCAGCATCCGACAAGGCGATCTTCAAAACGATACCGAACGGCACCAGAAAGAGCGCGAGTAGCCAGAGGTAAGGTATGGCGATGAGCAGTCGGCGCATCGTCAGCTTTACGGACGGAGGATGCGGGCGGCGGACTCAGGCCAGGAGAGCCAGACAGAACGGTTGACGCCGAGTGCGTCCGGAGACAGTGGCTGCCGGTTCATGCTTTGAGACGTGAACACGCTGCCGTCGTTGAGTCGCACGTGGTACGTCGACACGTTCCCGAGATACGCGATGTCTTCGACAATGCCTTGTACTCGGTTCGGCATGTCCGTCGGTTCGTCGAATGTAATGACCACTTGCTCAGGTCGCACAACGCAACGGCATCGCTCGCCGACGGCGAGAGCATTGCCGGGGATACCCGTCATGTCGCGTGATTGCGAAGTCCAGTCAAACGTTGCGCTTTCTCCGTCAGACCAGTTGCATATGCCCTCGAGGATGTTCGTGTCCCCGATAAAGCTTGCGACCGCGATCGATTTCGGTGACTGGTAGATGCGTTCGGGTGTGTCGACTTGCAGGATCCTGCCATTGTCCATCACAGCGATACGGCTCGCCATGGTCATGGCCTCGTCCTTGTCGTGGGTCACGATGACGAAGGTGGTGTTGGTCTTCGCCTGGATATTCATCAGCTCGAACTGCGTTTGCTGGCGGAGCTTCTTGTCCAGCGCGCCGAGCGGTTCATCGAGCAGCAGCAGCTTGGGCGCCTTGGCGAGCGCCCGGGCGAGGGCCACACGCTGACGTTGGCCGCCGGAGAGTTGATGCGGTTTTCGTTTGGCGAGGTCCTCCAACTGAACGAGACGCAGCATCTCGTCCACGCGCGCGGCGATGGCCGACTTTGTCAGAGCCGAGCGCTTCAGTCCGAAGGCGATGTTCCCGGCGACGGTCAGATGCGGGAACAGCGCGTAGGACTGGAACATCATGTTCACCGCCCGCTCATTAGGCGGAACGCCTGCCATGTCACGTCCGTCGATATGGACGTGCCCCCCGGTCGCCTCCTCGAATCCACCGAGCAGTCGCAGCAATGTGGTCTTGCCACAACCGGACGGGCCGAGCAGGGCAAAGAACTCGCCCGGGTAGATGTCGAGCGTCACGCCATCCAGAGCGGTAACGCCACCAAAGCGTTTGGTGACCTTATCGATACGTATCAGCGGTGTAGCGTTGGAATCTTCCCACGGGGATGTCATCTGTCCACCACCCCCGATGTCACCGCAGCTGGGATCAGACGCCCGACTTGATGCGAGTCCAGAGGCGATTCACCGTACGCTGCACCTTGGGCGGGTAGGGCGTGCGTGTGAACAAGGACTCCATCGTCTCCTCATCCGGGTAGATCGCGGTGTCGCCGATCACGTCCTCTTCCAGAAACTCCTGGCTGGCGAGGTTACCGTTGGCGTAGTACACGTAGTTCGATGCATCGGCCATGTTGCGCGCGTCCATCATGAAGTTCAGGAACGCATGTGCACCACTCGGGTTCGGTGCATCTGCAGGGATGGCCATCTGGTCGAACCACATCAGCGCACCTTCTACCGGCGCGTTGTAGGCGATGGTCACACCATTGTCCGCTTCGTCTGCACGGTCACGCGCCTGCAGTACATCGCCCGACCATCCAAAGGCAACGCAGATGTCGCCGTTGGCAAGTGCGTTGATGTACTCGGAGCTATGGAACTTGGTGACATAGGGGCGAATCGCCTCGAGCACGGGCTCAGTCTTGGCGATGACGTCCGGATCGCTGCTGTCCGGATCCTCGCCGAGGTAGTTGAGTACTGCCGGAATCACCTCGGTCGGAGCATCCAGCAGGTGCACGCCACACTCGGTGAGCTTTTCCATGTTGGCGGGTTCGAGGATCAGGGACAGGGAGTTGATGGGCGCATCCTCTCCCAGGAGTTCCGTGACCTTGTCGACATTGACACCGAGCCCGGTGGTGCCCCACATGTAGTTGACCGAGTACTCGTTGCCGGGATCGTATTGAGCGGTGCGCGAGCTCACCATGTCCCAGAGATTGCTCATGTTGGGCAGCTGGGATTTATCGAGCGGCTGGAAGACGCCAGCGGAGATCTGCCGTTGCAGGAACTCATCACTCGGGACCACAACGTCGTAGCCGGAGGCACCGGCCAGCATCTTGGTCTCCAGCACCTCGTTACTGTCGAACACGTCGTAGACGAGATCGAACCCGGTTTCCTCTTCGAATTTTTCGAGCAGGGCCTCGTCGATGTAATCCGACCAGTTGTAGACGCGGACTTCGCTGGCGAGGGCAGGAGCGCTTGCCAGAGCAATGAGCAGGGTAGTGGCGGGGACTTTCATGGGACTGGGAGATATAGAGCTGACTGATCGAGCGGGCGCTGCGCCCGGGCGGTATATTACCTAACTGGTCTACTTCACTGTTGATGATTGCGGCACGATGAGTAAGCGACGGCAGGGGAAGTCCACCGGTTCCTGGATCAGCCAGCTGCCGCCGGCCTGCGCGCAATACCTTGACGGCAAGCCCGTCGAGGAAATCGAGATCGTCATCCCGGACCTTGCCGGCACCTCGCGCGGCAAGGCGATGCTCGCCAACCGGTTTCAGCCGGACAACACCTACTACCTGCCGGTGTCGCTGTTCTATCAGACGATCTCGGGTGAGTACGTCGACATGGACATCGACAATCAGTGGCTGGAGCGGGACGTGGTGCTGGTGCCAGACCTGTCCACCGCGGCGGCCGTGCCCTGGGCCGATGTGCCGACCTTGCAGGTCATCTGCGACATGCGCACCAAGGATGGTGGCCCACTGGGCGTGTCGCCGCGCAACGTGCTGCAGCGTGTGCTGGATCAGTACGAACAGCGGGGCCTGCGCCCGGTGGTCGCCCCGGAAATCGAGTTCTATCTCGCACGCCAGAACGTCGATCCGAACGACCCGATCGAACCCCCCGTTGGGCGCTCCGGGCGCAAGGGGTTCTCGCGGCAGGTGTTCTCGATGGCGGCGGTGGATGAATACGGTTCGGTCATCGACACCGTCTATGACTACGCCGAGCTGCAGGGGCTCGAGATCGATTCTGTGATCCAGGAAGGGGGAGCCGCGCAGATCGAGATCAATCTGCAACACGGCGACCCGATGGTGCTCGCCGATCAGGTGTTCTACTTCAAGCGCACCATCAGAGAGGCTGCGTTGCAAAGCGGGGTGTTTGCGACCTTCATGGCAAAGCCCATGCGTGATGAGCCCGGTAGCGCCATGCATCTGCACCAGTCGGTGCTCGATACCACGACCGGGGAGAACATCTTTTCCAACGCCGATGGCAGCCCATCGGATGCCTTCCGGCATTTCATCGCTGGATCACAGCGCTACCTGATGGACACGGTTCCGTTGCTTGCGCCGTATGTGAATTCCTATCGGCGCATCACGGTCGAAGGGCAGAGTGCGCCGGCCAACCTCGAGTGGGCTTCAGACAACCGAACGGTCGGTTTGCGTGTTCCGGAGTCGGCACCGCAGAACCGGCGGTTGGAGAACCGCGTGATCGGCATGGATAGCAATCCCTACCTGGCCATTGCCGCATCGCTTGCTTGTGGGCTGCTCGGCATGCAACACAAGATCGCGCCACGCGACGAAGCGGTGAATGAAGTGTGGGAAGTCGCCGATGCCTTGCCATCCACACTTAATACAGCTCTGGATATCTTTCAGCAGTCCGAGGCGGTATGGGAGGCTCTGGGGGCCGAGTTCTGTCAGGTGTTTCTCGATATCAAGCGTGCCGAGTACGAGGAGTACCAGCGCGAAATCTCCCCTTGGGAGCGGCGGCACCTCTTTCTTCACGTGTGAGCGCACTACTCGACGTCAACGACACGCCTTTCGAGTATCCAGCGACCGCATACGCTGCGGGCATCACCTCGCTGCCGGAATGTCCGGAAGCAGAGGGTGCGATCGACTGCGATGTGTGTGTGATCGGTGGCGGCTTTACCGGACTCTCAGCCGCCCTTCATCTTGCACAGCGGGGTTACGACGTACGCCTGCTGGAAGCTCAGCGTATCGGCTTTGGCGCCTCGGGTCGCAATGGCGGGCAGGTAGGGCGCGGCCAGCGACTCGATCAACTGGAACTGGAGGCGCTCGTTGGGCAGACGCTTGCGCGCACGTTATGGGATTTCGGTGAACAGGCGGTTGAACTGGTACGTGCGCTTGCTGCGTCCGAGAACGTGCATGCTGACTTTCATGAAGGTCTGCTGTACACGGACCACAAGGCTCGATACAGCGCATACAGCCAGCGGCTCGTTGACACCTTGCGCGAGCGCTATGGCTGCAACGATGTCGCCTATCTCGACCGCGATGCGGTGCGAGAGCGAGTTGGCTCACCCGGATACCACAGCGGCGTCCTGTTCAACCGGGCAGGGCATATCGACCCGTTGCAGCTGGCGCTCGGTATCGCCCGCATGGCGCAATCAGCCGGCGCGCACGTGCATGAGCGGTCACGGGTAACGCGCATCACGACGGGCACACGACCCGGGGTGAGAACTGACAAGGCGACGATCAGCAGTGACTACCTGGTGCTCGCCTGCAATGGCTACATCGGTGACTTGCACCCGGACGTCACGCGTCGCGTCATGCCGATCAACAACTACATTGCGTCAACAGCGCCGATGTCACCGGACATGCAGGAGAGCATCATCCGCGGCAATCTCGCAGTGGCGGACTCGCGCTTCGTGGTCAACTACTTCCGTTTCAGTGATGATCATCGGCTGTTGTTTGGCGGCTCGGAAAGCTACGGCTACCGATTCCCAAGGGACATTGAAGCCAAGGTGAGAAAGCCCCTGATACGCGTATTCCCGCAGCTTGCTGACGTTGACATCGACCATGCCTGGGGTGGCACGCTCGGTATCACCATGAAGCGGCTGCCGCACTACGCCTGCTACGGCGGCAATGTGTTCAGCCTGTCCGGCTTCTCTGGCCATGGTGTTGCCATGGGTACCTTGTCGGGACAGATTGCCGCAGAGACGATCGCGGGGCAGGCAGAACGATTCGACATCATGGCGCAGGTGCCGACGCCGCGGTTTCCTGGAGGGCTTGCCATGCGCCATCCGCTTTTGGTGCTTGGGATGTTGTGGTATTCGTTGCGGGATCGTTTGCCTTGACCGCACGACCGTCTCGAGCACGAAGGTAGGTCGTCTCCTCCGCACTACCGGGTGAGCTGAGCTGCCGTTCGATCGATAGCCGCGTCTGGCAAGGGAACCCTGACATCGTGTTTCCAGCGCTTCAGCACCTCGACAAGAGTGCGATTCGCGACTATTGCGTGTTCGCTGAGCCGTTCAACCAGCCATAGATGACCGTGGCGCTCGACGCCTTCAGAAGTCGCCGCACTGCGCAGACGTCTGTCCCCGGTCAGGAGGATGCCGCTCTCGCGCCGTGCGAGTAGAAGTGCGAAGGCGTCCGGTGCGCTCAGCGATGGGAAGCGGGCACGAAGGCGTATTTGCTCGAGCACCTCGTCTCCATTGAAGCGAGCAACCACGAGGCCGGCGGCAACGAGATCCTCGTGCGTCACGCCGATGCTGACGAGTTCTTCTTCGAACATCACGTCGGCGATCTGGAACTCGTACGGTAATTCGAAGCAGTTCAGCCGGAT
Organism: uncultured Granulosicoccaceae bacterium; assembly: GCA_938006335.1. Lineage (GTDB taxonomy): Bacteria > Pseudomonadota > Gammaproteobacteria > Granulosicoccales > Granulosicoccaceae > Granulosicoccus. The sequence continues at coordinate 128,999 of CALLMF010000039.1, read as the reverse complement.
GGCTGCGTCCGCGAGATCGAATAGTACGGACGCATCGCTGACGATGACACTCACCCGACCGGCGGCTCAGAGCGACTGACGTAATTCCGCCAGCGGCATGCGCAGCAGCTCCGCCGCGCGCGACGCCGACATCCTGTCTTCGCCCACTGCGCGATAGCATAGCCGTCGGAACCGGCGTGCACGTTCAGCGCTCTCGTCCTCGATGCTCTCGGGCTCTTGGGTGCGCCAGGTCTTTGCAGTACTCCGCAACATGTAATTGAGCGTCGATTGGTCGAGCGCACCGATCTGTGCCAAGCGCACGATCAAGGCGATGGCGCTGACGCGGTAGACCCGCTTGAGTTCCATCAGCTCTTGTCGGTTGAATCGGCGCTGCTGCCGCCCAACCCGTTCCCACAGATGATCGGTCGGCATCAAGAAGGCACCAGCAAAACGCGTAGCTACCTTCTCGATATCGACGTCGGCACTTTCCTCGACTATGAGGTGGGCGAGCTCATGGGCGAGCGTGAGCCGACGCCGCTCGACGTTGTGACTTTCATTGACGGCAATCGCGAGCACTGGGGCCTGTCGAGCCGAGCTCGTCACCTGACACGTGAGACCAGCGACCTTGTCGGGCAATGGGATCACGAATACCTTCAAGCCTTGCTCCTCGAGCAACTCGGTCATGTCGAGTATCGGATCGGTTCCGAGCTTCCAGGCCTTTCTGACCTGGTCTGCGACAAGGTCGGCGTGCTCGAGCGACATCACAGGTCGGGCAGCGACTGGCCGATTCCACGCCACGCCGTTCAGCTCAAGCGCGCGCTCAACCTCGAGGTAGCGTTCGACGCGATCGAGTACGGTCGCCTCGACTTGCTCCCGTTCCTTGACGCTGGTGGTCGAGCGCTTCCGGAAGTCGACCTTCAGCAGCTCGGCGTCGGACGTGCTGGTGAAGAAGTCCACTGGCTCGCCGAGGGCTTTGGACAGCGCAAGCAGCACCTCGGAACCCGGCATCATCTTGCCGTTCTCGTATTTTCCGATCGCCTGAGCTGAGACCTTGTGATCGACGGCTTCAGCTAGCGCGCGCAGTGACAGGCCGGATTTTTTGCGAGCGAGACGGATGCGTTCTCCGAGCATGGTCTCTGGGTTCATATTTACAAAGAGTCTATATCGGCTGAGTTTGTAAACATTGAGTCTAGCATTGCCGACACCTGTGATGTCGCCTCGCGACAGAGTGCAACTGATGAGCAGCGACGTCGCAGCGTGCCTCCGGTCTCGCATCGACCTGTCGCAGATGCTGATACCCCCGGTTTCCCGGCGGGATAGCCATGCGCGGTCCAGTGCTGGCGCTCGGCACCGTGCGGAACGCGGCGCGTGATCCCTTGCCTTGGCTATGGTGCGGTTAGTTGGTGTCACGGTATCTCGATGATGCGCAACACGATGCCCCATTCGCTGGCAAGGTCAGACGCTGCCTGACGGATTTCGTCGATCTGGGGGTCGCTGGCGATGCCGTGCTGCACGACCATCTCGAGCACGATCGTGGGTGGCGGAGAGTTTTCCAGCCGTGTGGTCTCTCCCTGCTCGGTGCGTTCGATGAAACCGTGTTCGGCAAGTGGTGCGATCAGGTCGTCGGCGATCTCTCGGGCGTCGCTCATCAGGCGCTGGTGTACCGCTCCTGGTGCGCTGTATGTAGCGCTGGCGAGGTCGCGTGTGTGGACTACCCGTGCCTCGCCGAGGCCGATGAAGTCAACCACTGGAAACGACCGAACGGTGGCTTGCGTACCGATGTAGTGACTGCTGCTCTCGAGTGCCTGTTCGATCCGGGTACCTCGGTCTATGCCGATGAATTCTGCAAAGTAGCTCTGGCAGCTCTCGGGCCTGACATCGAGCGTGATGGCCTCATCGATTGACGGGCCAGACTGGAAGTCTTCAGATGGGGGCGTGGCTTCAGTGTCACAGGCTGTCGGACAGGCGTCTTCGTCAGTGTGTTCACTCGCGACTAGTGCTTCGAAGACACCGGGCTCCTGCAGGGGAGTCGCTGGCCGCTTCAGCTCAATGCTGTCCGGAAGGGTGGCTGTGTACCCGTCTCGCGAGGTGCCAACTTCCATCCCTCCAACGAACCTGCGCTCGCCCCCGTCAGCCGCAACGAGAACGTAGCGTCCCCGGGCGCCGATCAAGCGCTCGTCGGTGGAGTTGCTTGTGAAGACGACATCACCGTTTGCTGTACGTCCTTGCGGTCGGAAAGTCGAAACCCCGTGGTCTTCAGCGACAACGCGAGCCTCTCCGTGCGAATACAGAACTGCAGATGCAAATGACTCGATTCCGAACAGGCATGCAACGAGTGTTGTCGCTGACGTGATGAGCGTGCTTATTCTGATCATGTACGTGCTCCATTTTGTGATCATGTCGATCCGTCGACAGGCAAAGTCTGCACGCGATCTGAGTACAGAATCAAGTGAATTTTGTGGCACCTGTCAGCATTCGCAGTAGTCGACGGGAGATCTCGTGGACCGCGTCGCGTTTTTCAAGAAGTGGTGTTGACATGTTGTGCATCGTCTAATTACTGTCCGCTGAAATTCGTTCCGACAGGATGTCGACCCTGAGCATGGAAAGCTCCGCGATTGCCCACACGTGTCTGCGCACTCCCCGAAAATGCCTCGGGCTCGTGCTGCTTGTCGTGGTGAACCTTGGAGTTCACGCGGCGCCTGTTCCATTACGTGAGTCCGGGTTTACGGCGGATCACGTGATCCTTCAGCGAGGTTCTGACACCATTCTCGAGCGCAGTCACGTCAGCGTGTCTGCTGATGGCTATCGGGTCGAGCAGCATCCGCGCGGTTTCCAGATCCTTGTGAATCATCGCTCTGGAGAGTTGTGGATCGTTGATCGTCTGAGAGGCATCAAGCACCAGGTGCCTGTGGTCATCGATAGCGGTACACAGGCAGATCCGCTCGCGATGGTCACGCCAGGCAAACAGCTGGTTGACATGAACCCTGGCATTCTCGATACCGAGCCTTGTGTCGGGCTCGTCGAGCAGGACGCATTTGTCGCGCGCTGGCGTGGCCGGACAAGCACCATCAGCACGTGTCGGTCGACGTCAGGAGAGGCGCTGGTCCGGCACTGGTACGACGATGGCGTGGGAGTGGTCGTCAGGACCATGGACACCACAGGTCGTATCGAAGAGCTCCGCAACATCGTCGCCGTGTCGCTGAGCGAGGCGCACTTCGCAGCGCCATCCAACCTGCATCCCGTGGACCTGCAGTTTTTCTTCGCAGGCGCGGGTCAACTCGAGCGCTATGACATCACCTCAAGCCCCGAGGTGGTCGATGCCGCACGATCTCATTCCGCACCCTTTGCGGATTTCTCTCCCGGTATATCCATCCCGGGCTCACACAAGGAGTAGTGAAAATGCAACGCCAGAAGTTTCAAGCTGTCGCCTCTCGCCGAAACATAACCGGTCAAGGTATGACCGAGTACATCATCATCGTCGCGTTGATCGCGATTGCTGCCATCGCCGCTGTGGGTGCATTCGGTGGTGTCGTCAAGGACTCGTTTGTCGGTATGGCCCAGGCCTTGAGTGGAAACGATGCCACGGAAGTCACAGTAGAGAACGCGCCCGCGGCTGGTTCGACTGAAGGCAGCCTCGGAAAATTCAACTAACCCGTGGTTGATGGGCGGGTGTCTACTGACGCTCGCCCACCCGAGCAGCATCACTGACAGGAGGTCCGTGTGGCACGCAAAAAGGAGTCAGGCCAGGCAATGCCTCTGGGTATTGCATTACTGATGGTCGGTGTTCTCGTGGGCCTTGTCCTGTACAACACCGGGCAAAGCGCCTCGACCAAGGCAAGGCTTGCAAACACCGCCGATGCGGCTGCATACAGCGGACTCCAGTGGCAAGCGCGAGCACTGAATTTTGCCGGATACACCAACCGGGCCATGGTGGCTAACCAGGTGTCCCTTGCTCAAGCGGTGACGCTGACGTCGTGGTCCACCTACGGGATGATCATGAGCGAGAACATTGCTCGTGTCCTGTCGGCCATTCCTGTTATCAACGCGATTGCACAGGGGGCATCAACGGTGATGGTCACGGTCAACAGTATTATCAATCCCATCGCTCAAGCGATGTTGTCTGTCATCGACGGGGTCAACCGTGGGGTAGGCATCGCACAGAATGCGATGTATCAATCAAGTTATCTCGCCACCCCGGAAATCGTGATGGCGGTGGTCGAGCAAAGCGATCCATCGTTCACTGCAGGGACCGCCTATTCGATGGGCGGACTCGTTGACAATCTCGTTGGTTGGCGCGCGTTCAGCGACAAGGTATCCGATGATGAGTCGGATCATGAGCATATGCGCGAGAGAGCGTCGATCATTCGTGACTCTCAAGATGCGTTTACGCGATCCCGCAACTGGTCGTTCTTTGATGGTTTCCTGTACCTCGGGCCATTTCTCAAAGTCGACTTGATCAAGGATGGGGAGACCCGATTGATCGAACAGGAGGGTGCCAATGGTCTCGAATGGGAGTGGAAGTCGAAAGACAACATGAGCTTTCACACCAAGGTCCGAATTCCATGGCGGGGCTGGAGAGGTGCAGAGATTCCCATCGGGTACGGGATGGCTGTCGCCAACACCATCAACGATGTGACGCTGGAAGAAGGCGCGTGTATCGAAAGAAGCGAGATGAGCGACTGTCTTACCTGGTCGGAGGACAACGAGACTTCGGAATCGCTGGCGGATGTTGACATGACGTCATTGAACGGAAGCAATAGTCGCGAGGAGATGAGTGGTTTTTCCGGACTCAGTGACTTCCGCCGACTCTCTGAATCCGCTATCGAGGACACATTCCCGACAGTGAAGCTTCGGGTCGAAGTCGAGACGGATGCAACCGATGTTCGGAACAGTACTGAATTTACCAACGATGAAATCTTCAGGACGCCGAATGACATGCCAGGATCTGCCATGTCGGCAATCTCTATCGCTGAGGTGTATTTCAAGCCTCCGGTAGCCGATCACGAGTCCGAGCAAGGCCAGGAGATCGAGTTCGCGAATCTCTATAGCCCTTGGTGGGATGTGCGATTGGCACCTGTTCCAGCGGCGGACAGGCTGGCGGCATTTACCTTGCGCGCGGGCTCGGATGGGCTCAGCGCACTGCCAAACATCGTTCCTGGTGAGGAAAACGGTGCGTCAGGCACTGACGGACACGGTGGCGACATCAGCGGTGAGGGCACCGCATCTACGGCTACGAATGCCGCGCTGGCCAGCGCTCTGGGCATGGAGGGTACGTCTGCTACCGACGCGGTCATGGAGGGTGCAATGAACGCAGCGGAGGACTTCGGGGAGGATCTTGTCGATTCGGCTCGCGACATGATCGACGAAGCGGTGGATGGCGCAGAGGCGCAGATTCGCGAGGCCCTGGCCGAGGCTCTGGAGGATGCGGTCCGTCAGATTCTGAACGGCATTGTCAGTGACGCGACCGGAGGTGTGGTCGATGCTGACGATCTGATTGCCATTGGTGAGGACATGCTTGGGGATGCTGAAGAAGACAGCGCCGAGATCACGGAGAACATTGATGCAGCCCGCACCGAGGTAGAGGCCATGCAGGCGGAGTTCGAACGCCTTGATCGGGTAGTCAACGAGAGATTCTCCGACGTGTTCGCTGCTGAACTCGATGCTTACGAACAACGAACACAAGGTCTGAGATCAACGTTGTCCGGGTACCTCGGTCGCCGTGTCGGATTGTTCGAGCGGCTGAACTCTGGCGTTTTTCCTGACAGTCAGCAGGAGAATGTCGAGCGTTTTCAAGAACGGCTCAATACCTTCATCGCTGATCTGTCCGTGGCTTACCGCGATATTGTCAATGAGGAGACAGATCAGTTTGAAATGACCTATGAGATGGCGAGGGACTATGTCATGGCTGCACTGGCTTCCTATGAGGCCAATGAGGGCGAGATTGACTGGTCCTTGTTCGGCGGTGAGGAGGTGGACGAGTCCGATGCCACACCAGAAGGCGAGGACAACGGCGAATCAGTTGGCGAGACCACTGCGGAGGCGACCGATGGATAAGCAACAGGGTGCCGCCGTGGTCGAGTTCTGTGTGTTGTGTACTGCGATGGTGATTCTCATGTTTGCCATACCCATGGTAGGCAACATGATCGACGCGCGACAAGCAAGTATCCAGGCAGGCCGCTATGCCTTGTGGCAGAGCACCGTTGATCTTCCCGGAGGTGAGAATGTCACGCTGCTTCAGGATCGTTTTTTTTCCGGAACTGATGCACTGATTTCAAGCCACACCACCGATGCGGATGAGAATCGGCTGTGGGGTAGCGAACGTGAGGCTGCCAAGGGCATGGCGGGGCAGACCGCAATAGCGATCGAGGATGCCTCGATCTGGATGAACACGCGTGCGCACGCCGACGACAGCGGTCTCAACGTGTCGGCGGGCGTTGGTGCTGCCATCGAGGCTGTCGGTGACGCCATCGGCTCTGTCACCGATAGAACATGGGGAATGGGCGATACTGCGCTCACCCGTACCGAGATCGGGGTTGAGGTCAAGTCCAACGGGTGGTTCTCTGCGACCGCCGAAGAGGGTGCGTGCGGTGGATTTGGCTGCCTTACGCAACGAGGCGCGCTGCTGGTGGATGGTTGGAGTGCCGGTGGGGAGACTCAGGCCAAGGAACGAACTCAGGCGATCGTGCCGGCGACTGCCCTGGAGCCCATCGGTGATGTGGTCTCGGTGCTGGGCAATATCCCGATATTTGAAGAGCTCAAGGACATGGATGGGATGTTTGGTCATGTAGACATGAGACCCCTCCCGGAGCACGCCAACAGAGGCTTGAACGACTATGTCGATGAATAGGCGTCGATATCTCGTAGTCGGCCTTGTCGCCGCGCTGCTTCCATTACACGAAGTGCTAGCAGAGTTCTCGCTAGCGACCACACCACTACCGCCTCATTCCCGGCTTTTGCTTGTGGGAGAACAGCTGGTGCACAACGGAAGCGCTGTCGCTATTGCGAGGTTCCGGAGTGATCTGGATGTGGAGGGTGTACTCGGCTTCTATCGTGACAGATGGCAATCGACTGACGAGAGACCCGGCTATGTGGAAGACGAGATCGAGCAGTGGCGAGTCATCTCGCGATTTGAAGAAGGGTCCAACCTTGTGTTGCAGCTGACTCCTGATGAACGTGGAGGCTCGGCGGGGCTCTTGTCCATATTGGATGTTGATGGCGCTGGCCGTCCGGTCGCAGGTATTGATCTACCGCCCGGCTCTGAAGTTCTGTCGACCACAGAGAGCCGTGATGGCGTGCGAAACGCAAGCACCTGGATGATCCGTAGCCACGCCCGTCCGGGCGAGGTCGCTGGTTTTTATGCTGATCACTTTCGGCGTAGCGGATGGCATGTGGTTCGTGACGGATCTCGTGACACGCCTGCAGTGGTGCTGATGAGCAGCCCTGCTGGTACCGTCGAGATCACTGCGGCCTCGGATACCGATGGCACCTTTGTTGTGGTGAATCGTGTGCGGAGTGGGTCATGAACACGACGATGCAAACGCAACGCGGTGGAGTAACTGCGGAGTACGTCGCGGTCACGGGAACAATGGTCGCGCTATTATTGCTACCGTTGGCGGAGGGATCGTCATTGATTGACATCCTGCTCGATGCGTTCAGGCACTTTCAAGCCAACACGCTATTTTTGTTGTCGATGCCTTGATGGATCACTTCACCGAGACACGGAGGTTTCTCGATGACTCAAAACACGCTGGTGCAGCGGGGTGGGCGCTCTCGCAAGCCTGCCGTCATGTTTCTGCTCTCTCTGCTGTTGGGTGGAGTGGCGGTCTTCTATTCGAAGCACTACATCGAGGAGCGCGTCTCGTTCTACCGGGCGCAGCTGGAGAAGACCGAGCCGATGGCCGAGGTGATCGTGCCCTCGCGAGCTCTGTTACGAGGCGAGGTGCTGCGCAAGCAGGACTTGCAGATTCGGGACATACCGGCACAGTACGTCGACACCAACTCCATTCCCCTGGACAAGCTGGATTCCGCGCTAGGTCAGGTCATTGACTTTGATGTGGACCGCGGGGCTGCGTTGCTGTGGGCGCATCTCGAAGGTGGGATGACGCCGACATTCAGTGGCAGGCTTTCAGAAGGGCTACGCGCAATGACCGTGCGCGTTGATGAGATCAATTCCATCTCGGGATTCTTGCAACCGACTGATCGCGTGGACTTGCTCATGACCTATGGGCAAGGGAAAAGCCAATCCATCGTTCCCTTGATCGAACAACTCGAGGTGATAGCTACCGGCACTCAGACACTTGTAGACAAGAAGGAACTTACCGGAAGGCGTCAATTCACGACCATAACGGTACAGGTAACTCCCCACCAATCCCAGAAGCTAACCCTTGCGCAGGAAATCGGCAAGCTTACTGCGACCTTGCGACATCCGGATGATGAAGCGCCATTGGTGAGCGGCGAGATGACGATCGCAGAGCTCCTGGGTGACGTTGTGGTTCCTGATACGGTCGAGGTAAAAAGAGCCAGACCTTCGCGTGCTCAAACGCCGAGGCCACCGTCGATCGAATACATCATCGGAGGCTCCTGAGGTGCGACGATTTTCGGTTCCAGATGGTGCGGCGCACGCAGCCGGTTTCATGCTGTTGATAGTGTGCAGTCTCGTGAGCGCAGACGAGTCGGCAGGCTGGGCAGAGGTCGGCTCGGTCGTGTCGCAACCGCAGGTCACCTCGTTTGGGCGTGACGGCGATCGTCTCTGGATCGCAGACGCCGCGGAACCCTTGTCCGCCATTGCACGTGAAACCACCGGGTCTACCCATCACGCCGAGGCGATAGCACGTTACAACGGTATCGAGCCAGGCGAGTCGTTGAACGAGGGCCAGCTGATCTACGTGCCTCGAGAACTGGCACTGACTGCTGTCGGTCGACCGGCGGTGGATTGGCAAGTGCAGGAATACGTGTTGGACAGCAATGCAGCGGAGAGTGTGGAAACACCGGCTCCGAAGTCTGCAGCGATCGAGCCTGCCGTGCGCCCGCTGCAACACGTGAGCACGGAAGACCTCGACATGTTCGCAGGCGAGGTTGATGTGCTTGGCGAGGTATCAGTAGAGCGTGTTGCCGTGGGCAAGGGGAGCGTGATCCGGGCGGAAGTACTCGATGGTGGTCAACTCATGGTCATTGCGCAAGCGCCGGGCAGTTCGTCGCTGCGTCTGTGGCATCGGGATGGGCGTCAGTCGGACTACAACATCCGCGTCAGCGAATCCGACCCGGAAACACGGGTGCGCATGGAGCGCATGGTGCGTATGAAGGTGCGCATGGTCGAGTTTCGAAAGAGTGCGCTTGGACGTGTGGGAATTGATTGGTCGGATAGCGTCAACGGTCCGGGCTTCGCTGTTGCGGGTGATGCCATTGGTAATTCGCTCTATCGCCCTGCGGCTGAAGGCTTCGATTCTCTGCCAAATACGGTGGACCCGTTCTCTACGTATTTTGGCATCGCAAGCAACATCGCCTCAAGAATCAACATGCTGGCGTCCAACGGGGATGCGGTGACGCTCGCGGAGCCTGTGCTCACGGCGCGCAATGGAGGCAATGCCAGCTTCCTTGCGGGAGGTGAGGTGCCCTATCCAAGCGTCGGCAGTAACGGGCAAACAGTCGTGCAGTTCAAGGAGTACGGCATCAAACTGGATATCGCGCCAGAGGTCGATGAATTCTCCCGCGTTCGCGCATTGGTCAAGACCGAAATCAGTCAGATCGACCCAGCGGTGACCGTAGATGGAGCGCCAGGGCTGCTCACTCGCAAGGCTCAGACTCAGGTCAACGTCAATTCCGGCGAAACCATCGTGATTTCCGGTCTATTGAGCAGCGAGTCAAGTAGCGATGTTGACCAGATCCCCGGCATTGGCAACCTGCCGATCATCGGTGCGTTCTTCAAGTCCAGGGGGAGTCGTAATTCCACGAGTGAGCTGGTCATTTTCGTCACCCCCGAGGTGATCGAGCCTTCGGATCTCCGACTGGCACAGCCTGATCAGCAGGTGTACGACGATACATCGCAACGGCTGCAGGAGGCTCGATCCAGCCTGCCGCTGCTGGATTGATTCGATGTTCAGCTTTCACTATCAATCCGGCAGCTCGCGTCGCAAGCGCTTCGAGTCCCTTGGAGCGACGGTGGCCATCGGCAGTGCCCGAAGCAACGATCTCGTGATCGACACTCGCCAGATCGGTAAGCGCCATGCGGAGCTCAGGCTGGGGCCCGATGGTGTCCACCTACACGATCTGGGCAGCGCTGGTGGTTGCTGGGTGAATCGCGAGCGGGTCATCGAGTTTGGTCCGTTGAGTGATCTTGACGAAATCACTGTAGGAGATGTCCACATCGTGATTGATGGCAGCCCTGTGGCGCCAAGAAATGATGAGGTAACGCCAGCCGCCAACACCCATTCCGGTGATGGTTCGCGTCGTTCTGAACCGAAGGCCCGTGGGCCATTGTTACGTGCGCTGGGTATTGCGGTGGATCGGACGGCCCGAGTCAAGTCGGAGGCACTTGTTGTGGCCGGTACGTGCATCGACGATGCACCGTCTCTAGCGAATCAGTCGTTTGGGACGTCGACCGATAAATCTGCTGGCGCGCACTCGTACACTCCGCTCGATGAGCGCTTGTCGTATTGGGGCGCGATCGTTCACGAGCAGCTGCTCGATCAGATGGATCTTCGGCGCAAGGATGTAAACCGGATGAGCGATGCGCAGTTGCGTCAGGAGTCAACGGAGCTGATCGCAGGGATCATCACGTCTCTCGCTGGACAGTTGCCAGCGGATCTTGACCTCACCGTGCTACGTGAGAACGTGCTGAACGAATCAGTTGGGCTCGGTCCCTTGGAGCAGTTTCTGGAAGACGACAGCATTACCGAGATCATGGTGAACAACCACGCTGAGATCTTCGTCGAGCGGGGCGGGCGAATCGAGCGCTCTCCGTTTCAGTTCTCCAATGATCGGACCGTATTCTCGGTGATCGAACGGATCATTACGCCGCTAGGACGGCGAATTGATGAATCCAGTCCGATCGTGGATGCGCGATTGAAAGACGGTTCGCGAGTCAATGCCGTGATCCCTCCGCTGGCGCTCAAGGGACCCAGCATCACCATTCGAAAGTTCCCCAAGCGCCGTCTGTTGTTCTCGGATCTCGTATCGGCGGGCTCACTCGACGAACGCATGGTCGATTTTCTGCGTGTCTGCGTTGAGATGCACAAGAACGTGGTCGTGTCTGGAGGCACGGGTTCAGGCAAGACAACGCTGTTGAACGTACTGTCCAACTTCATCCCTGAGCACGAGCGCATCGTGACGATCGAAGATGCTGCCGAACTCAAACTGGTGCAACCTAACCTTGTGTCGCTCGAGTCCCGACCGGCCAATCTCGAGGGTAAGGGATCGGTACCAATCCGGGATCTTGTGAAGAATTCACTGAGAATGCGACCTGACCGAATCGTCGTCGGTGAGTGCCGGGGCGGTGAGGCGCTCGACATGCTACAGGCAATGAATACGGGTCACGATGGGTCACTCACGACATTGCATGCGAATAGTCCACGCGATGCGCTTGCAAGACTGGAAGTGCTGGTGCTGATGGCAGGGATGGACCTACCAGTGACTGCGATACGCGAGCAGTCAGCGTCTGCGGTAGATCTGATCATCCAGCAGACCCGGTTCCCGTGTGGAGCTCGAAAGGTCACCAAGATCACGGAAGTGGTGGGTGTCGAGAGCGGCGTTGTTCAACTGCAGGATATTTTCGAGTTCCGGCAGGAAGGTGTGAACGCTGAACGGCGTATACAGGGACGTTTCGTCGCGACCGGCGCTGTGCCAACGTTCTATGAGGCCTTGCGTGACATGGGGCATGAAGTGGACCTTTCCTGTTTCGATACAGCCGGGGGACACGGGTGATCTGGCTGATTCTCTTGATGGTGTTCGTGAGTCTGACGGTATTGGTCCACTCCACAATGACATCGGGCAGCGCACTGGTAAACAGCTACGCGGAGCGGTTCTCTGCCCGCGCTGAAGGAGACCTCAGGCGTCACTTCATGGCTGTTGACGGCAAGCGTTTGCTGGTTGCCTATGTGTTGTTGCTGATCGGGCTACCGTTCGTGCTGATTTTCCTGAACCAGTCGCTGTTGTTGGTGGCTCTGTGTGTGGCGGGCTTGCTGTACCTGCCTCGCCGCACGCTCAACTGGATGGCAGAGCGCCGGAGACGACAGATCAATCTCGCATTGCCTGACGGTTTGGCGCAGATTTCCGGGGCCATGCGCGCGGGCTCGACCTTCACGATGGCGCTACAGTCGATGGTGGATGAACAAACCGGCCCACTCGGTCAGGAGTTCTCCCTGGTGCTCCGTGAGCAGCGCGTCGGGGCGCGCTTGGAAGTGGCCCTGGACAACCTCGGTGAGAGAGTACAGACCGAGGAGATGGACCTGTTCATCTCGGCCGCCCTCATCTCGCAGGAAGTGGGCGGCAATCTTGCGGAAATACTCTCGCGCCTCTCGGAAACACTCAGGCGCAAACTCGAGATGGAGGGAAAGGTACGCGCGCTCACCGCTCAGGGGGTGCTGCAGGGACGTGTTGTGACCTTGCTTCCCTTCATGATTCTGGTCGCGCTCATGTTCATCGAACCTGAAGCCATCACGCCGATCTGGAGCAGTCTGCTCGGCTGGTGTTTCCTTGCCTTGATGATCGGTCTGCAACTGGTGGGCAGCAAGGTGATACGCAAGATCGTATCAATCGAGATATGAACGTCCTTGTCATCAGCCTGAGTTTTGGCGGTTTCGTTGCTATTACGGTGTGGCAACTGTGGAGAGTCTTCTACCTTGTGCCAGAAGAGGATCGGAAATTCCTTGACCGGCCGCCCCTTGGCTTTCGCATGGTCTGGCCACTCATCCAGATGTTGGTTCACTACTTTGGCGCGTACGTGCCGGATGAGGCGGTGGATGCTGTTCACAAGCGCCTCAAGCGAACGGGCGTCGAGTACGTGGTCTCTGCACATCAGTTCATCGCGGCAAAGGTGATCTCATCAATCGGGTTCACCGCGGGGTTGCTGATCATTCTGTCGTGGGTGAGTGAATCGCTCTTTGTGTTCGCACTCGTCGGGGGGCTAGGGGGCTGGTTCTACCCTGAGCTGTGGCTGAAGGAGGTGCGGGTCAGGCGAACCAATCAGATCGTTCGGCAGTTACCGTTCTACCTCGATATCGTCACGCTATCGGTGGAGGCGGGCAGTAATCTCACAGGTGGCATCACGCAGGCCGTTCAGAAGTCTCCTGAGTCTCCGCTCCGAAGTGAATTCAGTCGGGTACTGCGCGACATCCGGGCAGGCAAGCCCCGTGCGGACGCGCTTCGGGAGATGGTGGATCGAACAGGTAGTCAGGCGATTCAGAACCTGGTATCGGGACTGATACAAGCCGAGCGTACCGGGGCAAGCCTCGGGCCATTGTTGCGAGCTCAAGCAGAGCAGCTGCGCAGCGAGCGCTTCCAGAGAGCCGAGAAGCTTGCGATGGAGGCTCCTGTCAAGCTTCTGGGTCCACTGGTCATGTTCATTTTTCCTTGTACCTTTCTTGTCCTCGGGTTTCTCATCCTGAGCAAGATGATGCAGGAGAACATGATTACCTGGGCGCCGTTGGTGTGGGCGTACACATGGCCCGGTGCATGAGCTGTGTTGATATGGACATGACAATCGCGGAGGGATCACGCGTGACGTACAGACAATTTATCGTGTTTGCAGGTGTATTGGCGCTCCACAGTGGGTGCAATAGCGAACAACTGCCGGTCAACGCATCGCTTGTGATTTCCCCTGAGCAACGTAGCTACGAGATAGCGGACAACCGGAACGAAGATGGCAGTTGCTTCATTGATCCCGAGTATCACATCGACATGCCCTTTGTGGTGCGACTGGCGGGTCCAGAAGGCTCGCCCATCGGCGGAGTGACCCTGGAGGCTTACGTCTCGCTGGCGTCGAACACGTTCTCGGGTTACCCGGTCCTTTCGCTCTACGAGGACCGAAACGGCAATGGAATTGTGGATGCAGATAGCGAGTTGGTCAGCAACGTCGGTGATGATCTTGCTTCGCTCCGAACAGACGATGTGTCCGGTAGCTATTCCTTGCTGGTTCGCGCCAATCTGTCATGTGCGTACCGGGGTGAAGTATTCGTCTTTGGTCACGGCGTGAGCGCATCTGCATCGATTGGAGTCAGCATTGGAGCTAGCGAGTCTTCCTTTTCGCTGGAGATTGATCAGTGATTCCGGCTGTCAACCGCATGCGCTCGATGTTTCTTGGAAACATTGGCGAGAATGCTCCACCGCGTATTGGCATCTCGATTTTTCGCGATGGCATACCTATCGTGACGGCTTACGAGGCTCACGGCTTTCTGGCTCGCTTGCGAGGACTTCACGCCTACCCGGAACTCGTACCTGGTGAAGCGCTGGTCATCCGTCCGTGCCGGGCGGTACATACGTTTGGAATGAGCTACGACATCGATGTGGCATTTCTCACGTCGACTGGCGAAATCGAGAAACTCGCCTGCCTATCCCCGCGCAAATGGTGCTGTGCTGCAAACGCAGATGTCGTTGTCGAGATGGCTACAGGGACGATAAATACGCATTCACTGGCAGTGGGTCAAACACTATTCAAGGAGAACGGGACATGGAGATGAACGGATTCAATAGGCAGATGGTATCGATAGGCTGTCGATGTGTGGTCTATGCAGTTATGGTCATGCTCTCGAAGGGGTGTGCCACCCACGTGAGCGCAAGCCCCGAAGCCGAAGCTCAGGCAAACAGGTGGAGTGACGATGTGTTTTTGGTGTCCACCGAGGCTGAATCAGCCTATCGCGATGGGCGCTGGATTGATGCTGTACGCCACTACGAGACCTTGACGCGTCGTGTTCCGGAAGACTCCTACTCATGGTTTCGACTCGGGAATGCTTACGCGCGTCAAGGCGACTACGGCCGTGCTGTACCGGCCTACGAGGCCTCGCTGCTGAGAAACTCCGAACAGCCAAAACCGTGGTTCAATCTATCGTCCGCGTATCTGCTCAACGCGCGAATCGCGCTGCAGAACGCGTACAACACACTCAGGCCTTCAGACCCCGCAAGGGGGATGATTGCCGAGCGGCTCAAGGTGCTTGAGAGTCTTCTCCATGGCCGCTTTGAAGATGACCTGGCTGCACATATGTCGTTCCGACAGTAACCTGGGGTGTGCGGGGTTGACGAGCATGAGTTCGTCATTGTTCAAGCCTGAAAGCATGGAAGCGCGTTATGAACGGATTCAGACAACGAGGGGCATCGACGATCGAGTTCATTATCGTCGCACCGGTGTTGGCCATGTTAGGGCTCGGCACGATACAAGCTGGGCTGGTGTATCACGGGAACACCATCCTCAATTATGCAACCTTCGAGACCGCCAGAACCGGTGCAGTGAATCATGCGCTGAAACCTGCGATGCTAAACGAACTTGGCACTCGGCTTGCCCCCTTGCGGGGCGGCGATGGTTCTGCCGAAAAAGCTGCCGAGGCGATTGCCTTGTCGCGCTTGGAACTGTCATTGCAAAATGATGTGTTTACCCATATCGAGATTCTGAATCCGACCCAGGAAGCTTTCGAGCACTTCAAGGTGCGGAGCCGGGAGACCGGTGTTGACGTTATTCCCAACAGTCATCTGCGTCATCAAAGCACGCGCATTGATGACGCCTCTGGTGTCAATCTGAGTGATGCGAATCTACTGAAGATTCGCGTGACTCATGGTTTCGATTTACAGGTGCCACTCGTATCTCGTCTTGTCGGGGCTGTCATGAGTCAGGTGGATCCGGCACATGCTCACTACTATGTGGCTGGAAAAATGCCGTTGACGTCGGTGGCGACGGTAAGAATGCAGTCCGAGGTTCACGGTGACGATCTGCGCTCAGCAAGCGCGCCTCCTGCGTCAGTGCGGGAGGATCTGGAAAACACAGCGCTGGTCGATGAAGATGCGACAGCAGTCAGCAATGAGCTTGTCGAGGCTACCGAAAGCTCGCTTGACGATGGCGACGGAGCGGGAGCCGCTTCGGGGGACGACACCAGCGCGGGACTCGTCGGGTGCGAGAGTGGTTTTGGCAGTGACCCGTTCTTGCCTGTGGTCAGCGAGACCAGTTGCGATATTGCTCCAGTCGGTGCCAGCTCGTCGAGCGGCGAACCGACGTCCACTTTCGATGAAAGCTGTTGATGTTGATCATGATCGCAGGCTCGTCGGGCTCGCAAGGGCAGTAGCCCACTATCGTCAATGAATCACGCTTTATTCGTAGTTCAGCGTTTTCATTAACGCGGTGGACTTCTCGGCGGACATCATCGCGCAGTCTTGAACCGCACGTCTCAGCCGGCCTGCAATTCCTCGCGCAGAATCTCGCCAATCAACTCGCAGTCCTGCACCGAGAAGCTCAACGGGATGCGCATGTCGATGAGCGTGGAGAGCATCTCGTCGGTGGCGGGCAATACCGGTGAGTCGACGTACTGCCAATGGGAGTAGCGACTGGTGTACGCGCGGGGTGTGTCATCACCAAACCACTTGAGCTCGACGCCGCGTGCGTTGCAGCGTGATACCAGATCCCGGATTTCGGTAGCGGATCGGCCAGGCACCAGAAACTGTATCGATGACCGAACTTCTTGTGCCAGCGGATGCACCGTTGGCAGGGAGATATGGTTGATGTCGCGAATTGCATTCGCGATTGCGGCTTCACGTTCGTTCCAGCGCTGTGCGTTATTGTCCAGTGCGTCGAGCTGCACATGCAGAATGCTCGCACGCAGTTCGTCCATGCGGCCTGACAGGTTCGGCATTAGCAGCCGATGGTTTTCCATCGTGGCGGCATCCGGTGCTGCGCGGTGTCGTGCGTAGAGCATGTAGCTGCCCGACATCAACACCAGACGTGCCGCGACCTCCGGGTCATCGGTGGTGACAAACCCGCCTTCACCAGAATTGATGTGCTTGTAGGTCTGGGTACTGAAGCAACCGAGTGTGCCGTGAGTGCCGGAGCGCTTACCGTCGAATGTTGCGCCCATGGTATGCGCGCAGTCCTCGATCAAGGTGAGATTCAGGGAATCACACAACGCGACTATCGCGTCCATGTCGACGATATGCCCGCGCATGTGACTGAGCAACAGATAGCGGGCGCTAGTCGCACGCGCACGTGCCTCGAGATCGGCAAGATCGATCACGAGATCCATCGTGGTCTCAACGAACACAGGCTTGCCACCGACGGCGACAATAGCGCCAGGCACCGGCGACAGTGTGAACGCGTTGCTGAGTACGGCATCCCCCTGCGAGACACCAGCCGCTCGCAAGGCGAGTTGCATGGCGTATCCACCCGACGCACACGCGATGCAGTGCTCAACCCCTTGATAGCGAGCAAACGCAGCCTCGAGCGCCGCGGTGTGCGAGGTGTCTTCATCGCTCTTGACGTTGTAGCGATGTAGACGTCCGGAGCGCATGACGTCGACAGCGGCTGCGATGGCGTCTTCGGGAATCGGTTCTTGTTGAGTGAACGATTTATCGAAGCGTCTGGACAAGCTGTCGGGTGTTGCGTTCATCACGTTTCGTTTGTCGGCACGGCTGCCATGTCTTCGCGTAGCAGCTTGGCCATGAAAAAGGCAACGGCAACTCCGGCGAGTCCGCCGAACAGATGTCCGTCCCAGGAAACCCCTTCCTGCATCGGCACAATGCCTTGCAGAAACGTCGTTGCGTACAGCAGGCCCACAACGATGGCGATGATGATCGATTGCAAACGCCGCTCGAAGATCCCCGCACAAATGTGAAAGGCGATCAGTCCGAACACGAGACCACTGGCGCCGATGTGTAGTGCGGTGCGACCAAAGAACCACAAACCCAGTCCGCCAAGCACCGTGATCAACACGACGATGGCGCCCGAGTTGGCACGCGAGCCCGCAAGCAGCAGCAAGGTTACCGCGAGCGGAATGCTGTTGCCGATCAGATGTTGCAAGTTGCCATGCAGAAACGGCATGGCAACGATGCCCACAAGGCCGCCAGGGGTTCTGGGTACCAGCCCGAAGGCCTCCAGTGGTAGCAGACGATCCAGTAGAAACACCAGCCAGATCACACCGAGGAATGCGATCACGCCCTTGACGTCGCGCCCGATGGTGTGTGAATTGCGCGAACTGACGAGTGCACTCATGACGGTCTGTTCACTGACTGTTTGGCATTGGTGGCTTTCACAAAATCATCTGCTTCAGGCGATCGGCAACACCACTGATTTCTGCCGGCGCCATGGCGCTGTTCCCAGCCTTCAGGCCGCGGTAGTCCTCGGCGGAGATGTTGATCCTCTTGGCATCGGATTCGCGCAGATTCAAAATCTTGAACATCTCTCGAACGTCTCTCGCCGAATCGCCGCTCGATACCGTGTAGTCGCCGGCGAGTGCCGTCGCGGCGGCCGGCAGAGACGCCGATGTCGAAGTCGTGGATACGGCTGCATTGGTTCCAGCACCCGCAGTGCCCGCAGCACCTGCAGCACTCGCAGTGCCCGCGGAGGCAGCAGCTGTACCTGCCTTGCTGGCGGTTGCTGCGGTGGCCGCGATTGCACCCACCGCAGCGCCTGTCACAGCAGACGCCATGCCGGCCTGGGAAGAGTTCGCCGCGGGTGCGCTGTTTGGCACGGCAACGGTGTCACCGCTGTGGGCAGTGTCAGTCGTAGCGGCCGGCCCTGCAGTGCCGACAGCCCTGGGAGCCGATTCCGCGCGGGAAGCAGCCTCTGCACTAGTGTTGGAGGACTCTGCCGTCCCTTGTGCGGACCCTTGTATGGCCCCGTGTGCCCCGTGTGCCCCGTGTGCGCTCGCATTGTCACGGTCAGTGTCGTGTTGCTGACGGCCAGCTCGGGTCATGAACCGGTAAATGCCGAACAGCAAGACGGCAAGAATCAACAACACAACAATACTTTGCATACTCATGTAACGAGCCTCCAGGCGATGTCATTCATGGTAGTGAGGCCAGGTCAGCACAGGTATTCGCGCTACTCTCTGGCCGAAGCACACCCGATGGTCCGATCATCGCTTGTGCTTGTCAAATCGTGGTCCCCTTGAAGGGCTTCTCGCACCCCCTACCTTTTTGTACTCCCAAGAGTTCTCACGCCTGATGGTTCGTGCCGATCCCTCGATAAACAAACGATTCGAGAGTCTCAAGACTCACCTCGAGAGTGAAAATCCGACCTTGATCGACGCCCTCAGCGGCTTCCGCAAGCTCGATGATGTGGGCTATCGCACGGGTCTGATCGACACCGATAATTCCTACGCGATGCAGATCAGCTGGTGGCCGCTGGTCTCGATCCTGGGCGTGTTCTCGGCGGGCAAGAGCTCCTTCATCAACAGCTACCTCGGCAAGTCGCTGCAGAAGACCGGCAATCAGGCTGTGGACGACAAGTTCACGGTGATCTGTTACGGCGAAAGTGAGGCGGGACGTACCTTGCCGGGGCTGGCGCTGGATGCCGACATGCGCTTTCCGTTTTATCGCATCAGCGATGAGATCGACAAGGTGTCCGAAGGTGAGGGGCGGCGTATCGACGCCTACCTCCAACTGAAGGTGACCGACAGTGATGTGCTGCGCGGCAAGATCCTGATCGACTCACCGGGCTTTGATGCGGACCAGCAGCGGACGTCCACGTTGAAGCTCACTGACCACATTCTCGAATTGTCTGACCTGGTGCTGGTGTTCTTTGATGCACGCCATCCGGAACCCGGCTCCATGCAGGACACCTTGACGCATCTGGTGGAACGCACCATCAATCGTCAGGACAGCAACAAGTTCGTGTTCGTTCTCAACCAGATCGATACCGCAGCACGCGAGGACAACACCGAAGAAATTGTGGGCGCCTGGCAGCGCGCCTTGAGCCAGAAGGGGCTGACGGCAGGGCGGTTCTACACGATCTACAACAAGGACGTCGCGGTACCTATCGACGATGAATCACGTCGTGCGCGTTTCGAGAGCAAGCGTGACGCGGACATGGCCGAGATCGAGTCGCGCATTCGTGAGGTAGAGATCGAGCGCGCTTATCGGATCGTCGGCGCGATGGAGAAGACGGCCTACAAACTCAGGGATCAGGCGGTACCGGCCGTGTCCCGGCTTCGCGGTGTGTGGGCCAAACGCGTCCTGTTGGCTGATGCGGTGGTGTTCGGCTTGCTGGCGCTTGCAGTGCTGGGCGTCGCGATTGCGACAGGGTCGCTTGGCGCGCTCGGTGCGTTGGTGCTGGGAATGTTTACGCAACCCATGTCACTGCTGGCGGTCATTCTGGGCGTGCTGGCCGCGATCGTTGCCATTCATTTCAGCTTGCGTGCGGTGATTGCCCGCTGGATGCAGCACCGCATCAAGAAAAGCGAGGACGCGCCCTATGCCAAGGGGTTTCGTCACAGCACGCGATTCTGGCGCACCGTCTTCTCGTCCAGGGCGGCAGGTTGGAACCGGCGCTCGCGCAAGCACGTGGATGAGGTCATCGAACAAGCGTCGAGCTTTGTGCAAGCGCTCAACGATCGTTACACCAACCCATCAGGTACATCTCGCGACGTGTCGGGTGACTAAGGCTTTCGCTCGCCGTACCTGGTGCATGACCAGGACGGCGAGCGCGCTAAGAGGCGAGCAGGATCAGCTGCCTGAATCCGACTCGCTGCCACTGATCTCCACGTCCGGTGTCTTGCGCGAAGCGAAGGACAGGCCGCTGGGCGCAGGTGGCGCACTCGCTTGCGGCATCGCAGCAGGGGGCGTGGTGTCGTTGGCCGTTACGGCACCGACATCAGCATCGACGACAACTTCGCCCTCTGTGGCATCGCTGTCGGCGGGCTCGACCACGCTATCTCCCCGTGCTTCGCGTTTGTTGGCAACGCGCTCGCGGCGACGGCTGGCGTTACGGCGTCGCTTGGGTTTGTCGCTATCGTCGTGAGCACCGTTGTCTGACTCATCGTCAGTCGCCACCTGGGTGTCTGGCTCGGCTGACTCGACATCGGCAATAGCGTCTTCCAGCTCCGCGTCCTCCGCGTCAGTTTCTTGGACAACATCAACATGTACGGTCTCGACGTGATCTGCCGGCTCTGAACGGTGGTCCGCATCGTGTGCCTCGGCGTCCGCCACGGTGACATCATCGTCCGCTACGGCGAAGTCCACGGTGCCCGCGATGTCGGCACCGGCTTGCACAGGCTCGGCCGCTTCCACGACCCGCTCTGGCTGAAGGTCCGGCTCAACCGCTGCTTGTTCGGCCTCGGCCTCAACCACAACGCCACCATCGTCGGCGTTGTCGAGAGCGTTCGGCGCGTCTGCGCTGGCGGGCTCGGCATCAACGGCGTCGCCCTCTGGATCCGCTTCTGCGCCCCACACGACGGTCTCACGTTGATCTGCAAGGGAGTCATCGGCTGTTGCTGCAGCGCCGACGACAGCCGCTGTGGACACTGCGGCTACGCGAGTGTTTTCACGGGAAGCGTTTTCGCTTGCGACTGCGTTGATGTCGCTGACATCGTTACCGCCGCCCGTGGTGTCAACAACAGGTCCTGACGTGGCAGGAGCTGCGTCTGCTGAATCGCTCGCGACGTCCGAGGTCTCGTCTTGTGCGTTGCCGGACGGGTCGCTGGCCTGCGCGCTGCTCTCGGCATCGCCTTCGGTTCCGTTCTCTGCGATTTCCGCATCGGTGCGCTTGCGGCCGCGCCCTCGACCACGCCCGCCACGTCTGCCGCGAGATCGGCGCTTTGGCGCGTCACCGTCGGCTGCAGCACCGTCACCGGATACCGCCACCGCATCGCTTTGTTCAACGGTGTCCGCATCGTTGGCTACCGCATCACCGGGTGCGTTGGCTTGAGCCGAATTCTCCAGTTCGTCTGTTGCGACAGCGGCGTTCGATGCGTCCGCCTCGGCCGCGCCATTCTGCGCGTTTGCCTGATCCGCGTTTTCCTCGGCAGCAGCGCCGGTGCGCTTTCGACCGCGACCACCTCGACGCGAGCGCCGACGTCCCTTGCCTTGGCCTTCTGCTTGTTGACCATCTCCATTGGACGATTCAGCGTTCTGATCAAGGGCGTTGTTCGCCGCTTCGTCAACAACAAGCTCATCACCAGCGGTTGCGTTGGCGGACTTGCTCTTGTTGCCCGACTTGCCGTTGGTCGAACGTGAGCCGTTGCGTCCGTTACGACCGCTGCGTTCCTGACCGTCGGCGCGGGCTTCGTCGCGGTTACGGTTACGCCCGCCACGGCTACGTCCACCGCGGCTGCGCCGCTTGCCATCGCCGTCTTCACGTTTGGGGCTGTCGCCGCGTGCATTCGGTGCGTTGGCGGCGTCTTTGTTGCCTGTCTGTGCGCCAGCGGTGGTGGCAGCCGCTGCCGCTGTTCCCGCGACAGCACCGGCACCAAACAGCTTGCCGATCAGGCCGCGGATGCCGCCGCCTGAGGTCTCTTGCACCGGCTCGGGGGCATCAGCCTGCAACTCGATGGGGGTCGATTGAACCGGTTGAGGTGCGGGCAGGTCCGGAGAAAGCATGCCGACCGCTGCCTGTTCGGCAGGCTTGGCATCGCGTGGGTCCGGCGGTGCGTAGTGACCATCATTGTCGGTGGCCAGTTCGTAGCTCTTCTTCTTCAAGGCCTCATGATCGGCCTCAGTCATCCGGATGCGTTCGATGGTGTAGTTCGGGGTGTCCAGCGTCGGGTTGGCCACGATCAGCAGCATCGTCTCGTTGCGTGCTTCGATTTCCGTGATGCTCTGACGCTTCTCGTTGAGCAGGTAGGTGGCGACATCCACGGGCACGTCGGCAACAACACGACCGGTGTTGTCCTTGCGTGCCTCTTCTTCCACAAGACGGAGGATGGACAGCGCTGTAGATTCAATGCCACGAATGGTGCCTTGTCCCTGGCAGCGCGGGCACACCGTGCCCGAGCCTTCGCCGAGCGACGGACGCAGGCGCTGACGGGACATCTCGAGCAGACCGAACTTGGAGATCTTGCCGACCTGGACGCGGGCGCGATCCGCCTTGAGGGCATCGCGCAAACGGTTCTCGACCTGACGCTGGTGCTTGGACGAGAACATGTCGATGAAATCGATGACTACCAGGCCACCGAGATCCCGCAGTCGAAGCTGGCGCGCAATCTCTTCGGCGGCTTCGAGGTTGGTGTTGGTGGCCGTCTCCTCGATGTCACTGCCCTTGGTGGCGCGCGCCGAGTTGATGTCGATAGAGACCAGCGCCTCGGTGTGATCGATGACGAGCGCACCGCCTGACGGCAGGTGAACTTCACGCTGGAAGGCGCTCTCGATCTGGGACTCGATCTGGTAGCGATTGAACAGCGGTACCGGGTCGTCGTAGAACTTGAGCTTGCGCTCGTTCTTGGGCATGTACAGACGAATGAAGTCTGCTGCCTGGTCGCAGGTGCTGCGCTCGTCCGCGATGATCTCGCCGATGTCGCCCTTGAAGTAGTCGCGCAGACCGCGAACGATGATGTTGCTTTCCTGATAGATCAGAAAAGGCGCCTTCTTGGACTCGGCCGCCTCGGTGATCGCACCCCAGATGGCCGCCTGATAGTCGAGGTCCCATTGCAGCTCTTCGCTGCTGCGACCGATGCCTGCAGTGCGCACGATCGTGCCCATGCCGTCCGGCACCGTGACCTCGTTCATCGCGGCCTTGAGCTCGGCGCGCTCGTCGCCTTCGATGCGTCGCGAGACACCACCGGCGCGAGAGTTGTTGGGCATGAGCACCAGGAATCGACCCGCCAGGCTGATTTCCGTGGTGAGGGCCGCGCCCTTGTTACCGCGCTCCTCCTTCTCGATCTGCACGATGAGCTCCATGCCCTCGCGCAGGTGATCCTTGATGTTCGCGCGACTGACATCGCCCTTGCCGCCCAGGTATTCGCGGGCGATTTCCTTGAACGGCAGAAAGCCGTGGCGCTCGGCGCCGTAGTCGACGAATGCCGCCTCGAGGCTAGGCTCGACGCGAGTGATCTTTGCTTTGTATATGTTTGATTTACGTTGTTCCCGGGACTTGTGCTCTATATCTAGGTCGATCAGTTTCTGGCCATCAACAATGGCAACACGCAACTCCTCTTCGTGAGTGGCGTTGATCAGCATTCTTTTCATGAAAGGGTTTCACGGTACGGCCGGTAGGCGTGGCGCTACCCGGGTTCCCGGACGCGAATCGAGCTCGCGCAGTCTGGCCAAGCAGGCAAAAGCCAAGCAGGGGCAACACTACGAGCCATACGGGTTGTATGGAGCTGATCGCGGTCATCGGGGCGGGAGGATTGCCATCGTCCGGCAGGATTCAGGGTCGTGTGCCGCAGGCGGGACTCCGACTGCGGTGATGCGAGGTCACCGTCCGTGGCTCTGTGCATGGGACGATGACGTGGTGCTTTGTCGTGCGTCGGCGATGCCACAGAACCGGGGTACGGAGCGGCGATCACGGGCGGTGCGCAGAGCGTCGGTGTTGTTTCCGATCGATGCGTAGCTGCCTGCCAGCGCGTCGGTTGAGGAAAAACGATTCGTCAGCCGACTCACTAATATAGCCTGTCAGGCGAATCGCTTCAATTCGAACTAGAAGGTGACGAAAAATTGACTTCCGTGCGTCACGTACGCGTCGAACAGGGAGAGTCCGGGCAGCGGATCGACAATTTCCTCCTCAGACGTGCACCAGGCGTGCCGAAAAGCCATGTCTACAAGTTGATCCGTAGCGGGCAGGTCAGGGTGGACGGCGGCCGCGTCAAGCCGACGCGCAAGCTGGTGGCCGGCGAACAGGTGCGGATTCCGCCCATGCGTACCGCCGTGCGCGAGCGTGTCCGCGTGCCCGATGCGCTGGCTGAGGCCGTGGCGACGGCTGTCGTCGTCGAGAACGAGGACTATCTGGTGCTCGACAAGCCAGCAGGGCTTGCCGTGCACGCCGGTAGCGGCCTGGCATTCGGCGCGATCGACGCGCTGCGCCAGGCCCGCGAAGAGCCGTCCCTCGAGTTGGTGCACCGACTGGACCGCGGTACCAGTGGTGCGCTGTTGATCGCTCGCGACGCGGGGCGCAGCAGGGCCCTGCAGGCACTGTTTCGCGAGCGCACCGTCGACAAGACGTATCGCGCGATCGTCGTGGGGGCGTGGCCGGACCACATCAGCCGCGTCGATCTGCCGTTGTCGAGCAACGTAGAGCATGCGGGCGAGCGCCGGGTGGTCGTGACGCCCGACGGGCAAACCGCGCTGAGCGTATTTACGCGTGAGCGGAGTTATGGGGCGCTTGCCTCCGAGGTGTCGGTCGCCATAGAGACCGGTCGAACGCACCAGATCCGTGTGCACGCGATGGCGTCGGGTTGCCCGATCGTGGGGGATGAGCGCTATGGGGACAATCGTGCAAACACGCAGTTCAAGCGCCTGGGGCTTGCTCGCCTGTGCTTGCACTCGACACGCATCGGCTTCGAGTGGCACGGCACGCGCCACGAGATCGACGTGCCACCGGATGCTCCCTGGGAGGCGATGCGTCGTGCACTTGTGGGCGCGCCCGCGGGTGGCGACGCACCGCCCGGTGCGAGGCGCGTCAGGTAGACTCGCCGCATGGATCTGGCTGACATTACCGCCTACGCGCTTGCGCTCGGGGTCGCAGCCGCAATTCCTGGCCCGGGGATCACCGCCCTTGTGGCCCGCAGCATCGGTTCGGGGCCGCGGGCAGGCTTTGCGATGTTGCTCGGGCTCATCTGCGGGGATCTGGTGTACCTGTCCTTCGCGGTTTTCGGGCTGGCGCTGCTGGCCGCGCATCTGGCCACGTTCTTTGTTGCCATCAAGATCGCATCGGTGGTGTGGTTGCTGTGGCTGGCCTGGCAGTTCTGGCACGCCGAGCGGCATGACCTCGGCGGTGAAACTGTCACCACACGACGCCTCGCCTCGGCGGGTCTTTCAGGCTTTGTGTTGACGCTCGGCAACCCCAAGACCATCGCGTTCTACCTCGCGCTGCTGCCCGTGGTCATCAACATGCACGAGGTCACCGCGCGTGCTTGGGCAACCGTGCTGGTACCGGTCACCGTCAGCGTACTGCTGTTGGTCGGGGCGATCTACGTGTTCGGTGCGATGGGTGTTCGTCGCCAGTTGTCGAGCGCCCGTGCGCAGCGGCACATGCACCGCGGCGCGGCACTCGCCATGGCGGGCGCGGCCAGCACGCTGGTCATCAGGGAGCTCTAGCTGCGCTGTGGTGTCGCACGAGGAGCGATCGATTTGCCTGGACACCGAAGCCGAGCTGCAGTCGCTGGCGGCCCGCTGGGCAGGGCCCTTGCGCGCGCAGCTGCAGCGGCGCTCATCGGATACCGATGCCGCCTTGCTGACCTTGCACGGTGAGCTCGGCGCTGGGAAGAGCACGTTTGTCCGCGCATTGTTGCGGGCGATGGGGCATACGGCGGCCGTGCCAAGCCCCACCTACACGCTGATCGAAAGCTACTCGCTCGATGAGCTCACCGTGGCTCATGCGGACTTCTATCGGCTCGCCGATCCATCCGAGCTCGACTTTCTCGGATTCGATGCGGTGCTCGCCGAGCACGACCTGCTGTGTGTCGAGTGGCCGGAGCGGGCGGGTGATTTCCTGCCGACTCCGGACCTGAGCCTTCGTCTCGAGTACCTCGATTCCGGCGGGAGACAATTGTTTTTTGCCGGCGCACTTGCAGACTCGCTACGCGCAACTAATCTCTGATCAGCGGAGCTGATTGCGCCGCTGTCGTGCACGTGCCGGTGCCGGGGTGAGCCAGAGGCCATAGAGCTACGCCACCTCCGATACAGCTACCTGCGCCACGGCTGTCAGATTTCCGTGGGGGAATGCACATCATGAATGACCGCTCTAACCGGCCAGTGCCAAGGTCGGACTCGCTACCCGGATCGCGCACCTTGTCGCGTCGTCGTTTCATGACCCTGATGGGCGCCGGCATCATGGCGAGCCCAATGGGTATTGCTCAGGCCGCAGCGCTTGCTGGTGCCAGAGTTGTACATCAGGAGACCGTGTCCTTGCACATCGACATCGATGGGCAGGTCACGGATCCGTCTCTGTTTTCGCTGGACTCGCCGCCGCGTCTTGTCATCGACTTGCATGGCACCGTGGCAAGTGCCGCGCTGTCGCCCGTGGAGTACGAAAGTGGCCCGGTCGCGCGCGTGCGTTATGGTCAGCAGGCCGGTGGCGTGATGCGTGTGGTCGTCGATCTGCGCCGCTCGGTATCACCGAGCTATCGCATCGTGGAGCGCGGTAGCGGACAACGCCTATTGATCGATCTGGGCGTGCGTGGAGATCCCGCGCTTGCCAGCGCCAGTCACCGCATCGTTGAAGGCGGGCCACTGCGCGACGCCATCGTTGCGATTGACGCTGGCCACGGCGGCAAGGACCCGGGCGCCATCGGGCAACGGCAAACGCGGGAGAAGGACATCGTTCTGGCGGTGGCGCGTCGTTTGTACAAGCGCCTGTCGGCAACTCGTGGCGTGACTCCGGTCATGACCCGCGACAGTGATCACTACATCGCCCTGCGCGAGCGGATAGAAATGGCGCGCGACAAGCATGCGGACGTGTTCGTGTCTGTCCATGCGGATGCGTTCAAGCGCCTCACCGCCCACGGCAGCTCCGTGTACGCCCTGAGTCGTGATGGTGCGAGTTCCGAGGCGGCAGCATGGTTGGCCAAGAGCGAAAACGAAAGTGCCGCCTTGTTCGGCGATGTGGCACTGGATGGGCTTGAGCCTACCTTGCGTCAGACGCTACTGGACCTTGCCCAGAACACGACCCTGGAGGCCAGCATGGATGTCGGTAACGAGGTGCTGGCCAAGCTCAAACAGGTGGGCGCGGTGCACAAGCCACAAGTCGAACAGGCGAACTTTGCGGTACTGAAATCGCCGGACATACCGTCGATCCTGGTTGAGACGGCGTTCATCTCCAACCTGCAGGAGGAGAAAAAGCTCAACGATCCGCGATTCCAGCATCAGCTTGCCGAGGCCATTGGCGATGGTGTCTCACGCTTTCTCGCGCGCCGGGCACCGGACGGCACCTTGCTGGCAGCGGAGCGCCGCCGAGCGGCCGATCGCGGCTGACTATCGCGGTCGGACGTTAAGGGCAAGACCGCGTGGCATCATGAGCGCCGTGTTTCCCACTCGACCTCGGCGAAGGCATGTCCATCCAGCGTCTTCCAGACCATCTCGTCAACCAGATTGCCGCCGGCGAGGTGGTGGAGCGCCCTGCGTCCATCGTCAAGGAGCTGGTTGAAAACGCACTTGACGCTGGCGCTCGCGCCATACGTGTGGAGCTGGAGCAGGGCGGCCTGGAACGCATCCGCATTCGCGACGATGGGCACGGTATCGCGCCTGCGCAGTTGCCGTTGGCGCTGACGCGACACGCGACCAGCAAGATCTCCTCGCTCGAAGATCTCTCGTCGGTCGCCAGCATGGGCTTTCGGGGAGAGGCCTTGCCGAGCGTGGCCTCCGTGTCGCGACTCGAACTGACCTCGAGGACTGACGTGCATGAGCATGGCGCGCGCGTCGCTTATGTCGCTGAAGGCATCGACGGCGGATCGGGTGAATCGAGTGCGCCGCAGCCCGCACCACACCCTGTCGGCACCACGGTCGATGTGCGGAGCCTGTTCTATAACGTGCCGGCACGACGCAAGTTCCTGCGCACCGCGCGTACCGAGTTCGGGCGTTGTGATGCCGTGTTGCGCACGCTCGCCCTGGCGTACCCGGGTGTCGGCGTGCAGCTTGTTCACAATGGCAAGACCGTGCTGGATCTTGTAGCCGCCAATGACGATGCCAGTGAGGATCAACGCGTGCGCAAGGTGCTCGGCGCGGCGTTCGGCGATGCGGCACGCCGCGTGAGTATTGATGGGCCGGATGGCATGACGCTCGAAGGGTGGGTGGCAGAGCCCGCGTTTTCGCGTGCTCAAGGGGACATGCAGCACTTCTTCGTCAACCGTCGCTCTGTTCGCGACCGGGTCGTTGCCAATGCGGTGCGACAGGCCTTTGGTGACCTGATGTATCACCAGCGTCATCCGGCGTTTGTGCTGTTCCTCGGTATCAACCCGGAAGCGGTTGATGTGAACGTTCATCCGGGCAAGCAGGAAGTGCGCTTTCGTGACAGTGCTTCGGTGCACGGATTTGTACGGCGCTCGCTGAAGGATTTTCTAGCTGCAATTTCTCCTGCTGACAATACTGCAAGTCCAGTGACAATCGTGGAACAGACACCCCGCATGCCGCAGCAGTCCGGGCTTGGTCTTGAGTCACCGGATCCTGTGTCTGCATCGCGCGCTTACGGGGCAGGTACTGCAAACATCGGATCGTCCGCGCGTCAGCAATTTGCCGGCTTCCAGAAACTCGGTGCGGCAACGCCCATCAGTCCGTATGCGTCGGCGCCTGGGCAAGCGCCTGATTCGGCACAGATGCGCGACGCGGTCGCCGAAGCTGCAGACCCGGGTGCTGTCCAGGCGCAGGAGTCTCCGCCGTTGGGTTTTGCCGTCGCTCACTTGCATGGCGTGTATGTGCTGGCACAGAGCGCTACAGGCATGGTCATCGTTGATGCGCACGCAGCGCACGAACGTATCGTCTACGAACGCCTTAAAGTGGCCTATCGTGAGGGCGCGGTACGCATACAAAGCCTGTTGGTGCCCGTGGTAGTGGATGTTGGTGAAGCCGAAGCGGACAGAGCTGATCAGGAGGTGGAGTCGCTTGCGCAACTCGGACTCGAGGTCAACCGAACGGGCCCGGAACGGCTGACGATACGGGGTGTGCCTGCCTTGCTGGGCACAGCAGATGCGGCAGCACTGTTGCGTGATGTGCTCTCGGATCTGATGGCGCACGGCAGCAGCGAACGTGTTCGGGACGCCATGGACAGGGTGCTCTCGACGATGGCCTGTCACGGATCAGTACGCGCCAACCGTGCGCTGACGATCCCGGAGATGAACGCACTGCTTCGTCAGATTGAATCCACACCCAATAGCGGACAATGCAACCATGGTCGCCCCACATGGACCACGCTCGACATGAAAGCGCTGGATGCGCTCTTCATGCGTGGGCGATGACTCATCCGCCGCCCATTTTTCTGCTCGGGCCGACAGCGAGTGGCAAGACGGCTCTGGCCTTGCCGCTGGCCGAGGCGTTGGATGCGGAAATCGTCAGTATCGATAGCGCACTTGTCTACCGTGGAATGGACATCGGCTCGGCCAAACCGGACGCAGAAGAGCTCGCACGGGTGCCCCATCACCTGATCGATATCGTCGCACCAGACGAGCCGTATTCTGCCGCGCGCTTTGCCGACGATGCGCTTGCCGCCATCCGTTCGATACGCTCGCGTGGACGCAGGGTGTTGCTAGTTGGGGGAACGTTCTTGTATTACAAGGTATTGGTCGAGGGTATGGCACCGATGCCGCCGGCCAATGTTGAAGTACGTCGTCAGTTGTCCGAGTCACTGGCAGAACAGGGCAGTGAAGCCCTGCACGCCGAGCTCAGATCAATCGACCCCGTGGCCGCAGAACGCATTCATCCGAATGATCCGCAGCGATTGCTGCGCGCGCTGGAAGTGTTTCGCGTGTCCGGGCAGACCCTCACCGCGCTTCAGGCAAACACCCGACCGTTGCTGACAGAGGAGGTCCGTGCGATTGCGCTGGTGCCGGATTCCCGCGCCTGGCTTCACGGACGCATTGCGCGTCGACTTGATGCCATGGAGGATGCGGGCTTTCTGGATGAGGTGCGCCGACTGGCCGCCCTGGAATTGCCGCGCGACTTGCCGGCCTTGAAGAGTGTGGGCTACCGTCAAGCGCTTGATGCGCTACATGCAGGCGATATCAGCGCCTGGAAGGCAGCCGCACTGGTAGCGACACGCCAGCTCGCCAAGCGCCAATTGACCTGGTTGCGCAGCCTCGAGGGTATCGAGCACATCGCTTGCGATCAGCTGTCGATAGATCAGCAGTTGGATGCGGCCCTGAAGGCGATTGCGCAACCGTGACAAGGACCGCCCGAGCTCAAGCCCCTGGGCTGCGATTTTCACGCTCAAGCAGGTAAGCTCGCGACATGAACACTCGTACCGAAAACGACTTCAGTGTCGCGCCATTGACCGACCAGGTCGGGCACACCCGGCTCGTGCCGATCGAGCGCATCGGCGCGAACACGCGCGGCAATCGCCTGTTCGGCAAGCTTGAGGGCGATAACCCGGCAGGGTCTGTCAAGGATCGCCCGGCGACCAACATGATCGTGCAGGCACAAAAGCGCGGCGATATCCGTCCGGGCGATCTACTGATCGAGGCCACCAGCGGTAACACCGGTATAGCGCTTGCGATGGTAGCGGCGGCGCGGGGGTTTCGGCTGCGTTTGCTCATGCCAGACAACATGACCGACGAACGCAAGGCCACCATGTTGGCCTACGGCGCGGAGCTTGTACTCGTCACCGAAGAGCAGGGAATGGAGTACGCACGCGATACGGCGCAAGCGATGGCTGACCGTGGCGAGGGCCTGATTCTCGACCAGTTTGCCAATCCGGATAACTGGGGCGCCCACTACGCCTCCACAGGCCCCGAGATCTGGGATGCCACAGCCGGTCGCATCACTCACTTCGTGAGTTCGATGGGCACGACCGGAACCATCATGGGCGTGTCGCGTTACTTGAAGGAACAAAACCCCGAGGTACAGATCGTTGGGGTTCAACCCGAAGACGGTTCCAGTATTCCGGGCATACGCCGGTGGCCAAAAGCCTACTTGCCCAAGATCTTCGAACCTGAGCGTGTAGACACCATCATCGATGTCAGCCAGGACGACGCCGAAGAGATGGCGCGACGTCTCGCACGCGAGGAGGGCATTCTGTCTGGCGTGAGTTCAGGTGGTGCGCTGTGCGCGGCACTGCGTATTCAGGAAGACCTGCAGGACGCTGTGATCGTCAGCATCGTGTGTGACCGCGGGGACCGTTACCTGTCGAGCGGTTTGTTTCCGACGCAGGTGAGTTGACGCCGCGCCGGCATGGCGCGGATCAGGAAAGCATGAACTCGACGTCGATACCCGCAACGTTGAGTTCATCACCACTGTGCAACAGCACGGGCTCATCTCCGATGGAATCGGCGTTGAGGGTGGGGCGATCAACGCTGTCATCGCTTTCGATGTGCATCAGGAAGTAGCCATCCGGCTTGCGCATGATGGCGGCAATCTGGATACCGGGCCGACCCAGGGTGGTGACGGGTTTGTCGATCGGCAGGATCTGACCGGACTTCGCGCCATTCTTGATCTGGATGACGGCTCCACGCGAGCGAGTCGTGTCGAGCTCGTGGGTGGGGCCGGTGTTGTCACCGTTCTCTGACAGCGGTCGTACATCGTGTCGTGGCTTGGTCGCGCGTTGCGGGTTCTTGTTGTGGGTACGTGACGCCGGTTGTGCGTGATCTGCCGCTTGAGCAGTC
The DNA here is from genome assembly GCA_938006335.1 of uncultured Granulosicoccaceae bacterium. GTDB lineage: Bacteria > Pseudomonadota > Gammaproteobacteria > Granulosicoccales > Granulosicoccaceae > Granulosicoccus. The sequence continues at coordinate 96,657 of CALLMF010000039.1, read as the reverse complement.
GCAACGGGCTCCTCTTCGGCCACGGCGACCGCGTCGTCAAGTGCCCTTTGCCGGTCTTGTGTGGCCTGTCCGTGAGTGTTGCCGGTGACAGCACGCAGCTGTGGACGGTTGACTGCCTGTCGGCCGAGCGCCACCTTGGCGCGGTCGGTCAGCGTCATCGGTTCCTCATCGTCAGACTCCGAGCCTTCCGATGCATTGGTGTCGTCGATGTTGCTGTCAGGCGCGCCTTGTGCGCCTGCACTTTGTGCGCCTGCGCTTTGTGCAAACAAGCGAGCGTCCTCGGAGAAGTCGAGGTCGTCATCTTCATCGGCAAACGCTGGCGCCGGAGCGGGCGCCGGCTCGGACTCATCGGAGTACAGCGCAAGTGCTGCACGCATTGATTCGTCCAATTCATCATCGTCGTCCACGGCGGCACCGAGGCCGAGTTCCTCGAGCGACTCGTCAAACGAGTCATCCATGGATGGCGGTGCAGCGGTCACCGCCGGTTCTGCAGTGGCGGCCATGACGGGTAGCTGGCATTTCAGTTGTACCTTGCCGACAAGCACGTCGTCGCCATCGACGAGTTGCTGGCGGCTCACTGGCTCCCCATTGACATAGGTGCCGTTGGTGCTGTTCAGGTCCTCGATCCAGAGCACGTCGCCATCGCGCTCGATGCGGGCGTGGCGTCCGCTGACGGAACGGTCGGTGATGCAGACATCGTTGCTGGGTCGACGACCGATGTTGATGCGTGTGACATCCGGCTCGAACTGGATCTCGTCGATCCCGTGGTTCTCGTTCATCACGATGATCGTTGTCATGCTGTCTCCTGTGTGCAGCGATCCGTTGCGGAAAGCGGACGCGCGGACTCGAAGATTATCAAGATTTCTGTGACAACCGTCAATGTTTTTGGGCCCGCGCGGCGGCGTTTCATCGCGTGAGCGGCCGATGGGATTGCTAGCCCTGGCTGCCAAGATCGACACGGATGGTGAGCGTCTCTCCCGGATGAATCAGCGCATCAGCCATCGGTTGTCCATCCGCGTCATGAATATCAGTCATGGGAACCGAGTGGCGGTCTGCGATGCCGGAGAGGGTGTCGCCGATGGTCACCACGTACTCGATTTCCCCAACGGTGTTGCCGCCTCGCCGAAGGTCCTGCACAGCCAGGTTCTGTCCGATTCTGATGCGCGTGTCGTACATGCCGTTGATCAGTTCCAGCTGCTTCTGGCTCATGCCGTATTTTTGGGCGATGCCGCTCAGGGTATCGCCGGCCACCACTTCGTGTGTGTCGGGCGGCGAGAACAGCGTGTGGGGCTCCGAGGCCGCCACTTGTTCGATGAAATCGAGTCCCTGGTCGGGAGGGAAATACAAGCGGTGTGGCCCCTCGGGAGGCGTCATGCCCAATGTGAGTCCGGCGTTGAGCTGCTCAAGTACCGAGGCCGCGACGCCAGAAATTTGCGCGGCGCGCTCGATACTGACCCGCCGCCCGACATCAACGACCTCGAAGCCGTCGAGCGCACCGATGGTGGGCAGCTCGATGGGGCTGTCGTCTGACTTCACGAGGTTGGCCAGTGCGAGCACCTTGGGGACGTAGGCGCGCGTCTCGGACGGCAGATCAAGTGACCAGAAGTCGGTCGGCAGGTCGGCCTCCCGGTTCTTGCGCATGGCCGCGCGCACCCGCCCCGGTCCCGCGTTGTAGGCTGCCAGCGATAGCTCCCAGTTGCCGTTGAACTCGGCACTGAGATAGCTGAGATAGTCGATGGCTGCGGTTGTTGAGGCAATGATATCGGCGCGCCCGTCAAACCATGGCGTTTTTTCCAGACCGATCTCGCGTGCGGTGATCGGGACAATCTGCCACAGGCCGGCGGCGCGACCTGCGCTGTGCACGTCGGTCTGGAAGCCGGACTCGATGGCCGGAAGTAACGCAAGCTCTACAGGCAGGTAGCGCGCGTCCAGCTCGTCGACCAGATAGGCGATGTATGGACGACTGCGTTCCAGCAGACGACCGATCCACAAAGCCTCATCGATGTAGCGATCGCGGTACTCATCAATGGAGGCGTGCTCACCGGCGGGCAGTTGGTCGGAGCTCTTGATGCGCTGCCACGGTTCGTCGATGGTGGCGCCGGTAAAGCTCAATCGCCCGGCGTCACCGGTTGCCGTCGGTGCATCCGCGGGCTCTGCATCGGGGCGGCCCGTGATGTCGCTCGAGGGTAGTTGAGCCGCTCTGGAGACGGGCTCGCCAGTCATGGGCTCGTCGAGTATGTCGGGGATTGCCTGCCCGGTGTCTTGTGTCAGCGTCACGTCGCCCGATGCGGCAGTTGCTGTCGTTATCTCCTCGATCGCTTCGACGAACTGTTGGTCGTCGCTGACTTCACGCAACAGCAGGCGGTCGGATTCTTCGGTATTCGCGAGCGACGGCAGTGTCACCACTCGCGGCAGGTTGTTGTCGTCAGCGAGGAGTGCGGAGCCCAGTGTCAGGAGGCCGATGGCCGCTATACTCGCGAGGACAACGGCTTCTGCTCCTGAAAACGGTGGGAGCCCCGAGCGTGGGGTGTTTGTTCGTGCCGGCCGTATCGCGCGGCCCGGCGAGGATCGAAGCGGAATCGATGACATGCAAAAGATCAAGGTAGTGCGACGTGCTCCGGTGTGGCTGGACTCGCAGGCCCCGCTGGCAGAATGGTACTCAACCCGGCTTGGCCAGTCCATCCTCGACGATCTGGAGGCGGTGCTGGCTGCGCGCCTCGATGGTGTTTTCGGGTACCAGGGCCTGCAGATTGGCAATCCGGCGCCAGAGCGCACACTGCTTGCTCCCGCCGGCCTGCAACGGCTTTTGTCGATTGACACACCGGCCAGGGCGGTTGGTCATGCCGACATTGCGGCCGACGTCACCGCTCTGCCCGTCGCCACCGACAGCGTCAAGGCCGTGCTGTTTTTTCACACGCTGGATTTTTGCGAGCACCCGCACCAGGCGCTACGAGAGGCTGATCGCGTGCTCACCGAAGACGGGCACCTGCTGATTGTCGGGTTCAACCCCTTGAGTACGTTCGGCCTTCGGCATCTGCTGACCGGCTGGCGTGGGCGTGCTCCGTGGAACGCGCGGTTCTGGTCACGCGGTCGCGTGGGAGAGTGGTTGTCGGTACTCGACTATCGCGTGCTGTCTTCAGAACCTTTTTTCATCAGACCTCCCGTTCAAAGTGAGCGGCTGTTGCGTCGCCTGCGCCCGATCGAAAATGTGTCTCCACTGGCCTCAACCCTCGGCGGCTTGTACGTCATACAGGCGCGCAAGCAAACGGTGCCACTCTCGATGTCGCGCAAACAATGGCTGGGTGCGCGCAGTGGTCGCGTGGGTCGAGCGACCGGTGGCTTTGCGGGCGCTACCGGGCGACGCGTGGCCGGTGTTGTCAAGCTCGACAGCGCCCGCCGCCGCGACCCTTCCTGAATACATTGGATAGAATGAAGATCGAGATTTTTACGGACGGCGCCTGTCGCGGAAACCCGGGCCCGGGCGGATGGGGGGCATTGTTGCGTTCTGGTGAACATGAGCGCGAGCTCTTCGGCGGTGAGGAAAACACCACCAACAACCGCATGGAAATGACCGCTGTCATCCAGGCGCTTTCAGCGCTGAAGCGCCCGAGCGACGTCGTGTTGACCACCGATTCGCAGTATGTGCGCAAGGGCATTACCGAGTGGATCACGGGCTGGAAGCAGCGTGGTTGGAAAACCGCCGCCAAGGCACCGGTCAAGAACGCTGAACTGTGGCGCGAAATCGATGCACTGGCCGCTGAGCATCAGATCGACTGGCGGTGGGTCAAGGGGCATAGCGGACATGCGGAAAACGAACGCGTCGATGCACTTGCCAATCGTGGCATCGATGAGCTGAAAGGGATGGCACGATGAGCCGCCAGATCGTGCTGGATACAGAGACCACGGGGCTTGAGATCAGCGACGGCCACCGCATGATCGAGATCGGTTGTGTCGAGATGCAGAATCGGCGCCTGACAGGGAACAACCTGCATCACTACCTGCAGCCAGACCGTGCGGTCGACCCCGGCGCTTATGAAGTGCACGGCATCTCCAATCAGGATCTCGAAGGCAAGCCGCGCTTTCCTGATATCAAGGATGAACTCTTCGAGTATCTGAAAGGCGCAGAACTCATCATCCACAACGCGCCGTTTGATGTCGCGTACATCGAGCATGAATTCCGGTTGGCAGGGCAGACGTTGAAGCTCGCTGATAGCTGCACGGTGACCGACACCCTGGCGATGGCGAGAAAGCAGTATCCGGGGCAACGCAACAGCCTCGATGCCTTGTGCAAGCGCCTGGATGTCAACAACGGCCACCGGACCTTGCACGGCGCCTTGCTTGATTCTGAAATCCTGGCCGACGTGTACTTGCGCATGACCGGCGGGCAAACCGCTCTGGGTCTTGACGAGCGCGAGGTCGGTGCGCGAGTCGCCACCCTGGACTCGCTGGATATCGATGTGTCAGCCATACCGCTCGTGGAAGCTGACCCCGACAGCCTGCAGGCGCACGCTCGCTGGATGGAGCGACTGGACGATGCCGCCGATGGCAACGCCTGGCGACGCCATGGAGAAGCTGCGGTCAGTAGCGAGAGCTGATCGAGGGCAGCGCTATCCGGTCGGCGGCCGATCAGCAGGACTCGTGGCAGGTAGGATTGCGCGGGCAGGCGCCACTGCGGGGGCAGATCAATCGGGCCTCGGTCTCGATGCCTCGTTCGAGCCATGCGATGTTCAACAGCTTGGATACCTGCCGCAACTCGTCCTTGATCGAGGGAGGGATCGCGACCGAGCCACCGTTGTCAATACACGCTGCCTTGAGTGAATTCGCGATTGATACGGCATCGCTACCCTGTGCAGTGATGGCCGGATTGATATCAATACCAGCACACACCACGTGACCGTTGCCAGACAAGTCGGCGACCTTTACCGACTCGCAGCAATAGATGTGTGGCTCCTTGCCGACATCCAGAACCGAGATCTGCGCCGACGGGCGGGTGACGTCCTGATTGATCAGGCGGAACACCGCCCAGTGCTGGCAAGGATCCTGAACCAGGCGCATGTTGCCCCACGGAAGAGGAATGCCGTTACCGCGATAAACGGCATGCAACTGACCGGGCGGATATGCATCAAAGTAGTGCCAGTGAGGGTATGACGACACCGCTGTCATGCGCCGCATGGCAACTGCCGTGGTAACGCCGATGGTTTCTGCAACGGACACGTCGTGCGCCTTTTGTTCAAGCAGGCGACGGTAGGCGACCTTGGGGCACAGTAGTGCGCCAGCAAAGAAGCTGCACTCGAAGTCACGCCAGGCATGCACGATGTCCTTCGAATCCAGTGCACTGGACGCATCGATGTCAAGGTTCTGAACAATGCGCTCAGCGACCGGCCCCGTGGTCATCACGCTTTTCACGCCGTCGCCGTCGTGCAGGACCTTGTGCCCAATGTAGTGCGCCAGGTCGTACTTCAATCGCACGGGCTGATCCTTCATCAGGCGATTGACATAGATGGTGGATGGAGAGTCGAAGAACGAGCGCACCACCGTGGTGTCAGAGAGAGTGAGCTCGTGTTCGAGTTTCTTTGGCAAGCGGGTAAACCACTTGATCGTCATGCCGAGCTGCTCGCATATGTCGGTCAGCTGATCAACATCCAGAGGCATTTGCTTCTTGCCGATCTCTTCGGCGGCTCGCTCGAGCTCCGGGAAGTGATTCTGATTGTTTTCCTGGTGGGCGCGAATCAGCAGGTGGGCAAACTGGCGGCCGGACACACCGGTCTGCGAGAGCATTTCCGGCAGGGCGTTCTGCAAGACCTCGTTGGAGAACAGGAAGCTTGGCTCCAGTGGCATGCCGCGTATGCCTCCGCGATTGCCCTTGTCGGGAGCCACCGCTTCGTCGTCGGTGACGACGTCATCGAGAAACCAGTCCGCCTCTTTTTGAAACACTTCCGCGATGACCGACAGCATGGTGGGCGCCGGATGGCGCTTGCCGCGCTCGATCATCGAGAGGTAGGACACAGAAGGCGCAGCTTCCAGATCGATGCGCATGCAGCGCGACGAAAGGTCCTCGAGGGTCAGATTGTTGCGCTTCCTCAGGTTTCTGATCTTGGTACCGAGGAAATGTGCATTGCGTACGGCTGGTTTCTTGGACATTGACACCTTTTTCACGAGTGAAATTTACTGTGTGAAATTTTCTCTGTAAAATTATATACCTAACCTGATTAGACTGCCGCTACACCAACAAAGCGCAATGGCGCGGCGGGAGCGACATCATGGGCACCAATCAGGACATCGACTTCGACAACAGCTGGCACCAGGCAGCAGAGTTCCTGGATCAGCGATTTCCCCTGAACCAGGGTTCACACCGGTCAGCGACTGACTACATCGTGCACTTTGACCACCTGCTGGTCATCCGGTCAGATGGTTCCTGCACCGGGCTTGCGCGGCCCGCGCAGTTTGTCGAAGCGGGTGGGCACGAACATGCCCCGCAGTCGATCCTGCTTGAAGAGGACGGTTTTCAGGTGGAAATCGAGCCTGTACGTGGACGCCTCGCAGCCGTAGGTGCAGCGCCGCGCGAACACCGTCTGCAGTTGCTCACGACCATCGCTGTCTAGCGCCCCCGACGATTTCGCCACCACGCGTTCCGGATCTGCGGGATGCGGGTTCATAAGAAGAAAAGACCTTTCAAAAAGAGTACATAGATGAATAACTACCGCACCTTGATGAGCCAGGCCGCAGACGTGGTCGCCCGACATGACAATCGCTGGGACGCTATCAACCCGGAAAATGTCGCACGCATGAAGCTGCAGAACCGCTTCAGCACCGGATTGGACATTGCCCGCTACACCGCGTCGATCATGCGTCACGACATGGCAGCCTACGACCGCGACGCCAGCCAGTACACCCAGTCGCTCGGGTGCTGGCACGGCTTCATCGGACAGCAGAAGCTGATTTCCGTGAAGAAGCATTTCGGTGGGACCGATCGGTGTTATCTGTACTTGTCCGGCTGGATGGTGGCGGCCTTGCGGTCCGAGTTTGGTCCCTTGCCGGATCAGTCCATTCACGAGAAGACCTCGGTTCCCGCGCTCATCGAAGAGCTGTACACCTTCCTCAAGCAGGCCGATGCTCGCGAGCTTCGCCATTGCTTCAGCGAACTTGATGCAGCTCGGGAAGAGGGGAATCAGGTGCGTGAGAAAGCGGCGATGGATGCGATTGACAACTTCCAGACGCATGTGGTGCCGATCATTGCCGACATCGACGCAGGCTTTGGTAATGAGGAAGCGACGTATCTGCTTGCAAAGAAGATGATCGAGGCGGGTGCCTGCTGCATCCAGCTCGAGAACCAGGTGTCTGACGTCAAGCAGTGCGGACACCAGGATGGCAAGGTCACTGTGCCGCATGAAGACTTTCTCGCCAAGATCAATGCGGTGCGTTACGCGTTTCTCGAACTCGGCGTGGACGACGGTGTCATCGTCGCGCGCACCGACTCACTCGGCGCCGGGCTGACACAGAAGATTCCGGTGTCCCGCACACCTGGAGATCTCGGGGACCAGTACAACGCCTTTGTCGACGGTCAGGAAATCACCGACGTCAGTGATGTCGGCCCCGGAGACATGGTGATCCGCCAGGGCGACAAGTTGATCAAGACGGCGCGCTTGCCGAATGGCCTGGTTCAGTTCCGCAAGGGCAGTGGTGAGGACCGTGTGGTGCTCGACTGCGTGACTTCACTTCAGCACGGTGCGGACCTGCTCTGGATCGAAACCGAGAAGCCGCACATCGGCCAGATCGCCGGCATGGTCAATCGCATTCGCGAACAAGTACCCAACGCAAAGCTTGTGTACAACAACAGCCCGTCGTTCAACTGGACGCTGAACTTTCGCCAGCAAGTGTTCGATGCCTGGGCCGAGGAAGGTCGCTCGACCAGCGACTATGAGCGCGACAATCTGATGAGCGCCGAGTACGACGACTCGGAGCTGTCTGCCGAAGCTGATCGTCGTATCCGTGCTTTCCAGAAGGATGCCGCAGAGCAGGCCGGCATCTTCCATCACCTGATCACGCTGCCGACGTATCACACCGCAGCGCTGTCCACCGATGAGCTTGCGAAGGACTACTTTGGTGATGAAGGCATGCTCGCGTATGTGCGAGAAGTGCAGCGGCGCGAGATTCGCGAAGGCCTTGCCTGCGTCAAGCATCAGGACATGTCCGGCTCGAACATCGGTGACGACCACAAGGAGTATTTCTCCGGTGCCCAGGCGCTCAAGGCCTCGGGCAAGGACAACACCATGAATCAGTTCGGCTGATATCTACACGCGCTGCGTTCGAAGGCCTTGCACGCCCCTGGATGGTGTGCAGGGCCTTTTTATGCTCGCTGGTATTTACTTGAACCCGCTCCGATCGAGAGCTTTCTGGATCTCGTAGATCGATATCGGCCCGTCAGCCGACGGCTGCGGTTGCGGGATACGGATCGGGATGTCCTTGAGTCGTGGGGTGAGTGTCGGCTCTCCGCACAGCAAGCGCGTGTTGTAGTCCTCGATGCCATTCCATCCGGTCAGCGAGCCCATGATCGGGAAGGCGTCGGCCGCCATCATTTCGTAGAACAACACCCGCCGCGAACGCGATGAGGTGTTGCGGGCCGAGCCGTGGACAATACGTCCGTGGTGGATGGAGATGGACCCAGCAGGCCCGGTGAGCGCCACGGCCCGATCGGGGTCAAGACCCACATCCTCGGGCACGAAGGCCCCGGCGAACACGCCATTGACATGATGGTCGTAGACCAGCCCGGTGTGGCTACCCGGATACACCATCAACGGTCCGTTCTCGGGCGCCATGTCATCGATGAACACGCCAATGGCGAGTATGTCGTCGTTGGTATGGGGGTAGAAGGCGTAGTCCTGATGCCACTCGACCACAGCGCCGTTGCCCGCAGACTTCATGTTGAGCTTGGAGGTGTGAAGCCTGAGGTTCGGCCCGATGAGATCTCGCGCCGGGGCGAGGATCCGGTCCGAGAGCATCAGCTCGCGCATCATCGGACTGATGGTGTGCGGGAGCCGGATCCGGCGGACGCGCGGGTGCTCCGCGCTGTGACCCTCTTCGAGTTCGAGCCGTTCGTTGCCGACCTCGAGGCCGCGAGACTCCTCCTCGAAACGGGCGATCTCGGCATGGAGGTGCTCGATGACCTGCGCGGGCAGGTGACCTTCGAGCAGCAGATAGCCTTGCTCGCGGTAGGACGCAATCTGTGTCTCGGATAGTACTTCCGGCACCCAGTCTCTCCTGGCGTGTGTCTCCAAGACACTCTACACCGGCATTGGGACGGGGCTGCACAGGCCTCGTGATGCTCGAATGCTTGAATTTAGCGAGCTGACATATCACCATAGGCGGTTGATCCCGGAAACCGACCTGACGATGAGCAATACCGAACCGACCGTCATCTACACCCTGACGGACGAGGCGCCCGCCTTGGCCACCTATTCGTTATTGCCCGTTGTGCAGGCGTTCAGCAGCGCCGCGGGTGTTGCCATTGAAACGCGCGATATTTCTCTCGCAGCGCGCATCCTGTCCCAGTTCAACGACGTTCTGACGGCCGAGCAGCAGACGCACGATGCGCTGGCAGAGCTTGGGAAGCTTGCGCTGACGCCCGAGGCCAACATCGTCAAGCTGCCCAACATCAGCGCATCGGTACCGCAGTTGAAGGCGGCGATTGCCGAACTGCAGGGGCAGGGCTATGCCTTGCCGGACTACCCCGATGAGCCTTCTTCCGACGAGGAGCGCGACTATCGCGCTCGCTACGACCGGGTCAAGGGCAGTGCGGTCAATCCGGTACTCCGGGAAGGGAATTCAGACCGCCGGGCGCCGCTTGCGGTCAAGAACTACGCGCGCGCCAACCCGCACTCGATGGGTGCGTGGTCGTCCGGCTCTGGCTCTCACGTATCGCACATGGAGTCTGGAGACTTTCGCTCCAACGAGCAGTCGGTCACCATGGCGGCGGACGATACCTTGCGCATCGAGCATGTCGCAGCCGACGGTACGGTCACGGTGATGAAGTCGGATCTGGCTGTACTGGCAGGGGAGATTGTCGATTCCACGTTCATGAGCCGCACGGCACTCACCGCCTTCCTTGAAGCGCAGGTCGCCGATGCCAAGGCCACGGGCGTGCTGTTTTCGCTGCACCTGAAGGCCACGATGATGAAGGTGTCAGACCCCATCCTGTTCGGACACGCGGTTCGCGCCTACTTCAAGGACGTGTTCGACCAGCACGAGGATGCACTGGCGTCTGTCAATGCCAATCCCAACAGCGGTCTGGGCAGTGTGCTCGCAGCGGTGGAGTCGCTGCCGGCGGACCAGCGCGAGACGGTTCAGAAGGCCTTTGCCGATGCGCTGGAGACAGGGCCCGACATGGCCATGGTCAACTCCGACAAGGGCATCACCAATCTGCATGTGCCAAGCGACGTCATCGTGGACGCATCCATGCCGGCCATGATCCGTTCATCAGGCCAGATGTGGAATGCGCAAGGGCAGTTGCAGGACGTCAAGGCAGTGATTCCGGACAGCAGCTACGCTGCCGTCTACAGCGAAACCATCAATTTCTGCAAGGCCAACGGCGCCTTCGATCCGACCACGATGGGCACGGTTCCCAACGTCGGACTCATGGCACAAAAAGCCGAGGAATATGGCTCTCACGACAAGACCTTCGAGATAAGCAGTGCAGGGACGATGCGTGTGGTCGACGCCTCCGGCAATACGCTGATGAGCCACGCCGTCAAGGCGGGTGACATCTGGCGCATGTGCAACGTCAAGGATGCACCCGTACGCGACTGGGTCAGGCTTGGCGTATCACGTGCACGTGCGACTCAAACCCCGGCGGTATTCTGGCTGGATGCAGGCCGTGCGCACGATGCGCAACTGATCGAGAAGGTCAAGATGTATCTCAAGGACCATGACACCTCAGGCCTGACGCTCGAGATCATGTCCCCACAAGAAGCCACCGTCTACACCTTGAAGCGCCTCAAGAAAGGCGAGGACACCATCTCGGTCACCGGCAACGTGCTGCGTGACTATTTGACCGATCTCTTTCCGATCCTGGAACTCGGTACCAGTGCCAAGATGCTCTCCATCGTGCCATTGATGAACGGCGGTGGTCTGTTCGAAACCGGTGCCGGTGGTTCTGCGCCCAAGCACGTGCAACAGTTGGTCGAAGAGAATCACCTGCGTTGGGATTCCCTGGGTGAGTTCCTGGCGCTGGCCGTATCGCTCGAGCACTTGTCAGAGGTTACTGGCAATGCACGTGCCGGTGTGCTCGGCAAGATGCTCGATCAGGCGACCGAGAAGTTCCTGACCGAGAACAAGTCCCCATCGCGTCGCGTCAGGGAACTCGACAACCGCGGTAGCCATTTCTACCTTGCGATGTATTGGGCCGAGGCACTGGCCGGGCAAAGCGACGACGCCGAGCTCAAGGCGATGTTTGCGCCATTGGCTCAGCAACTGACTGACGCCGAGTCGGCCATCATCGACGAGCTCAATGCCGTGCAGGGTGCGCCGGCGGATATCGGTGGCTACTACTACCCGAGCGTCGAGAAGTGTCGTGCCGTGATGTGTGCGAGCAAGACCTTCAACGAGGCTCTGGCAAGTTTCGCAAGCTAGCGTCGGTTTCGGCAATCAGTGCGCGCGTACCACGCGCGCCTTGTCGCGCTGCCAGTCACGGTCCTTGATGGTGGCGCGCTTGTCGAACTCCCGCTTGCCCTTGCCGATACCGATCTCGCACTTCACGCGCCCGTTCTTCCAGTAGAGTGACATCGCGACGATCGTGTAGCCCTTGCGCTCGACGGCGCCCACGAGCCGCGCCAGTTCCCGGCGGTGCAACAGCAGCTTGCGCGGACGCTGGGTGACGGCCGGGTTGTGGGACGAGGCGGTGATCAGCGGCGTGATGGAGCAGTTGTACAGCCAGGCTTCCATGCGGATGATCTGCACGTAGGCATCCACCAGCTGCACGCGGCCCTCACGCAGGCTCTTGACTTCCCAGCCCTGCAGCGCAACCCCGGCCTCGAATTTCTCATCGATCTTGTAGTCGTAGGTCGCGCGCTTGTTACGAGCGATCTGGGTGCCTGCCGGGGCACTCTTCTTCTTTTTTTTGCCAGCCATCACGGCATTATAGAGAGATGCCTCGACTTCAGCGCTCTGCCCTGGTGCCTCATTCGGCCGAAGACATGTTCGATCTGGTCTCGGATGTCGCCTCCTACCCTGAATTTCTGCCCTGGTGTGGCGGTGCGCGGGTCATCGAGCGGACCGACACCCACCAGGTGGCGGCCGTGACCATCGCCAAATCCGTGAAACGCAGCGAGTTCATTACCGAGAACACGCTGGACCGTCCCGGGCGCATCGGCATGACACTCAAGGACGGTCCGTTCAAGCGCCTGACGGGCAGTTGGAGCTTCACGCCGATCGACGAGTCGGCCTGTCGGGCGGAGCTGGAGGTGGAGTTCGAGTTCGGCAACCCGTTTGTCGGTCGCCTGATCCTGCCGGCCTTCAAGCAGGTGTGCGACACGATGGTCGGGGCATTCACACGGCGCGCGGCTTCGGTATACGGGCAGAGCAGTGACTGACAGCGCCCTGATCACGGTTCGGGTGGTACTCGCCTTGCCCGATGAGGCGAGGGAAGTGGTCCTTCAGGTGCCGCCGGGTACGACCGCCCGGCAGGCCTTCACGCGCGCTGCGCAGTCCGGGCTTCGCCTGGATGATGTCGGCATCGACGTGGACACAGGCCACATCGGCATTCACGGGCGGCGCGTAACCGATGCCGAGCAGGTGCTCGATGGCGATCGGGTGGAGGTGTATCGACCGCTCCAGCAGGACCCGATGGAGCGGCGCCGTGCGAAGGCGGATGCCCGGCGAAGCAGCGGGCGCGGTGTCTAGTGACAGGCCACTAGTGGCGGTAGGTGAATTCGTAGACGCGCGTTTCGCCCTCGTGTTCATGTAGCCCGACGACGATCAGGGTTTCGTTCTTTTCGAAGATGCCGCGCCAGACGTAGCGGCGGGCGCCCGTTCGCTGCTGTTCGCGGTCCGGGTTGTCAAAGCCCTTGAGTTCGCCCAGAAACTGCCGGTCCTTGTACTCGCCGAGATCCTCCCGGATGGCGTACATGTCCTTCTTGAATCGCGACTCACCGAAGCCCTTGACGTCTTCGGGCACAAAGCGGGCGATGAAACCTTCGAAATCGAGATCGGCCTCGGCCTGCAGCATCTCGTCCAGGTAGGTCTCGGCGGTGGCATGGGTCGGTGTGCTCATCCGGGTGCTCGTGATCGGTGGGTGGGTGTGAACAACGCTACGTCAGCTGCTTTCGCACGCTGGCCACTCGGCCCCCTGCGCGGCATCAAAAGCGTCAAGTCTGATGGCCACGGTAGACGCACTGCCACCGCGTACCTTGATGAGATCCAGCATCAGGCGGCTGTGCTTCAGGGATAAAGCCATACGCACACTGACCGGGGAGTGCTCCCGTGTTGCGTGGGCAGGTCGGTATACCACGGCCCAGGTGCGTCCGGTTTCGGCAGCGAGTTGCAGGCGGCGTTGCTTTTGCGCACTGCTCTTGTTGACCCACACCACTACCGCCGTGAACAGGCGTGTTCGCAGGATCTGCTCGGCAGCCCAGAGCGTATCGTTATCGCTCTTGCTCTCGACTATCAGCAAACGGTCAAGACGGATACCGGCGTTGGCCAGTGCTGGCGCATATGGCACGTAGGGTGGCTTGATGAAAGCTGCCCATTGACCGTCCTCCCGGGTCACGTGCTTGAGGGCATGCAGTAACAGGCTGACTTCGCCAATACCGGGGCGCTCTACCATGAGCTCGGTAACGCCACCAAGGCCCCAGCCACGTGAGGGAAGAGCCGCATCCAGTGTGGGGAAGCCTGTTGGGATGGCGGTAGCGTCGTTGTAGCGATCGCTGCCACGCCACAGGGCAGGCTGAGCCTTCAGCAGCTCATCGAGTGCGGGGTCCATGAGTGCACGCAGCCTGCGTCACGATAGATGCCAAAGGCCTGGTATGGCCTCAGGAATCGCGCCGGAGTACACCGACGTAGACACCTTCTATGGCGAAATCCTGTTCACGCAGGTCTACCCGGATAGGCTCGAAGGCATCGTTCTCGGGCAATAGAGTGACGATGTTGCCTCGCTGCCGAAAGCGTTTTACGGTGACTTCGTCGTTGACTCGGGCCACGACAATCTGGTTGTTGTTGACGTGCTCGGTGGCGTGCACCGCCAACAAGTCCCCGTCGAGAATGCCGACATCACGCATGCTCATTCCGCTGACCCGCAGCAGGTAATCGGCGTGGGGGTAGAAAAGATCCGGATCGACCGGCAGGTATTCCTCGACATTGGAGTCTGAACTGATGGGCTCGCCCGCTGCGACCTTGCCGACCAGTGGCAGGCCATCATCATCGAACTCACTGATGATACGAATGCCGCGTGAGGTGCCGGGAATCAGCTCTATGGCGCCCTTGCGCTCCAGCGCGCGCAGGTGATCATCAGCCGCGGTGGGTGAGCGGAAACCGAAGTGTTCGCAGATATCCGTACGCGTTGGCGGGAAACCTGTGCGATCTATGTGCGACTGGATCATCCGGAGGATTTCCTGCTGTCGCTTGGTGAGTTCCTGCATGCCGAGCTCCCGATTCGTGTATTGCCTGGTGCACATCATGTGCTGTCGCCTGATTATATTTACAGTTTGCGATCAAAGGCAAGCGTCGGTGAGTTTTGCGGAATTATGTAGCAGCCGCACAAAGGCACAGCCGAAAGCGGTCGTACGAGTCTTAGCTCTTGTTCTTGCCCTCACTACTGGTCTTGCTTACGATCACACGTTTGCCGCGAACGGTTTCGAAGATGACGGCTTTGAGGGAAGTAAAGTCCGGGTTTTCGGGGTCGAAGTCTTTGTAAGTGCCTTTGTGAATGAACTTCGATCTCTGGACAATATTGAACGGTCCCTTGCGTTGGCCGGAAACGTTTTCGTAGCTCCACCGGATAGAAAAGTGCTGATGCTCTCCACGAAGCGTCAGATTGCCAAGCTCTTCGGTCATTTCGACCTTAACGGAGTCATCGCTGAGGCCGAGAGCATAGATATACCCCTTCGCACTTGGCCGCTCGCGACTATCATCCGGCGGGAACTCGACCAATTCTTTTTTCTCTTCGAGTACTGGGTAGACAGAGTAGTGAACCTCGGTGGCAGGAGTTTGGCCGTAGTTGACTATTCTCGGAACCACCCTATAGCCTTCGCCGGAATCAAGGATCTCGGCGTTAAGCTGGATGAATACGTGAGGCTCAGAAGCGACCTCAGCAGCGTTAGCAGAGCGCTTGGCCTGCCCAAGCTCACTGCGCTGGGTTCGAAACGTCACTATGAGGAAATAGACGGTACAAGCGCCCACAAGTACCTGGATGATCGTCAGAACGACAAGCGCGTTGGCCGCACGCCACATGCCTTCTTGGGCATTGATGTCTCGCTTGTCTTTTCGAAACTGATTAACGGCGTGCTGTTCTTCTTGACTGGACTCGGCATCCTGATTGGAGGAGCAATGATCGTTACTGCCTTTGGTACAGGAAACTTCATCGCTTTTGCTATGGGCCTCTACATACTCATATTGGCCTGCTTCCTGCCCCTTCTCTGGCGGTAGTGACAAGAAAAACATGCCAAGCACGACAGGCAGGGCGAGTGCAGCTATGACGACCAGATAAAACGCAAGAAATCCGGAAGCTGCTTTGGCGTTTTCAGGCGACGCTTTCGTTTTCGGAGCGCGCAAGTTTTTCCACCAAGAGAGAAATCGAACGTAGAAATCAATCAGGGCGTCCATTTCAGCGGTACGTTTAAATTGCTAGGGATTTACAACCAATAGCCTCGCAGACTTGCACCATAAACACCGCACTGAACTTGCCTCTCGCGATCTTGTTCGAAAGGTTCTGCGGTGACTCAGTGACACCGTACTTTTGGCTAAGCAGCTCCGCAAGCTGCACGTAGTTGATGTTGCGCCGCGCGAGTTCAGCCTTGAGAAGCCCCTTAACCCTGTTCTGCCACTCTTTGTCGTCTGCCACGTTTGAAATCATCGTTGTGATTGTGAAATCATCATAAACGATGAAATTACCCTTGTATATTCATCACAAACGCCGTATATTCATCACATATGATGAAAGCGGCCAACAAGCAGCACTTCCTTCTCTCAGCGAAAGCCCGTAGCTTCTCGCTGCTTGAGATTGCACGCCTATCGGATGACGACGCTTTCGAGATGTTCAAGGAGGCTCGCTGGCCCGAGGGCGTTTGCTGCCCGAAGTGTGACCATGCTGAGCACTACTGGCTCGGCACACGCAAGCAGTGGCGCTGCAAGTCCTGCAAGCACACGTTTAGCGTCACGAGCGGCACGATCTTCGCGCACCACAAACTGCCGTTGACGACGTACCTGGCTGCTGTTGCGATTTACACGAACGCGGTGAAGGGCATCAGCGCATTGCAACTGTCGCGAGACCTGAACGTGCAGTACAAGACGGCATTCGTGCTGGCTCACAAGTTGCGCGAGTCGCTGATGGATTCAGAGCGCCCTGAGCTTGATGGCGAGGTTGAAGTAGATGCTGCCTACGTCAACGGCCACGTCCGTCCGCGCAACCGCATCCACGACCGTGTAGACCGTCGTTTGAAGCGTAACCAAGACCCTGACAAGCGAGCCATTTTGGCGATGCGCCAACGTTGTGAGTCGGGCTACGGTGCCAGCAAGACCGTCACTGCCGTAGCACTATCAGAGAATGAAGAATCCGTTGTTCAGTTCGTGTCCATGCACGTTGAGCCGGGAACGGTCGTCAGTGCCGACGAGAGCAACGCATACAACGCTCTGCACGCCCACTACCCGATGGAGCGTGTGAACCACTCTCAGCACTACGTGGGACCGCAGGGACAGAACACCAACCAAGCGGAGTCGTTCTTCTCGCGCTTCCGTCGTATGCAGCTGGGGCAGGTCCACAAGTTCGGCAACCTGTACCTGAACCGCTATGCCAACGAAGCGGCCTACCGTGAGGACTCACGCCGCCAGTCGAACGGTGCGATCTTTGGCGATATCGTCAAGCGCCACGTCAGGCCAGTCACGCCACTTCTCGGGCTACTGGCAGGGCAACAAGAAACGTTCAGAGACCTTGATCTGAGGTCACTTTAAGACCCACATCTGAACCCCGCCATCCCTCGACATTTCCTTGATCAGATTGCGGGCTTGCAGCTTGTAGACGATGGTCCGCACTGAAGCGATCTGCTTCAACCGGTTAGACCGCGTTATCGGGTCTTGCGCGAACTGTTCGCACTCTCTGGCGATATCCTCGATGGTGCAGGGCTTGTCTAGCTCTCGCATCACGTCAAGCACGGAGCGAGTGCCTTCACGGGTCTTGAAGTAGACGTTCCGGGCGGGCTTGGTCTGGACAGACTTGATTGCGTTGATCCGATACGTGGGATCGAATGTCTTGATCGACATGCCCAGCGCATCAGCGATCACTCGCAAATCATCGGCTTCGCGCTCCAGCGTGCGGATTTTTCCTAGAATACGAGCACGGCGCTTGGCCAGTTGGCCTACAACGACTTTGTTTCCCATGCCGTTATCGTAAGCGCGGGCCACCTTTCGGGCTTTGTGCGGGTGCTACATAATTCCGGAGTTTTGCGGTCACGCAAGTGGGATGGTATTACCGTCCTTGCTCTGCTGATAGCTGTCTGAAAGGCGGGCGTAGCGTTCCAACAGAGTATCAGCGCGGGACAGGATGTGCTCGCGCTCCGCAGCGTCGAGTCGAGCGGCCGCCTGGCGGATGCCATCAGCGTGAAAGAAGGCATTGTCCCGGCGGTACTCTCCGGGGTCGACGTCGAAGACTTCCTTGAGAATCTTCAGATCGTGCGGGATCGCGAAGGCATCGCGCGAGTCTTCGTGAGTGAACAGATAGCGGATGGTGTCGAAGCCTGACCAGGTGATGGCGGAGACGCACATGCTGCAAGGCTCATGAGTGGACAGAAAGATCAGCGATGATGGGGCCGGGCGATGCGCTTCCGGCCATTCGTGGAAGCGCTTCAGCAAGTGCATCTCGCCATGATGCAGCGGGCTGACCGTTTCGTTGTTGGTCTCTGCAAGTACCGTGGAAAGATCATGCTTGTCGATCAGGGCGGCACCAAAGATCTTGTTGCCAACCGATACGCCAATTTCTGTCAGAGGCACGATGTCGTGCTCGATGGCATCGAGCAAACGGACCAGCAAAAGGGCTTCGTCGGAAGAAGTCGCGTGACTCATGTTTTAACGATGCGATTGGTACAGAGCAAGCAGTCTACGGTAAAGACTCGACACTCAGCGTCTTCAGGAAGGCAACCAGGTCTTCGCGCTGCTGCTCGGACAAGTCGAGCGGTCGGATGAGTGCCTCACCGTTCCCGTGTATGCGTTCGGGATCGATGTCGGCGTAAGCGTCCACCACGTCGCGCAAGGTCGCAAGGCTGCCGTCGTGCGTGTAGGGCGCCGTGTATGCAAGGTTGCGCAGTGAGGGTGTACGCCACTGGCCGAAGTTGTTCTGGTCGAGAGTGACGGTGCGCGTCTTGCGTTCATCATGTGCGGATACGTCGACGCTGAATCCGCCGAGCAGGTTGTACGGATCGCTTCGAAGGCGTTGGATGCCGGTGTAACGTCCGGGGTCGACTTCGCCAACACCGGTAAAGAACGGTCGCCCGGTGTCGTGGAACTCGCGGTTGGAAAAATTCGGCCCGAAGTGACATACGGAGCAGTTGGCGTCACCAAAGAAGATGGACAGGCCGCGTCTCGCATCGGCCGGATAGTCACTGGCCGAATCTGTGCCGGCAACAACAGCATCGCGATACTCGTCAAATGGCGTTCTACCCGATTCGAGCGTGCGCAGGTAAGCGCCTATGGCCTTGCTGGCGAGTACCACCAGGGCTTCATCGTCTGCCGGTACATCGCCCCATTGGCGCAGCGTCGACATGACTTCAGGCCTTGCACGCAAGCGCTCAGCGACGGTCGGAATGTCTCCATTGAGTTCGACCTTCGCGAGTATCGGTCGCAAGCTTGCCGCCCACAAGCTGTCGGCACCACCGTCCCAGCCGAACCAGCGTTGCTGCGCGATATCCAGAAGTCCCTGGGTATTACGCACATGAACGCCAGTGGCGACGGCCAGTGGTATGCCATCAGTGAAGGCGAGTTCCGCCTTGTGGCAGCTGGCACACGAGAATTGCTCGTCTCCCGACAGCAACGGGTCAGCGAACAAGCGCTCTCCAAGTGCTTCGGCCCAGGCAAGTCCGGACAGCTCATTGCCAGGATCGGCCGGTACCGGTTGAGGCCAGGGACCGAAACTGTCCAGCAGGACGCGTTCGTGCGGGGCAAGCGGCGCGGCGAACAGTGACCGGGTCGCGATCAGCGCAACAGCAACACCGACGACGACCGCAATGGTTCGAACGTGGATGGACAGAACAGACATGCCGATAATGCGGTTGAGCGTTGACTCGGGCTATTGAATGGCGAAGTCCTCTCTCAGTGATATTTTCGCCGTACCGTTGTCTATATCCACTCGCCATTCCCAGTTACCCGGCATATGCAGCAGCAAGCCGTCAACCTGTACTTGCTGCCCGGCATCGCCGGTGAGTGTCACCGTGTGCTCGGGCGCGTAGTTCATGCCATGGCCGTGCGCCGGCATGCTGGCATCCAGCGTGACGACGGCATCCGCCGCGTTGTCGCCGCACACCGTGACCGTGACCGAGACCGGCTCGCTGACCTTCAACTCGTTCATCGGCGTGATGGATACGGTTGTTCCATCCTCTTCGGTGGTAGTGCTCGCGTCGAGTGCGTTGCAGAGCGCCGCCATCGGGTCTTCGCTGGCGAGTGTGGTGTCTCGGTTGGCTTCCCACACCGGCGTGATCAGGTCGTAGGCGTTTTTCCAGGCCAGTTGTTCGGCAACGTCCTCTGGCAAGGACGTCATCCATGCACGTGCCGTCTCGGCGTGTGAGGGAATGAAGTACATCCGCTCGGGTGTGTAGGTGTCGGTGCCGAGCATCAGACGGTCCGGGTAGTCGATGAACAACTGTTTCCAATCGTCACCGAGCTCACCGCCAGGACCAACGCCGGATCGGAAGGCGAGGTCGGCCCACAGACGATCATGCTTCTCGAGCATTGGCGCGATCTCCGCCGGGTTGTCGAAGCCTGCGTGCGCCCAGATGACCTTCACCTCCGGACTCTGCGCTAGCAGGCGCTCGACCGCGTCGGCATCGGAGTGTGCGTGCAGGATGAGATTGTGTTCTTCGGCAAGTTCCACGATGCGACGAGGTATGGGCAGATCGGCATCGGCCCCATACAGATGAAACTCTCCGATCGAGGCGTAGCGGTTGGTCGCGATCAAGCGTTCGACGTAGGCGAGGTTCTCGTCACTGGTGAACCAGCTGCCTGTCTGGCCACGGCGACTGTAAGGACGGAGACCCGGCACGATCAGATCAGGAGCGAGCGCCGTGAGCAATTGCGTCCCTTGATCATCCGAGCTGGATACCAGAGCGAGCTTGAGATTGGCCTCGCGCATCAGTTCGATCACCCGCTCCGGCGGCGTCATCTCGACCGAGTCGTGGCTGTAGTGCACGTGTGCATCCGCAATCGGCAGACGGGAGGTGTCCTGTGCGAATAGCGGTGCTGACACCAGCAGGGCGGCTGGCGGGATCGTGCAGAAGGGCAAGCGGGTCATGGTGTGAGTCGCTTTTACAGTCGTAGGCGGCGTGGCTGGCCGTGGTCGCCGGCAACACTTCAGGTCGCCATGGTATCAATCGCGCCGGCGTGCTCCTCGGGGAATGCGGCCCGTTGCAGTACAGAGACGCGCATCATGCGACCATCCCCACGTAATTCATGCGAAGCAGACCATGTCAGACCTCAAGGATCGCCCTCCACGCTCACGATTTCCCGTTCCCGAGCTGGACGGCTTGCCAGCCGATATCCGGGAACGCATCGCCGGCGTGACGGAAAAATCAGGATTCGTACCCAATGTGTTTCGGGTGCTTGCGCACAGGCCGGATGAATTTCGCGCGTTTTTTGCCTATCACGACGCGGTGATGGAGCGCGAATCCGGTTTGACCAAGGGCGAGCGGGAGATGATCGTCGTGGTGACTTCAGCACTCAACGGCTGCTTGTACTGTGTTGTCGCCCATGGCGCCATCGCTCGCATCAGGGAGAAGAACCCGCGGCTTGCCGATCAGCTCGCGATTGACTACACACGTGCCGACATCACTCTTCGTCAACGGGCCATGCTGGATTTCGCCTGCCTTGTCTGCGACCAGGCCGCTGACGTTACCGACGAAGACTTCGAGGAACTGCGTGAGCATGGGTTCAGCGACGAGGATATCTGGGACATCGGGGCTGTCACTGCTTTTTTCTCGTTATCTAACCGGATGGCAGGATTTACCGACATGCGGCCCAACGATGAGTTCTACGCGATGGGCCGTGAGCCTGCGAAGCCGAGACCGCGACTGGTCAGGTAGTGTGGAGACCAGCACAGTGACGTGTGATTCAACGTTCGAATCACACGTTTGAACAAAGCGTTCACGACAATCAAGCCATGTTCCCGGGGTTGTTACTGGAATAAAGGACGTCAAGGCACGATGTATTAACAGCTGTTCACAATCGAAGTAAGTATTTCGATCGGAGTCCGCCTACCCTTCGGCGAGGTGCAGCGTCTACACCATTGCGCACGAGGCAGCGACGGGACTTGATAATGCTTCTTTTTCTTTTTGGTTTTTATCTGGGTGGTCTTGTTGTCGCGGCAAGGACTGCCATGTCAATGGGCGTCGGCCTGCCGGCTGCAATCGTCCATGCGGTGCTGTGGCCCGTGATGGAGGTCATGGCAGCTATCGAAGACTTTCAGGCCCGGCGTCAGAAGCGCGACGAAGACGAGATGCCGACGCGGATCATCACGCCTGTGCAGACGTCCTCCGAGCACGACTCCACTGCCGCCCAGCAGTGAAGGTATCCGGGTCGGCGATTGCTACGCCGGCACGTTGACGATATGAAGGCCTACCATCTTCTGCATGCAGCGTAGTACCTGGGTGCTGTACCCGTACTCGTTGTCGTACCACACATAGAGCACCGCACGATTCCCTTCGACAATGGTTGCGACCGAATCGAAGATGGCAGGCTCGGGCGTACCCACGAAATCACTTGACACGACCTCGGTGGAGGTTGAATACGCGATTTGCTGACGAAGCGCCGAGTGGTAGCTCACCTCGCGCACGTGGTCGTTGAGCTGCTCACGCGTCGTGACTTCACCCAGATTGAGGTTGCACACCGCCATTGATACGTTTGGCGTGGGCACACGAATCGCGTTGCCGGTCAGTTTGCCAGCGAGTTCCGGTAGTGCCTTGGCCACGGCTTTCGCCGCGCCAGTAGAGGTCAATACCATGTTGAGTGGCGCGCTTCTGCCGCGTCGCTCGGCGGAGTGGTAGTTGTCTATCAGGTTCTGGTCGTTGGTGTAGCTGTGCACCGTTTCGACGTGGCCGTTCTCGATGCCGTAACGGTCATTGATGACCTTGAGCACCGGGGTAATGGCGTTGGTGGTGCAACTGGCAGCACAGAGGACATCGTCGTCTCCGATCATGCTGTCATTGACGCCGTACACGATGTTCTTGAGGTCGCCCGCCGGTGCGGTCAGCAGGACCTTGGTGGCGCCCTTGGGTACAAGATGCCGGCGCAGGGCTTCCTCGTTCTTGAACACGCCCGTGTTGTCGACAACAAGTGCGTTGTCGATTCCGTGATCGGTGTAGTCGACGTCCTCGGGCTGGTTGGCGTAGATCACCTTGATGAAGTTGCCGTTCGCGATGATGGCGCTGTTCTCGACATCGACCGTAATGCTGCCATTGAAGCTGCCGTGCACTGAATCGCGGCGCAGCAGACTGGCGCGCTTTTCCAGATCCCCTTCGCGTCCGCCGCGTACCACGATGGCGCGCAGGCGCAGGGGATTGTTCGAGGTTGTGCGTTCGATCAGCAGGCGGGCAAGGATACGACCGATGCGTCCGAAACCGTAGAGCACCACATCTCGAGGTTGGTCGAGAACCGAGGTGCCGGGCGGAACATCCTTGAGTGCATCGGCAAGGAAGTTACTCAGTGTGTCGTCCTGATCGAGCACCTGTCGCTCGCGGGCGCTCGCGGCGAGCATGCCGATGTCGACACGGCTGGAGCCAGGCTGCAGTCGCGCCAGTGCGGTGAGGACTCGGCTGGTTTCTGCCACCGTGACGGCCGAGCCGACCACGTGGCGCGAGAGCCGGTGGGCCTTGAGAATGTCGACGGTGGAGCCGTTCATCAGTTTGCGCCCGAACACCGTCACAATGATGCCGCGCTCGCGGTACAGCGCGCCTACGACCGGAATCATTCGCTCGGCAGATCCCTGTTCGTCGATGTAGATATCAAGCAGTTTCTTGGCTTGGGTCACGTCAGAGCGTCCTTTTTTGATCAGGTCGTGAGGGTAGTCGTCAGCCCCGCCGGCAAATTGCGGGCCGCAAGTCAGGTTTAGCGGCGAATTCCGCCGTGAGCGGACCGATGCGGCTCCTGCTTGTGATCGATGACACTTTGATACAGTCGGTGGGTAATAAAACCCGCTAAAATGCGACCTCCTACTAGCGACATTGCCTTTTGGCAACGATCATCTGGCATCCATGGAGACAGGCGCCGCCCATAAGACGCTGAGCATAGGAGAGATGCTCAACTGGTACCGCGTGGAGCGAGTGCTGGGACGCGGCGGGTTCGGCGTGATCTATCTCGCCACGGATACCAATCTGGACCATCCGGTCGCCATCAAGGAGTACATCCCGACCGGTCTGGCACGACGTGCCGGCGATACCGCGGTTGAACCGCTGACCCAACAGCACGGCGACCTCTATCGTTGGGGGCTTGAACGCTTCATTCGCGAAGCACGCAACCTGGTCCGGTTCAAACACCCGAACATCGTGCGGGTCATGTCGGTATTCCAGCAGAACAACACGGCCTACATGGTCATGGAGTTCGAGGAAGGTGAGAACCTGCGTGTGTACCTCGAGGCGGAAGGCCGTCGGCGCGAAGCACGCCTCAAGTCGCTGATCGCGCCGATTTGCGAGGGTCTTACCGAAGTCCATCGGCACGGATTCATTCACCGGGATATCAAACCGGCGAACATTCTTATCCGACCCGACGGTAGCCCGGTCGTACTCGACTTCGGCTCGGCTCGTGATGTCAGCAGCACCGGCGGAGAGGCGCTGACGGCGCTCGTCACCGTGGGCTATGCACCGCTGGAACAGTACGACGACAACGACGACGAGCAGCAAGGTCCCTGGACCGATATCTACGCTCTCGGCGGGGTGCTGTACTACGCCATCGGGGGCAGCGACCCGGTTGACAGTGCGCGACGTGGCTCTGCATTGCTCAACGGTGGCCGCGATCCACAGATACCGGCTACCGTGCTCGGACGCGGTCGCTACAGCGAGGATTTTCTCGAAGCGATCGACTGGGCCTTGTCCTTCCGGATCGCTGACCGTCCGCAGACCCTTGCGGACTGGCTTCCTGCGTTGCTCGGCAAGACATCGGTGCGCGTGGCGCGCCAGTCAGCACCCAGCATCGACACACTCATGGACATGACCGGTGGCGAGTCGGTGGCGGGCAAGCCCACTGTGGTTGCGCCAGCGGTGCCTGCCAATCCTCCGCGTCGCCGTGTCAACGACCGCACGGTGTACACGGGCATGGAGAACAGCGCCGAGTCGCCGCGACCGGTCAAGCTCGTGCGAAGAAGACGTTCCTGGCGCCGGTCCTTGCGGACGCTGTTGCCATTGTTGTCGATGGTGGCCGTCGGCCTGGTCGGGCTTGCGCTGGTCATCATCGGACCGGGCAATGACGCACCCGTCGTGGCGCCGGATGTCGCGGTCACCACCTTGCCCGATCGCGTGGCAGCCGGGGGTCCGGAGGCAAGTGCGCAGCCTCTTGTCGAATCGACGGAAATGACGGCGCTTGCCGTCGAACGCTCGCGTCAGCTGGAGCGTCTGGCTGATATAGAGCGACGTGAACAGGCACTGGAGGAACAACAGGCCGCCGCTGATGCTGCGAGCGAGTCCAGAGCGCTCGCCGAAGAACAAGCCGCCGCGGCTGCTCGGCAAGCAGCACGAGACGCCGAGCAAGCGGCAAAGGAAGCGGAGCGGAAGGCTGCCGCAGCGTCGGAGCGTCGCGAGGAGCTGCTCGCGCAGGCACGCGCGCGACAGGCGATCGCCGCCAACGAGCAATTCACCGCTGCGCTGGACAACGCCGATAGCGCGCTTGCCGAGCGTCGTGTGGATGACGCCGTCGCGTTCTTGAATCAGGCGCGAGCCTCAGGGCTGACCGGTTCGCGGCTGGAGATTCTCGAGGCACGTCTGGAGCGAGTCATCGCGGAGATGACCCGCCCGGTAACCGACGCCGAGTTTGATCGCGTGGTCCGACGCTTTGATGGTCTCAAACGTGCCATCGAAGCCAAGGACTTCGCGGTGATCGATGCCATCACACAGGAGAGTGAGCAAAACGCCTTGTTCGGACAACTGATGAACAACTTCGACCGACTCAACATGGCCATTACCGGTATCCGTGTCCGCAACGCGGACAAGTCGGTGACCGCCAACCTGCGTATCACCGACATGATTCGTCAGAACGGTGACCGTGCGGTGCCGTCGGCGGCCTTTCGTGATCGCGAAATCACCAGCCGTCTGGTGGACGGTCAGTGGTCGCGCATTCAGTGGTAGCTGTTCGGCGCAGCGCGTGTAAGCGCCGTGTCCTGCCTTAGTGGTCTGTCTACCTGATAGTGACGACATCAGCCACGCCCGTCGGGAGCCCACGTGTGCCTTTCCGATCTGCGTTGCATCTCCTCGATGCACTCCAGTGCAACTTCGTCGATGCGCCTTGCCTGACATGCACACGCAGGCTCTGATGTCGACACTATCAGGTAGACAGACCACTACTCCAGGTCGATGGACACCGTCGTGCCGCGAGGCTGCCCCAACGCCTTGGCGTCGAGCTGCATGCTGCGATAGGTGAGCACTGCCTGATAGTCGCGGCAGGCGGCCTCGCTGAACCCATCACACGACGCTTCGGAGTCGCGCCCGAGATCTTCGGCATTCTGTGCGCGGCGTTGAAGCTTGCGCAATTCCCGATCGGCGTACTGCCGAAGGGTCTGCTGTGACATGAGAATGTCGCAGGCCGCCGCTTCGACCTCGGTGCGCAGTGCGAAGGCTCTCGCGTTTTCACCGGATTGAGTGGCATCAAGCAGGCTCTCGATACTGCTCTGGTAGCGGTGCCAGGCGCCGTCGAGGTACAGCGCATCCGCCACGGCAAACGTCAGCCCGCTATCGAAACTGCGCACGAAAGGCCCGCATTCGCAGCCGCTTTCGTCGCAGAACGCCTGATGCGCTACGCCGTCGGGTGTGGCAAACCAGCTTGGATCGGCTCCCGCAGGTAGCGTTCGTGCGCCCTGGCTGGCCGTCGACCGAGACGTGGACGACGTGCGAGCGTCATCAGCTTGAGTCCTCTCACACTGGCGATCCTGAAATTGCACATCGCCGTTGCCGTCCGGACAGGTATACACGGCGGCTGAGGCGGGCTGCACCGCAAGGAGCAGCAGCACGAGAAGCCAGCACGGGCTCAACGACGACCATATACTGGTGCCGACGCGTATTTGTCGTGCGCCGGAACCCGGAAGCTGAAACATGGACAGAATGCGCATTCAAGGGTTATCGGCTCCTTGCGCGTTGATCGGACCCGCCCCAGTGAGAACCATGTCTCATACTCATGCAGGGCATCTGCGGAGAATGCCGGCAAGGCGTTATCCCGCAACCCCGCCCTGACAACCGGACGCAAACCTCGGCCGCATGAAGGCAATTACTCCACACCGTTGTTCCCCTGGCGCCCTGGCGCTCTGCGCTGCCGTGCTTCTCGCTGCCTGCTCGGACGACGGTGGCGTCCTCGTGACCGGTGACTCCGGTGGTGGCACAAGTGTCGATGGCTCTGTCGGTACGGGCGGTGACGGCGCGAGTACCGACGCGGGCGGGACCGGGACGGACGGTGGATCCTTACCGTTGCCTGATGGTCCCGGTATTGGTGGTTCTACGGGAGGCGGTACCACGAATGGAGAGGATCCGGTGGTAGACGCCGCTGATGAAACCGATCTGCCTGCAGGTTCACGTGCCGGAGCCTACATCGGTACGGTGGGCGGCGCGCCCGCAGTCGTGGTGTTGGGGCTGGACGACGCTTTCATGGGAATCTGGCCAGACGCTGACACGGGCAACAGCACGCTGATCAGCGGCCTTGAGGGAGCGGAGCAGGGCCTGCGCACGGTGCAGCATGCGAGCGGATATGCCGGTGCGCGCGCACCCCAGGTGGTATGGCCGTACGGGGGACCAAGAGCCGACGGGGCAACAACAGACTTGAGTGTTGTCGACGACGTATCCATCACCGGAACCATCAACGGACAGACCGTTTCACTGTCGGCAACGGATGGCGAGCTTGCGCTGCCCACACCCGCTCGACTCAACGGAAGCTGGGCGGCTGCCATTCCCTTCTGCGACAGTGACGACGAATACTGCTCAACGGTATCCGCTTCGATAGACGTCAGTGGCGGATCGTTTGTCGGACGTACTGCTGTGTTGACTCCCGGCGGTGATGACCTCTATCCGAGCGCGTTGACCGGCACCCTGACGCGTGAGGGTGATACCGCCAACGTGACGATGATCTGGAACACCTACCGCTACGAAGGTGTGCTGCATTTTCTGCCCGGGGAAAGTGACCGCATCGCCTTGCTCGGCTTCACGACAGCGCCACTTGCCGACCACCCCTCGATTGCGTTCATACTCACACGCTCTTGATGTGATCTGGCGGAGGCGAGGCTCCGGTGTATGGCACTGAAACGTCTGGTGCTCGAAATGGGCATGGGGACCGACCTGCAAGGACGGGACTACACCAAGGCAGCGGTGCGCGCTCTACGAGATGCGCTCTGGCATAACTCGCTGACCGTGGTTCCTGCACTCGGTTACGATCGCGAGGACATGCGGGTCGAGATCACCATCGGTGTGGCCAATCCGGATGCCGTCGACCGTCAGGCAGTCGCCGATGCTCTACCCTACGGCAGCGCCACGGTGACCTGCGTCAACGGCGGGCTGGACGTGCCAAGTGATGACGGAACCCGGGTCACGGTAATTGCCAACGCGGCCGCTGTCGTCTGGCTCGATGTCGATGAGGTTGCATCATGAGCATGAAGCGCATCATTCTCGAGTGCGGCACTGGCAATGACCTGCATGGCGGCGATTACACCAAGGCCGCTTGTCGTGCGGTCCAGGACGCGCTCCATCACAGCTCGCTCGCGCTGTTCAAAACCCTGGGTCTGGACCGCGACGCGATGCGTGTCGAGGTGACGATTGGGGTACAGGTGCCTGATGCCGTGGATACACAGCGTGTCGCGGCAGAGATCCCCTACGGCGAAGTGATCGTGTCCGCGCGTGTCGGTGGGCTGGACGTGCTGGACGACACCCGCCCGGCGCGAGCCGACGGAAGCCTCGAACGTGCCGTGATCGCGACAGCTGCCGTTGCGGCACACGTCGACCTGCCCGAAGGCAGGTTTACGTTGAGCTAGCGACGCTGTGTCAGCTTGCGTTCATCACTGTTGCGATGGCGTCGCAAAGCTCTGCCATACGCTCAGGATCGTCGGGTAGTCCTGCCACGTTGATGCGGCCATCGCCGACGAGATACACGGCATGGTCGACGCGCAGGCTGGTGATCTCTGCGGAGCTCAGCGGCAGTCGGCTGAACATGCCCTTCTGCTCTGCGATGGCATCGAAGCGGTCCGAGTTGGATCGCTTGCGCATGTGATCCGCGAATGACTGGCGGAGCGTGAGCATGCGAAGTCGCATGGCTTCGAGCTCGACACGCCAGTCGGCGTAGAGCTTTTCGTCGGCGAAGATCATGCGGGTGGCATTGGCGCCGTGATCGGGTGGCATGGAGTAGTTGGCACGGACCACCGAGGAGATGTTGGCGAGTGCACGTGCCGCTTGCGCCGCGTCAGGCGCAAGCAGCATGGCCGCCCCGACGCGTTCCCGGTAGATGCCGAAGTTCTTCGAACAACTGGCGGCGACGGCCATTTCCGGCACGCGTGCCGCGAGCATGCGTACAGCGGCTGCATCCTCGTCCAGACCGTCACCAAAGCCCTGATAAGCGAGGTCTACCAATGGGAACAGACCACGCGCCTCGACGACATCAGCGACCTTGAGCCATTGCTCTTCAGTGAGATCAGCGCCGGTGGGGTTATGACAGCAGCCGTGCAGTACCACGATGTCGCCTTTCGGCAAGGCGTTCAGATAGCCGAGCATGCCCTCGATATCGACCGAACCGCTGGCCGAATCGAAGTACGGGTAGGTGCCGAGCGCCAGGCCCGTTGCGCCGAGCAGTGGTACATGGTTGGGCCAGCTCGGGTCCGAGATATGCACCGTCGCAGCCGGTGACGCCTTGCGAAGAAGGTCACCGACAATGCGCAAGGCACCACTACCACCAACTGCCTGCACGCAGGCAATGCGGTCGGTCGGACCGGCATCCCCGAACACCTGCTTGACCATCGCTTCACGAAACAAGGCATCGCCTGTCGGGCTTACGTATGCCTTGGTGTTTTGTGACTCATGCAGAGCCTTTTCGGCGGCCTTGATGCTGCGCATCACGGGCGTACCGCCTTTCTCGTCCTTGTAGATCCCGACACCGAGATCCAGTTTGTTATCGCGAGTGTCCTCGCGAAACGAGGCCATCAGAGCAAGGATGGCATCGGGCTTGGCGTCGGTCAGTGCTTCGAACATCGGTATCGGGTTCTACGTCTCGTGAGCTACTAGTGGTCAGTCCACATGTGGACTGAGCGGCCGCGTCAGTTGGACAGCTGCCACTTGGTGGCGAGTGCGTCGAAAAAGCCGCGCTCGGTCTTGAGCTTGATCCAGGTATTGAGGAAGTTGATCCACACCTGGTCATCCTGTGGCACGAGCATGGCGATCGGTGTGCGTGCCTTGGGCTCGGCCACGGGGACCACCATCAGCTCGTCGTATTTTGCGACGAGTTTGTAGGCTTCGACATTGGACGTGATGTTGGCGTCTGCACGACCTGCGAGGACTTCCTGGAAGTCACGGGCGGGTGCTTCGATGATCTTGTGTTGAGCCGTGGGAAAGAAGTCCTTGATCTGTTGCTCCTGAGTGGTGCCGAGCGTTGCCGCTACCGTGACGTCGGGATTGTCGAGATCAGCCCAATCGTTGAACACACCATCGTTCTTCTTGAGTGTGAGCGGTACGGTGGCGAGCGAGAAGTAGCTGTCGGTGTAGCCCGCCGCCTTGGCGCGCCCGGCGCTGATGGAGGCGCTGCCGGTCATGTGGTATTTACCGGCCGCGATGCCATTGACCAGGGTTTTCCAGTCTGTTGCGACGAATTCGACGTCGACTTCGAGGTCCTTGGCAAGCTCGGTGACGACGTCGATATCGTAGCCCTTGTAGGTATTGGTAGCGGGGTCCTTCATGGTCATCGGATCCCAGTCGCCAGTGGTGCCGACCAGCAACTTGCCGTCGGCAAGGATGTCATCGAGTACCGAGTCAGCGGCGTGAGCGGCACTCATCACCAGCGGCACGGATACGGCAACGACACTGAAAAGGAGGGCCGGCAACACACGAAAAGAACGTAGGGTTTGCATGAGAACGCGTGATTGTTCAAGATTGAGGGCTCCAGTATACCGGCCGTTCCCATTCTGTACGCCATGATGACGTCAGCACCTGCGGCCACGCCGGTTCCACCTCATGATCCTGCGCCTGGCGCAGAGACCGCAATGGTCTCCCTGGAGCGCGTGGGCAAGCGCTACGGCGACTTCCAGGCGCTCGATGGCATCGACCTTACGGTTCAGCACGGGGAGCGTGTGGTGATCTGTGGTCCTTCCGGTTCGGGCAAGTCCACGTTGATTCGCTGTATCAATGGTCTGGAGGTGCCGGACGAGGGCACCATCCGCTTTGACGGGAAGGCCGTGACCACGGCGGGTTCGTCGATGCGTGCTCGCGAGCTACGCCAGCTGCGCACCGACGTCGGCATGGTATTCCAGCAGTTCAATCTGTTTCCGCACCTGTCGGTACTCGACAACCTCACGCTCGGGCCGATGCGCGCGCGCAAGCTGTCGCGAGCCGACGCCGAAGCCCTCGCCCGCAAGTACCTCGATCGGGTGCACATACCGGAGCAGGCCGACAAGTTCCCGCGTCAGCTATCAGGGGGTCAACAGCAACGTGTTGCCATCGCGAGGAGTCTATGCATGGAGCCAAAGCTGATGCTGTTTGACGAACCCACATCGGCCTTGGACCCGGAGATGATCTCCGAGGTTCTGGACGTGATGGGTGAACTCGCTGAAACCGGCATGACGATGATCGTAGTCACCCACGAGATGGGCTTTGCGCGTCGCGTCGCTGACCGTATCGTGTTCATGGACAAGGGACAGGTGATGGAAGACACCACGCCCGAGTCGTTCTTTACGTCGCCTTCGTCGCCGCGCGGGGCCGAATTTCTCCAGCGGATCCTCAACCACTGATGAGTGTCATGCCGGTTCGTCCCCTGCGCTGGCTGCTGCCCGTGCTGTTGCTGTTATTGCTTGCAGGCTGCTCCGGCAGCCTCAAGTGGTATGTGGTCTCGCCCCTGACCGACACCGGGCGGTCCAATCTGCTTTTTTTGCTCGGCGGCCTGAAGTACACCGTGCTGCTGTCGATTACCGCCATCGCGATTTCGATTGTGGTGGGTTTGCTGGTGGCACTACCCGGTATATCGACGAGTCGCTGGTTGCGCGGTGCAAATCGCGTTTACGTGGAGTGTGTTCGGTCGGTGCCGATCCTCGTACTCATCCTGTGGGTGTACTACGGGCTTCCCATTGTCATGGGTATCAGTGTCAGTGTGTTCTGGGCGGGTGTCATCGCGCTCGCCCTGTCGGACTCGGCGTTTGAAGCGGAGATATTTCGCGCAGGCATCCAGTCGATTGATCGCGGCCAGCTCGAGGCTGCCGACTCCATCGGGCTGGGTTACATGGATCGCATGCGTTACGTGGTGTTGCCGCAGGCCATCAAGCGCGTGTTGCCGCCGCTGGGCAACCAGTTGGTGTACATGCTCAAGATGTCGTCGCTCGTATCGATCATCGGCATGGAGGAGCTCACGCGACGAGCCAACGAACTGGTTACAGCAGAGTACCGGCCGCTCGAGATCTACACGGTGCTTATCCTCGAGTACCTGCTGCTGATTCTGCTGGTGTCGTATGGTGTGCGTCGACTCGAGCGCCGCATGACACGAGACGAACGATAGGGAAGCCCTGTTCAGCTCGGTTGCAACAGATCCCACTGATTGCCATACAGATCCTCGAATACCACCACCTGTCCGTAACTTTCCTGCCGTGGGGATTCCAGAAATCGTACACCCCGCTCGCTGAACCGCTGCACATCCCCGTTGAAATCGCGCGTGTGCAGAAAGAAGGCAACCCGACCGCCCGTTTGATCACCCACTCGCGCGGACTGTCTGGCATCGCTTGCTCGTGCAAGTACGAGATCCGGGCCCGCGTCGCTGGTTGAGAGGACCACCCAGCGCTTGGAGCCCATTGATGTGTCTTCCTTCAGCACGAAGTCGAGCTTGCTGGTATACCACTCGATCGCCTCGTCGTACTCCTTGACCACCAGCGTCAGGCTCGCAATGGATTTGAGGGCCGCAGGAGCATCCACGGTGAGGTTTGCAACGACGTGTGCCCACTGCGCACCATGCAAGTCGCGATCACCGACGCTGCCTTGTACCACTGGCCGTTGCAGGCCGAATTTGACAACGTTCAGATCGGCAAGGGTAAATCGACTGACGGTGTCCGGGTCGGCGTTGAGCGCCGTGGCAACGCGCTGAACATCGAGCACATCCACGAGCGTTGCGTACGCATCGTCGTCCTTGCAAAAGCAATCCACGGTAAGCCGAAACGGGCCGGCGTTCTTGGCACGAACCAGGCGGCAATGATCGTTGACGGTGCTCACGTGCGCAGTGGTGTGTCTCTGGGGTAGGTGGGTCTGCCAGCATACTAACCGGCCAACCAGGCTTTACCAATAGCCTGGAAAATCAGCGCGCCTGAGGTAGGCTACGGTTGCGGTTGAACAGCCCGGTGAATAGCCACAGGGCACATTGAGGCGAAGCGTGGACGCAGACAATGGCAAGGGTGTCCTGGGTGAGGAGGACGTATCCCGGATCATCGAAATGGCCTGGGAGGACCGTACGCCTTTCGACGCCATCGAGGCGAGTTTCGGGCTGAACGAGTCAGCCGTGATCAAGCTCATGCGCGCGGAACTGAAACCGAGCAGCTTCCGCTTGTGGCGAAAACGCGTGACCGGCCGCGTCACCAAGCACGGCAAGAAGCGGCCGACGGATGTGACGCGGGCGTACTGCCCAACGCAATACAAGCGTTAAAGCTTGTTGA
The DNA here is from genome assembly GCA_938006335.1 of uncultured Granulosicoccaceae bacterium. Taxonomy (GTDB): domain Bacteria; phylum Pseudomonadota; class Gammaproteobacteria; order Granulosicoccales; family Granulosicoccaceae; genus Granulosicoccus. The sequence continues at coordinate 63,191 of CALLMF010000039.1, read as the reverse complement.
TGGGCACCTTCAGGTACACCTGCCCATCCTCATCCGGGTCCGGCATCCTTCCGGCGTTCATGTTGACCTGAATCGAGGGGATGATCAGTTTTGGCATGGCAAGCTGTGCGTCCCGTTCCGTCCGGAAGTTCACAAACTCATCCCTCGACTTGTTGCCGCCCACGTGTATGTTATTGAGCTTCTGCTCAGCGACGGTGGTTTGCCAGCAGAACGTGTCGCGTCCCTTGGTCTTGTAGTCGTGACACAAGAACAATCGCGTGTCATCCGGTAGCGAGAGGATGCGTTGGATGGATGCGTACAAATCGGTGGCCGAGCCACCAGGGAAGTCGGCACGAGCGGTGCCGAAGTCCGGCATGAACAGCGTATCGCCGATAAATGCGGCATCGCCCACGACGTAGGTGACACACGCTGGGGTGTGCCCTGGCGTATGCATGACCGTCACCGTGAGTTCGCCGATGTCGAATGTGTCGCCATCGTCGAATAGCCGGTCGAACTGGCTACCGTCCATTTCGAACTCGGTACCCGCGTTGAAGATCTTGCCGAAGGTTTGTTGCACCGTGGCGATGTTTGCGCCGATGGCAATCCTGCCGCCGAGCTTGCTGGCAAGGTAAGGCGCGGCGGACAGGTGATCTGCGTGTACGTGTGTCTCGAGAATCCAGTCCACCTGCCAGCCGTTTTCGGTGATCAGATCGATCAACATGTCCGCATGCGTGGTGTGGGTTCTTCCTGCTGCGGCATCGAAGTCCATGATCGAATCGATGATGGCGATGGCGTTGGTCGCAGGATCCTTGACGATGTGGCATGCCGAGTTGGTCGGCTCGTCAAAAAATGTGTGTACGTCTGGTGCAGTCATATCGGATGAGGTAACTCCAGCCGGGGCAGGGAAAGCGCGTGTGTGCACGTGCGCTGCTGCCTGAACGGTCACCGCGGCAACGCCTCAACTTATCAGATTTCGTGACGCGCGGAATTCAGTGCCTGCCGAACATCGGCCCACCGCGCCAACGGGGGAAGCCATATCCGTTGACCATGACCACATCGATGTCCTGCGGTCGTGACGCGATGCCCTCGGCCAGTACCCTTCGCGCTTCGTCCTGCATGCGCGCAAGGATGCGTGCGAGCAGGTCGTCAGCGGTAAATGATTGGATGCCAACGCCCGCTGATGAGCGTTCGGATTCGATGATGGCCACCGTGTCATCCGACGGTGTCATCTCCCCATTGTCGCCATACTGGTACCAGCCTTGGCCTGTCTTGCGTCCGAAGCACCCCTTCTCGCAGATCCTGTCGGCGATGGCGATGTAGTCGGGGTCATCGGGTTGCTCTGCCGCGCGCCGTTTGCGCATGGCCCAGGCGATATCAAGACCAGCGAGGTCCTGCATTTCGAACACGCCGATCGGGAAGCCGAAGTCGCGCATGCACGCGTCGATATCCCAGGGTAGGGCGCCTTCCAGGAGCAGTCGGTCTGCTTCGTATCGGTAGGCGGACATGATTCGGTTACCGATGAAGCCGTCGCAGACCCCGGCGAGTACGCCGATCTTGCCAAGCTGCTTTGATAGTCGTGCGCAGCTGGAAACAACGCTGTCGGCCGTGGAGTCCGCAACGACAATTTCCAGCAGCTTCATGATGTGCGCCGGAGAAAAGAAGTGCAGCCCGATGACGCGGCTTGCGTCAGTAACGCTCTGCGCAATGGCGTTGACATCCAGGTACGACGTATTGGTCGCGAGAATGGTCTCGGGTCGGGTTACCTGGTCGACAGCGTTGAGTACAGCTTGCTTGACGCTCATTTCTTCGAAGACCGCTTCAATGACCAGGTCTGCGTTGGCCATACCGCCGTAGCTGATATCAGTCGAGAACCGCTCCAGGGTTGTGGTGTGTTCTTCGGCTGACAGCAGGCCGCGTTTCAGGCTTTGTTGGAGGATGTCATGTACTCGGGACTTTCCGGCGGTGGCAGCGTCTGCGTCGCGTTCCACCATGGTGACCGTGAGTCCCGAGAGCAGGCAGGCTGCAGAGATACCGGCGCCCATGGTGCCGCCGCCGATGACGCCAATCGTGTTCAGGTCCTGTGCCGGTGTCTTGCAGCGCGAGTCTGCGAGCGCGCCGCGTTCGGCAAAGAAGATGTACCGCAGCGCAGCTGATTGCGTGGATGCCTTGAGTTCGAGAAAGGTGTCGCGCTCTGCTTGCAGCGCCTCTTGCGCCGGACGCGTGATTGCGCGCTCAACAGCGGCGATTGCAGCAGGGATGGACGCCTGGCCCTTGGCCTTGCGGCTTATCGATATCCTGGCTTTCTCGAAGGCAGTGGCGTCATGCGGTGCCACCGCGCGTTCAAGTGTCGGGCGAGGGAGTTCGCCCGCTGGCAATGCCGTGGCGCGTTGAATCGCTTCGTCGATGACATCGTTGCTGGTCACCGCGTCTATCAGGCCCGCCTGCAGCGCGGCAGCTGCGGTGATGGGTTTTCCTCCGGCAACCATTGTCAACGCAAGCGTCGTGTCCACGAGTCGGGGCAGCCGAACCGTGCCGCCGGCACCGGGTATCAGGCCGAGGGTGACTTCGGGAAGACCCAGCCGTGTGTCCGTGTGAGCAAGGCGGTGGTGGCAGGCCATGGCGAGCTCCAGTCCGCCGCCGAGGACGGAGCCATGAAGGGCGGCAATCCACGGTGTGCGTGCGAGCTCTATGGCACGTAGCACATCAGGCAGGTGGGGCTCGACCGGAGGGGCATCAAATTCCTTGATGTCCCCACCCGCCATGAACGTCCTGCCGGCGCAGTGGAGTACGACTGCAGTGATGGCATCTTCCTTGTCGATGCTGTGTACTGCGGACAATAGTCCGGCGCGTACCGCCTGAGAGGCAGCATTGACCGGCGGATTGTCGATCTCCACAAAGGCCAGTGAACCTTCGGCGGTGACCGATACAACCATCAGTAAGACGTCCTTGTCATCGCCACGGCGCGCTTGCGCATCAGAGCGTGACCCACCTCGAATCGCTGGCGGATGATTCGACACAGGCGTGTATGAAACTCATCCCGTCGAGTCCTTGCTTGATGCCTGGCAACAGACCCATTGCAGTTTCTCGTGATGTACCGGATTGTACTGCACGTATCGCATCGGCCGCCTCGGTATAAATGGTGGCGAAACCTTCGAGGTAGCCTTCGGGGTGACCGGCCGGGATGCGCGATACGGCGCCGGCTGCATCGTTGGCCCCCGGGCCTGCGCGAGTCAACAATTGAGTGGCTTGCCCCTGGGGTGTGAACCACAGGTAGTTGGGATCTTCCTGATTCCACGAAAGGCCGCCCTCGCTACCGTACACCCGCAGCTTCAATGCGTTCTCGTTGCCAGGGGCCACCTGGCTTGACCACAACATGCCACGTGCGCCACCGCCAAAACGAAGCATGATGTGTGCATTGTCATCGAGCGTGCGTCCGGCACCGAAGGTATGCAGATCTGCACACAGGCTTTCAACGGAAAGACCGGTGACAAAGCAGGCGAGGTTGTGAGCGTGTGTGCCGATGTCACCGATCGAGCCACCGGCACCAGAGCGCTTGGGGTCGGTGCGCCATTCCGCCTGCTTCAGGCCTTCACGTTCGACGGGTGTGTTCAACCAGTCCTGTGGGTACTCCGCTTGAATGATGCGGATGTCTCCAAGCGCACCCGCCTCTATCATGGCCTTGGCCTGACGAATCATCGGATAACCGGTGTAGTTGTGCGTCAGGATGAACAGACCGGAAGAGTCGTTCACGGCGTTGGCCATGGCCGCAGCATCTTCTGAACTGGATGTCAGCGGCTTGTCGCAGATCACGTGAATACCGTGTGCCAGGAACGCGCTGGCCGCGGCAAAGTGCATGTGATTGGGCGTGACGATGGACACCGCCTCGATGCCATCTTCGCGAGCCGCTTCAGCGGCTGCCATCTGTTGAAAGTCATCATGGATGCGCGGCAGGCCGAGAGCCTTGCCGGAGGCCTGTGACTTCTCGGGGGTTGACGACAACGCGCCCGCCACGAGTTCGAAGCGATCATCGATGCGCGACGCGATACGGTGGACGCCACCGATGAAGGCATCGTTGCCTCCGCCAACCATGCCAAGGCGAATTCGATCGGTGTTGGCCATCAGTCGATCCCCAGCATCTTGCGGTTGGCTGCCTCGTCGGTGCCACCGTCGGCAAAATCGTCGAAGGCGCGCTCGGTGACGCGAATGATGTGATCCGACACGAACAAGGCGCCCTCACGCGCACCGTCTTCGGGGTGCTTCAGGCAGCACTCCCACTCGACTACGGCCCAACCATCGAAATCGTTGGCGGCCATCTTCGAGAAGATCGCGCCAAAGTCGACCTGACCATCACCGAGCGAGCGGAACCGACCAGCGCGGTCCACCCAGGGTTGATAGCCTGAGTACACGCCCTGGCGACCGGTCGGATTGAACTCTGCATCCTTGACGTGAAACATCTTGATACGGTCCTTGTAGATGTCGATGTTGTCGATGTAGTCCAGACACTGCAGGACGTAGTGAGACGGGTCATACAGCATGTTGCAGCGTGCATGGTTGTCGACACGCTCAAGGAACATCTCGAAGGTAATGCCATCGTGCAGGTCTTCGCCGGGGTGAATTTCGTAGCAGACGTTCACGTCCATGTCCTCGGCGTGGTCAAGGATCGGGCGCCAGCGCGCGGCCAACTCGTCAAACGCCGTCTCGACAAGCCCTGCCGGGCGCTGCGGCCACGGATATACATACGGCCAGGCAAGGGCGCCCGAAAACGACGCCATGTTCTTGATGCCCATGTGTGCCGACGCGCTCAACGCCTTTTTCACCTGATCGACAGCCCAGGCCTGTCGGGCTGTCGGGTTGTTGTGTACAGATGGATCAGCAAAACCGTCGAAGGCGCTGTCGTAGGCCGGATGTACCGCGACCAGTTGTCCCTGAAGATGCGTCGACAATTCGGTGACCTCGATACCGTTGGCCTTGGCGACACCGCAGAATTCGTCGCAGTAGTCCTTGCTGGACGCCGCCTTGTCGAGATCGAACAGCCGAGCATCCCAACTCGGTACCTGAACGCCCTTGTAGCCGCAGTCAGCTGCCCAGCGAGTGATGCTGTCCCAGCTGTTGAACGGTGCCTCATCACCCGCAAACTGGGCCAGAAACAGCGCGGGTCCTTTCAGATTTTTCATGATGTTTGTCCTGTGGTTTTTCAGTGGTTCGGCGGACTCGGTCGAGAGTGACTAGACGAATCGATTGACGATATTTTCGAGGACTTCCTGTTGACCGGAGCGGGGTTGCGGATCGATGCCCTCGGCGACGACCTTCTCGGCAATGCTGGCGAGGTCACTTTGCAGCAGCGCCTTGCCTGCGGCGGTGTCCCAACCCGCGTAGCGCGCCTCGCGCATGGATTCGAGTGTGCCGTCCTCGAGCATCGCCGCCGCTGCCTTGAAGCCTCGAGCGCACACGTCCATCGCACCGACGTGCCCGGCGATCAGATCGACAGGGTCCAATGATTGGCGGCGCAACTTGGCGTCGAAGTTGGTGCCGCCGGTGCTGAAGCCTCCATCCTTGAGGACCTCGTAGTAGGCGAGGGCGACTTCCGGCACGTTGTTCGGGAACTGGTCGGTGTCCCAACCGGACTGGTAGTCGTTGCGATTCATGTCGATGGAACCCAGTACACCGAGCGATGCGGCCAATCCGAGCTCGTGCTCAAACGAATGGCCGGCGAGAATGGCGTGACCTTGCTCGATGTTGACCTTGACTTCATTCTCGAGCCCGAACTCCTTGAGAAAGCCGTAGACGGTGGCGACGTCGTAGTCGTACTGATGCTTGGACGGTTCCTGCGGCTTTGGCTCGACGAGGATGGTGCCGTTGAAGCCGATCTTGTGCTTGTACTCGACCACCATCTGCAGAAAGCGTCCGGCGTGCTGGCGCTCCCGACGCAGATCCGTGTTGAGCAGGGTCTCGTAACCCTCGCGCCCGCCCCACAGCACGTAGTTCTCGCCCTGCAACTTGTGGGTGGCGTCCATGCAATTCTTGACCACCGCAGCCGACCAACGAAAGATATCCGGGTCGGGGTTGGTCGCCGCACCGGACATGAAGCGGCGATGGCTGAAGAGGTTGGCCGTGCCCCACAACAGCTGAGTCTTGCTGCTGCTCATCTTCTCTGCCAGGTAGTCGATCATGGCCTCGAAGTTTTTCTGGCTCTCGGCAAAGGTATTGCCTTCGGGGCGAATGTCTGCGTCGTGCCAGCAGAAGTAGGGCACGCCGAGGATGTCGAACATCTCGAAGGCCACATCGGCCTTGAGCTTTGCGAGATCCAATGTGTCGCCAAACCACGGGCGTTCGAAGGTTTCGCCGCCAAAGGGATCACCGCCGGGCCAAGCAAAACTATGCCAGTAGGCCACTGCGAAACGCAGGTGGTCTTCCATGCGCTTGCCGCGAACCATCTCGTCCGGGTTGTAGTGTCGATAGGCGAGCCCGGTAGATTCAGGCTGAAATTCGACTTTCTCTACGTCTTTGAAGAAATCAGTCACGTTTGCTTGTCGTTTCCTGGTGAGATGCCGTGCACGTCGCAGGGCACGTTGTCGTGTAGATAAATCGTCGGAACCAATGCGTGAGTGTGGAGTGGTTGACGTCCGTCAATCAGATCCTTCATCAGCGTTACTGCACGGTTCACCTCGATGTCCGGTCGCTGGTCGATGACCACATCGATGTACTTTTCACGCAGCCCTGCCAATGTGTGTGGCACGAGCTCATGCACGACACAGAGGGGGCGTGAACGTTTGTTTCGCTCTCGTAGCGCTGTTGTCAGACCGGCATTTCCGGCACCCGCGTTGTACAGGGCCGTAGTCGTGCTGCCTTTTCGCAGCGCGTGTTCCACGGCTGTTTTGACCGCGTTGGCCCGATCCCTTGTCATGATCGGATCAAGGCACTTGATCATCGGGAAGTCCGATGTGATGACATCGGTAAATCCTTTGAGGCGTTCGGCGTGATCCACTGAGCTCAGGGATCCGGCGAGCAGCTGGATACGTCCTTTTGCTCCGGGGCCATGCGCAAGACCCAACAATCGCGCGGCGGTGCGCCCCGCGGATTCGTTGTCTATGCCGATGTACGCGCTGCGGTGCTTTTCCGGTAGGTCGGATACCAGCCCGACGATGATGGTACCGGTGCTGCCGAGGTCGTCGAGAGGCTCGACAATCTCATCTGCCCGAAGGCCAACGACGGCGATGCCGTCATAGCGCGATGCATCCAGGGCCTTGAGACTTTGCCGGAGTCCCTTTATGGCAAAGGCGTCGATATCGATGACCTCGACGGTGATCTGATCGGCAGCGAGGCGTGTCGCAGCACTTTCCACGTGGGCGCGCATTCGATTGAAAAAGGCGTTTCTGCCGCCCGGTAGCAGGAAGGCGAGCCGGTATGTGCGCTGACGCGACAGGTTGGCAGCGGCAAGATTACGCACATAGCCCAGCGCAGACATGGCGTCCTGCACCTTGCGCATCGATTTTGCGGCCACGTTGCCACGCTGGTTGACCACGCGGTCTGCGGTGGCGTAGCTGACGCCTGCGGCCTCAGCGACATCCGTAAGCGTGGGCGCTCTGGGCTCCGTTGTGCTGATGCTTCTGCTGGTGCTCGATCTGCTCACGAGGTCCAGTATCAGGCACGGAATGATAGACGTCAATCAATTAATGATTGGCGTCTAGCAAAAAGGAGCGGAAATTGCCTGGCGACGGTGTCTCAGTCTTCAGTGTCCGGGGCCTTGGATTGATGCGCCTGCCGCGCCAGAAACCGGTTCAGTCGATCGCGGACTTTCTTGGCTGACTCGGGTGTCCAGTCGTGGAAGCCCTTGCCGGTGGACATGCCGAGATGTCCGTCGGCAACCAGTGCCTCGAGATAGGGATGAGGTCGGTCTGTCGCGTCGATGGCAGGCATCAAGGTGCTGTGTATCGACCGGGTCAGATCCAGCCCGACGAGATCCGATTGCTCGAGTGGGCCGAGCACGGAGAGTCGGCTGCCGAATCCGCGCTTGACCACCTCATCGACGGTCCTGGCATCGCACACGCCCGAAGGCGACCAGCGCGATGGCTTCGCGTTTGAGCGCATGCTGCATGCGGTTGCCGATAAACCCTGCAATATCCTGTCATACATGGACCGCGTGATGACCTGCCGCATTGAACAAGGCCAAGGTCTTCTCGACGGTTTCATCACTGGTGCGCTCGGCCTGCGTCACCTCGACAAGCTTGACGAGGTGAGGTGGATTCCAGAAGTGTGAGCCGACGATGCGCTCGGGACTTTGCGCCTCGAGCGCAATCTGGGTGATGGGCAGGGCCGATGTGTTGGATGTAGTGATGGTGCTCTCGGACACCACGGCCTCAAGCTCTGCGACGATGCGCCGCTTGACGTGCACGTCCTCTGCGGCCGCCTCGATCACGACATCGGCATTGTCTGCTGCCTGTTCCAGTGTTGTGCAGGCCTGGACCCGCTGCGCTGCCTCGCCATTTTCATCGAGCAGTGCTGACACGGCGACAAGCCGTTCGGGCAGACTTGCAAGTGCCTCGCAAGAGCGGTCGAACCCCTTGACCTGATGACCCGCCGCTGCCATCACATGTGCGATGCCATGACCCATCAGGCCTGCACCGATGATGGCGATCGATTGAGTCATGGGTATCAGGCGCTCTGGCGGTTCACGGGTTCGACAATCTCCATGCGACAGGCGTCCTCCCAGCGATCGATGTGCATCACATGGTCGAGCGCAAAGGCGTACACGGGACCGCGAGGCGTTTCTGCCGGCGTGTAGGGAAACGCGAAGCTCGGCATGCTGACGTCCTCGGGCAGGCCGAGGTGTAACAACAAGGGGTTGGCAAGGCGAGCGATGGACAGTGCCTGTTCAGCGGTCTCGGTAGTCACCAGCAACAACACACCGATTTCCGCGGGAAGCTGCGTGTCGAACTCGGCCTCACCGAGCGTTGCGTCCAGTCCGATACGTCGGAGCTCCACCGTGTAGTCGAGCGTTCCGATGTGACGGGCCACGTCTTCCTGCAGTCGCGCGCGCAGTGCGTTGCACCAACAGTCAATGGCCGCGATGTAGCGTGCTTCCCTGATCAGAACGAGTGAACTGCACTGATGCCCGACCTGTCGTGCGCCTTCGAGCTTCACGGTATAGCGATCATCGGGGATCCAGCGCGAGCCGGTGACGCGAACGCCACCATCGGTGTGTTCGTAAGCCGCATCGCTGACATCGAGGCGCCCACCCGGCTCATGCAGCACGAGCGGATCGGTGTTCTCGTACAGCATGTGGGCCGACACCGTGTAGGGCGTGCACTCAGCGTCTTTCGCGACCGCTTGCACGGTGAAGCCACTCTCATCGATATCGACGATGACGACACCGCTGGCCGGTGAGGTGCTGCATAGCGCTCCGCATTCCACGGTCTTGGCGGCATGCCAGGCCGCGCCCGCATCGGCACCGCGGGCAATGGGTAACGCGGCGAACAAGGCCGTGTCGGTCGCGCGGCCTGCAATCACGACATCGACATCCTCGGCCAGTGCTGCTGCGATCGCTTCGGCGCCTGCTAGCGCGACGATGTGCCTGCAGTCACCAACGGCGTCTCGCAAGGCATCGTCCACGGGGATGGCGCCGAGTGCGTGGATGCGTCCTTCATCGATCGCCATCTGTACCGGGCCGGGGTCGACTTCCGTGTAGAGGCAGGCGATGCGCAGCGGCGTTGCATTTTCGTCGGCCCATGCTTGCGTCAGCGCAACAAGGGCATCGACTTCGCTGTCGACACCGCAGGTACCTGCAGAGCCGATGACCAGTGGGCAGCCTGCTGTGTGTCGCGCTGCGAGGAGCTCGCGCCATTCGCCATCGGTTACCGCTCTTGCATATTTGGAGGTCCCGGTGCCGAGGTACACGGGCCCGGAATCGGTGGACCCACCGTCGATGGCGATCAGGTCGGGTTGCATCGCTACGCCGGTCGCGAGGGCATCGCGATCAAAACCGAGGCCGAGGACGCCGGAGGGAACCAGGATGCGTGTGGACACTGACGGGGAAGGAGGCGCAGAGGTGGAACCGGCATTGTCCACTGCCGGTGGCCTGCGGCTCAAGTGTCGGTTCAGGATGCCGGTTTCGAGTCAGCCGATGCCGTGTCTGCGGTGGTGTCGTCAAGCGGCACCGGCTTGGCGAAGAAGCGCTTGAGAAACAGCGGTGCGATGAACCCGACAACAGCGGCAATCCAGAGTCCGATAGCGATGGTCGACGAGAACAGATACTGCCACTCGCCACCTGACAGCACCATCGCGCGTCGCAAGGAATCTTCCATGTGGTTGCCGAGCAGGATACCGAGGATGATCGGTACCGTCGGTACATCGAGCTTGCGAAGGAGATAGCCGAGCACCCCGAAGCCGATCATCAACAACAGGTCGAAGTAGCTCCCCGACAAGGAGTAGATACCGACGAAGGAGACCATGCAGACACCGGGCAGCAGCACACTGGGCGGCACTGACAGCACCTTCACGAAAATGCGCACCATCGGCACGTTGAGTATCAACAGCACGAAGTTGGCGATCAGCAGGGCTGCGATCAGACCCCAGACCACGTCCGGGCGTTCGGTAAACAACAGTGGGCCGGGGGTGATGTTCAGTGTCATCAGCAGCGCAAGCAACACCGCAGTCGTACCGGACCCGGGCACACCGAGGGTCAACATCGGGACCAGGGCGCCGCCGGCCGCGGCATTGTTACCAGCCTCTGGTGCTGCGACTCCGCGCGGATCGCCCTTACCAAAACGCGAGTTGTCGCGCACGTAGCTCTTCTCACCCATGTAGGCAAGAAAGCTCCCGAGGGATGCGCCAGCGCCCGGAAGAATGCCCGCGACAAAGCCGATGACCGTGGAGCGCAGCATGGTGCCGGAGCTTGCGATGATGTCCTTGACGGGTATCGTGATCTTGTCGAGCTTCACGCCGATGGCCGAGGATTTGCCGTGGCTCTCGATGAAGATGAACACCTCGGAGACTGCAAACAGCCCGACGATGGCGACGAGAAAGTCCACGCCGTCCATCAGGTGAAGGTTGCCGCCGGTCAGGCGCGGCATCCCGCTCGAATTGTCGAGCCCGATCATCGCGATCGCAAGGCCAATGCACGCGGCAAGCGCTGCCTTGCGCTGGTTGTTGGAGGCGATGCCGCCGAGGGTGGAGAACGCGAGCAGGTAGAGCGCAAAGTACTCTGCCGGCCCGAACAGGAAGGCCACCTGAGCCAGCATCGGCGCCAGCAGCATCAGGCCGATGGTGGCGAGGAAGGCACCCACAAAGGATGCGACACCGGAGAGCACGAGGGCATCCGATGCGCGTCCGGCCTTGGCCATGGGATAGCCGTCGAGTGTGGTCATCATCGCTGGCTCATCGCCCGGGATGTTCAGCAGTATCGAGCTGATGCGCCCGCCATACATGGCGCCGTAGTACACGCTTGTCATCAGGATCAGCGCTTCGGTGGCATCCAGCCCGAAGCTGAACGCCAGTGGAATCAGGATGGCGACACCGTTGGACGGACCGAGCCCGGGCAGCGCGCCGACGATCGTGCCGATGATGCAGCCGGCAACGGCAAGCATCAGGGTGAAGGGGTTGAGTGCTACGGCAAATCCGTCAGCGAGCAGGGACAGGGTTTCCATCAGGCGATCCACCCGCGCGGTACGGCCGCAAGACTCAGTCCGAGAACAAAACGAAACACGGCATACAGCCCGAGCGACAAGCCCACGCCTGTCGCCAGAGAGGCGATGATCTTCGGGCGAATCTGAAAGCTCAGGATGCTTGCAGCGACCGCTGTAGGAATAAGGAAGCCGAGCGGTTTCAACGTAAGCGCGTAGCCGATGAGCACGCTGACGGCAATTGCAAGAGCAAACCAGGTGATCGGTGCCGGCCATTGTGGTCCGGGCCGATCGGGTTTGAGTGCGATCAACAGACCGCACAGGGCAGTGGTCGCGCCCAATATCATCGGGAAGGCTTTCGGACCGAGCGGGTCGGCGAGAAAGCTTGTGGGAATTTTCGTTGAGGCAAACGCGTAGGCCAATCCAGCCACCAGCGCGACGAGGCCTAGTACTCGGTCACTCATGAGTCAGTCCTCGTCGCACTGAATTATCGCTTGTCTACAACGCGCCATTCAAATACAAGCCTGGTAATACTGATGTGGCTTGCGTGTGCTTACTGAATGACACCGATGTCCTTGGACATCTGGTTGATCTCGCCAACCACCTGGTCGACATAGTTCTGGAAATCGCTACCAACGCGGGTGAACGGAGCCAGACCGTTGGCGGTCATCTGCTCTGCCCACTCGTCGCTGTCAGCCACTTTCTGAAGTGCGTCTGCCCACTTCTGGTAGTCCTCGTCAGAGATGTCCTTCGGGACGTAGAGTCCACGCCAGTTGACCGCAACCACATCGACACCTTGCTCCTTCGCGGTGGGGATGTCCTCAAAGCCAGGCACACGCTCTTCGGTGAGTACGGCAATGACGCGAACGTCTCCGGCCTTCAGGAAGCCAACGATCTCTGACATGTCACCAGTCATCGCCTGCGTGAATCCACCGACCGTTTGAGTGACAGCATCGGCTCCACCGTCAACGCCGATGTACTTGACGCTGGTGATGTCGTCGAAGCCGACACGGTCAAGCGCCATCAGCACCTTGAGGTGATCGAAACCACCAACAGCAGAACCGCCGGCAAAAGCTACGCTCGCAGGATCCGCCTTGACGGCATCGAGCAGGTCGGTCAGTGACTCGTACGGGGAATCGGCAGCAACGACGAGTACACCCGGATCAGCGCCAATCGCGCCGACAAAGCGGACCTGATCCGCGGTCATGCCGCCGTAGGCGTTTTGTGCGAGACGAGTGGCCGTGGCGCTTGATGCTGCAACGATGAGTTCGGAATCATCCGATCGCTCGTTGACCACGTGCGAATAGGCGAGACCACCGCCGCCACCGGCCATGTTGGTGACCTGAACCGGCTCTTCAACCGCGCCGATGTCGTACATGATCTTGCCGATGGATCGGCAGGTGAAGTCCCAGCCACCGCCGGGATTGGCGGGTGCAATGCACTCGGCCGCGCTAACAGCACCGGGGCCGGCGCCAATGGACAACAATGCCGCCGCGAGTGCGGCAGTCGTAAGACGGGTTCTTGACATGGTAGCTCCTCCAGGTGATACCCAACGCGGCGTATGGCGCGTCTGGGCGCAGCTTGATTCGTGAACCTGACATCAACCTGTCATGAGGAGGCTTCACGGATGGGGGCTGCTCCGTTAGGCTTGCGCGAATGCGATTCCTGCTGATCGAGGACAACATCGAGCTCGCCCAAAGTGTGGTCGAGCGGCTATCACTGGACGGGCACGTGGTAGAACACGCCGCCGATCTGGCGGCGGCTGATGCCTTCCTGATGAGCGAGCAGTTCGACCTGTTGTTGCTCGATATCCAGCTGCCTGATGGCGATGGTCGACACTTCCTCGCCCGGCAGCGTCGCGCCTCTATCGAGACGCCGGTCATCGTGCTGACCGCGCGCAGTGCGGTTGCCGACCGCGTGAGCCTCCTTGACGCGGGCGCCGATGACTACATCACCAAGCCAGTGGACTTTGCGGAACTCGGTGCGCGCTGCCGCGCCGTGTTGCGACGGCATGGGCATGGCGCGGATGTGCTGACGCTCGGAGATCTGGTCGTCGATACCGAATGCGCGACAGTCAGTATCGGCAGTTGCCAGACCACCCTGCGTAACCGGGAACTCAGGGTGTTGCACGTGCTTGCGCGTTCTCCCGGAAGGGTGTACTCGAAGTCGCAACTGCATGACCGCGTCTTCGGGGTACTCGAGTCGGTATCTGACAATGCGATCGAAGTCTACGTGGGTCGCGTACGCAAGGCGATTGCAGCGTCTGCTTCCGTGCGCATAGAAACCGTGCGTGGCGTTGGCTATCGCTTGATACGACTGGATTCCGCCGCGTGAGCACCGTGCCTGCACGACTCAAGGCTCCATCGGTTGCGCGACGTTTGCTGATCGCATTGATGGCCATCGCGGCGCTGTTGTCCGGTTTACTCTACGTTGCGGTGCGTGCATCTTCGAATGAAGTTGCCGAATCCACTCACGATGGTTTGCTGGCCGCGTCCGCCGAAGCGATTGCCGAAGGCTTGCAGGCCGACGATGGCGCACTGGTGGTGGATATTCCTTACGGGGCGCTTGCCATGCTCGGAGCTGTCAGCGACGACAGCGTCTTCTACCGTGTCATCGCCGATGGTGACACCTTGACCGGATACGCTGAACTTCTACCGCCCGAGCAAGCGCCAAATCCTGCAGAAACCGTGTTCTACAGTTCTGTCCATCAGGGACAGCCCGTACGCGTCGCCGCCTTGTCGCGACGCGTGGCAATCGATGGCAGAACCGTTCCTGCCGAAGTGCTGGTGGCGCAAACTCGCTACGGACAGGAAGCAATCGTGTCTGCCGCGGCTCGTCGAGCGGCCTTGATCGGTATCGGTGCGTTTGCTCTGGCGGGGGTGTTGTGTGCTTACGCCGTACGTCGTGCGTTTGCACCCTTGCGACGGGTCGCAGGATCCGTCGAACGGCGTGGGCCCGCAGACCTGAGACCCCTGCGCGAGCCTTTGCCACGTGAGCTGGAGCCGCTGGGCAACGCGCTGGATCGCTTCATGGCAAGACTGGATGCAACTCTGGAGCGAACCGAAACACTGATTGCGGAGGCTGCGCATCACGTGCGCACGCCACTGGCCATCGTGCGCACTCGCGCCGAGACTGCGATGCGCCGTAGCGAAGACCCTGAGATGCGCAGGACCATGCGCGAGCTGGTGCGCGCGGTCGACGCGAGCGCACGTTCGGCCGATCAGTTGCTGGAACATGCGATGGTCGGGCATCGCAGCGAGCGCATGGCGCTCGAGCGGCTGGATATCGGGCGCCTGACCGATGAAGTGGTCGAACGTTTTCGTCCGCTTGCAGAGATGCGCGACGTCGAGTTCGATTGCAGGATAGAGCGCGGGCTCGACGTGACCGGAGATCGTGTGCAACTCGAGACCGCCTTGCGCAATCTGATCGACAACGCCGTCAAGTACTCGCCTGCGGAAACGCGAATTGATGTCACGACCACGCGGCGTGCGGGAGATGCTGTTGTGCACATACGTGATCGTGGCCGCGGCCTGGGGGGCGAGAGTCCGCTCGATCTGAGTCAGCGTTACATCCGGGGATCCAACGTTGACGATGTCGTCGGGTCGGGGCTGGGTCTTGCCATTGTCGAGCAGGTCGTCAATGCGCATGACGGTCAGGTGGTGTTGTCTCCGGCTGAAGACCGCGGTACTTCCGTGGAACTGAGCTTGCCCGCCGCATGAGGCAAACTGTGGCGTGTGTGTTGTTGTGGGCCATGTGCCTGCCGGTGCGGGCGGGTCTTGTCATCGAGTCGGAACACGTCTTCGAAGCGCGTAGTCCGAGTAGCGAGAGCAGTGAGTTGCATGTGCTGTCAACGACCGATCTCAGCTTGTTTGGGCCGCTGATTGACGCCTGGCAAGCAGCCCGTCCGGACGTGGCGGTGCGCTACACCATTGCGTCAAGTCGCGAAGTATTCGAAGCAGTTCGGGAGGATCCGGCGATCGCCGATCTCATCGTGTCGTCTGCGATGGATCTGCAGATAAAGCTCGTCAACGATGGCTTTGGGCGACACTTCCGTACTCCTGCGGTCGCGTCCTTGCCGAGCTGGTCGCATTGGCGCGAACAGTTGTACGGATTTACCCAGGAGCCTGCGAGCCTTATCGTGTCTCGTCGCGCCTTTCAGGGGCTCGACTTGCCGGAGGATCGCGATGATCTCATTCGTTTGCTGCGCGCGCACCCGGATCGCTTTCGGGGACGCATCGGTACCTATGATGTGCGCGCCTCGGGTGTCGGTTACCTGATCGCGACGCAGGATTCGCGTCGCTCGGATGTCTACTCCCGATTGATCGAGGCCATGGGTGAGTTGTCACCACGCTTGTATTGTTGTAGCGCCGACATGCTGCAGGATCTCGAGAATGGAGAGATCGCCGTTGCCTACAACGTTGTGGGGGGCTACGCGGATGCCGCGTTGGCCACCTCCAGCGATGGTGTGGTGGTGCCACTGTCGGACTTCACGCATGTGTTGCAGCGAACCGCCTTCATACCCGTGGGCGCTACGCAGGTGGAGCTTGCCGGCGACATGATTGATTTTCTTGTCGGGCCGGTCGCGCGCGATGTGTTGACTCGCAGTATCGGTGTGCCGCCGATCGATACGAACGCACTGGCGGACACCCTGCGTTATCGCCCGGTGCGACTTGGACCGGGCTTGCTCGTCTACCTCGATGCACTCAAGCGCCGTCGGTTCCTGGCGAACTGGACAGCGGCCATCGAGCAGTAGCTGGGGCTGCGTCGAACGAGTGGACAGACCACTAGCACCGGGGTGTCCCGCCGAGGTAACGTGCAGGCGCTGGCTTCACGAGGCGCCGGGCAGGTGGGTGACGCGTGTCCCGGATGGGCTGTTGATCCCGAACCTCGGGGCCTGTGCCTGCTCTGCGGCCATGCGCGGCCATGTGCGGTTCTTGTTCTTGGGCCTGCGCAGCGATCGGCAAGATGGGTATTCCGGAAATGGGCAAGCGCAGGTTTCCCGGTGGTGTGGCCGCAGGATTGATTGTAGCTGGCGGCACCCTTGGCATATTGCATCCGCCATCGGCCACGATGATCGTCTACGGCATTGCTACCGAGTCGTCTATTGGCCGCCTGGTTCTTGCGGGTGTTTTTCCGGGTTTGCTGCTGGTGGGCTTGTTCATGGCGTGGCCGCTGCATGTGACCTGACTTAAGCGACGCCGGGATGGGACAAGCTGTGGGACAATAACGCGGAATCCGGTCGCGAGCGCGTCCCATGAGCCGTATCAGTTTTCTGCAGGATATTCTGGGTGCCGTGTTCACGCGCGACCCCGCAAGTGCGCTGAACGCAGCGGCCGGTGCCGGGAGTTTCGTGGACCTGTGCGACGCGCTGTTGTCGCAACGGGGCGAGATGTCGGGAAACAGGATTGCACGCGGCATACTCGCGCGCTTTGCTGCTGCGGATGAGCAGGAGCAGCGGGAGTTCTTCGAGCTACTTAACACGCGTTTCGATATCAACGCTGAATACTGTGTGCGTGCGGCACAGCGCTACGCGCAGGACACCACCGCCAGGAACCTCGAAATGCTCCGTGCCAGTGTGGAGCCGCGCCGACAGGAGTTGTTCCGGCGACTCAACCAGGTACCGGGAGCAACGCACGAGTTGGTGAAGATGCGTCAGCAGTTGCATCGGCACATGCGCGATGAGCCTTCTCTGGCGAGAATCGACGTCGACTTGAGGCACTTGTTCGTGTCCTGGTTCAATCGGGGCTTTCTGGTGCTACGCGAAATCGACTGGCACACGCCAGCCAATGTGCTCGAAAAAATCATTGCCTACGAGGCGGTTCATGCGATAAACAGCTGGAGTGCGCTGCGGCGGCGACTGCAACCGTCGGATCGACGCTGCTTTGCCTTCTTTCACCCGTCAATGCCTGACGAGCCATTGATCTTTGTTGAAGTTGCGCTGACACGTGCGCTACCGGTGTCCGTTGGCGATGTGCTCAAGCCCGAACGCGAGGAAATCGAGGGCTCGTCGGCGGACACGGCCGTGTTCTACTCCATTTCGAACTGTCAGAGCGGGCTGTCCGGTATTTCCTTTGGCAACTTTCTTATCAAGCAGGTCGCCACCGAGCTTCAGGCGCAATTGCCGGGCTTGACCACCTTTCGCACACTCTCACCGATACCCGGCTTCATGCGGTGGGTCGATGCGTTGCCCGAGTCAGTACACACCACGGAAGACACGGCCGTTCAGACTCCTGTAGATCCGTTTGCTGTTGCCGTCGCGCGTCGAATAGCCAATGGTGATGTCGAGCATCTGGACGTCGATTCGGCAACCGCCTTGAGACGGCTCGTCGCATACTACCTCGTCAACGAAAAACGCGACGACGGCCAGCCCGTCGATCCGGTGGCTCGTTTTCACCTGGGCAATGGCGCAAGTCTGGATACCGTCCTTGCCGATGCGGATCGCTTCGACAAGGGGCTCAAGCAATCTGCCGGGGCCATGGTCAGCTATCTCTACGATCTCGGTCGCGTTGAAGCCAATCACGAGGCGTATGCGAGCGAGCGTTCTGTTGTGCGAGCCGATTCGGTTGATGGGCTGCTTGGACCCGCCAAGCGTGGGCGCAAGCGTGGCTGATCGTAAGCAACGAGTCTTGCAAACACGTCGAAAACTCAGCCCCTGGAAGCACGTATGAGCACGATCTCAGGAAACCCTCTGTACGACGCTGTCGTTGCGGGGCGTGCCCTGGGTAATGGGCAGCTACTGGTCACCGACAAGGCAGAGACGGTCGATGACGCGCAGTTTCTTGATACCGCAGCACGCTACTCAACGGTACTGGCGGAAGCTGGAGTCAATCCGGGGGACCGTGTGGCGGTGCAGGTTGCCAAGAGTTGGCAGGCACTCGCTCTATACGTCGCGTGCTTGCGTCACGGTGCTGTCTTTCTGCCATTGAACACCGCCTATACACCGGCGGAGCTCGGCTATTTTCTCGATGACGCCGAGCCCGCGCTGTTCGTGGTCGACCCCAGCACCCGTAAAGCCTCGGAAGACCTGGTAGCAAAAGCCAGTGCGTCCATTGCCGTGCATACGCTTGATGACGACGGTGGCGGTAGCTTGGCGGAAGCCGCGCATTTGGCCGCGGCGGCGCAAGCGGTGTGCGCGTGCAGCCCCGATGACCTTGCTGCCATCCTGTACACATCAGGGACCACCGGACGCTCCAAGGGCGCGATGCTGTCGCAGAAGAATCTGCTGTCCAATGCCCGCACCTTGGTGGATGCCTGGCAGTTCGGTCCGAACGACGTGCTCTTGCACGCCTTGCCGATCTTTCATACTCATGGACTCTTTGTCGCTGGGCACTGCAGTCTGTTGTCTGGCGCCAAGCTCCGCTTTCACGGTGGTTTCAAGGTCGATGCAATCATCGCGGATCTGCCGGAGTCCACGGTTCTGATGGGTGTGCCGACTTTTTACACGCGTCTGCTCGATGACCCGCGCTTTGATCGCAAGCTTGCCGCGCATATGCGTCTGTTCGTGTCTGGTAGTGCCCCCTTGCTGGCAGAAACGCATCGTTTGTTCGAAGAGCGGACCGGGCAGCGCATTCTCGAGCGCTACGGCATGACTGAAACCAACATGAACTGTTCGAACCCCTACGTGGGCGATCGACGAGCAGGGACGGTCGGCGTGCCCTTGCCAGGGGTTGAAGTGCGTTTGCACGAAGCTGATGCGGAAAGCGGCGTTGGTACCCTCGAGGTCCGCGGCGACAACGTCTTCAGTGGTTATTGGCGAATGCCGGAGAAAACGCGTGAGGAGCTTGCCGAGGACGGCTGGTTTCTGACCGGGGATCTCGCAACGATCGACGCTGATGGCTACGTCACGATTGTGGGACGCGGCAAGGATCTGGTCATATCGGGTGGCTACAACATCTACCCCAAGGAGATCGAAGTGCTACTGGATAGCCTTGATGGCGTGGCTGAATCCGCCGTGGTCGGAGCGCCGCACCCGGACTTTGGCGAGAGCGTCGTCGCGTTTGTCACCGCAGAGGATGTAACGAAGGAGCCGGTCGAGGCGGACATTCTCACGGCAATTGCCGATCAACTGGCCCGGTTCAAGCAACCGAAGCGAGTGTTGGTGCTCCCGGAGTTGCCCCGAAACACGATGGGCAAGGTCCAGAAAAACGTGCTCCGAGAGCAGGTAGTGGATCTGTTCTCCTAAAAATCGCGCCGGTGCAGTTAACTGCACCGGCACCCCCGAAAGGTCGACTGCGTCCAATCGACATTTGCCACTGGCATGGTGTTCCACGCTCCGGACAACGTCACTCTATCGGCGACTTGAAAACGGTAACGGACCGATCGGGGGTTGTCTGAAAGCAGGTAGTTGGAAAGGGAGAGGCTGGTCCGAATTACCGTCGAGGAAATGCGGGTGGATTCGGATTAGTCCAACGACTTGTGATGCAACTAACGCCAATTTCTGGGCGTTGCCACGTTTGTTTACCTGGACTGGTTCAACTCCTCCGACGTAATGAGTCGTTTCAAGCGGGTCACTGGCTCGGCGGCCCCTTTCATTTTCTGCTCAGGCAGGCCGCCGCAGGCGTCCGATCGCCTCATTGGCGTTACGTGCGCGCACCTTGGCGCGCATGGTGTAACCCTTGCGCTTGAACCGACCTTCGCGCCATCGATTGGCACGGAAAAAGGGAAGCACGATCAAGCCGATGAAGGCGACCAGGGCAAAGCCTGCGCAGGCAAGCTTGAGCATGTCCGATGCATCTGCGCCGCGATCCATCCAGGCGAGTCCGGTCAGTAAAAGGCCTCCCAGCGATACCACCCATAGCAGGCCATAGGTGATGGCGGTACCTATCAGACCACGCGACAGCAGCCACGGGAAAGTCAGGAACAAGGCACCCCAGGATACGCCGCGCTTGACCGACTTCAGCGACCCACCGTCAGTCTCATAGACTGCCCACTTGCCGCCACGGCCCGTGGGTATCTCCGTTTGCGTTGAGTCATCGACTGCGGAATCGGCAGGCTCTTCATCCTCAAGCAGCGAATCCAGATCCCGTGTGTCGGCGTAGTCGTCGCGCATGCCGGAACCAAAGGCCGCTGCGTCCCCGGGCCCTTTTGCGGTCTGGCCTTCGAACGGCAGTGTGTCGTCGAGGGGGCGTGAGGCCTCCTCGCTGACGGGTAACGCGCGCGCAAGCGCCGCATCTGTTGTCTGCGGGTCGGCCATCTGCGCCGTCTGCTCAAGCGCGCTGAGTGTGCGGTCCGCGGGCAAGGCCTCCAACATCGGACCTGCTGGCGTCGTTGCGGTGGGCGTGTCGGCGGAGACGACGGCGTCGTTCAGCCAGTCGAGCTCCTCGACGTCGACGTCGCCAGTGGGGCGTCCACCGATAGAGTCGTCCTTGGCGGATTCGAGGGCATGATCCTCCAGGGTCAGACCGCCGTCGTAGAGCGCTTCGGCGGTGTTGTATACCGGCGTCTCATCGTCGGGAATCAGCTCGTCTGGTACTACGCTAAAATCGTCGATGGGGTCGAGATCAAGATTCGAGGGCACAGCGTTGCGCAGGGTCGGCATGTCGGATTCGCCCGCCGGCGATTCGCGCATGTCACTGACCGAGCCGAACGGTCTGGAAGGTACGACTGCCTCGTCGCTGACTTCAGGCGTGGCGGTGGCGGCAGCACTCCCACTTTTGCGCTCCTCGATCCATTGCTCCACGCGAAGATTGGTGTACAGGTATCGCGCTTCGTCGTGATCATCGCTCGCAAGCGCACAGGCGCGGGCCCACAACGTGTGATCCCGGTCATCCGAGTTCAGCTCGTCTGAGGCGCGCTGGTAGAGCTCTTCTTCGATCATTCTGAATGGGTCCGCTGGTTCGCCGGAATGCCATCCGCCGGTGTGGCTGGAATTTTAGGTGGACTGGGTCACATCGTCTACTCACGTGTTCGCAAATGCTCGCGGTAGCCTCGCCGATTGGCGGAAATGCGGATGAATTCCCGCACGGCTTATGTCTGGTCGCGACAATCGGGGAATCGATCAGAACCGGGTGACCCGAGCTGTGACACTGTCCAAACGAATCGTCCAGACGCTCCGGCCACGCATCTGGCGCCAGTCGGCAACACTTCTCTGCTGCTGTGGCGTCGTGGTAGCGTTCTCGAGCTGCGCGAGTGTTTCTGATCGCTCGTCGGCTGACCCGGAGCTCGCTGCAGGTGATGCACCGATGCTCGAGGGCCAGCGCTCGCGACTGGTCGCAGACGACTTCATCGACGCCCTGCGCCAGATCCAGGGCTTGTCCCCGCATCGAGCGAGTCTGCGAGTGACCGCTCCGGCAAGCCGGTTCGGGCAATATCTGGTGACCGGGCTGCAACGAGCTGGCTATGACCTGCGATTGGTCTCCGAGCCTGTGGCTGGCGTGCTGACGCATCAGGTGAGTTCCGAGGATGCTGCGGGCGACGGTAGTGGTGTTTACACCTTTCTGATTGCTGTCGAAGCCGTGAAGCTCAAGCGCTCGTACCGGGTGGATGCGACGGGTATCCGGCCGGCATCGTCGATGTTTGTGCACGGCGCGTCGGCCACTGACATCGTGCTCGACACGGCCCGATTCGACACCGGTGCGGCGTGGCGCAGTGCCTCTGGGCAAGAGGGCTCCCCGATCACGCGGTCGCCTGGTACCGCCGCTGATCGCGCGGCTGTCGCTACAGCGGATGTTGAGCGGCCCGCAGCTCTGCGGTCAGCCCCGACAATGATTCGTGCCATACCTGCGGCGCCGGATGCTGCTCCTTCGAACTTCTACGAGACGGGCGAGTCCCGGTACGCAGGATTGCTGGATGCCTATGGTTCGATAAGTCGCTACGTGCTGACATTTCCCAACGATTCCTTGTACATGGGGCCACAAAACAAGCAGACCGTTCAGGACATCGTCGCCGCATTTGATCCGCGCCGCGATGTGGTCTCGGTGATCGGCTGTTCACACGGGCCAACGTCCATCGACAATGGCAACGAGGTGCTTGCGATCGGTCGCGCGAATCGCGTCAAGGAAGAGTTTGTGCGGGCGGGGATCGATCCCACGAGGGTGCTGGAGGAAGGCTGTTGGGCTGGCAAGCACTTCGAGCCGATGCCGGGTCGCGGCGTGGTCGTGACCCATCAGCGTCGCGCGGGTTGACGCGCGACACTAGTGAGTCAGCAATCGACGCACCCGGTAGCTGCCGTCGTGTTCACGTAGAAATTCCTGCTGGATCCCGGGGTGGCGCAGAGGCTCGTCAGAGTCATCGGGCAGCAGGTTCTGCTCGGATACGTAAGCCTCATAGGTCGACTCGTCGTTCTGGGCGTACACGTGATAGAACGGCTGGTCCTTGTGCGGACGCATGGACCTCGGGATTGCCTCGTACCATTCGTCGGTGTTGTCAAACACCGGATCCACATCGTAGATGACGCCGCGAAACGGAAACACGCGATGCTTGACTACCTGGCCAATACGAAATCTGGCTTCCCGTGCGCCTGTCAGTGAGGATTCTTCTGCCATGACGGGAGTGTACGCATTCTGAGTGAAAGCTACCGAGAACCGCATGCAGCGGTACACTTTCGCACTGAACCCACCATCCACGCAACAATCGCCGGCCGACGGCTGCGCGGTGGACGTTGCTGTCTCGAGTGGTGTCATTAACAACAAGGAACAACGTGCTTCATGAGCAGTGATCACTTGCCAACCCAGCGCCTTGCCACCGGTTCATTCATGCCGGTCATCGGACTGGGTTTGTGGAAAATTCCGGGCCCGGTCGTCGCGGATACGGTGGTCGAGGCCATTCGGTGCGGGTACCGGCACCTGGACAGTGCCTGTGACTACGGCAACGAGCGTGAAGTGGGCGAAGGCATTCGTCGTGCTGTTGATGAAGGTTTGTGCACGCGTGAGGAACTGTGGGTGACCAGCAAGCTATGGAATACCTATCACCGGGTTGAACACGTGCGCCCGGCACTGGAACGCACGCTGGAAGATCTGAATCTCGATTTCCTGGATCTTTATCTGGTGCACTTTCCGATTGCACTCGAGTACGTTGACTTCGACATACGCTACCCACCGGAGTGGCTTCACGATCCGGACGCGGAGCTGCCGATGATGAAGCCAGCCCGTGTGCCGCTCCACGAAACGTGGGCGGCCATGGAAGAGCTGGTGGACCAGGGCCTGGTCGGCGACATCGGGGTATGCAACTACGGGACAGGGCTTCTACGTGACTGCCTCAACTACGCCAGGCATCCGCCTGCCGTGCTCCAGATCGAATCGCATCCGTACCTCACCCAACCGAGGCTATTGCGATTCTGCTCCGAGGAAGACATCGCGGTCACGGCGTTCAGTCCACTGGGTGCCTTGTCGTATCTCGAGCTCGATATGGCCAGCCAGGAGGAAGCGGTGATTGCGCAGCCGGTCGTGCTCGCTATCGCGCAGCGACTCGGAAGGACGCCGGCCCAGGTGATTCTGCGGTGGGGCATTCAGCGAGGGACGTCGATCATCCCCAAGACAACACGGCCGGAACGACTCGTCGAGAATGCGGCGCTCTTCGACTTCGAGCTGTCGGCAGACGACATGAAGGCGATCAGCTCGCTCGACCGCAATCAGCGCTTCAATGATCCGGCCGTGTTCGGCGAGGCGGCGTTCAATACCTTCATGCCGATCTACGATTAGTGGCTCGACAGTCTTGACTTGACATCACGCAAGGCGTGAAGGGCGGCGAGGACATGTCCTCGCCGCCCGAACTACCAAGAGCCTGACCATGTCAGGCCCTGACAGACATCCAATAATCAGATGTCCAGTACGAGCGCGAAAGTCGTGATCTGATCGGAATCTGAGGAGAGCGGGTTGCTCGGATCTTCCAGATCGGTATTGCTACGCGAGAAGTGCGAGACTTTCAGCGAGAAGTTGTCGGACAACTTGAACGCTGCACCCAGGCCCAGTTCCACGAAGGTGTTGTCGCTACCGAAGTCAGCCTGCATGTCAGCATTCAAGGTGACCGTATCGGTAATGCGGTTCAGGTAGTTGACGCCGAGGTAACCGATGCCACCGTCAAGATCATCGCCGACGACCGGCGACAGTGTCTTGTTACCAATGCCAGCTTCGGCCGAGAGATAGCCCGAAGCGTTACGGTAAAAGCTGTAGCCCACACCGATGATCTGGCGTGTAGAGGAGTCGATGTTTGCAGGCTCGTCGCTGGTGTAATCGAGAATACCGAAGGCGTACAGTTTCTCGTTGATGTAGTACTTCGGCTGGTATCCGATGGAGAACAGGTCCGAGTTATCGCCTTCGACGATGTTGCGAACCGGGAATCCGTTGTCGTCGATAACGATTTCGCCTTCCTCGTCACGCTCGGTCACGAGAATGGTGGAGGTGCCCTTGAACCACTCGGCGGTGACGACATGGTCCCAACGCTCGGTGCTCTTGATGATTCGGAGTGACGCGTTGACGTTGTTGGATTCTGCGTTGCCCGAAGCAAAGGTGGCGCCAGCGCTCGCGGTACCGGACCAACCGCTCAGTGCGCTTGTTCCGAGTTCCAGAGCCTTGTCGGCAGCAGATTGATCTTGAGCGAACGCATGGCCGCTGGTCATCGCCAAGGCGACGGCAGCTGCAGCAAGGCTTCGCCCTTTGAAGACAGCGTGAGTCATGAGCAGGTATGTCAAGTAGAGGTGTGGGTGGTGAATATGGACTCTGGTTCAGGAAAATGTGGAGTGATCGACCAGGTGACACAGAGTTTCACGTTCAGACGTCAGTGGTCTGTCGTGGTTGGCGGGTGTTCTCGCGCTGTGCAAGCTCGCTGACCGCGACCAGATGACGTAAGAGTCATGCCTTTGACGACATTTGATACTCTGTGGCAACGCTCACTTCACAGGCCTTCATTCAATGCCGTACTCACCCATTGCATCTGCGCATCTGCGTTATCTGTTACCCGCTGGCGGTCTGTGTTTTTCCTTGATCGCGTCGGTGTCGCATGCCGAGTCGCTGACGATCCTTCACACCAACGACTTCCATTCCAAGGTCGAGCCCATAAGCAAGTACGACAGTCCCTGCAGCGCGGAAGACAACGCAGCGGGAGAGTGCTTCGGTGGCTATGCGCGGCTGAAGACGGCGGTCGACGACGCGCGCTCGCGTGCCAGCGCGGATACCAATCGTGAGGTGCTGCTGGTGGACGGAGGAGACCAGTTTCAGGGGTCCTTGTTCTACACCTACTACAAAGGCGCGGTTGCCGCCGAAATCATGAATTCGCTCGACTACGATGCAATGACCGTTGGCAATCATGAGTTTGACGATGGGCCGGAAGTGCTGCGCGCCTTCGTGGATCGTGTGGATTTTCCGATCCTGATGTCCAATGCCGACGTCACTCAGGAGCCGTTGCTCGCCGATGCCATCCCCAAGTCAACGGTGATCGAGAAGGGCGGTGAGCGCTACGGTCTCATCGGCCTGACGCCAGAAAACACCGACGAGCTGGCGAGCCCCGGCGAAAACGTCAGCTTCTCTGACCCCATTGCTGCCGTGCAGGAGCAGGTGGATGCACTGACCGCAGATGGCGTGACTCGCATCATCGTGTTGTCACACTCCGGGTATGCCGTTGACCAGGCCGTGGCCGCAGGCACGACCGGCGTCGATGTCATTGTGGGTGGACACTCGAACACGCTGTTGTCCAACACGGACGAGCGGGCGAGTGGTCCTTACCCCACGATGGTCGGTGATACCGCCATCGTGCAGGCCTATGCCTACGGCAAGTACCTTGGTGAGCTGGTCGTCGAGTTTGACGAAGCCGGCGACATCATGTCGGCCACCGGTGACCCGATCATCATCGATGGCGCCGTCCTCGAGCATCCGACCATCGTGAGTCGAGTTACCGAGCTTGCCGAGCCACTCGATGAAATTCGGACCAAGGTCGTTGCGTCGGCGGCAGCGCCGATCGAAGGTAACCGTGAGGTCTGCCGGGTCCAGGAGTGCGAGATGGGTAACCTGATTGCCGATGCCATGCTATCGCGCGTCAAGGATCAGGGTATCGAGGTTGCGTTGATGAACTCCGGTGGTATTCGTTCGTCGATTGACGCTGGGGAAGTCACGATGGGTGAGGTGCTCACCGTTCTGCCGTTCCAGAACACATTGGCCACGTTCAGACTGTCGGGTGCCGACCTTGTCGTGGCGCTCGAGAACGGCGTCAGTCAGGTCGAGGAAGTGGCAGGGCGTTTTCCGCAGGTTGCAGGACTCACGTTTGTCTGGGATCCCTCCAAGCCTGCGGGTGAAGGGCGCGTGACCGAGGTGCTGGTAAACGGTCCCGATGGCTATGCACCGCTGGAAATGGACAGACTCTACGGCGTGGTATCCAACGATTATGTACGCAAGGGCGGTGATGGGTATGACGTGTTCGCCGAAAACGCGCAGGACGTCTACGACTACGGCCCAAGCCTCGATGCGGTGGTCGCCGATTTTCTGGCGGCAGGTGATGCCTACGAGCCGATGCTGGACGGGCGTATTGCCACTCGGTAGGCGTTCCTGCCACCGGCTTGCTGTCAGAACTCCACTGTGCGATAACAAGCGCTCACGTTTGATCGATACATCCGAGGAGTTGTCATGAAGAAAGCACTTCTGATCGCCGCTGGCGTGTTTTCGCTTGCGTGTGGTGCGGCTTACGCCGAGGGAGGTTGTTCCTACGGCAAGCATCACAACATGGCCGAGATCACGGAGTCGTTAGATCCATTGCTTGCGCAACCGCTCGAGGTTGCACAGGTGCAGGAAGACGCGCTGTTTCGTGCCCATGCGGGTGAGCCCGAGCTTCCCAAGGTAGTCATCCACAACTGACCGGTTATTGCCTCAGGTGCGCGCGCGGTTGATTACCGCGTGCGCGCTTGCAGAGTGGTGGTGGGATAGATCGTGAAGCCGGTTCACGGTGTCCTGATCAGCGACAGTCACATACCGGTTGATGACTGTATGGGCCGAGCCGCTGTTCGCCTCAGCGCACTCGTCACTGAAATCGAGCGCCTTGTCGCCGTCGGCGTCCCGGTCGATTTTGTCGTACACAACGGCGACCTGATGGACGACGCGGATCTGGCACCGTCTGGCGCTGCCGCATCCGCCTCGTGCGTACATCGCCTGGCCGCATTGTCAGTGCCATGGTTTCTGCTGGGCGGCAATCACGATCGGCGTGACTGGTTGCACGCGGCGTGTAGTGACCTGGCGCGTCTTGGTCGCACGTCGGGTGAATGTGTTTCCGAGGATCCTGATGGCGTAGCGGCGGGGATGGTCAGCCGCCAGTGTGGCGAACTTGGCCTGTTGTTCATCGATGCAAATCCAGAGCACGTGCGGCGCTACGGTGTCGACCGTGTCGGTGATGATGTTCGCGGCATTGTCAGTGACCGGCAGCTGAACGCGGTAAGACGTGCGCTATCTGCTGGCAGCGAAGTTGGCGAACGGCCGCGTGTGGCCGTGTTCATTCACTACCCACCGCTCGCGCAGGAGGCTGCGTGGAGTCATCCGCCTGCGGGTGGTGAAGCGCTGCATTGCGTGCTTGCAGAACATGCTGCGCGCGTCGCAGGTGTGTTCACCGGGCATATTCACCGGAGCCAATCGCACTGGCGTGACGGCGTGCTGTACTCGAGCGCTCCGGCGGTGACGCGGCAATTTCTACTTTGGCCAGGCCAGAACGAGCATGCATCGATCGACGACGATATCGTGGCGTATCACTACGTGAGTATCGACGATACATCCACCCGTGTTCAGCACCACGCGTTTGTGGTGCCTGATCGTCCTTGACTGAACCGCAGGCATTATTGCTTTGGACGCCATGACCGAACCCCTCGTCAAGACGCGCCTGGACCACGTGTTTGTTGCGTGCCGGCCCTCTGAGGGCGAGCCGGTTGAGTCAAGCTCAAAAGCCTGTGCAGATCGTGTCGCCGCTGCGTTGTGCACGGCTGGTTTTGTCGAAGGTCCAGGGCGTGATCATCCAGGTCAGGGCACCGCCAACCGATGCTTCTTCTTCGAGCATTTCATGTTCGAGCTGCTCTATGTGGACGATGCAGCATCTCTCGGATCTGCAGATACGTCGCGGTTCGGGCTTCGGGATCGCTTCCTGATCAGTGCGACGTCACCATTCGGTATCGCATTCGCGCCCGCGGTGCACGGAAGTTCGGCACCCTTCGAGGTGGATGTCGTCAGACCACCGTATCTACCGGATGGGCTAAGCATTGAAGTCGCTCGCGTGTCGACCACGACGGAGCCGTTGCTGTTCCATTTGCCGTTTGCGGGGCCGGGTGTCGACAAGCAGCGACAAGACGACATCGCATCGCATCCCAACGGCGTGCGGTCGCTCGCGCAGCTGACCTACTCGCATGGCGGGGGCAGTGATACCGAGGTGGCCGAATTGCTGAAATCTCTTGGCGTGGGCGTATCCCTTGCGAGTGAGCAGCAGCTGGCCCTGATCTTCCTCACTGAATCAATCAACGATCCGGTAGAGGTCACACTGATGCCTGACGTACCGGTGCGACTCTCGTTGCTGCCCATGCACAACAGCGGGGCGGGCTGTCACAATATCTGTTGACCCGAGGGCTGCTCCTCGGTATCCAGCAACTTCAGGAGAGACTCTCGATGGACCTCGGCATAAAAGGGCGTAAAGCTATCGTTTGTGCGTCAAACCGCGGGCTGGGAAGAGCCTGTGCGAAGCATCTGGCGGATGCGGGTGTGGATCTGGTGATAAACGGTATAGACGAGGAGCGGCTGGCGGCCACAGCAGCAGAACTCGCCAAGTCCGGCGTTTCAGTAACTCCTGTCGTTGGTGATGTGTCCACCGCCGCTGTACAAGACGCCCTGATGGCTGCGTGCCCGGAACCGGACATTCTTGTGAATAACAACGGAGGCCCCCCATTCCGGGATTTTCGCGAGCTCGATCGCGAGTCCATGATCGGTGGTGTCACCATGAACATGCTCACCCCGATCGAGCTTGTGCAGCGCACCGTGGACGGCATGGCCGAGAGGGGCTTCGGCAGAATCGTCAACATCACCTCTGCCTCCGTTAAAATGCCGATGTCAGGGCTCGATCTCTCCAGCGGGGCACGTGCAGGGCTCACCGCTTTTCTCGCGGGCGTGGCCCGCGATGTCGCCGGCAGTGGCGTGACCATCAATCACATCCTGCCGGGCGCATTCGACACTGACCGCCTCGCCGGGGGCATGAAAGCCGCCGCAGGGAGAACGGGTCGCGACGCAGCAGACATCGCCGCCGAACGCGCCGCCGGCATCCCCGCAAAACGCTTCGGTAATCCCGACGAATTCGGCGCCGCCTGCGCGTTCCTCTGTAGCACCCACGCCGGCTACATCACCGGCCAGAACCTCCTCATCGACGGCGGCGTCTTCAACAGCGCCTTCTGACCGTGTGGCCGTGGGGTCGGACCACGGTAAGTAATTGAATTAGCAGTGGTAAGTCGCGAAATCAGGGCCGTGGAGCACCTTATCTGAGCAATTTAATGCGGTTTTCATGGTCGTTAAGCGAACCCCTTCGGATGCCGCAGCCTTCCGGTGGCCATCCTTGCTGCCCCTTAAACGCCACGAAAATCGCTGAAAGTCGTGCGTTTAAGAGGCCATCCGCGTTGTTTTTTTGGACTTATTTTCTATAAATCAGCAGCTTGCCGTGGTCCGACCCCATGGGATCACCATGGGATCATGCGGTCAGTCCGGCAGGGACGGCGGCTCCGACGGTGCGGCAGCAGCTGACGAGCGTGTTGGCGAGTAGGCAGGCGATGGTCATGGGGCCGACGCCTCCGGGTACGGGTGTGATTGCACCTGCGACTTCAGCGGCAGAGGTGTAGTCGACGTCGCCGACGAGCCGGGTCGGCTTGTCTGAGCCGGGCGGGTTGTCGATGCGGTTGATGCCGACGTCGATGACGGTGGCGCCTGGCTTGACCCAGTCTCCGGGAATCATTTCCGGACGCCCGACCGCTGCGACCAGGATGTCCGCACCGCGACAGACGGCGGCAATATCCTTGGTGCGACTGTGGGCGATGGTGACGGTGCAGCTGTCGCGAAGCAGCAGCTGCGCCATGGGTTTGCCAACGATGTTGGAGCGTCCGACAACCACTGCGTTCAGGCCGGAAAGCGATCCGTGTTGTTCACGCAGCATCATCAGGCAGCCGAGCGGTGTGCACGGCACCATGGCGTCCTGACCGGTGGCGATAAGTCCGACGTTGGATACGTGGAACCCATCGACATCCTTCTCGGGCGAGATCGCGTTGATCACCACTGACTCGTCGATGTGCGATGGCAGTGGGAGCTGACAGAGGATGCCGTGTACTGCTGGGTCCTCGTTCAGTTGCTTGACCAGATCAAGCAGCTCGTCCTGAGTGATGGAGGTATCGCGTTTGTGCTCGAAGCTCGCCATGCCGCACTCGACGGTCTGCTTGCCCTTGTTGCGCACGTACACCTGACTCGCCGGGTCCTCGCCGACCAGTACGACAGCGAGTCCGGGTGTGACGCCGTGAGATGCCTTCAGTGCTTCGACGCCCTTGGCGACATCCGCGCGGACCTTTGCCGCAAACGCCTTGCCATCGATCGGTGTGGCCGTCATCAGAACAAGCCCTCGACCTGACCGCCGTCCAGCTTGATGGATTCGGCAGCCGGCACCCGAGGCAGGCCTGGCATGGTCATGATGGCACCGCACACGACAACGATGAAGCCGGCACCTGCGGACAGGCGGACTTCGCGCACGGGTACCGAGTGACCGGTGGGTGCGCCGCGCAGTTCCGGGTCCGTAGAAAAGCTGTACTGGGTCTTGGCCATGCACACAGGCAGATTGCCGTAGCCGTCGTCTTCCCAGCGACGAAGCTGATCGCGCACCTTCTGATCCGCGAGCACCTCGTCGGCGCGATAGATGCGCTTGGCAATGGTCTCGATTTTCTCAAACAGGGGCATTTCGTCGGGATAGAGCGGGGCGAACTGCGCACTGTCGCCGTCGGCGATTTCGGCGATCCGTGTCGCGAGCGCTTCGGTACCTTCACTACCCAACGCCCAATGCTTGCAGAGAATGGCTTCGCTGCCGAGCGCTTCTACCTGCTCCTTGATGGCCTCTACTTCCGCATCGGTGTCGGTGATGAAGTGGTTGATCGCGACCACTGCCGGCACGCCGAAGCTCTTGACGTTTTCGATGTGGCGAGCAAGGTTGGCGCAGCCGTTCTTCACAGCATCGACGTTCTCGGTGCCGAGATTCTCCTTCTTTACGCCGCCGTTCATCTTGAGCGCCCGGACCGTCGCGACGATGACGACAGCGCTCGGGGCGATGCCCGCCTTGCGGCATTTGATGTTCATGAATTTCTCGGCACCGAGGTCTGCGCCAAAGCCCGCCTCTGTGACCACATAGTCCGCCAGTTTCAGCGCGGTTGTGGTGGCGACAACGGAGTTGCAGCCATGAGCGATGTTGGCGAACGGACCACCATGAACGAACGCGGGGTTGTTCTCGAGCGTTTGCACCAGGTTAGGCTGCATGGCGTCCTTCAGTAGTACAGCCATCGCACCGTCGGCCTTGATGTCGCGGCAGTAGATCGGCTTCTGCTCGCGGGTATAGGCCACGATGATGTCACCCAGTCGCTTCTCGAGGTCTTCGATATCGGTAGCAAGGCACAGGATCGCCATGACTTCCGATGCCACGGTGATATCGAAGCCTCCTTCGCGCGGGTAGCCGTTGGCCGTTCCACCGAGTGCCACATTGACCTGACGCAGTGCCCGGTCATTCATGTCGAGTACGCGACGCCAGGCGATGCGGCGCACATCGATTTCCAGCGAGTTGCCCCAGTGGATGTGGTTGTCGATCATCGCTGACAACAGATTGTGCGCTGAGGTGATCGCGTGGAAGTCGCCGGTGAAGTGCAGGTTCATCTCTTCCATCGGAACCACCTGAGCGTAACCACCACCAGCCGCGCCGCCTTTCATGCCAAAGCAGGGGCCAAGCGATGCTTCGCGAATGCAGATAGCCGCCTTCTTGCCGATGCGATTGAGGCCATCGCCGAGACCGACGGTCGTGGTGGTCTTGCCTTCGCCCGCGGGCGTCGGGTTGATGGCTGTCACGAGGATCAGCTTGCCGTCCGTGCCACTTTTCTGCTGCTTGATGAACTCCGCAGAGATCTTCGCCTTGTCGTGACCGTAAGGCAACAGGTGTTCACTCGGGATTCCGAGCTTCTCCCCGATTGTCTGAATCGGTTGCTTGTTTGCTTCACGAGCAATCTCGATATCGCTTTTTACGCTCACGCGTGCGTCTTCTCCGTGGTGGTGGAAGCCGCATCGACTTTGACAGCGGCGTATTTGAACTCGGGGATCTTGCCGTAGGGGTCGAGTACGGGGTTGGTCAGCACATTGGCTGCCGCCTCGACGTAGGCAAAGGGTACGAACACGGTGTCTTCAGCGACGGCTCGGTCAGCTCTTGCGACCAGTTCGATTTTGCCACGTCGCGTTGACAATGCAACCTTGTCACCTGGTTCGACACCGAGCTTGCGCAAGGTGTGTGGGTTCAGGGAACAGTTGGCTTCAGGCTCCAGGGTATCGAGAACCGTGGTGCGTCGCGTCATCGAACCGGTGTGCCAGTGCTCCAGCTGTCGCCCGGTGATCAGTACCATCGGGTAGTCGCTGTCTGGCACTTCATCCGGTGCGATGATCGAGGCCGGTGTGAACTTGGCGCGTCCTTCTGCGCGCGGGAATCCGTCGCCGAACACGATGGCCTGCCCAGGGTCCTCGGGCGACAGTGACGGATACGTGACCGCCTCCCCTTCCAGGCGTTCCCAGGTGATGTTGTCGAGTGAGGCCATGCTCTGTTTCATCTCGGCAAACACTTCTTTCGGGTGCTGGTAGGGCCAGTCCAATCCCAGTCCGCGTGCAAGCTGCGTGGTGATCCACCAGTCTTCCCGCGCTTGTCCTGGCGGTGGTACAGCCGGTCGTCCCATCTGTACCTGACGGTTGGTGTTGGTGACCGTGCCGGTTTTTTCGGGCCACGCTGCCGCTGGCAGAATGACGTC
This sequence comes from uncultured Granulosicoccaceae bacterium, assembly GCA_938006335.1. Taxonomy (GTDB): domain Bacteria; phylum Pseudomonadota; class Gammaproteobacteria; order Granulosicoccales; family Granulosicoccaceae; genus Granulosicoccus. Next base: position 29,630 of record CALLMF010000039.1, on the reverse strand, counting down.
GGCAAAGTTGGCCGTCTCGGTCAGGAAGATGTCCTGAACCACGAGATGTTCGAGCTTTGCCAGCGCGTCGCGTGCGTGCTCGACATCGGGATCCGACATCGCAGGATTTTCGCCGAGTACATAGAGCGAACGAATGTCTCCGTCATGAACAGCGTCCATGATCTCGACGACGGTGAGTCCGCGCTGTGCATCGATCTCGCGGGTGTTCGGGTCCGTTGACCAGACATCCTCGAAGGCTTTTCTCACGCCTTCGTCACCGACCGCCTGATAGTCGGGCAGGAACATCGGGACGAGCCCGGCGTCGGAGGCCCCTTGCACGTTGTTCTGTCCGCGCAAGGGGTGCAAGCCTGCCCCCGGCCGTCCGATATGGCCACACATCAGCGCAAGCGATATCAGGCAACGGGAGTTGTCGGTACCGTGGATGTGTTGGGAGACACCCATGCCCCAGAAGATCATGCCTGCGCGGGCGCCGGCAAACGTACGGGCGACGGTGCGCAGGGTGTCGGCATCGATGCCGCAGTGCGCTGCCATGGCATCGGGCGGGAAGTCGGCAAGATGCGCTTTCATCTCATCGAAGCCTTCAGTGAAACCTTCGATGTATTGCCGGTCGTAGAGTTCTTCTTCGACGATGACATGCATCAGGGCGTTGAGCATGGCGACGTCCGAACCCGGCTTGAACTGCAGCGCGTGGGTGGCATGTCGAGTCAGGCCCATGCCGCGAGGGTCCATTACGATCAACGTACCGCCGCGCTTGGCGAACTGCTTGAAATAGGTGGCCGCGACCGGATGGTTTTCAATCGGGTTGGCACCGATGACGATCGCGCAGTCGGCATTCTCGATTTCGTTGAAGGTCGCGGTGACAGCGCCTGAACCGACGTTCTCCATGAGTGCGGCCACCGATGAGGCGTGACAGAGCCGGGTGCAGTGATCCACGTTGTTATGGCCAAAACCCGCCCGGATCAGTTTCTGGAAGAGATACGCTTCTTCGTTGGAGCACTTGGCAGAACCAAAGCCCGCGACAGCCTTGCCACCATGCGTGTCACGCAGTGATGCCATGCCGCCGGCAGCGTGCGCCAGCGCTTCATCCCAACTGGCTTCGCGAAAGAACTCGCCGAGATTGTCCGGATCGACATTCAGTCCCTTTGCCGGGGCATCCTCACGTCGGATGAGTGGTGTCTGCAATCGATGCGGATGGCTGATGTAGTCGAACCCGAAACGGCCCTTTACACACAGGCGTTGCTCGTTGGCGGGACCCGGTGCCCCGTCGACCCAGACGATCTTCTGGTCGCGTACCTTGAAGTCGAGTTGGCAGCCGACGCCGCAGTACGGGCATACGGAGCGCACCTGTTTGTCCATGCTGCCACTGTCGCCAACGCCTTCACTGTCGAGCAGGGTGGCAGGACTCAGTGCACCGGTCGGGCAGGCCTGCACACATTCACCACAGGCCACACAGGTACTGTTGCCCATCGGGTCGTCCAGATCGAACACGATCTTTGCATTGCGACCGCGTCCAGCCATGCCAATGACATCGTTGACCTGAACTTCGCGGCACGCGCGAACACACAGCGTGCAATGTATGCAGGCGTCGAGGTTGACACGCATGGCGACGTGCGAGGCATCTTCTGTCGGCAAGCGCGTGACATCGATGCGCGGGAAGCGCATGTCGGACACGTTCACGGCATCCACCGTCTTCCAGAAGTGGGCCGATGCGTCGTGGGCTCGATCGCGCGGCGGTTGATCGGTAGCGAGTAGCTCGACGACCAGCCGACGTGCAGACGCGGCGCGTGCGCTTGCCGTACTGACCACCATGTTTTCGGTCGGTGTGCGTATGCAGCTCGCAGCGAGCGTCCTTTCACCCTCGATCTCGACCATGCAGGCGCGGCAGTTGCCGTCCGCGCGGTAGCCTGGCTCATCGGCCCAGCAGAGATGCGGTATGTCGGTGCCTGAGCGCTGAGCGACTTGCCACACGGTTTCACCCGGTAGTGCGGTGACCGTTGCACCATCGAGCGTGAAGGTGACAGCACCTTCGATTCCATCGCCGTCCAAAGGCGCATTCATGCGGATTCTCCCTGTGTGATTTCAGAGGGGAAGTGCTTGATCACCAGTCGAATCGGGTTGGGTGCGGCCTGGCCGAGCCCGCAGATGGACGCGTCGCCCATGACGCTTGCAAGGTCTTCGAGCAATTCGGTGTTCCAGGTATCGGCCTGCATCAAGGTGACGGCCTTTTCGCAACCCACACGACAGGGCGTGCATTGCCCGCAGCTTTCATCCTCGAAGAAGCGCAGCATGTTCAGGGCAGCGTCGCGAGCGCGGTCCTTGTCCGATAGCACGACGACCGCGGCAGATCCGATGAAGGTGCCTTCCGCTTGCAGGGTGTCGAAGTCCAGAGGAACGTCATTGACGCTCGCTGGTAGCAATCCGGATGACGGACCTCCGGGCTGGTAGGCGTAAAACGTGTGTCCGTCGGCCATGCCGCCAGCCGCATCTATGATGTCGGTGATCGTTGAGCCAGCCGGCAACAGGTGAACACCTGGCTTGCTGACGCGGCCGGATACCGAGTAGCTGCGTAAACCCGTGCGACCGTTCTTCTCTACCGAAGACAGAATCGCGTGGCCTTCGCGCGCGACGCGTGCGACCCAGTGCAGGGTCTCGATGTTGTGCACGAGCGTGGGGCGATCAAAGAGGCCCTTTTGCGCAACGTACGGCGGGCGATGCCTCGGCAGGCCACGCTTGCCTTCGATCGATTCGATCATCGCGGATTCCTCGCCGCAGATGTAGGCACCTGCTGCACGCCGCAACTGGATGAAATCCGGTGCTGCGAGTCCGGCAGCCTCGAGCGCCTTGATCTCGCGCCTGAGGATTTCGAGCACTGCCGGGTATTCATCCCGCATGTAGATGAAGGCCGTGGACGCGTCCACGGCGTGGGCAGCAATCAGCATCCCTTCAAGGAAGAGGTGCGGCTCGCGCTCGAGCCAGTAGCGGTCCTTGAACGTGCCGGGCTCACCTTCGTCACCGTTTACTGCAAGGTATCGCGGGCCGTCTTCAGCACGTACAAAACTCCACTTGCGCGCTGCCGGAAAGCCTGCGCCACCGAGTCCACGAAGCCCCGAGTCGAGCACCGCCTGGTGCACATCATCGACGGACCGCTCACCGTTGCGGATACGCTCGAGCTCCTGGTAACCGCCGGTGTCGCGATAGGCGGCGAGCACCTGATACGCAGGGATTTGAGGGTGAAAGTCAGCGCCCTTCAGTACGGCATTGGCCGTCTCCAGGCTTGCATTGTCTACATGACGGTGACCGATCTCCAACACCGGCGCGGTATCGCAGCGACCCATGCATGGCGCTCGAACCACGCGTACGGCTGCCGGGTCCACATCGTCTTCCAGTGCCGCTTTCAACGCTTGCGCACCGGCAAGCTCGCAGGCGAGTGAATCGCACACACGAATAGTGACGGCAGGAGGCGGAGCCTCGCCCTCATGCACGACATCGAAGTGGGCGTAGAAGGTGGCGACCTCGTACACCTCGGTTTGCGCCAGCTTCATCTCGTGCGCGAGTGCTGCAAGGTGGCGGGCAGACAAGCATCCGTAGCGGTCCTGCACGAGGTGCAAGAATTCGATCAACAGGTCGCGCCGGCGCGGCTGTTGACCGAGCAGCTCACAGATCTCGGCGAGGGCATCGCTATCGTACTGCCGGCCCTTGGGCGTCTTCCGTGCGCGGCCCTTGCGTCGTCCGCTGCTGTCACTTTTCCAGACGCCCTTGCGTTCCTCGACGGTAGTCATGATGAGGCTGTCGTCATGATGTGTGTTCCTGGAAGCTGCCGGGGTGGTCGAAGTGTGGACCAGCTGTGCGGCATAGTGATGTTGTGAAACCGCCGTATACTGTCGATATATGGCCATCCTCAACCTGCCGTTGTACCGACTGCCCGAGACGGCGACGACGACCCGTGTCGGGGTGTTGCTCATCGACGGGTTTTCGTTGCTTTCGTACGCGGCGGTCACCGAGCCGCTGCGCATGGCCAACGTGCTGTCGGGCGTCGAGCGATATCGTGTTCGCGCGATCCCGGCCAGCGGGGCTGCTGCGGTCAGCTCGTGTGGCGTTCAGGTGTCAGCGGCCGCACAGGTGGGCGAGCAGGTTGACTTCGATCTGGTGATCGTGTTGGCTGGCGGGGACCCCTTTGCCTTCAATGATGTACGGATTCTCGACTGGCTCCGCCACCTCGCGCGACGCAATGTCGCCCTGGGTGGTGTGTCGGGTGGGCCGGTCATGCTGGCCACCGCTCAGCTCCTGAACGGATACCGTATGACAGTGCATCACGAGCATGCGGACTTGCTGATGGAAAGAGAGCCAGCGATCGCCATTGAACCGGAGTCGTTTGTGGTGGACAGGGATCGTGTGACCTGCGCCGGTGGCACAGCGCCGCTCGAACTGATGCGCGCATTGATGGTTCAGCACGATGGACCGGACCTCGCTCGCCGGGTCAGTAACTGGCTGCAACGTTCGGGCATGCGGCGTGAGGGAAACACCCGACGTCCTGGGGTGGTCGAGCGGTATCAGGTACATCAGCCTGCATTGATCGAAGCGGTCGCGTCGATGGAGACACATCTGTCTGACCCCTTACGCCTATCTGACCTTGCGCTTCTCACTGGCGTCAGCGCGCGTCAGCTGACTCGCTTGTTCAAGGAAAAGCTCGGTCAGTCGCCCATGGAGTTCTACAGCGGCCTGCGTCTGGAGCGAGCGCGGGGATTGCTGCAGCAAACAGGCATGAAGGTGTCAGAAGTAGCGGCGTCTGTTGGGTACGCAAGCAGTTCCCACTTCTCTGCGGCGTACCGCCAGCGCTTCGATCGTCCCCCTCGTGAGGAGCGACACTGATGCTGTCGCGCCGTTTCTGCGCTTGTGATCGAGTGGCACGAGGACTGATCGCCTATTGCAGGACAGTAGGCGGAACTCCTTATCGCCAGACCGTTCGAATCACGCAAGGGGTGGCGATCCTTGCCGGTTGTGCGCAGTAGCAGTGCGCCGGACGCTGTTTGCAAACGTAGGAGGTTGCACATGAACGCTTTTGAAATGCATCGTCGACGCGTGGTCAGTGCCGGGGCGGCTGCGGCAGGTCTGAGTCTGTTGGGCAGTGCGCCAACGCTGATCGCAACGGCAAACGCGGCTGGTGTGGCGCCTACGCCCACCATGCGCGGCGGTGCCAACAACTATCGGGCCGGAGCACCGATTGTCGAGCGTATCGGTGGCGGCGGGTTCCTGATGACCGGCAGCGTTCGTCGGGCGGGAGATGGTGCCCCGTTGGAGGGACGCAGAATTCAGGTCTGGGCGCACACCACCGAAGGGCATGAGCGGGACGAGCGCAGTCACGGATCGACCTTGACCAATGCCGAGGGCATTTTCGAGATCGACATGCCTCAGATCGTGCCTGCATTCGGTCAGCCGCACGGTCACCTGGCCTACGACGCCGAGTTCAACGACGGAGTCTTCCAGACCGTGTTCCTGCGCCCGATCATGCGTAGTGCCAGTGACAAGACCTTGCACGTCGAGTTCGTCCTGGCCGAGTCTTGAAAGACAAGGGCCTGAACAAGGGCCTGCTCATCTGGATCGCGGTCGGCGCAGCCGTAGGCTTCCCCCTCGTGGTCGCGGCGCGCAGCCCATTGTTGGAGTGGCGCGACCCGACGTACATCGCAGCCGGTTTTTCGGGCGTGCTCGGTCTGGGGCTCCTGCTGATCCAGCCCTTGTTGGCAGCCGGGCACCTGCCCGGCATGCGTGCCGCTACCTCGCGCCGCGTACACCGCCTGTTGGGCTTCGGTTTGTTGGTGGCGATTCTCGTCCATGTCGCTGGGCTGTGGGTCACCAGTCCACCGGACGTGATCGACGCTCTGCTGTTTCGTTCACCAACACCGTTCTCGGTGTGGGGTGTGCTCGCAATGTGGGGCATCGTGATCGCGGCTGCGTTGGCCGTCTTCCGCCGCCACGTGCCGTTGCGTCCGGTGGCGTGGCGTCGCCTGCACCTGGTGCTCACGGGAATCGTGGTGCTTGGCACGATTGTTCATGCGCTGCTGATTCAGGGAGCGATGGGGCAGATCTCCAAGATCATTTTGTGCGTGATAGTGGGTGCGTGCTTCCTGGGAGTCGGAATCCGGAGGCTCTGCCCTCGGCGCTGACCGGCTGAGATGCCGGCGAGCGGGCGTTGGGGCGTACGCAAACGCTTGACGGCCGGGAATTTGCATGGCTCCGCGAGATACCTCCCGAGTTCTGCTTATGCTCCCGCTTGTTCACCTGCTTTCCGGATCACGATCGGATCGTCTGCGACGCTCTGCGACAGCCCTGCTGGCGGCCGCTTTTTGCATCGCTATCGCCTCGTGTGATTCGGGGTCGGATGACAATCCGCTTAATGCCTCTGCCTTCAGTGCCGCGGGGTCTGACGAGCCCTTCTCCAGCACGGTCTACCCCGAGCCGCGCCTCCTGACATCCGACTCTCCATCGGTATTCGATCAGGCTACATACCTCGGGCGATCTCAGCGAACCTTGTTCGACCTGCGGGTGGCTGAATTTGTCGTGATCGACGCGCATGTCTACAGCGTCAGCTTCACCGATGGCAGTGAGCTGGAGGCGATCGTCAACGGCGAGTTCGAAGACGAGGCCTCGGCACGCGTGGAGGCCGAACAATTCGGTCGCTACGTTGGGCAGCTACCGGCCGCGACGCGAGTCGGCGTCAGCGAGCTGTGGATCCATCGCGGTGAGGAGCTATGGGGAAGCTCTGACAATGCGCTGATCATCCATACCGACATGACGCGGAACTACGATCAGGCGGGCATCCTCGAGGAAACCCTGCTGCACGAGTCGGTGCATGTATCGCTGGACGCCGTCCACGAAAACTCCACGGGGTGGCGTGTTGCCCAGGCGTCTGACGAAAACTACATCTCGACCTACGCGAGAGAAAACGAGTTGACCGAGGACCTGGCGGAGACCTTCGTGATGTGGCTGGCCTTGCGCTACATGGGCGATCTGTCCGAAGACAATCGCGCGCGTATCGAGGCCTCCGTGCCTGCGCGCGTGCAATACCTCGATCAGCAGCAGTTCGACGTGAGCCCCTTTACGCCGTAGCGTAAGTGGGGCTTGTCCATCGTCAGCGAGAGCGCTCCCTCAGCACAAACGCTCTACCTTGGTGGATCCCATGACGGTGGTGCCGGCTTCGCCGTCTGAAGCGCTCATCACACTGGCGCCTTCACCAATCACGGCAAACTGAGCACCGCACGCTAGCTTGATGGTAAATCCGCCCATCACGTTGACCGCCGAACGCATGCAGTACCAGCCGTTCGGGTTCAGCAACTCGACGACCGTGCCACCCATGACGTTGACGCCTTGCTTGACGTAGACCAGAGCAGGTGAGGACGTCATCTCATCGTCGATGGTCTTCTTGCCGACTCCAAACACCTTGACCGACACCGGTAGCGTCTTGTACTTCGGGTTGCTGCCAAATGGGTGGTTGTCGAAGGCGTTGAGGCAAGCGGTCACGGTGGGATCGGGGTCAGCAGCGATCGCGCTTTGCGGCGCCAGGGCTGCGCCAATCAGTGCTGCGGCGACAACGGCGGCCCGGGCGGATGCGCCGGGGCATGCGTAGCTGCGTGAGAGGGTTTTCATCAGTTCGTGTGTCCATTCTCGATGGCGCAGCGTTGCTCGCTGGCGCTCCACCTCGCCAGTATGCCGTGAGCCCGGGTGCCTTGGGAATAGCCCTCGATCAAAATCGCGGGTGATTGGCGTCAATGCCGCGTCCGTCGTTTTGATTTTGGCTTGCCCCCGGTTCCGTGCTCGCGCGGGGGTAGTCCCGTGTGTTGAGTCAGGATGTCGCCGGGACGAGGCTGACGCCCAGGGCCGCGCCGGCGTGTGGTCGCCGATCCCGCCGTTGTCCTGGCTGCGTGCGCATCACGTGGCTGGTGGGTGGGGATGAGCTGGTGCTTGGCGTTGCCGATCAGATCACTGCGTCCCATCTCGCGTAGCGCGTCGCGCAGCATCGGCCAGTTGTCCGAGTCGTGGTATCGCAAGAATGCCTTGTGCAGCTTGCGTTGCCGCTCGCCCTTTACGATCGGCACTTGCTCGCCGTCGTTTCGCACGCGCTTGAGCGGGTTCTTGCCGGTGTGGTACATGGCCGTGGCAGTCGCCATTGGCGAGGGGTAGAAGGTTTGCACCTGGTCGGCCTTGAAGCCGTTGGTCTTCAACCACAGCGCAAGATTCATCATGTCTTCATCGGTCGTGCCTGGATGAGCTGCAATGAAGTACGGAATCAGGAACTGCTTCTTGCCGGCCTTTGCCGTGAACTCCTCGAACATCTTCTTGAACGTGTCGTACGAGCCGATGCCCGGCTTCATCATGTGGTCCAGCGGACCCCGCTCGGTGTGCTCCGGCGCGATCTTCAGGTAGCCGCCCACGTGGTGAGTCACCAGTTCCTCAACGTATTCCGGTGATGTCACGGCGAGGTCATAACGCAAGCCTGACGCTATCAGGATCTTCTTTATTCCGGGTAGCTCGCGTGCGCGTCGGTACAGGTGAATCAGTGACGAGTGGTCCGTATTCAGGTTCGAGCAGATGTCCGGATACACGCAAGAGGGCAGGCGGCAATTCTGTTCGATCTCCCTGGACTTGCAGGCGAGACGGTACATGTTTGCTGTCGGTCCACCGAGGTCGGAAATCACTCCGGTAAATCCCGGGACTTCGTCTCGGATGATCTCGATTTCCTTGATGATCGAGTCTTCCGAACGGCTTTGGATCTGGCGGCCTTCGTGCTCGGTGATCGAACAGAAGGTGCAACCGCCAAAGCACCCACGCATGATATTCACCGAAAAGCGGATCATCTCGTAGGCCGGGATTCGGCGGCCTTCGTACTTGGGGTGAGGTACGCGCGCGTAGGGCTGATCGAACACGTAGTCCATCTCTTCGGTGGTCAAAGGCACCGGTGGAGGATTCAGCCACAACTTGCGCCCGCCCTGGTTCTGCACCAGCGCGCGGGCGTTACCGGGGTTGGTCTCGAGGTGCAACACGCGGTTGGCGTGTGCATACAGCACCGCATTGTTTGACACCACATCAAACGAGGGCAGGCGCAGTACCGACTTCTCGCGTGACGAGCGCGCCAGATCGCGACGTTCTTCACGCGACATGAAGGTGATGACCGATGTGCCATCCTGGATGCCGGCTGCGTCCTTGGCTGCGTCCTCGCCCATGGCTTCGCAGGAGCCATCATCCAGCGCTTCGCCCGTCTCCGCATCGTAGCCCGGCACGAGGTAGGGGTTGGTCTTCTCCTCGATGCGCCCGGGCTTGTCGACACGGGTGGAATCGATGACGGTCCAGTCTTCCGGCAACTCGTCCACGAAGAAGGCGGTGCCACGCAGATCGTGTATCTCGCCGATGCGGTCGCCGCGGGCGAGTCGGTGCGCAATGTCGACGATGGCACGCTCGCCGTTGCCGTAGATCAGCATGTCGGCCTTGGCGTCGGCGAGGATGGAGCGGCGGACCTTGTCCTGCCAGTAGTCATAGTGCGCGATTCGGCGCAGTGATGCTTCTATGCCACCGAGCACGATCGGCACATCAGCAAAGGCTTCACGACACCGCTGTGCATACACGATGGACGAACGGTCCGGACGTTGGCCGCCGATGTCATCTGGGGAGTAGGCATCGTCCCGGCGGATTTTTCGGTCCGCTGTGTAGCGGTTGATCATGCTGTCCATGTTTCCGGCGGTGACACCGAAAAAGAGATTGGGGGCCCCAAGCGCTTCGAAGGCGGTGCGGTCCTGCCAGGACGGCTGGTCGACGATGCCCACGCGAAACCCGTGTGCCTCGAGCAGCCGGCCGACGATCGCCATGCCAAAGCTCGGATGATCCACGTAGGCATCCCCGGTCACGATGATGACGTCACAGCTGTCCCAGCCGAGCGCGTCCATTTCGTCGCGCGTGGTCGGCAGGAACGGGGCGCGGCCGTAGCACTCGGCCCAGTACGATTCGTACTCGTTGAGCGGTCTGGCTTGCGGCCCCGCCATGCGAGCGGTCGTACTTCTGGCGCACTCGGCGGGCGTGATTCTGGCCATCTGTGTCGATACGTCTTGTTACGTGTGCTCAACGCGCAGTGCGCTATGGTAACTGGATGGTCAACGCGCCACTGTGGACGGGGCGACAACGAACAAGCGAATGAAAGGTTTCCCGAAGACCGTACTCAAGGTACTTCTGCCGATTCTGGTGCTCGCTGGCGCGTGGCAGATGACCCGAAGCATACGGGACTCGGCGCCCGAAGCGCAGCGCCGCCAGCCGCCGCCAACGGTGCTTGCGGTGGAAGCCACAACACTGTCGCCGACGGATTACCCGGTGGTTCTACGCAGTCAGGGTACGGTTCGGCCCACCACGGAGAACACACTCGTCACCGAGGTCACCGGAGCGATCACGGCGCTGAGCGAGCATTTTGTGGTCGGGGGCGCGTTTTCTGCCGGTGAGGTACTGCTGCAGGTCGACGAGCGCGACTATCAGATCACCCTGACCCGGGCGCTCGCCAACCTCGCACAAGCGGATGCCGAGCTTGAAGAACAGCGGGCCCTGGCCTCGCAGGCTGCGGCGGACTGGAAGCAGTTGGGTCGACGCGGTACCCCATCGCCGCTGACCTTGCGTGAGCCGCAGGTCGCCGCCGCACAAGCCAATCTGGATGCGGCTACTGCGGAAGTCGACAAGGCGCGTCTGGATCTGGAGCGCACGCGCATCGTTGGGCCGTACGACGGGCGGGTATTGTCGGCCGATGTGGCCAACGGCCAGTTCGTCAATCGGGGCGCGACCGTTGGCGCCATCCATGCGATCGACGCTGTGGACATCAGTCTGCCGCTGACCAGTCGGCAACTGGAGTTCGTGAACCTGCCAGCGAGCGGCGTACCGGTGGATGAGGGCCTCGCTCCCACGGTCGAGCTGGAGACGCGGATCGGCAGCACCACGCGCGCATGGGCCGGTCGATTGGTGCGGTCCGAGGGGGTGGACTCCGCCACGCAGCAACTGAATGTGGTGGCGCGTGTCAACAGCCCCTTCGCGGTATCCGGCTCGCCGCTGCGCATCGGACAATACGTTGATGCACGAATTTCCGGCAGCGTGCTCAAAGACGTGTTCGTGGTGCCGCGAGCCGCCGTGCGCGACAACGGTGAAGTCCTGGTGCTCGATGGCGAAAGCCGTGTCACTCGCCGTCCGGTGACGGTGGCGTGGCGTGATGACGATGTCGTTGCGATCCGCGAGGGGCTCGCCGACGGAGACATTCTGGTCACCACTCCCATGGCTACCGTGGTCGACGGCACACCGGTGCGGGCAACCGTGGATGGCGTCGATCCGGCTCCCGCTCAGCGAGGCGAGAGAGGTCAGCGCGCCGGTGGAGCGCAAGGTGGTGAAGGCGGTTCCGGGCAACGCCGAGGTCAAGGTTCGCGCACCGGTGCGCCCGAGTCTTCGGCGCGCCCGGCCCGGCAATCCGAATCCTGAGGTAGCAGCGCATGCACGGATTGATCAACTGGTTCGCCAGAAACCCGGTCGCCGCCAACCTGCTGATGGTGTTCATCATCGCCATGGGGCTTGTGACCCTGGCAACGCGCATGCCGCTGGAGGTGTTTCCGAGCTTTGAACGTGATGTCGTCACCATCAGTACCGCCTATCGCGGTGCGACACCCAGCGAGGTGGAGTCGGGTGTCACCATCAAGATCGAAGAGGCGATACAGGACCTGAGTGGCATAAAGAGCATGACCTCGACAGCCTCCGAGGACAGCGGCCGTGTGGTAGTGGAGTTCGACAAGGGTGTTGACCTTCGCTCCATGAAGGACGACATCGAACAGCGTGTCGCGAGCATCGGCAACCTGCCATTGCAGGCAGAACGGCCGACCGTCAGCATCCCGGTCGCCAACCGGGAGGTGATCAGCGTGATCGTCTCCGGCGCCTTGCCCGAGTCCGAGTTGCGTCAGGTCGCCGCGCGTGTCCGTGATGATCTCGAAGCCTTGCCTGATGTCACACAGGTCGAGCTCTCCGGGGTACGTGACTACGAGCTCGCCATAGAAATCAAACCGGAAACACTTCAACGTTACGGGCTCTCATTGTCTGAAGTGGCCCAGGCGATCGAAGCGACATCGCTGGACCTGGCCGCGGGCTCGGTACAGACCGTTGGCGGCGAGGTACTCCTGCGCACGGTCGGCCAGGCCTACGACGCTGACGACTATGCGCAGGTGGTCGTGCTGGCTCGCAACGACGGCACACGAGTCACGCTCGGCGAAATTGCCGAGATATCCGATGGTTTCGAGGAAGACGTACTCGAACAGCAGTGGAACGGCTTGTCTGCGGTCGAGATCGATGTGTACCGCACGGGCCTGCAAAGTGCGATCACGGTCGCCAATCAGGTCAAGGACTATTTGCAGGAAGCCGAGACGCGTATGCCTCATGGCGTGAGCCTGGGCTACTGGCGTGATGCGTCACGCATCGTCAAGGCGCGATTGTCCACGCTGATGAGCAGCGCGGTGCAGGGAGGCTTGCTCATCATCATCCTGTTGACCTTGTTTCTTCGCTTCTGGGTCGCTGCCTGGGTGTTCATCGGCGTGCCGGTGTCGATACTCGGCGGTATCGCGATGATGCCGTTTCTCGGTGTCACCATGAATCTGATCAGTTTGTTCGCGTTCATTCTGGTGCTGGGTATCGTGGTTGACGACGCGATCGTCACCGGCGAGAACATCTACTCGCACATGCGGCGTAATCCGGATCGGCTGCAGGCCGCTATCGATGGCACCCACGAAGTCGCGGTGCCGGTCACCTTTGGTGTGCTGACAACGGTTGCCGCCTTCGTCCCATTGCTGTTGATCGAGGGTGCGCGCGGTCAGATCTTCGCGCAGATTCCGATGATCGTGATACCGGTGCTGTTGTTCTCGATCATCGAGTCCAAGTTCGTGTTGCCGTCGCACATGAGTCACCTGAATTTTCATGCGAGCAAGCGACCCAACGTGTTTGCGCGTGTGCAGCACCGCATTGCTGATGGCTTTGAATGGTGCGTCGAGAGAATTTATCAGCCGGTACTGGCGCTCGCCCTGACGTATCGCTATGCAGTGCTCGCCTTGTTTGTCGGTGGTGCCATGGTGGTATTCAGCCTGGTGTCGTCAGGGCATGTGCGCTTCGTGTTCTTTCCTCGTGTGCAAAGTGAGGTGGCACGCGCCAATCTCGTGATGCCGGCGGGTACGCCCTTCGAGATCACGCAAGGACACATCGACCGCATGACCGAGGCGGTGTACACGCTTCAGGCAAAGCATGTGGACCCCTCAACCAACGAAAGCGTGATCGAGGGCATCATGTCCACCGCTGGTTCTTCTGGTGGACGTAGTGTGGGTAGTAACGTCGGCCGTGTCACCTTCGAGATCACACCGCCTGAAGACCGTACCTTGAACATCACCAGCGCAGAACTCGTCGGTGAGTGGCGGCGTCTGATCGGCTCCATACCAGGTGCCGAGAGCGTGTCCTACCGCGCCGAGATCGGTCGTGGCGGTAGTCCCATCGATGTGGAGATTTCCGGGCGCGACTTCGATGAGTTGCGCGAAGTCGCGGCGCTGGTTCGCAATGAACTTTCCGACTACCCGAGCGTGACGGAAGTCAGTGACTCCTTTGAAGGTGGCAAGGAAGAGTTGCGACTGGGCTTGCTGCCTGCCGGCCGTCAACTGGGCGTGACCTTGTCCGACATTGCCAACCAGGTGCGTACCGCCTACCTCGGAACCCAGGTGCAGAGTATCCAGCGTGACCGGGACGAGATCGATGTGGTCGTACGCTATCCGATCGAGGACCGCGATTCGATCGAGGGCCTACGACGCTTGAACATACGTACCTCAAGCGGCGTGGAAGTGCCGCTGGCAACGGTTGCAACGATTGAAGCCGGACGTGGGCTCTCGTCCATACGCCGGGTGGACCGTCGCCGCACCGTCAACGTCGAAGCGGATGTGGACAAGGCAACGGCCAATATCGAAGGCATCAAGGCGGATCTTGCAGAGTTTGCCGATGACATCACGGCTCGCTTCCCGGACATTCGTGTATCGCTGGAAGGGGAGGCGCGTGAGCAGCGAGAGAGCTTTGCCAGCTTGCGTCAGGGCCTGGTCTTCGTATTGCTCGTGATCTACACCTTGCTGGCCATTCCTTTTCGTAGCTATCTGCAGCCGTTTCTGGTCATGGTCGTCATCCCCTTTGGTGTTGTGGGTGGGGTGCTCGGACACATGATCATGGGCATGTCGCTATCGATCATGAGCTACATGGGCATGCTCGCGCTCTGTGGGGTCGTGGTCAACGACTCGTTGGTACTGGTCGATTGGGTCAACCGCAAACGCCGCGAAGGGATGGCGCTGATTGATGCCGTGCGCACGTCGGGCATGGCACGGTTTCGCGCGGTGGTGCTGACCTCGCTTACGACATTCTTCGGTTTGTTGCCGCTGATCTTCGAGACCAGCACACAAGCCCAGTTCCTGATTCCGATGGCGGTATCACTCGGATTCGGAATCATCTTTGCCACTGTCGTCACGCTGATCTTGATACCGGTCAATTACCTGGTGCTCGAGGATCTGCGCGACGGCTTCAGATCATTGTATGGCCGCAAGTCCACGCAGATCGCCGACCAGAGCGGATCGGCTTGAGCAACCCTGACAAGGCATCACGCGATGCCGCACAAATGCGCATGCTCGAGTCGGGCATCAAGGATCTGTTTGAACGGCGTATCGTCTTCAACGAGTTCCTGGGATTCACCTTGGGGCCGAGGCACGATTCACGCGTGAGCGTGGCCTTTGACATGCGGCCGGAGCTGGTCGGTCACTTCGTTCATGGGCGCTTGCACGGCGGGGTGATCTCGTCGGTGCTCGATGTGGCGGGAGGACTGGCGGTGATGTGGTCGATCGCCGAGAAGCATCCTGCGGCCTCGGCGCAGGACGTTCTGCAGATGTTCGCGCCGTTGGGCACCATCGACCTGCGGGTGGATTTCCTGCGTCAGGGTATCGGCGAGTGCTTTGTTGCCGAAGCGGAAACGGTACGCCTGGGGCGCCGGATTGCCGCGGTCGGGATGAGGCTCAGCAACGAGCAGGACACCTTGATTGCGACTGGCAACGCGACTTATGTCGTGAGCTGACTGTCCGGCGTTCTGCCGGGCTCGTCAATAAACGTCCTCGTCAAACACTTTCCGATTGCGAAATTCCGGAAAGCACCAGTGGCGCCATGCCATGCGACGGGTTTCTTCCTTGGGTGTTCCCGCGGTGTTCGTGCGCAGCTTCACGAACCATATTTCGACCACGCCGAGTTGCTCGTCTCGCGTTGGTTCGGAATCGAGCTTGTTGTACTTGCGACATATCCAGGAGCCGTAGCCACGACGCACCGCGTTGTTCTTGTGAGAGTCCACACGTCCCATGTACTTGCGGGTTCGGTAATCGCCAAACAGTGGGAAGAAACGCTCGGGCGGCTCCCAGTTCGCGTCACTGGAGGTCGTCTCGAACAACTCCACGCGCTCTCCGTTGCGCAGCAACCCCGTGACGATCGGATAGCTTGACGTGGTGAGCGGGTAGGGTGCAAACATGTCCCAGCGCTGGTCGATGCGTGCGTAACGGGCGGGCCTCTCGACATGGGCGGGCATATTGCCGCGCAAACCCGGTAGGCCGTAGACGTTGTAGGCAGTGACGATATAGAACGCATACAGCGCTAACGCAGATCCGATCAGCGTCGGTGTGGTGCGCAGTTCCTGCCACGGCAGCCAGCGCGCGGTAAAGCGGCTGACGCCCTGACGGTTTTCTGCGATGGTGCGATAGAGGCGGTGGCCCAGCCACGGCAGCGGCGGCACGCTGAGCAGCCAGTACACCGGACGCCATGCCAGGTTCTGCTTGAACAACAGCCGCATGGCATCCCAGTGCACATGGGGCGTGCCAGCCGGATCAGTCACAACCCATGAGTTCTCGCGCTCGAGGATCTCGCCGATGACCGGATCGTCCTGCGCGGGTACCACGCGCGCGTGCGCAGGCAGCAGAAACTCCCTGAGGATCAGGCACATCTTCAGGCAGAAGCCGCAGT
The DNA here is from genome assembly GCA_938006335.1 of uncultured Granulosicoccaceae bacterium. GTDB lineage: Bacteria > Pseudomonadota > Gammaproteobacteria > Granulosicoccales > Granulosicoccaceae > Granulosicoccus. Next base: position 13,565 of record CALLMF010000039.1, on the reverse strand, counting down.
CGATATCGTAGTGAAGTGTCACGGTGGGGGCGGGATCTGCCAGCGGGACGCCGTCAACGCGCGTGGCCGGAGCGTCCTGCCAGACATGGCTACCTCGTTCGCCTTGCAAATAGGCCCAGACAAAGCCCGGTACCAACAAGCTCAGAGACATGAAGTCGATCAGCGGAAACAGGCCGATGTGCAACATCAGGATGAAGGCGACGTGCAGCGAGGCGAGCAGGGCAAGCCCGATCAGACGGGAGGTGGCGAACACGCGCGCAAAGCTGTCCTTCTTCCACCATAGCACCGCGATCAGGATCAGCGCCGGCCCGACGAATTCGGCAAACAGCACATAAACGGTGGCGCCTTTGAGTAACCATGGCGCGCCCAGCAGGAACTGTCCGATTGGCGTGGCGAAGTGCTGCAGGCTCAGCGCGTAGAAGGCGGCGTCAAACGAGTCGCGCCAGGCACCCCCGGTCTTGAGCAGGGCCGTGAAGAAGTACAGATACAGCACCTGGAACGTGACTGCCACCGTCGCGACCGACAGGTATGGCGTGTATGGCCGGGTCGCCAGGCGCGGTGCGTTCGGCTCATCACGCAAGGCCGGTTGTAGCGCCGCATCAAAAGAGAAGCGCATGCCAAGCGGCAGGAACAGCCCCCAGAAACACATGACCACCAGCAGCAGGTCGCCCCCCTGTAACAACAAGCCGTTGCGATTCATCAGTGAGCCGAGCAACACCAGCGAGACGAAGTTGGCGAGGCGTGTGCGATAGCCGACCATCAGCGCGATTGCGGCGATGGCCGCGATCGTGAACAGCAGTGCCTGCCACCACCATTCCCCGCTGGCGGCGTGGAGTGAGATGTGCCATCGATGGGCGAGTTCGCCCCAGGCGTCTCGCGGCAATACACCGAGATCGGTGTAGTAGGTGCTGAGGTTGCGGCTTCTGAGCGCAAGGTCGAGCAGGATGAGGCCGCCGAGCATCACCCGGAACAGTGCTAGCGATCGGGGGTCTATCCCGAAGACCGTACGAATCCGTTCAAGCATGGACGTGTGGCTGGCTCGTGTTCTGGACCTTGCAATACATCGTGGGATCAACGACGCGCGGCTTTGAGTGATTCGGCTGACGATAGATCACGAAATCCGATCCAGATCCCGTTTGGTTCGCCATCGAATCTCACCAGCGCACGAGCGTTGATGTAGTCCGCGTCGATGATGGTACCAACAGCCCGCGCGCGGGTACCCGCTGTAACTCGTACTGTGACGCCGGCGGCCATCACCGGTCGGCGGAGTCTTTTGGCATCGTTACGCGCCTGGCGAAGAGCGGCGGCGTCGAGCATCGAACGCAAACGCGCCAGGCGGGCTTCGTCGCTGACCTGATCTTCAGGCGTTCTCGTGGAATGGCGTTCGAGTGGCTCATCAGCCCTCGCTGCTTGCGGTGCGCTCTTGGTGTCATCTGTCGCATCCAGATCGATATGCGGCAGCTGAATCGCCTTGTCGATCTCCGGAGCAGCTTCTGTGGTCGTCTGCAATGAAGACGTTGCACGGCCGAGTTTCTCGGGCTGTGCGGGGCGACGATCGAGCGCACGCCTACGTTCGGCCACGCGGCGTTCCGTCGCCAGCGCGCGCCAGATACGACGGTCCGACGCACTGCGCCGGCGGTCGGCACGGCGACGTTCCTGCGCCTGCCTGACGGCCTTGCCTACGAAGGGCCTGCGTTTGTCGAATTTATCGGACACAGTGGCTCGCGCGGCACGCTCCGTGCCAGAACCCGCCGTACTTACGACGGTTGGTCCACATAGCGCAGGTAGGGCTTGACCTTGCGAACGCCGGCGGGGTACTTCTTTTCTGCCTCTTCGTCGGATACCGCTGGAACCACGATGACATCCTCGCCGTGTACCCAGTTTGCAGGTGTGGCGATCTGGTGTCTGGCGGTGAGTTGCATGGAGTCGATGACGCGCAGGATCTCGTCAAAATTTCGTCCGGTGGTCATGGGGTAGGTCATGATCAGCTTGATCTTCTTGTCCGGCCCGATGATGTACACCGAGCGCACGGTTGCGTTGGTGGCAGCGGTACGGCCATCCGATGTGCCGGATTCGTCAGCCGGGAACATGTCATAGGCCTTGCCTACAGCGAGGTCCGTGTCGCCGATCATCGGGAATGTGACAGCGGCTCCCTGTGTCTGCTCGATGTCCTGAGCCCACTGCTCGTGGTTGTCGACCGGATCGATGCTGAGTCCGATCACCTTGACGTCGCGTTTCTCGAACTCCGGCACGAGGTGAGCAACAGCGCCGAGCTCGGTGGTGCACACAGGCGTGAAGTCCTTGGGGTGCGAAAACAGCACGCCCCATGAGTCTCCGAGCCACTCATGGAAGCTGATTGGACCCTGAGTGGTTTGTGCCTTGAAGTCCGGTGCGGTGTCGTTGATGCGTAGCGCCATGGAGAACATCCCATTCGAAGGTTGCAGGTGGAACTCAGTGTACCGCGCGATACACGGTGGCTTGGCGCAATACGGTCCGAGGATTGCTTCAGACGGTCATGTTTCCGTCAAATGGCGATCAAAATCGGGCTCCAGACGCGCTGCCGACCCCTGTGGCGGCGTTGGCGCGACGGCGTGCATGTCTCTCACTTCTTCTGGCGGTGCTCGTCAGCGCCACTGCAACGACGGTGGCGGCGCAGCCGCTCAAGATCGAGGGCGACCTCTTCGTGGATCCGGCACCGACGACTCGCGGTGTGATGCACGTCGGGGAAGCGCTGTGGGACTACGGCATCATCCCTGTGTGGGTCGACCCGGACCTTGATGCTGACACCGCTGACGTTGCTCGCCGGTCCATGGCGGTCTGGAATGCGGCCGTGGGGGTGACCTTGATGGAAGTCGAGTCGCTGACGCAACCGGAGTTCGACCATGTACATCTGCAGCCGGGAGAAGGTTGTGCATCCTGGGTAGGCCGACGTGGAGGTGCTCAAGAGTTGTGGATTGCGCCTGACTGCTCCGGCGGCAGCGTCATCCATGAGCTCGGGCATGTGATTGGCCTCGAGCATGAGCACACCCGCAGTGATCGTGATGCCTGGATCCGTATCAACTGGGACAATGTGCGCGACGACAAGCGCCACAATTTTGCGCTGGCTCCTGAGGGCTCGCGTCTGCTCGGTGCCTACGACTACGCCTCGATCATGCACTACGGCCCCACCTACTTCAGTGTCAATGGTCTGAGCACGATCGAGCCCTTGCATTCGGGGGCTGCCATCGGTCAACGCCTGTTGCCAAGCGATGGTGACATCGCCTCGGTCGCTGAACTCTACGGTTCGGACCTTGCGATCACATCCAGCCTGTATGAGACTGACATCGCTGATGTGCATGAGCTGGATGTCATCGTGTCGAACGAAGGCTCGCAAGGTGCACACGCCATCGAGTTTGACCTGGCTGTACCTGCGGGATGGCTTGTACTGGGAGCCGGTGCGACGACGGATGCTTGGGTATGCGAGGCAAGCCCGGACCAGATGGAAGCCGATGCGGTCGAGCCGACCACCTGTCGGCTGCAACGGCTTGCGGCCGGTGAACAAGCGCGTGTCACGCTTGCGTTGTCTCATGCCGATCGCGAGGCGACAACACGGCTGGAGAATCAGACGCTTGCCGTCGCTCCGCTGCGACTGTCACTGCATTCCCAGACCGATGAGCTGGCGCCCCACGACAACGTGTACGAAGTGATCAGGCTTGAAGACAGTGATGCTACACGAACGAGTATTGCCGAGGCATACTCGAATGCGTCCGCTGGTGCGGGCAATGTGGTGATCAATCCGTTCGTGGCGCAGCAAGATGACCCGGCGCTATGGGCGGCCTTGCTGGACGATCAGCCTTATGGCGACAGTGTCATGACCTTGGGCGGTGCGATTCACCCAGGGCTCGCACTGGGGCTGATGCTGCTGTGGCGACGTCGTTACTGCGTGGCCGCAGGCTGAGGAGCCTGAGTAGCATCGGGTGCCGGCGCACCGGGTGCGTTGGTCACGATCGCATCGGCGTTTCCATTCTGGATGTCCGGGTTTGAGGGATCGGCGTTGATTCCCGTGTCGGCAGTGCCGCCGTCGACGACCTCCGGAGCAGGCGCACCTGAGGGCAGAAATTCCGTGCTGGTAGCGGCGCTACTGGCAGGGTCGGGCATCATCAGCACCACCTCGATGATCTCCGAGTCAGTGGCGTCACCGTCTCTGACCAGCATGTGGCTGGGAGAAAGCTGAGCGATGGCCTTGTCGAGCGGCTCGTCCACGATGTTGGCGCTGAGCGGAGTGCTTGGCTCGCCGTGAACGATGACGGCGACGCCTGTCGCGTCTCCAATGGCAGCAGCAATGTCGGCCGCAGTGGCAGCATTGGCCAGTATTGTGACGAGTCCGTCACGCGAGGTGACATCCCAGCGTGGCTGAGCATTGGCTGCTGCTGCGCACAGGAGTCCGACGACCAAGCCAATGGGGGCCAACCGACGCAGTTCGGGCTGACGGCGGGGATGAGAAACCGGTATCGCGCTCATGGGCTTACAGTCCGTCGTTTCGTCAGGAGTCTAACGCGTTACTGCATCGGTCGCGACCCTGACCGAAGGTGAGCTCAGTCGAGCACAGGTCGCCATCGGAACACTCCTGGGCCGGTTGATGGAGCACTAACGGTCGCGGGCGCGGCACAATAGGGAGTAGCGCCCGTGTTCTGACCGAACCGCACGGACGCGCCACTTCTTGCAATGCTTGTCGACCGGGTAGCCCTTGTGCGCATGAGTCCCTTTTCTCAAAAACGATCCCGCCCGCGGCGTTTCTCTGGCGTTGGGCTTGTCAAGCAGGCCTTGCGTCATCAGGAGGGCTGGCAGCGCATGTGGCGCAGCCCCAAGCCTGCGGACCACTACGACATCATCGTGGTCGGCGCCGGCGGGCATGGTCTTGCCACGGCCTACTACCTTGCCAGTGTGCATGGTGCCAAGCGTGTTGCCGTGCTCGAGAAGGGTTGGCTCGGCGGCGGCAACACCGGACGCAATACCACCATCGTACGTTCGAACTATTTGTGGGACGAGGCTGCACAGCTCTACGAACATGCGATGAAACTGTGGGAAGGCTTGTCGCAAGAGCTCAACTACAACGTGATGTTCAGTCAACGCGGCGTCATGAACCTCGGACACACGCTGCAGGACATGCGCGACATTCAACGCCGGGTCAATGCCAATCGGCTCAACGGTATTGACGGCGAAGTACTGAACGCACGTCAGTGCAAGCAGATCGTGCCTATCATGGACACAAGCGGCAGCACGCGTTACCCGGTGCTCGGTGCGAGTTGGCAACCACGAGCGGGTGTGGCACGTCACGATGCGGTGGCCTGGGGCTATGCGCGCGCCGCGGATGCGCTCGGTGTCGACATCATCCAGCAGTGCGAGGTCATGGACATTCTGGTCGAAGACGGCTGTGCCGTCGGGGTCGAGACACGTCAACACGGTGTGATCCGCGCAGATCGGATCGGCTGCGTCGCGGCGGGTAACTCCGGTGTACTCGCCGACATGGCCGGGCTTGAGTTGCCGATCGAATCTCATCCCTTGCAGGCCTTCGTCTCGGAACCGATCAAGCCGATTCTCGACACCGTGGTCATGTCCAATGCGGTGCATGGCTACATGAGCCAGTCCGACAAGGGAGACCTGGTGATCGGCGCGGGTATCGATGGTTACGTCGGCTATGGGCAACGGGGTAGCTACCCCGTGATCGAGCACACGATGCAAGCGATCATTGAACTGTTCCCCTGTGTGTCGCGTGTACACATGAATCGTCAATGGGGTGGCATTGTGGACACCACACCGGATGCCTGCCCGATCATCTCCAAGACCCCGGTGGAGAATCTCTTCTTCAACTGCGGTTGGGGCACCGGCGGCTTCAAGGCCACACCAGGATCAGGTCATGTGTTCGCAGACCTGCTCGCCGATGGTGAGGCCAACGAGATCGCAGCTCCCTTTGCGCTCGATCGATTCCATTCCGGTGCGCTGATTGATGAGCACGGCGCCGCAGGCGTTGCGCATTGATAACGCTACCCGGCGACCCCACACCGTATTGCCCGAGGAAGTGACGTGTTTCTGATCCATTGTCCCTATTGCGGTGAAGACCGCGAAGAGGAAGAGTTTCACGCAGCGGGTGAAGCGCATATCGCGCGTCCCGTTGACCCTGACGCCTGCAGTGATGAAGAGTGGGGCAACTACCTTTACTTCCGTCGCAATCCGCGAGGTCTGCATCGCGAGCTGTGGAATCACACGGCCGGTTGCGGCAAGTACTTCAACATCGCGCGCGACACGGCGACCTACGTGATTCACGGCAGCTACCGGCTCGATGAAACCTTCGATGTGCCGACAGAATCCACAGCGACTGGAGAGCGCTCGTGAGCATCGATCGTGCATACGGTGTGGCGAACCAGGGCAATCGCCTGTCCGAAGGCGGGCGTATCGATCGTGGTGACGCGATGCGATTCTCCTTTGACGGTCGTCGCTTGATGGGCTATCGCGGTGACACGCTCGCCTCGGCGTTGCTTGCCAACGGCGTGCGTATTGTCGGGCGCAGCTTCAAGTACGGGCGACCGCGCGGCATCATGTGCGCAGGCGTCGAGGAGCCGAATGCCATCCTGCAGACCGGTGGGCGTGAACAGACGCAGACACCGAACGTTCGCGCCACAGATCAGCCGCTGGTCGATGGCATGGTCGCAAGATCCGTCAACGGTTGGCCGAGTGTCGAGACCGACCTGATGGGCGTGCTCGGCTCTGTGGGAGGCGCTTTGATGACGCCCGGGTTCTACTACAAGACATTCATGTTTCCGGCATCGCGCTGGGAGACGTACGAGTGGTTCATCCGACGGGCAGCGGGGCTCGGCAAGAGTTCCTCCTTACCCGATCCGGACGACTACGATCACAAGAATCATCACGTGGACGTGCTGGTCATTGGCGCAGGTCCTACCGGTATCGCCGCGGCGCTTGCCGCCAGCGCGCGCGGCAAGCGCGTGATGCTCATTGACGAACGGTCCGAGGGTGGTGGATCGCTGCTGTGGTCAGCGCAATCCCGAGGGGACGTCATCGGCGGTACTGCAGGTATGCAGTGGGTCGCTGATTCGCTACGCAAGCTCGACCAGGATTCGCGGGTGACGCGCTTGCAATATACCACGGTCACCGGCTATCACGATCACAACTTCCTGACCGCCTGGGAGCGACGCGATGATGCCTTCGCCAACCCTGCGACCATGGGTTCGGATCTCGTGCACAACGGAAAGCGCCCGGGTACCCGGCACCGCTTGCACAAGATCCGGGCGGGATCTGTCGTACTCGCTACCGGCGCACACGAACGCCCGCTGGTGTTTTCCAACAACGACCTGCCGGGTTGCATGACAGCCTCGTCGGTATCCGAGTACATACAACGTTATGCGGTGGTGCCGGGCAAGCGGCTGGTCGTCATGACTGCCAACGACGGTGGCTATCAGGCAGCCTTCGACTGGGCGGCCGCCGGACGTCAGGTCGTCGCCATCGTGGACACCCGCACGGATCCTGATGGCAGCGTGATCGAGCAGGCGCACGAGGTGGGTATACGCGTCCTGACAAGTGCCGCGGTCGTCGAAGCCCGTGGACGCCGCTGGGTGACCGGCGCGCTGGTCGCGCCGATCAATCGACTCGGTAGCTTTGTCACGGGCGATACCCAGCTACTCGCGTGCGACACCATCGCCAGCAGCGGTGGCTGGAGCCCGGCGGTGCACTTGTCCTGCCATACGGGTAGCCGGCCCGTGTGGGACGACGCGGCAATCGGGTTTGTTCCCGGGCCGACGACAGAACGACGCTTTGAGGGCGGCAGCGTGATCGGACACCATGGTCTCGGTGCGTGTCTCGCGGACGGTACGCATATCGGTGCGCGTGCCGCTGCCGACACCGCCCAGGCTGACGAGGTACCGCCGGTGGCGGACAGCAATACACGTGAAGCGCCGGCGATGCCGCTGTTTCTGGTGCCGCATCCCAAACCGGTGAGCCGAGCGCCCAAGCAGTTCGTGGATTTCCAGAACGATGTCACGGCGGCTGGCATCGAGCAATCCACTCGTGAAGGCTTTGAATCCATAGAACACGTCAAGCGCTATAACGCGCTCGGCTTCGGTACCGATCAGGGCAAGACCGGCAACATCAACGGCATGTCCATCGTTGCGCGTGCTCTCGGCAAGACCCTTCCCGAAGTGGGCACCACGGTGTTCCGCCCGAACTACACGCCTGTCACCATGGGAGCTGTGGCAGGCGCCCATGTGCGCGACCGCTTTGATCCGGAACGCTACACACCGATGCACGAGTGGCACGTCCAACGGGGTGCTGAATTCGAGAACGTCGGGCAGTGGAAACGCCCCTGGTATTACCCGCAAGGGAACGAAAGCATGGCGGATGCGATTGCTCGTGAGCAATTGGCGACCCGCAACGGCGTGGGCATCCTCGACGCCTCGACGCTCGGCAAGATCGACATACGAGGCGCTGACGCGCGCGAGTTCCTCGGTCGCGTGTACACCAATGCCTGGGCAAAGCTTGCACCGGGACGTTGCCGCTATGGTCTGATGTGTGGTGAAGACGGCATGATCATGGACGACGGGGTGACTGCCTGTCTGGCTGATGATCATTTCCACATGACCACCACGACCGGCGGTGCGGCTTCGGTGTTGTCGTGGCTGGAGCTCTGGGCGCAGACCGAGTGGCCCGAGCTCGATGTGTTCTTTACCAGTGTGACGGATCAATGGGCCACCTTGAGCATTGCCGGCCCGGGCAGTCGTGCGCTGCTTGCAGAAGTCTCCGACGACATCGACCTCAGTCCTGATGCTTTCGGTTTCATGGAATTTCGAAACGGTACCGTTGCAGGGGTGCCTGCACGCGTGTTCAGAATCTCCTTCACCGGGGATCTCTCCTACGAGATCAACGTGCCTGCCCACTATGGGGCGGCGGTATGGCAAGCCCTCTTTGAACATGGCGAGAAACAGGGTCTGACGCCCTACGGTACGGAGACCATGCACGTGTTGCGCGCGGAAAAAGGCTTCATCATCGTCGGTCAGGACACCGACGGTTCAGTCACCCCGGACGATCTGGGCATGAGCTGGGCGGTGGCACGCAGCAAGCCGTTCAGCTTTATTGGCAAGCGCGGCATGCAGCGTGCCGATTGCACGCGGGCCAATCGAAAGCAATTGGTCGGACTACGTTGTACGCAAGCGGATGTGGTGCTGCCGGAAGGCGCACAAGCGGTACGCGATCCCGAGCAGTCAGTTCCCATGGACATGGTTGGACACGTGACGTCGAGCTATTACAGCGCCTTCCTCGGGCACTCGATTGCCATGGGCGTGATCAAGGATGGCTTGCAGCGCATGGGTGAGTCGGTGTGGTTTCCGTTGGCTGACGGGCGGTGTTTGCAGGCCACCATCTGTAGTCCGATATTCCTTGACCCCGAAGGCGAGAGAACCAACGCATGAGTGCCACCATGACAACTCGTTCTCCTCTGAGTGGAGCGGGTCTGGCTCGTTTCACGGGCAAGCCGGGCGGCGGAGTCGTCATCAAGGACTGCGGTGTGCCAGCCTTGTTGATGCTTCGGGGCGATCCTCAGCGGGTTGCGCTGTCCGATCTCTTGACTCCCGTATTGGGGTTTGCCTTGCCGGATGCCCTGCAGTGCGCGGGTACAGAGGCAAGCCTTGCGCGCTGGATGTCACCGGACAGCTGGTTGCTGTCAGTCACTCACGACACGCTGGAAGCCACACAGCAAGCGCTGCTCGATGCCTTGGGTGGTCACGGCGCAGTAGTCGATGTCAGTGGCGCCTTTGCGGTACTGGAGCTGTCCGGGCCTGCGGTCATGGAGGTCTTGCAAAAGAGCACTGGATACGACGTGCATCCGGATAATTTCCCCGAAGGAAAAGTCGTATCGACGACCTTTGCCAAGGCTGGCGTTACGTTACGGAACCAGGGGCAGGGGAGTTACGAGCTGATTGTTCGACGTAGCTTCGCGCAATATGTCTTTCACTGGTTGGTAGGCGCATCCGGGGAACACGGCCTGCGGGCCTCTACCGAGTGAACACGAACAACGCTGTGTGCGAACGCAGGCGCGTGGAGCACAGGCGCGTGGAGCACAGGCCATGTCGGTAAAACTTGATTTTCTGTTGGCCGCGCGCGGACCTGAGGTGCCGGGTGATGAGCCTTTCGATGCCGCGGTCGACTCGGATACGGCACCCTTGTGTTGGCAGGCGCGCCTCTGCCAATCGTTGGATGTAAGGTATCGGGCGCCCACTGGTGAGCTGATCGACTGCGATGACACCCATCTGCCTGTTGGCCTTGCCTTGCCATTCGAAGATCTCGATTCCACGGCGCAAGATCCGAGCACTGCCTCATGTGTGCGCGCAGATCCAGTGAGCCTTGTCCCTGATCGCGACACAGCCGTTCTGATGCCGCCTGAGAGTCTGCTGCTGAGCGGTGCCGAGATAGGCAGCATCGTCACTGACCTCAATGCATTCCTGCAGGAGGATGGATTGCGCGTGGTGGCACCCGATGCTAATCGTTGGTATCTGTGTGGTGATGGTCTACCGGACATGCCACGTCCTCCCGCGGCGCAACGCGCGTACTCGCATATCGGTCCTGATGCGACTGCGGATGGTGAGGCGCAGGTGCGCAAGCGCATGAAAACGCTGTCTGCCGAAATCGAAATGTACCTCTACACCCACCCGGTGAACGAACAGCGTCGCGCACAGGGCAAGCCGACAGTGAGCGGACTCTACGTGTGGGGCGTGCATGGATCGCTTGCAGCGCAGAACGCGCAGCGTCGTATCGTGCTGGTGGGCAATGATCCCTGGCTCCACTGCGTGGCCGAGGTCGCCGGGGTGCAGGTTCTCGACCTTGATGGCTTTGATTCGCTATGCGCTGCTGCCCACATCGATGCGGGCGATAGCTCATCGGTGCATATCTGTGTCGTGGAGACCGCCGAGAGAGCAGCGCGGCTTGCAGGTGATGAGCAAGCCGCATGGGACGCACGCCACACCTTCGAAGCGCGCTGGTTGACGCCGGCGACCGAGGCCCTGGAGCAGCAAGTACTCACCGAGCTCAACTGTGCACATGACGATGGGCAGATCAATCGTGTGCTACCCCGCACAAGACCATCACTGCTGACCCGACTGCGGCGCTGGGTCAGTCGATGACGCCGCGTCAGTAACGGCGCATCGTGCGCACGTTACTGACTTGCCTGACGACTAGGATTTGCCTGATCTTGACTTCGAGGTCTGCGAAAAGAGATCGCTCGCCAGAATGTCGTACATGGCCTTCTCCAGAAGATCCGGAGAGATGGGTTTGGTGACATAGTCGTCCATGCCTGACTCGATACAACGCTCGCGATCGCCGACCACCGCGTTCGCGGTAACGGCAATGATCGGCACACGGGAAAGTCCACGCTCGGCTTCCAGACTGCGCCAGGTACGGGTCGCGGTGAAGCCGTCCATGACAGGCATGGCGCAATCCATCAATACAAGATCGATACCGCCGGCAGCAAGACGAGCAACTGCCGCCTCGCCATCCTCGACAACCGCCACATGCGCCCCGAGTGAGGCGACCAGTTCTTCGGTGACCAGTTGGTTGACGGCATTGTCCTCGGCTACCAGAACGGTCAGCCCGCTGAGATCAGCTCCTGCCGATGCCTTGAGGCTGTCATTGGCCGGTGATGGTATGGGTCTGTTACCAGTGCTGTTGCCAAAGGCATCTGCCAGTACATCTTCCAGCGGTGGGCTGATGGCCGATGCTCCAGCGTTGGTCGGCTGGTTGCTGGTGTCGTCGTGTTGCTGGTCGGCAGATACCACAACTGCAGTGCGGCCACTGGCCGGTGCGTTGTCGTCAACATGAGGATTGGCTGATTCAGCGGGAGGCGCTACGGATGGTCGCTCTGCCTTGGCCGCAACGTCAATACTGCGAACACCGGTGCGTGAGGAGGGATCATTCACGACCGCTGCCTTCTTGCCGGCAAGTACGGTGTTGAGCGTGTCAAACAAGCGTGAGGCGCGGAGCGGCTTCACGATAAGTCCCGCGATATCCGCGATACGGCGCTCTTCAGCTGGCAGAGCCTGGTCGATGGAGGTCAACAACATCAGTTTCACGTCGTTGTATGCCGGGTTGACGCGGATACGTTTGGCAAGAGCGTGCCCATCCATGCCCGGCATATGAAAGTCGAGCAGCACGAGGTCGTAGGGATAGCCACTTGAGGCTGCACGTTCGAGCTCGGCAAGTGCTGTCTTGCCGCTGTTGGCGCGGCCAATGATCAGACCTTGCGGCTCCAAGAGATCCTGAATGAGTTCAAGGTTGACCAGATGGTCGTCTACCGCCAGTACACGCAGACCTTGAAGCTCAAGCGCAAGTCCCGGAGTCTCGTCGGTCGTGATGGTCTGACCGAGCGGCAGGCTCAGGTTGATCTTGAACGCGGTGCCTTTGCCGACCTCGCTCTCGACCGAGATCTTGCCGTGCATCAGTTCGACCAGTCGACGCGTGATGGACAAGCCAAGGCCAGTACCACCGTGCTTTCGCGTGGTCGAATCATCGGCTTGGGTAAAGGGCTCGAACAGGCGCGTGACATCGGCGGGTGCGATACCACATCCGCTGTCGCGAACCACGAACTCGAGCGCTGTGGTGCTACCGGCCGCCGAGACCTCACGGCAGCTCAACATGATCGTGCCTTTTTCGGTGAACTTGATCGCGTTGCCAAGCAGGTTGACCAGCACCTGCCGCAGGCGCTCCGGGTCACCCTGCACGCGACTGGGTAGAGACGGCTCCAGCGCATTCACCAGCTCCAGGTTCCGACTGGCTGCCTGCGGCGCAAACATGTCGACTACATCCGCGAGCAACTCGGGCAAGGAGAATTCGACTGTTTCCAGTTCGAGCTTGCCGGCCTCGATCTTGGAGACATCAAGAATATCGTTGATGACCGAGAGAAGGGCGCGTGCAGACGCGTTGGCAATGTGGACATAGCGGTCCTGGCGCGTATCAAGCGTGGTGCGCTTCAGCAGCTCGAGCATGCCGGTCACACCATTCAATGGTGTTCGAATCTCGTGACTCATGTTGGCAAGGAACGCACTCTTGGCGCGGTTTGCCGCTTCTGCAGCGTCCTTTTCCTCGAGCAGGCGCAGGTTGGCGCGCTCGCTGGATATATCGATGATAGAGGCAAGGTAGGTGGATTCACGCATGGTGCCATCGGCGTTCTCTGCAGCACGAACGCGGCGCACCGACAGGCGCAAATGCCCCGGACGATCGTCAATGTACCGTTCGAAGTCCAGCTCGATATCTTGTACCAGACCGCGCGAGGTCAATCGCGTGATGGCGCCATCGTGTGCGGAAGCATCGTCCCAGCCGTGACGAGACAGCCAGCTGCCGGCACGCTCCTTGAGCTCTTCAGGGGAGACGTAGCCGAGGATATCTGCGGCTGCAGGGTTCGCCTGCATGATCGAGCCATCCAGTGCGAACTGGACGATGCCTTCGCTGGTGTGTTCGAAGATGAACTGGAAGTGCGAGGCCGCTTTCAAGCGTTCAAACGCTTCTTCGCGCTGGGACATCTCGTTTTCCAC
>CALLMF010000038.1 GCA_938006335.1 uncultured Granulosicoccaceae bacterium | reverse complement strand
TGGCGATACTGATCGATGTGTTCTGCGAGTACCTTGCCGAGCGCTGGAAGTGTGGAAAGGGGGTGTGTCCGGTGCGGCCGATCGACACTCACGCATAGTTCGATCGCCGTGCGGCAGTGTCCCCAGCGTAGTGGAGCACTTCTCAGAGACTCAGCATCGCACCGGCAAATTCCCCGTCAACATTGCCACTGTGGCACAAGACTGCCCTGTAAATCGTTAGACTGCCAGCGCGCGAACGAATCGCGCTCACACAGAACCACGCCTCATGACTCGAATCAACGCAAGCGGACTTTCGGTTGCAGCGCCGCTGCATGCCTTCATCGTTGACGAAGCACTCGAGGGCACGCCGGTATCGGCAGATACCTTTTTCGATGGCCTCGCGGCGATTGTCAACGAGCTCGGTCCGCGCAACCGCGCGTTGCTCGCCAAGCGCGACGAGTTGCAGGACAAGATCGACGCCTGGCACGATGCGCATCCGGGTGCGATAGACGCGGCGGCCTACAAGGGCTTTCTGGAGTCGATCGGCTACCTGCTGCCAGCCCCCGCGTCGGTCACCGTGACCGCCGACGGCGTCGATCCCGAGATCGCCGCTCTGGCGGGCCCGCAGCTGGTCGTACCCGTGAACAATGCACGCTATGCGCTCAACGCAGCCAACGCGCGTTGGGGCAGCTTGTACGACGCTCTCTACGGCACCGATGCCATCTCCAGCGACGACGGTGGCGAGATTCAGTCCCGGTACAACGACGTTCGCGGTAACCGTGTTGTCGCCCATGCCATGGCAATGCTGGACACACATACGAGCCTTGCTCACGGCAGCTTTGCCGAGGTCACCCAGTTTTCCGTGGTGGATGGGCAACTACGTGCCATGCTCAGCTCGGGCGGCGAAATCGGCCTGAAGGACCCGGCGGCCTTTGTCGGCTATACCGGCGACGCAGCCACACCCGACTCGATCCTGTTGCAGAACAACGGCTTGCACCTGGACATCCTGATCGATCGCGATCACCCGATCGGACGGCATAGCAAGGCGGGCATCAAGGACATCGCCGTCGAGGCGGCACTCAGCACCATCCAGGATTGCGAGGACTCGGTTGCAGCGGTCGATGCTGATGACAAGGTGCTTGTGTACCGCAACTGGCTGGGTCTGATGCGCGGTGACCTCGAAGAGCGCTTTGAAAAAAGCGGCCAGGAAGTCGTGCGCCAGCTTGCAGCGGATCGCGTGTACACCGCGGCAGATGGGGGTGAGCTGATACTGCCGGGCAGGAGTGTCCTGCTGGTGCGCAATGTCGGTGCACACATGTTGACCGACGCGGTACTCGACGGTGACGGCAACGAAATCGTCGAGACCTACCTAGATGCCATGGTCACCAGTCTCTGCGCCATGCACGATCTCGCCAAGGGTGCCCAGGACCGTCGCAACTCGCGCACCGGCAGCGTCTACATCGTCAAGCCCAAGCAACATGGGCCCGAAGAGGTCGCCTTGTCGTGCGAACTGTTCTCGCGCGTCGAATCCATCCTCGGCATCGCTGCGGGCACGCTCAAGATCGGCATCATGGACGAAGAGCGCCGCACCACGCTCAACCTTGCCGCCTGCATCGCAGAAGCCAGTGATCGCGTGATCTTCATCAACACCGGGTTTCTCGACCGCACCGGTGACGAGATACACACCAGCATGCGCGCCGGGGTGATGTGCCCGAAAGGGGAGATGAAGTCCGCCGCGTGGCTGTCAGCCTATGAGGACAACAACGTGGACGTCGGACTGACCACAGGGCTCGCCGGCCGCGGCCAGATAGGCAAGGGCATGTGGGCGATGCCGGATGCCATGGCCGACATGATGGCCACCAAGCAAGGGCACCCGCTGGCGGGTGCCAATACCGCATGGGTCCCGTCGCCGACAGCCGCCGTGCTGCACGCCTTGCATTACCACGAAGTGGACGTTGCCGAGCAACAGAAAAAACTTGCCAGTCGGGCACCCGCCGATCAGTCGGCCATCCTGACCATTCCGCTGGTCGAGCCCGGTCGGAATTTTTCGGTCGAGCAGATCGAGCGCGAGCTCGACAACAACGCACAGAGCATCCTCGGCTACGTGGTACGTTGGGTGAACGACGGGGTCGGTTGCTCGAAGGTGCCCGATATCGACGACGTCGGCCTGATGGAAGACCGCGCGACCTTGCGCATATCCAGTCAAATTCTTGCCAACTGGCTGCACAATGAGCTCATCTCCGAGGCTCAGGTGCAGGAGACGATGGAGCGCATGGCGCTGGTCGTTGACCGCCAGAACGCCTCGGACCCTGGCTACGAGCCGATGGCGCCCGCATTTGACAAGAGCATCGCGTTTCAAGCGGCGATGGATCTCGTGCTGAAAGGCCGCGAGCAGGCCAACGGCTACACCGAATTTGTGCTCACCGCCAGACGACGCGAGGTCAAGGCGCTCAAGGGCACACCAAGCTGACTTTGAACCTACACTCTTGTGTGGTGTCGTACTTGTGTTGCACACTCGATGCAACCTGTCCGCAGCAACCACACGAACAATCCACCTGGAGACACTTCATGTACCGACCCACCATCCGCTCGGCGCTCGGCATCGCCGCCGTCACCACCTTGCTTTCAGGCTGTGCCGCCATTGGTATCGGAGGCGAGCCGGACGCTCGCTGGGCCGACTACAAGAACTGGACACGGGTCAATGAGATTCCGAGCACAGGTCAATCGCCTGGACTGGGCGCGGTGCACCTGGGCCCGGAAGGCTACCGTGTGGTCTACGTGAACGACGCCGGACGCGACACCATCCTCAGTGATGGACCCTACGAGTATCCGGAGGGCACCGTCGTGGTCAAGGAACAATACAAGGATGAAGCTGCGTACGAGTCTGGCAAAGGCGCTGCCGTCACTGTGAGCTTGAAGGTCGCTGGCGGCCCCGGCAAAGAAACCTGGCACTGGGCGGACAGCTACACCGCAACGGCAGAAGAAAACGAGTTCTGTGCCGGTTGCCACTCGATTCCGTTTGCCAAGGACTTCGTGTTCTCCAACGTCACCTACCTGGCAGAAAACGAGAAGTAGACGTATCGGATGACCGGCAGCGTCCAGCACGCTGCCGGTCATCGACTGTTGACAGACCACTAGAACAGCCCGAGCTGCGCATCGGTCAACTCACCAAAGCTCGTTCCGAGACACTGCAGGATGCCATCGGCGGCAGGTGCCAGCTGCTTCTCGAGATAATGCTCGTAGTCAATCGGTGACACGACGGCCTCGACCGGTTCCGGGCCCGCCGTGGTGATCAGATAGCGCACCGTATTGCCTGGCTTGCGTAGCTTTCTGGCGGCCTGCACATGCGGCGGCACATTGCGCTGGTAGTCACTCAGGCCTCGCCGCAAGCGCTTGCGATAGATCAATTCATCATCGCAACGGCCGGACATGAGTGCGTCTCTCACCGACAACACGTACTCCTCGACAGGTTCATCCGTAAAGACGCGCTCGAAGAGCTCGCGCTGAAAACGCCGCGCCAGTGGAGTCCAATCGGTACGCACCGCCTCGAGTCCCTTGATGACCAGCTCGGCCTCGCGACCCTCACGCTCAACCGTTCCTGCATAGCGCTTCTTGCTGCCGGTGGAGAGACCACGCACGGTCGGCATGAAAAAGCGGGCGTAGCGCGTCTCATACTCCACCTCGAGACAGGACCGAATGCCGTATTCGTTGTCCAGGTGCTCGCGCCAATGCGTGTCGATATCGCGCGCAAGCTCAGCGCCGATGGCATCGGCTTGTGCGGCGGTAACCGCATCTCCGATCAGCACGAACACCGAATCGGTATCCCCGTAGATCACGCGATAACCCACCGCCTCGACCACATCGCGCGAGCCCGTGATGATCTCGTGTCCGCGACGCGTGATGCTGGATGCAAGCTTCGGATCATAAAAGCGGCAGGCGGTGGTTCCCAACACCCCATAAAAGGAGTTCATGATGATCTTGATGGCCGTCGACAGCGGCTTGTCTCCAACCGACTTGGCCTGGTCTCGCGCATCCCACAAGGAGCGGATGAGTTCCGGCAGTATGTGACGCTCACGATGAAACTGCGCACCCAGAAATCCCGGAACGGGATCGGGATGCTCTGCGGCAACCGCCAGGGCCAGCGGATCCACCAGAAACGTACGAATGATGCTCGGGTACAGGCTCTTGAAGTCCAGCACCAGCACGTTCTTGTACAGACCGGGCACCGACTCCATGACATGGCCACCCGGGCTTGCGACTCCGGCATTGCCACTGTCCACATCGTGGGCCACATGCCCCTCACGATGCAGTAGCGGCAGGTAGAGATTGTCGAAGGCCGCCGTCGCGCCGGCGAGTCGGTCCAATGCAAGTCCGGTGAGCGTCGCTCTTGCCACGGCAAACGAGACGAGATCAGCCTTGTCGAGGATGTCATTGACCAGGGTGCAGTCGCGCAGGTTGTAGTCGGCAAGCTCGGGCTTGTTGTCACGAAACAGTCGATTGATCTCACCGACCTTGTCCTGCTCGGGCGTAATCAGCTTGCCGAGCCCCAGAAACTCACGGGATACGTTCTCCAACGAAAAACTCTCGAAGGTGTAGAACGCAGCCTTGAGCAGGTCGATGCCATCGAGTACGGCACGCCCGGGGATGCGCGCGATCTTTGGTCCGCCACCGTGCGGATTGGCCGAGAACACCGACGCCTCTTCGGGCCCGCGGCCGATATCAAAGCGCATACCCAGCGAGCGACACTTGGCATCGAGAAACGCAAGATCAAACCCGACCACACTCCAGCCGGTCAGCACATCAGGATCCACCTCATGCACCCACGAGAGGAAGCCCTCGAGGATGCTGCGCTCGTCGGAGCCGTAATGCAGCAGATAGCCATCGCGGACCTCATCCGCGGCATTCCCCACCATGAACACACGCGCGTCGCCTCCGGGAACCGCGCCGGCAATCGAATACAGCTGCTGGCTGCTACCGCGCGTTTCGATATCCAGCGCCAGACGCGACAAGGCGGGCAGATAGTCCAGCGGCCTGATCTTCGGATTGCGCATCTCGAGGTGGTCCTCGTGGGTAATCAACGCGCCCGTGGCGCGGACCCCGGCGCGCACGAAGCGCTCCATCAGGTAACGATCGTGAGGTTTGACGTCCGACTCGAACAGCGGCGCACCGGTTGCGACAAGATCGCTCAGCGCACGCCATCGGCGCGCGTACACGGCATCCACCGGCTGCCCGTCGAGCGAGCAGAGATCGACCGCCCGGCGTCGCACGCCCGCGGTCTCTGCAAACGTTGCGTCACGCTCGATAAAGCACACCGCCTCCTGCTGCGTGAATCGCAAACGCAGTGGCAGGCCATCGGTCGCGACCCAATAGCCGAGTTCAAGCCCGTCGCGCGTGTCGCGAAAGCTCCGGGTGAGCAGGAAACCGTCGATGTCTTCAGTCACTGGTGAAGCATACAGCGAGTCGAGTTCTCGTTGCATTCACGTCTGCGGCCGGAGCGATAGACGCGTTACCCTGAGCCCTGATTCCGAACATCCAGGACATCCCATGGTGCGCTATCTGCTGGGGCTCATCCTCATACAGGTCGTGGCCCTCGTGCTGTTTGCCGTCAATGCCGACGCCAGCCTGCAGGACACCGCCATCCGGGCCGGTCTTCCCTGCGCCATCGTCACCGTCGTGATGGCCCTGTGGTTCTCGGCCACAGCGCGCAGCGAGGCAGACCGGCGCCACGCCGACATGGTGGCCGAGCACGCGCGCGAGCGCGAAGCGCTCAAGCTCGATGCCATCCAGAGCCGCGAGCAGGTCAGGGTAGAGGCCCTGAAGGACCGCGAGAAGATCCAGCTCGATGCACGGCGCGCGCAGGACAAGGCGATCGACAAGGTTCGCCGCGCTGCCGAGAAGCGCGAGCGGCGCGTCGGCCGGGGCGCGAGCGTAAAGGTCGGCATGGCGTTTTTCAGCGCAACCGCCCTTGGCGTGCTGATGCTGCTCACCGAACTGCTGACGCTTGGGCTCTTGACCATTGCAAGCTCCGCCAGCGCGCTCGGCGGTTACCTGTTGCGATGGAAGCAGGATCGTGCCAACGCTCGCAGCACCATTGATCAGCCGATAATCGAGCACGCCGTCGACACACCGAGGGTCATCGGCAGCTCCAGCGTCGAGGCGGGCACGTCCACCGCGAGGGATTAGCGCGCAGCGCCTCAGCCCGGACTCAAGCCCCGCAGTCGCTCGCTGCGGCGACGCAACAACTCGATCGTCGTCAGCAGGAGTATCGAGAAGATCACGAGGATGGTCGCGACAGAGAGGATCGTCGGCGAG
The DNA here is from genome assembly GCA_938006335.1 of uncultured Granulosicoccaceae bacterium. Classification (GTDB taxonomy): domain Bacteria; phylum Pseudomonadota; class Gammaproteobacteria; order Granulosicoccales; family Granulosicoccaceae; genus Granulosicoccus. The sequence continues at coordinate 18,643 of CALLMF010000038.1, read as the reverse complement.
ATCTGCTCGCGGATTCCGTTCCACATCTGACGCGGAATGGTCTGCTGGTCGAAGTCGGCGATGAACAGGACCACGACCACCTCATCAAAGGAGGTGACAAACGCGAACAAGGCGCCGGAGATCACGCCGGGCAGGATCAGCGGCAGGATGATCTGGCGGAACACCGTGAAGGGCGTCGCACCGAGATTCTGCGCTGCGCGCGTCAGCGAGTGATCGAAGCCGACCAGGGTCGCCGTTACGGTGATGATCACGAACGGAATGCCGAGCGTCGCGTGCGCCATGATGATGCCCACGTAGGTATGCGCAAGACCGGTCGCGGAGTAGAAGAAGAAGAGACCCGTCGCGGTGATGATCAACGGCACGATCATCGGCGAGATCAGTACGCCCATGATCAGACGCCGATAAGGCATCTCGGGGCGAGACAGGCCGAGTGCTGCGAGCGTTCCCAAGGCCGTCGCCAGCAGCGTCGAGAACACACCGATGATCACCGAGTTCTTGGCAGCGCTGATCCAGTCGGCATTGTTCCAGACATCCTTCCACCAGCTCGAATCGCGCACCGCGTCCGGAGCGGTCATGCCGAAGGTGAGTATCCGGTCGTACCAGCGCATCGAGTACCCGTCAGGGTTGAAGGTGAGCATCTCGCGCGTGAACGTGAAGTACGGCTCGGCGTTGAACGACAGCGGTATGACGATGAGTATCGGGGAGATCAGGAACAGGAAGATCAGTCCGCAGATCACCAGGTAGGTGTAGTGCCACACGCGCTCACCGAGGGAGGCATGGGCCGGCAACTTCAGCATGCTCATGATCGCCTCACCCGAATTTCATGTTGTCGATGCCGATCAATCGATCGTACAACCAGTACAGCAGCATCACGCCCGCGAGCAGCAATGCCGCAAGCGCCGCTGCAAGCGACCAGTTCAGCGACTTCTGCATGTGAAATGCAATGAGGTTCGAGATCAGCTGACCGGACGAACCGCCGACGAGCGCCGGCGTGATGTAATAACCGACGGCGAGAATGAACACCAGCAGCACACCCGCGCCGATACCCGGCACCGTCTGCGGAAAGTAGATGCGCCAGAACGCCGTTGAAGGTGTCGCGCCCAGTGAGCGAGCAGCCCGTACGTAGTCGTGCGGGATTGTCTTCATGACCGAATACAAGGGCAGGATCATGAACGGCAGCAGGATATGCGTCATCGCGATGATGGTGCCAGCCTGGTTGTACATCATCTGTATCCGGCCATCGTCACCGACGATACCGACGGCGACCATCAAGTCGTTGACCACGCCCTGACTCTGCAGCATCACCATCCATGATGTGGTCCTGACGAGTAGCGATGTCCAGAACGGCAACAACACGAAGATCATCAGGATGTTGGAGTAACGCAAGGGCAGACGCGCGAGCAGGTGTGCTACCGGAAACGCCAACAACAGACACAAACCGGCAATCAGGGCTGACAGCCACAGGGTGCGCACGAACAACGGCACGTAGATGCGTCGGTTCTCCGGAACTGCCTCGATCTCGCCATCGACGTTGCGTTGCATGTCGAGTGCTGCGAGGTAGAAGTCGCCGGTATAGGTCCTGGAGGCGCTGCGCATCACGCTCCAGAGCTCGGCATCTCCCCAGTCCTCGTCGACATCGAGCAACGCGGCCTTGAAGGGCGCTTCGAGCTTGCGCGCCTGACGCGCACTTTTGGTGAACAGGCTACGCGTGCCGGACAAATCGTAATTGACGCGCGTGCCGACAATACCGGCGGTTCGGTTCTCGCGCGCGCCCTTGAGATCGGTAGCAAGCGCCTCGAAGGCATCCTCGCCGGGGATACCGTCGCCTTCCGGGCCACCGTCGGACCCAAGCGCCTCGTTCTCTGCGAACCAGGCCGTAAGCGCCGGCATGTTGGCCGAGAAACTGTCGTTGCTGACACTGCGCCAGAGCATCTGGCCGATCGGGGCAACAAAGGTGAGCACGACGAACGCGAGCAGCGGGGCAACCAGCAGGAAGGCGCGGATACGAGCCTTGCGCGTCGCGCGACTCAGCGCGGTTTGCAGCGGCGTGCCATCCGCTGCCGTGATCGGACCCGTGCTATCAACTGCGTTGGACGGCAACAATGGAGCCGGAGGTGCGGTTGTACTCATGGGCGCAGTTGACATGATGCAATAACAAAAGCAAAGGGACCGATGACAGTGATCACCGGCCCCTTTGCAACTGACAGGAGCACGTGCTCCTAGCGATCAATACGCGAGATCAGATGTTCAGCCACGCGTTGAAGCGCTCGCTGATTTCTGTATCACGATCTGCCCAGAACTCGAAGTTGTTGACCAGTGCACCGGCCAGGTTGGCTTCTGCGGTAGGCATGTGCGGCGCCATTTCGGTCTTGCCATCGTTGAACAGACCAACGAGTTCACCGGAAGACTTGCGAGCCGGACCGTAGGAGATCCAGCTGGCCTGGTCTGCCAGACGCTGTGTGTCGGTGGCGAAGGCGATGAAGTCCATGGCCGCTTCTGCATTCGGGGCGCCCTTCGGCACGACGAACAGGTCGAAGTCGAGGATTTGACCGTCCCAGACGATTTCGAAGGGCTGACCTTCGCCGATGGCGGCGTTGAAGATACGGCCGTTGTATGCGGTGCTCATGGCGACTTCACCATCAGCGAGCAGCTGCGGGGGCTGAGCACCCGCTTCCCACCAGACGACTTCACTCTTGATGGTGTCGAGCTTGGCAAGCGCGCGCTCCACGCCTTCCTCGGACTCGAGCATGTCGTACACCTCGTCGGGGGCGACGCCGTCAGCCATCAGCGCCATTTCGAGGTTGGCCTTGGCCGACTTGCGCAGACCACGCTTGCCCGGGAAACCTTCGAGATCGAAGAAGTCCGCGATGGTTGTCGGAGCGTTGCCTTCGAACTTGGTGGTGTCGTAGGCGTAGACGGTTGACCACACGATATTGGCGACGGCGCAATCGGTCAGCGCGCCATCGATGAAGTCTTCTTCAGCCGGTGTGCCATCGGGTGCTGCCGGCAGCATGGATGTGTCGATTTCCTCAAGAAGGCCCTCGTCACACAGACGGATAGCATCGGAGTACTCGACGTCAGCGACGTCGATGGAGACGTTACCGGCCTCGACCTGCGCCTTGATCGGGGTGGCCGGGTTGTCGGAGTCAACAGAATTGACGACGTTGCCGGTCTCGGCCATCCACGGCTTGTGATAAGCCTCTACCTGACTTTTGGTGTACGCGCCGCCCCATGACATGACGGTGATCTCGTCTGCTGCCTGGGCCGCACCACCGAATACCAGCGCAATCGCGCCGGCAATAACTGCTTGCCTGTTCATTATCTTGTGTGCTCCTGAGAGGGTTTCACTGGAAAAAGTAACCACCGGGCAATGCTACCGCGCCCGAGCGGTCGTGTGTAAAATTCAAAAGAGTTGAGATCGTGTGGAAAATGCGAAGTCCCGGCAAAGCGAGACGCTGCGCACAGTCTCAAGCCGAATGCGCGGTAATTGTCACGTCAGTGCATCCAGTGCGCGGCAGTCAATCGGGTCCCAACCTACGCTTGCCTGCTGACCGGCAGCCAGCGGCTTGCGCCCGGTGTGGTTGCGCACCTTCACGATGAATTCATTGGTGCCTGCCACGTTCATGCGCACCCGAATGTGATCACCGAGATAGATCAGCTCCTCGATCTTTCCATCGATGGTGACCGGGCAGGCGCCGGGCGCGGGGTCGAGCTCGATGCGTTCGGGCCGAATGGACAGGGTAGTGCGCGTGCCCGTGCCGCCAGGCACCACCTGCTCGGCCAATACCTCGTCACCGCTGTCGAGCTTGACCACACAGGCATCGCCACGCACCTCGTTGATGACACCCTGCAAACGGTTGTTTTCACCGATGAACTGCGCCACGAAGGAGTTGTCGGGCTTCTCGTAGAGTGTGTCAGGTGACGAGAGCTGCTGGATCACCCCGTCATTGAACACCGCAATCCGGTCCGACATGGTGAGTGCCTCGGACTGATCGTGGGTGACATACACCACGGTGACGCCAAGGCTCTCGTGAATGTGCTTGATTTCGTACTGCATCTGTTCGCGCAGCTGTTTGTCGAGCGCACCGAGTGGCTCGTCCATCAGCACCAGATCCGGTTCGAACACCAGCGCGCGCGCAACGGCAACGCGTTGTTGCTGACCACCGGATAGCTGTGCGGGCCGCCGATCACCGAACTCGGGCAGCTCCACCATCTCCAGTGCGCGCTTGACCTTGGCCGCCGCATCCGACTTGCTCATCTTGCGCACCTGCAGCGGAAAGGCGAGGTTCTCTGCGACGGTCATGTGCGGGAACAGCGCGTAGTTCTGGAACACCATGCCGATGCCGCGCTTGTGAGGCGGTACATCATTGATGGGCCGACCATTGAGAATGATCTCGCCGTGGGTCGCGGGCTCGAAGCCCGCCAGCATCATCAAGCTGGTGGTCTTGCCGGAGCCCGAGGGCCCAAGCATGGTGAGGAACTCACCACGGGCAATATCGACGTTCAGGTCCTTGACCACGAGGGTCTCGCCGTCGTAGCTCTTCTGCACGTTCTTGAAACGAACCATGGGCTCGTTTGCTGATCCGCTGACTTCAGCGGCATTGGCGCTCACGTAGATGATGCTCCTTTGTACTCGACGAGGATGACCGGCCCTGTTGCGGGCTGGCCGACCGCGCAAGGACGGTATCACAGTCCCCGCGTGTCTCCGGCGGCGCGTCGCGACGGAGGCCACATCTGGAAACCGCCCGCAGAGCCCTGCAGGGTGCCCAGACAAAAAACGTGGGGGACGCGGGCAGGATTCACCGCCTGCGCCATCAGGTCAAGCCGACAGGCGTATACAGAACAACGCCTGACGACCTGAGACAGCTCAGGACAGGATGCGTTCCCGGCGATACAGCAGACAGGCGAGGGCAACGAACATCGCGCTTGCCGCCAATGTTCCGGCAACCGAAAGCCCGACCTCCAGTGGGGAGAACGACAAGCCCTGCGTGGACCGCTCCAGCAGCAGATACTGGCTCAGCATGGGCCAGGGCATCAGCACCAGCTCCGACTTCGCGCTGATGTACTGCAGCACGAAGAACGGTGCCATCGGGATGACCATCAGCAGACCGAGGTAGGTCTGCGCTTCCTTGACGCTGCGCGTCCACGCTGACACCGTCACCAGAAGCGCTGCTATGAAGGGCGCAAGCGGCAGCACCAACAACAGACCGGTGAACACCGTGCGTGCATCAAAGCGCACATCACCACCGATCAGGTCCGCTGGAAACAGGCGGAACAGCCCCCATACGGCCACAGCACACAACACCACCGACAATACGATGAAGGCAAGCGTCGCCCCAAACTTGCCGAAGACGATATCGCGCCGCGCGATCGGCAGTCCCAGCAAGGGTTCCAGTGAACGACGCTCGCGCTCGCCAGCGGTGGTGTCGATGGCAAGGTAGAAGCCGCCCATGGTCATCGACACGATGAACAGGAAGGGCAACAGCGACGCGAGCAGCTGACCGTCCGCACCATTGCTCGACACATCATCACGAACCAGTTCCAGGGTGTCGAACACGGTGGGATCGAGTCCCCGGTGTTGCAGCCTCAAACTGTTGTTGGTCTGCTCCCATAGACCGAACACGGCTTCCATGCGCCTCGCCGCGCGGGATGACGCCTTGTCGCTTTCATCGAGATACAGAATGAGTGCAGCGGGACGGGCCTCGCGCAATTGCTCGCCAAAGTTCTCACCGATCTCCAGCACCACATCAACACGGCCGTTTGCAACGGCGGCAACAGGATCATCCGGTGCAGCAACAGCATCGATGTTCTGCCCGGCCAGGAACTCGACCAGCTGTGGGGCACGTTCGGCATGCAGCACCGGTACCGTGGTCACGATATCGAAGTCGATGGACAACTGCTTGAACGTCAGCGCAAGCGAACCACCGAGCAGCAGGGGCAGGAGGATCGGGCCGAACAACAAGGCATAGAACAAGGTCTGGCGGTCACGCAGGTTGTCGAGGATCTCCTTGCCCATCACCACCCAGAAGGAACGCGGCATCATGCGTCCTCCTCGGATTGAAGCCCGAGGGCAACCACAAAGGCTTCCTCGAGATCCGTCTGACCGGTGCGCGACAGAATCTCCGGCAGCGTGTCGTCCATGGCAATCGCGCCATCGGCGATGATCGCAACCCGGTCACACAGCGCAGACACTTCCTGCATGACATGGCTCGAGAACAGTACGCAATGCCCGAGCGCGGCAAGGTCTCGAATGATCTCGCGCAAGCCCCTTGTTGCCATGACATCGAGCCCATTGGTGGGTTCGTCAAGCATCAGTGTGCGCGGCGCATGAACCAGTGCGCGTGCAAGGGCCACCTTGGTCTTCTGTCCCTGACTGAAGCCTGCGGCACGGCGATCCGCAAATCGCGTCATCGTCAGTTGCTCGATCAGCTGACCGGTACGTGCGTGAGCCGTTGTCTTGTCCAGGCCACACAGGCGTGCGTAGTAGTGGATGTTTTCGCGCGCACTCAACCGTGGATAGATGCCCGCATCATGGGGCATGTAACCGAGATGCTGTCGTGCGAGCGACACCTCGCGAACGACATCGTGACCATCGATGCTGGCACTACCCTGATCCGGCACCACAAGCGTTGCGAGCATACGCAGCGTCGTCGACTTGCCAGCTCCATTGGGCCCGAGCAAACCTGTGATCTCACCATCCTGGGCGGTGAAGCTGACGTTGCGGACCGCCTGCAAGCGCTCGGCACGCCGACCGGCACCCGGACGACGAAAAGACTTCGCAAGCCCCTCACACGAGATCACGGCTGCGGCCCATTCGCGTCTATGAAAAACGGTGGCGCACGCAAGCGATCAAGGCACGGGTGGATCACCTTGTCCGTATCCAGCGTCTCGATGAACTGCGCGACCACCTGCGGCATGCAACCGAGCGGCATCTGCATGTGCCCCTGGCCCGCGTTCACAATATGCCGCGCCTGCTCGGATGCGGCGAGTAGTTGCTCGACGTTGTCTGGCGGCGTAACCGGATCCGCCTCACCCGACAGCATCAAGGTGGGGACGCTCAAACCCAACGGCTCGTGAAAGTCGGCATCGACGCGCCCTTCGGGCCACACACCACAGGCGGCGGCCAGAGCCAGCAGGGGCACGTCACCAAGGTAGGTGCCACGGGCGTTTTCGCTGGCTTGCTCGATATCCATGAACGGCAGGTCTTCGCTACAGACCACCGCGTAGTGCATTCCGGTCGCGAGACTGTCCTCGAGGGTGCGAGTCTGCAAGTCCGCTTGCCGCGCCAGTGGCGCCAGATGGCCGTCGTCGATGGCGTCATGCAACAAGGACGGAATCAAGGAGGCGCCGTGAGCCGAGTACGACAACAAGCGCAGACTTGCGGCAAGGCTTGCTCGGGTAAAGCGTGAGGTTTCCAGGGTGCCGCGAGCGATGTCTTCCCACTCGAGTTCGATGGGAGTCGCTTCAAGCTCGGTGATGAAGGCCGCGGTGCGCGACTCGATATCGGGAAAGGCCGCAGCACATCCCGGATCGTTTTCGCAACGCGACAGGATCAGCGACAAGGCGCGCTGTGCATGCGCTGCGATATCCGGGCCCAATGGCACACCGGGTGGCACCACGGCATCGAGCACCATCGCGCGCGTAGCCTCAGGAAAGCGCCGCGCGTAGTGCATCGCAACGCGAGTACCGTAAGACACACCATAGATCGACCATCGATCAATCCCAAGTGCCTCGCGAACGCGTTCCAGGTCCTGCACGGCAACACTGGTCGTGTACAAGCGCGTGTCGACGTCAAGCGATGCAAGACACTCGGCCGCACTCTGTTCGGCATCACGCACCAGAGCGCCGACATCATCATCCCATTGAAGGGCTTCTGATGGCGTCGGGCAGTCAAGCAGGCCTGAGCTTCCGGTGCCACGTTGATCAACGAGCACGATGTCTCTGGATCGATTGACGTGACGAAACGCATGCGCAACGGCCGGGTAGCTCTCCAGGGCCGATTGACCCGGGCCACCGGAAATGAACAACAGTGGATCGTCAGCCACACTTCTATCGCGCGCCGGAATAATGGCAAGCGATACATCCAGCGTGTCACCCGCAGGCGTTTCGGGGTCCACCGGTACGGTCACGGTGCGGCACAAGGCCTTCAGGTTGGCGCGCTTGTCACCGATGGTGCAACGTTCGGTGCCCTCAAGGTACTCGGAGGCAGCGACTGGCCCTGACAGTGTCGCCAGCAGCGCAGCAAACAGTCCCGCGCGCAGGAAATCCGAAAAAATGAACCGCTTCAACGCCATGATCGCCTTCAGTAGCGGGCACCTGTGGTGTCCCGGCTCGAATCAACGATTACAGCAAACGTCGAGCCAGCGGCGGGCCGTTCTCACGAGATAGCGGTCGGTCGACTACAGCTCTTCGAGCACATCTTCCAGCTGGCGGCGGGCGTTGCCCACCCAGTCATCCCGCTCGATACGGCTCGGGAAGATCTGCAGAGCATCAGCAATGGTCTCGATATCGTGTCGCTGGAGTTCCGCCAGTTGAGAATAACTGGTGATACCCAGCTCGTTGAGCGCACGCTCGGTGACAGGACCAATACCGAAGATGCACTTGAGGTCGTCATGGCGATCCACCGAATCGAACAGCGGCTCGACATCTGCCGGGCCATCCTCGATATCGTCATCGATCCCGTCGTCAATGTCATCGTCAAGCGCTGACTCGTCATCCGACAACGTGTCTAGCTCGTCGTGAAGCTCGTCGTCAAGCTCGTCGTCAAGCTCGTCGTCATCCTCATCGTCGCCGAAGGTGATCTCGCCGACAACACCGTCCGTGTCGTCGGCATCGGCCTTATCACCGTTGAGCTCCGCGTCCATGTCGCGCAATTGAGTGTGCGCGTCCATGTCCGCGTCTGTTTCGGCGTCCAGAGCCGGCGGTTCGCCACCATCGGGGGAGGCATCGCCCATCGTGATGCCCATGCTGCGCATCAAGGCTGCCGAATCGGACTCCGGTTGCGCGTGCACCTTCTCGGCCGCGGTGGCTGAGACATCCGCACGCGGTGCCGAGGCCCAGCTGGAGCGAGGAAGCGTCGAGCTGCCTGCGGCATCGGCCAGACGGTCGTCAACCGCAGCGTCGTTGGCGACAGCGTCCTCAACCGCGCTGTGCGCAGCTGTGACGTGCGTGACAGGGCTATCCGTGACACGGCTTTCCGGGACTGAGCTGTCAGCCACTGGACTGTCAGTGCTCGCGCTTTCCGAGGTCGAGTCAGCAACCGCACTATCGGTACTCGATGCGCGGGACGAAGCCATGGCCGCCACAGCCGCGGCCGCACCGGCCGCGCCTGCGACTGCCGTTGCGCCGACACCCGTCGGTGCCGATGAAGAACTCGGTGATGAGGTGCGTGCGAATTCGAGTTCGGCTGCTACGCGCTTGTGCATGGCCTCCCGATCCCGGAGCACCGCGATCTCGGCATTCAGCTGATCGTTGGTCTGGGTGAGCTCGCGCAGCTGCAGTTCGTGCTTCTGCATGAGCTGCCTCACGAGCGACTGGCTCTTTTCCAGGTTGCTGTGCAACGAAGGCAGGCGCTTGTTCTCGCTCTTGAGCGTGTCGATTTCTGCTTGTGCGCGCGTCTTCAGATCGTCGTAGTCCTGAGTAATCATCGAGACGTCCGTGCGGGCTTGCTGCACCTGAGCGTGCTGACGCCCGATGGTCTGGCGTAATTCGGCTTGACGTTGCGAGGAGCGTGATCGGTGTGCAATCCAACCGACGGCACCGCCAGTGATCAGTGCCAACACGATGCACAGCAGCATCTGCGTGATCAGAAACATCATTCGACAGACCTCCAACCGAGGTGCTTAGTCAACATACCGCACCTCGATTCGGCGATTGCGAGCTCGACCGTCCACAGTCGAGTTATCCGCGATGGGCTGGGTTGCGCCGTAGCCCTGCGCGATGACTTGTTGTGAGTCCACGCCACGCGAGGTCAACCAATCGGCGACGGCACGCGCGCGTTCACGACTCAATCTGAGATTGACAGCTGGCCGACCGGTGTTATCAGTGTGACCTGCCACACGGACCCTGAACTCGGGCCAGGTCTTCATGAGCTGGGCCAGCTGCGCGAGGGCGACATCGCTGCCTGCGGCAAAGCTTGCGCTACCCGGCTGGAAAGACACCCCGGACATATCGAGGCTGCCGAGTGCGTTGCCAAAGGCGGCACGCCGTGCGCGCTCATCGGCCACCGGATCCTCGACGGTGAGCGTGTCGGACACACTGCGCACGCCATCGATGGAGGCGACACGTCGGAGGAAGGCGTCCCGATCCGAATTGACGGCAAGTTGGCCAGCGAGCGATACATCGCGGCCATTGACGTCGATATCAAGGTCATCGAAGCCCGCCGACACCGCAACTGCACGAGTCTGGGAAGTGAGAGAGGCGGGTATCGACACCGCGACATGGCGGGCAGCCACGATCAGAAGGGTGCCGCCGACAAAGGCAATGACCCATGGCCAGATACTGGGATCTGCCTCGTCGGGTAACTCTAGCTGCAGCGTACCTTCCCGCATTATCGGATGATACCACCGCGAATCAGCTCAACCATCCTTGCGCACATCACTTGTTACCGACATTAACAGTAGGCCGCAAGCATACCGGTGCGAGGGTCAACCGGGCGGTCTTTGCTCCAACAACTTGCGCGCGTCATCCTGCAGTGCCGCACTGCGACCAGAACCGGCCGTGCCAGCGAGCTGTCGATCAAGCGCATCGGCCTCACTGTCAGACAGGTTGGCCAATTGTTCGACGCGGTGGATCCCGACCGATTTGAGGCGACGCTCTAGCGCGGGGCTAATGCCCTTGATGGACTTCAGACCGATGCGTTGCTGGCTGCGCGTCTCGTTACTCGAACGCAGGCGCGACAACAACGCAGAGTCCCGATGGCTCATGCGGGCGATCGCATCACGACGCGCTTCAACGGTGGCCTGGTCAACGACACTGACGGTGTGTGCCTCGCCGCTCCCGTAGCTCTTGGGCTCGTGGGCCTGGATGGTTTGCGTCGCGGGGGTGACAGATTCCAGGCGGTTCAAGTGAGCGGCCGCCTTGCGCGCGGTTTCTGCCGCCTTGCGGGCAACCAGCCGTGACTCGGTGGCCGCAACGGTGAGCATCGCCACTTCGGTCTTGTGGCGCTTGCGCTCGGCGAGCAAGCCGGATTCCAGTTGAGCGTTGCGCTCCTCGGCAGCCTTGAGCCGACCCATGGCCATGGCAAGTACCGACTCTCGCTTGGTGTCGAGGGTGGCGAGCTCCTTGGCGCGCTGGCCCTCGGCCCTGGCGTCCAGCAAGGCAAGCTCGCGCTCGGCGAGTGTCTTCTGAAGCGTGCGACGACGGCTCTTGCCGAGGCGCGTGACGACCCACGCGGCGACGATCGCACCGGCGAGGGCACACAAGCCATAAGGCAGGGCTGACAATATCAAGGGCCACTCCATCGCGCGAAAAACCGTCCAAGGGATGCCGCATGATACAAAATAGAAAGGGACCGAAAGACTTCGTTGCTCACGAAAGTGCGGTCTGCGGCCTATCCGACTTGTGCAACCCGTCCCGAAATTCGCCGAAAAACGAGGTGGCAGCCCGATCTTGACCCGCGGCGAACCCACAAGGCCTCTCACTATCCCGCATGGACAACAACGATTTTTGCCGCCGCCTGCGCTATGCGCTGCAGCTCGACGATGCCGAGACCGCAAAGCTTGCGTCAGCGGGCGGATACGCCACCGACCCGGCGCAGGCCGCGGCCTGGCGCACCAAGGAGGAAGACCCCGGATTCGAGGTGTGTCCGGATGCCGCACTCCAGGCGCTGATGGCAGGCCTGGTGCTCGATCGCCGGGGGCCACCCAAGGAAGGCTCGGCGCCACCTCCGCCAACCAAGGCGCCAGACAACAACTCCCTGCTGAAGTCCGTCAAGATTGCGTTGTCACTGCGCACCGAGGATGTGCGTGACTGCATCATCGGCGGTGGTGGCGAGGTGACCACTAGCGAAATCGGCTCGCTGCTGCGGCGCCCGGATGCGCGCAACTTCCGTGGCTGCGGGGATCAGCTGCTGCGCCGGTTTCTGACCGGCCTTGCCGAGCGTGAGAGAAACACTGTCGATGCACACATCGGCAAGGGAGAGAAGTGAGTGGACGATCAGCTCGATATCGACGAAGACCGCGTGGTCGGTTTGCACTATCGCCTGATGAACGGCTTTGGTGAGCTGATCGATGGCTCGCAGGGTGACCTGCCGCTGGTGTACATGCACAACACCAACGCGTTGCTACCGAGTCTCGAGCGCGAGCTCACCGGGCACCGTGCCGGCGATGCGCTGGAGGTCACGATCTATCCCGAAGACGGCTACGGTTATCCGGATGAATCCCTCGTTCAGCAATGGCCGATCGAAGCGGTGCGAGAGCGATTGCCCAAGGACATGCCCCTGATCATCGGGCAGCGCCTCAAGGCGCAAGGATCAGACGACGACAGCAAGCTGGTGACAGTCACCGCCATCAATGAAGACACTGTGGAAATGGATGCCAATCACCCGCTCGCCGGGCAGGTCCTGCACTTCGAGATTTCAGTGGTGCTGGTGCGCGAACCGAGCGACAAGGAACGCGAGCAGGGCTTTGCGTCGGCCGCTAATCCGCTGGTGTAATCAGCGCGATCACGCGTCCTCATCGACGGGCGGGTTGATGTTGTCGAGTGCTTCGGCAAAGAAGTGCTCGCCACCAAAGTTGCCGGATTTGAGTGTTATCGCGATCGGCTCGCCCGGAACGATCGCCGTCTCTGCACGGCACCAGGGCACACCGGGCACGATCTCGTGACCAACATCGAGTTGCACGACACCAAGCGCCTTTGATACCGCGCCAGAGGTTTCACCACCCGCCACCACCACTCGACGCACGCCCTGAGCCACCGCTTCGGCCGCAAGCGTTGCGAGCGCGCGTTCCACCAATGCGCCCGCATCATCGATTTCCTGTTGTGCCTGACGCACCGACTCGGGGTTGGCGGTGGTGTAGACGAGCAAGGGCTGACCCTCGGCGCTTGCGCGCTCCCGTGCTTCGGTAAAGCGCGCCCGGGTCGCCGCCAGATCGTCATCGCGGGCAAGCTCCATCGGATCGAGTGCGAGCGAGGGCGCTGGCCATGCAGCCACCTGGCGCTGCGACATGGCCGAGCAGCTGCCGCTGATCACCAGAGCATCGCCCTCCGGGGCGGCCGCTAGCGCCACCTGATCATCGGATGACAGGAACCCGCGTACCCGAAAGAGGGCGGGCAGGTGCGACGCAAACGCACTCCCACCGCACAAGAGACGCAGGTGCTCCGTCGCGCGAGCGATCGAGACGAGATGCATGTCTTCAGTAGCGTCGCCAATGATGTGACGCACACCGTCGTCGGCAAGTTCATCGATACGGGCACGCACGTCTTCTCGCTCCTTGACGATGTCCGGCGTGGTCAGTTTGCCAACCGGGTGTGGTGTCTGAGCACGTAATAGACGCGCGAGGTCACTGTCGCGCATCGGTGTCAGTGGATGATCCTTCATCGGACTCTCGTGCAAGGGCTGGTCGAACACGAAGAGATTGCCCATGAACACGCGCCGACCGTTCTCCGGGAATGACGGGCAGTGCACGGTGATGTCGGCGCGCTCATGTGTGGCGGCGCTTTCGGTGCTCATGGCGTTCATCAGCGCATCGGCTACCGGGCCGATGTTGCCGTCGGCCGTGGAGTCGAAGGTGGAACAGTACTTCCAGTACGCGCGTCGAGCGCCATTGGCAGACAGCCAGCGCCAGGCGGCAAGGACCTCGTCAACAGCCTCTTGCGCGGGCGTGGTTCTGCATTTGAGGGCAATGATCTCGAAGGGAGCGGCGTCGTAGTCGTCGGGACCGATGTCCGGCACACCCAGGTGCAAACGTACGGACACACCGGAGCGGCGCAACAGACCGGCAAGGTCGGTAGCACCCGTGAAATCGTCGGCTATGCAGCCCAGCAATATGCTCATGGTGCAAGTGTAACGGCGTAGGCGGGCGACGTATGCGCAGTGCTGCGCGAAGCGGCATGCCGTGGTCAAGCGAATACGCCGTGCACCCAGACCCTGGCCGGGTCGCGCCTGCTGCGATACACCCAGAGGTGGCTACCGTGCGTGTCCTGTGCGATGTAGTAATCGCGTCGCACATCGCTGTCTCCCCACCATCCGTTCTCGATACGTTCGGGAGGTGTAAGCAAGGTGAGTGATGTCGGCGCCGGCAAGGGCTCACGGTACAACCACAGGGGGCGCGCCGGCCATGCATCACCGGCATCGGGATGCTCCAGCAATGCCGCCAGCCAGGCCTTTTCCGGCCGATGGTCATCGCCGGTGTGTGCGGTATACAAGGCCTCTGATCCCAGACGCGCACGCAAGCGGTCAAGCACCTGTTCGATCCCCCCATCGCGTGCTCGCCCACGATCCAGCAGATCACTGGCGGCGCGTTCTACCGGTGCAAGCTCGGTGGCCAGCAGCACCACACGAATGACCGGTGCCGGCAGCTCGGTGGTAGCCAGTCGCTCGCGAGCGACCTTGAGCAGGTGATCACTGTTGGCCGTGGCATCGGTGAACAGCAAGGGGATACCGCTGGGCACACGACGATGATGATGGAGTTGGATGTCCATCCTGCACACACCCAGATCCCTCGCTACCAGAAACCCACCCAGTGCTGCGACCAGACGCTTGAGCGGGAAGGCAAGCGCTGCGGTGTCCGGTGCCTCCAGCGGAAGATCCAGACCTTGCTCGAACGTCTCCGGCGCTTGCCAGGGTGATTGCGGATCAGGCAAGCGACCATCGAGCTTGTAGAGCCAATCAGTCAGCGATGCGCCAAAGCGACGCGCCAGCGGCTTGACCGGCAGCTTGCGCAAGGCTCCAAGATTACGCACACCCGAACGATGCAAGCCGGTGCAGATGGCATCGCCCAGCATGTTACGGGTCAAGGGAATAGGTGCCAGGCTTGCATCCAATGCAGAAAGCTCACGGACGATCACACCGGTGGACGTCTGTGCGAACAGCAAGGCCGCCGCTGGAGTCGGTGCCGTGGCTGAGTTCACGGACACGCCTTGCAACTGCAAGGCATCGTGCACGGTTGCCAGCAAGGCCTTGAGCCCGCCAAAGAGCGTGAGGCTTGCACCAATCTCCAACAGTATGGAGTCCGGCGGTTTGGGTGTGACCCGCGATGACCAACTCAGTGCCAGCAAGGTGAGTTGCTGAAGATGCGCCGCCTGTACCGCCTCATCAAACTCGGTGATGACCAGATCCGGTACCAACGACCAGGCAGTACTGAGTGCCAGCCCCGCACGTACACCGGCCTCTCGCGCCACGTCGTTACAGCTCAGGATGCGCCGGGTTGCCCCCTCCTGAATGATGACCGCCTGCCCGACATCCTCTTGCAGCCCGCCCGCCGCCAGCCGATCGATCGGCAGCCTGGGGAAGTGCAGCGCGAGCCACAAGGCCGGAGGTGGGGCCGGGGGCAGGGCCGGGGGCGGGGCACTGGCTGATGGAGAATCCGGTGACGTCATGATGCCACCAGAATAGTGTATTTTTATACAGTAGCGTGAGCGCGTGCCTGGCCACTCGTCCTCTGCCGCCTAGCGCGCCACGAAATCCCAAGTATCCGCGAACACCTGCTGGCCGGGATACTCGTTGATGGTCACGCGCACGCCGTTGTTCTGTTCATAGCTCGACACGAGATCAAGCCCGTCATCGTGCAGCGGCGAGTAGATGCGAATCAGTGCATCCTGCCCTGACGAGCGTGTTGAACCCGTCGCATCGCGCAGCACGGATCCTGTCCGGTTGACTGACAGTTCGACGATTGCGCCATCGCCGAGCGGTCCTTCCACACGCGCAGAGTCGCTGAAGTTGTGCCGCGTTATCTGCTGCCCGCAGCCGCCATCGGCGGACACCTCCGGATACAGGTTGTCTATGTCCTCCACCGCCAGTGAGCGCACGCGCGTGTCGCCAAGGATGATCTCTGGTGCATCGATACGAAGCACCACCTCACGCTCGACCAGCCCACACGCGTCAGCAAAGCTGCCCTTTTCCGCATCCGACACCGTGCCCTGTACTGCCAGCGCACCGGCGGGTGAGTCGATACGGACCGCATACCGTTCCTCAAGACTACGTGACACCGACCACGGGTCATCATCGTTGCGGCGAACAGCGTCGTACTCGCCATCGATCACGGAGCCATCGTCGAGCTGGCAGTTCATGAACTCGTTGCGATGCTCATGGACCACGTCGGTGACATTCGATAACGCGCGGGCACTGCCACCGCTCGGGCAGGCGAGCTCGACACTGGGACCAGCATGCAGCCCGAGTGATGCCGTGACCTCATCCAGCCGGGCACGCATCGCCTGAATACCAACGGCATTCAATGAATCCTGAGCCAGCCGCGCAGCCTCGCGCCAGGGCCTGCCAAGATAGAGTCCATTGCCACTGGCGACCGGGGGCACAACCGCTGGCGTGCCAGGGGTATCTGATGAATCGGGAGCCGCATCGATGACCGAGCTGCCATTTGCCAGTGCGCCAGGAGCGACACAAGCGTTGTCGAAGGTGCTGCTGCCATCGGCCTTGACCACGCGGTTCACGGCCAGACGCGACACAACAGACTGCTCGTCGGCGCTACCTCGATTGATCGTGTAGATCCGCGCCACGTGGCCATAGGCATGGGATACACCGGACTCGTCCACCTCGAACAGCGGTATATCCTCGACGGTGACATCATCCCGGCGGCTATCGGGCGCACAGTCGAGCCGGGCGTAGACGCGGGATGTCGTGGCCGGTAGCGCGGACGAGTCATCCAGACCGAAGGTCTCGTAGGGACGTACCTCGCAGACTGGGTCGGCACCGTCATTCATACGCACCGAGAACACGGCACCGGCGCCCTGGCGCTGCAGTCCCGTGTTACCCCACGCCGCGGTTGCCGAGAGGTTCATTGCCGAATCGATCCATTCGACATCGACGTCCAGTCCGCCGGGCGCATGAAACACTTGTGTTGCGGTATCGGTCGCGAGCAGGGTGGCCAGTCGCGAGTAATCGGCAAGACAGACGGCGCGTGTGAGTTCGGCAGTCGCGTTGGCGTCGTCGCTCAGGCCCGGCAGTATGGTCGCAAAGGACACGGCGTTTGGCGTCAACTCGCCGTTGCCTGCAGTCCCATCAGTATTCGTCGCGTTAGGCGCGACGCTGTCGTGTTCACTCGACGAATTCGAGCAGGCGGACACGATCAATGCGATGGCAACAACGAGTAGATGGCGTGTCATGCGTTTGACCTTGAGCTCCGGCCTGTCATGAGCCGGGGAAGGCAATAGGGTCGCTCATGCCTGCGCCGCAAACCGGAACCACGCCGCGTTCGCCGCAGTCGGAGTTCTCGAAAATCGGCGACTTACCCCGATTGAGACTCACTTTGGTCGCCGCCCGAGGTCAGGCCACAACGCACCTGGCGCGAAGGCGCGACCTGCACCGCCTGGGTTTGCCCCGTCACCGACTGCGATGATATGCCCGTCAATACCCGTTGCCCGGGCATGGTCGGCAGCGGCATCGAAGGCTCTGCATTGACCGTACGTCTCAGCAACTGGCGCAGTTCCGAGGGGCAGAAATAGATCTGTCTGTCGCGAGCTGTCATCGGCACGACAGACGACCCCTCGCGCATAGCCACGTCGAACGAAAATACCGGATTGGTTGCCGTGCCCATGCGAAGGTCTGACAGCACCAGCGTTCCGTCGATCTCTCTGAGTGCCAGGAAATCGCGAGTAAACCAGCGCAGGCGCTGCACTGAAGGCATGGCGTCAAGAACACCCAGCCGGTTCAGATCACGTGGCAAGCGGTCCAGACGAATCTCGTCACTGCCGTCGATCAGCGATACCCAGCTCTCGAGTACATCGTCACCCTCGATCGCGACCACGCGCCACATCAGGCCCGTCGGCAACGGCAGGATCATGACCGCGCTGGCCTGAACATCCTGCACCTCGAAGGCTTCCAGCACGTCGCTCTGTACCACTTGTTGCAACACCAAAAGGACCAGCAGCCACACCTGCGCGACCACCAGCCCGACAGCGTTGGCTCGCCGGCCACGCACGTCGCGCCAACGCCACGCAAACCACAAGCCGAACAGCATTGGCAGGGTGTACATCGGATCGATGATGAAGATGGAGCCGACCGCCACCGGTGGCACAGGAAGCGGCCAGAAGAGCTGCGTCCCGTACACGGTGAACCCATCCAGCAGGGCGTGGGTGATCAGCACCGCCCATACGGCGAAGCACCACAGACCCGCCGACGCGGCCCGACCGCGATCCAGCCTACGCCTGCATGCCATGGCGATCGGTATGCTCGCCAGAGACAACACGAACAGGGAATGACTGAATCCGCGATGACGCGTAAATGCGTCGATCGCATCCGGGTACTGGATGACCACATCCAGATCCGGCAGCGTACCGAGCGCGGCTCCCAACAGCAGCGCACGTCGCCCGATGTGACGACCGAGCGCCGCCTCGGCCACCGCGGCACCGAGCGCCATCTGCGATATTGAATCCACCTGAACTGCTACCGGCTAGCGAGCAATCGCTCAGCCGCAATCTTGCCATACGCTCCAGCATCATCGCGAGCGACACCTTCCGAAAAGAGTGT
>CALLMF010000037.1 GCA_938006335.1 uncultured Granulosicoccaceae bacterium | reverse complement strand
CGCCAGCGGTTTTTGCGCGGAGGCGGGTAGGCGTTACGGGTAGTTCCGGCATGGCCGCGGCCATGCGCGGTGCTGTAATTGTGCGAAGAGAGGTGATGAGTGGCCTCGTTGGCAGCTTTCCTGCTGGGCATTTGCCCATGGAGTCGATAATGCACACGGAGTTTGTTGAATGCGGCAGTAATTTCAATAAACTCCGCATGCGCGCTGCTCTGACCATCCTGACCCATTCGGTCGGGATGGCATTGCTGGATCAGCCGGCGGTAGTGCTGTTCGGCCGTTTCCCAGGATGACAGGTGCATCGCGTCGAAGTGACGGGATCCTGGCAGTTCATGGAACGGCCGTTTGTCAGCGCGCGCCAGTGTGACCCGGTCGTGCTTTGGGCCTTTTGCAAATGCGGACATCCGATATTCGCAGGGCGGGTAGTGTGAGTGGTAGCGGCTGGTGTTCGCAACAGTTGAGGAAAACTCCACCAGGGGTAGTTCCAAAAAAATGAGACGACCGGGAATGATCAATTGGGCACGCTGAGATTTTTCAAGATGCACCTTCGGGTGCCCTTTCTGCTACTCGCACTGCTCGAATTCTGTATCTGTGTAGCTGCCGTTTACGTCGCGGTTTATGTCCGCTTCGATCGGACACTCACTGACGTGGTGCACATCCGTTCCCCCATCCTGTCGTCCACGCTTTTCGGGCTGGTGATGCCAATCACCATGATGGCCATGGGCTTGTACCAGAGCCGGTTCAGGGGAGGGGTGTTGGGCGTGTTCCTGCGCTCGGTCATCGGCTTTGCCGGGGGCGCGGTGATTCTTGCGCTGCTCTACTACATCGTGCCGTCGCTGTATCTCGGACGGGGTGTCTTTGGTCTGGCGATCCTCATCGCCTTTTTCATGGTCGGTACCCTGCGCCCGCTGTTCTTCCACTACGTCGACCGGGACCTCATGAAGCTCCGTGTGCTGGTGCTGGGCTCTGGCGACAAGGCGGCGTCAATTGGCAGGCGCTTGCGTCGAAAGGTCGATCGACGCGGCTTTCGCATCGTCGGTTATGTGCCGCTGGCCACTGACGTGACCACAGCCATTGATTCGGCAAAGTTGATCGAACTCGGTGACCAGCGACTGCTCGACTATTGCATCGAGCACGATGTTGACGAGATCGTCGTGGCTGCGGACGAGCGGCGCGGTGGCATCCCGCTCGAGCAACTGCTCGAGGTCAAGCTGCACGGGCTTGACGTGATCGATCTGCTCAGCTTCTTCGAACGTGAGCAAGGCAAGCTGCCATTGGAAATCCTCAGACCCGATTGGCTCATCTACTCCGATGGTTTCGAACGCGGCGCCATGCGTGACGTCATGAAGCGGCTCTTCGACGTGGTTGCGAGTCTGCTGATCCTGCTTGTGACCTGGCCGTTCATGGTGGCCTGCGCCATCGCCATTCGGCTCGAGGACGGCAAGGGGGCGCCGATCTTCTACAAGCAGACGCGGGTGGGGTATCTCGGGAAGCCTTTCGAGGTCCTGAAATTTCGCAGCATGAGCGTCAACGCCGAAAGCGCCGGGGGAGCGCAATGGGCCACGACCGGCGATTCGCGCGTCACACGCACCGGCGAGGTCATACGCAAGACCAGGATCGATGAGCTGCCGCAGATTCTGAACGTGCTCCGTGGCGACATGAGCTTTGTCGGCCCGCGCCCGGAGCGCCCACATTTCGTTGAGCAGCTCAATGAGGAAATTCCGTACTACCGCGAGCGACACGCGGTGAAGCCTGGCATTACGGGTTGGGCGCAGGTGTGTTACCCCTATGGCGCGTCCATCAAGGATTCGGTGCAGAAACAGGAGTTTGACCTGTACTACATCAAGAACCACACGATCTTTCTCGACATGCTGATCTTGTGTCAGACCGCCGAGGTCGTGTTGTTTGGCAAGGGGGCGCGTTGAGAGACCCGCGTAACGCTACTTGAATACGTTGGGCATGAGTTGATCGCCCAGGGTGCCGTTGTTGTCACCTTGAACAAACGCGCCACGAGTCGATTGCCGACGCACTTCATTGCTGGTGGGCATGTACGCGCTGGGAGCCGTGCTGCGCAGTACTTCGCGCCCGGCGTTAAACGCGTCACGTTTCTGCTTCTGATCGAACACGAAAAAGGCGGCGAGCGTGGCGCACACGACGAACACGCCGGGAATTGCCCAGAACCACACGGTGCGTTTGCCGGAATCACGGTGTTTGCCACGCTCAACATCTTCGGAGAAGATGCTGGCGCCGGCCACTTCGGATTCGGCCGGTGATACCGATTCTGCGTGAATCTGCGCATCACGATCGCGGGCAATACGGTCCTCCGCGAGGTCGTCAGGTGCTGCTATGGGTTGCAGCGGGAGTCTGTGGTTGGCACGGTAATACTGCCTCAGACGCCTGAATGCCCGGGTAAGCCGGATAAACCGAGCCTGCGCGTGGTCTCGTTCGTCCGGCTGCTGCGCAAAGCGATCCGGATGCCACAGATTCACCAGCCGGCGGTAGGACGCCTGTACCGTGTTCCAGTCTGCGTCTATTTCCAGTTCGAGTTCCCGGTATTCGGGCTCGAATGTGGAAATCGCCGCGCTTATGTGCCCATCGTTCATAACAGCAGCTTACTGGGTAACTTGTCCCTTTTTGGGTCAATTCTGGGTAACCTGACACCGCTCACACGCCGGGTCGTCGGCATCGTGATTTTCTCTGCCGGTTTCACATCTCGGACCCGCAGAGGCCATGTGGGCCGCTTTTGCCGGGATGTGAGGCGTTACTATATGTCACGTTGTGCGTACAGCTGCCGCTAATCATAGAAGGTAGGCTAGTTCCCGCTCAAATCCGACAGCACCTTTACGGTGCAGACACTCTCCTAAAGTACTGGATAGATGACCATTAACAGTCTGACGCGAACCTTCGCGCTGGCAACGGCACTGCTGGTATCCGCTTGTGGCGGGACCCGTGGCGAGCTTGCCGCGGATTCACAACCTCCGGTGCCCGACGCCGGTGCTACCCCAGAATATACACTTGGTCCGGGCGATGTCGTCAGTGTCAATGTGTGGAAGAACGAGGATCTCAACGTCGAAGTGCCGGTTCGGCCCGATGGCTTCATCAGCGTGCCGCTGATCGGAGACGTTCGCGCCGGAGGCCGCACGCCGTCCGTCATTGTTGCTGACGCCGAGCAGAAACTCACGCGTTTCATCCGAACACCCAAGGTCTCGATCATCGTGACCGAGCTCAACAGCGGGGAGTTCAAGAACCGCGTCCGCGTTGTTGGCGGCGTTGCCGAGCCCAAGTCCGTCGCGCACCGTGAGGGCATGACGGTGATTGACCTCGTGCTCGAAGCGGGCGGCCTGACCGACTTTGCCAATCCTGATCGCGCCCAGCTGATCCGCACGGTCAATGGTCAGACCGATTCCTGGCCGATCTACCTCGACGCCATTCTGGTAGGCGGCGTTGTCGACACGAACTACGCCCTTTACCCCGGCGATGTGGTCACCGTCCCGGAGCGTCGTTTCTGATGATTGTTGTCGATAGCAGCCAGCGCTTAGTGGAGCACCGTTCATCATGAGCAATATCAATTTTGACGAAATGGGTCCGTTGCTGACCCGAGAAGCCAGTGCGAGGCGACAGACCTTGCTCGGGATATTCGTCCTCGTCAGTCTGATGTTTCTTGTTCTGGGTTTTTTCTGGGACAAGAAGTTTTCGTCCTACGTGCAGTTGTACGTGGACGACAGCCAGATCGTTGCGCCTATCGTCGGCGCAGAAGTGTCGCAGAGCCGGGACCAGGCCAACGTCGCACGCGAGGAGCTTTTCACCGCGGAAATTCTCGACACGATCATCGACAGCATTCCCTACTACGAGTCCGACGTCTCCAAGGCTGATCGCGAGCGACTCAAGCAGGACATCGTCGAAGACACCGAGATCTACAACATCAACAATCAGCTGCTCGAGATTGCGTTTCAGCATCGCAATCCGCGCGTCGCCTTCGAAACCACCTCGCTGTTTGCCGACCTGTTTCTTGAAAAGTCGATGGAAAGCTCGACCGCCGAGACCACCGAGGCCTTCGAGTTCATCATCGATCAGGTCGAGACATACCGTAGCAAGCTCGAAGATGCCGAGTCGAAGCTGGAGGCTTTCCGAGCCCAGTACCCGGGTATCAGCAGCACCACTGAGGGCAATGTCGATCAGCAGATCGTCGAGTTGCGACGCGATCTGGAGCGCACACGTTTGCAATACGCACAGGCCGAGCAGCGTCGGCGTTCGCTGGAGCGTGAGCTGTCTTCCGAGTCGTCGACCATTGCACAGGACTACGAAGCGGCGCGCATCGCCGACAGGGTCGCAGGCCTGCAGCGTCAAATCGATGATCTGCGTCTGAACTACACCGACGACTACCCGGACATCGTTCGTTTACGCCAGGAGATCAATGCGCTGCGTCAGATGGGGGCGGCGCCGGTGACAAGCGGTGGTACCAGATCGATCAACCTGGGTGGTAACGTCTATTCCGCGGCCAGCAATGCAAGCCCGGTGTACCAGCAGCTGCGCTCGGACCTCGCTCGTTCGGCGGCGGAGGCAGACACGCTCCGCGTCACCGTGCAGGAGCTCGAGGTCATGCTCAATAGCGAGATTGACCGATCATCGATATCTTCCCGGGTAGAGCGTGAGCTCACCGAGCTGACACGTGATTACACGATCAACAAGGAGCTCTACGAGGACTTGCTACGACGCCAGGAAAGCGCCCGTTTATCCATGAGCCTGGGTGCCGAAAAGCAAGGCGTGCTGTATCGGATCGCCCAGCCGGCCAACTTTCCGTATCTGCCGACAGGCCTTCGTTTCATGCACATTGCCGCGGGTGGCATCGTGTTGGCATCGGTGCTGCCGTTCTTGTATCTGTTCGCATTCTTGAAGCTCGATCCGCGGATTCGTACGGGCTCGGCTGTCACCGATGTGCTCGAACTCCCGCTGCTCACCACCATCCCACACATGGACCAACGCAAGGACAAGGTCGGCTTCTTTGGTCGCCCTCTTGTGATGGTCGCAACAGTCGCGACAGTCTGCGCACTGTATGTGGTCGTCTTTATTGTCAAAAACCAGCTGGAAGCGGCTAGCGCCGTAGGGTCTCTGCTATGACTGACCGTTCACGGATCGCCAACGTTCGCTCGATTATCGAGCAGACCGAGGGCAAGGCCGCACGTCGCGGCAGCAAGAACGGACGCAACCTGGTTCCGGTAACGCGTCGTCGCCAGGAGCGTACTCGCGGTAGCGACGAGCGTGACCTGGTCAGTGTCGACGACCGCGCTCGTGCTGAGCTGCAAAGCATGGAGGAGGGCAAGCTCTTCACGGAGAGGCAGCTCGACCTTCTGGGCATCATTCATCCCAAGTCGCGCAACCGCGGCCTGATCGATGCGCTGCGTCAGCTTCGGACCAAGCTCTACAGCCTGCGTCCGGACGGCAATTTCTCCGTGCTCGTGTCCAGCGTCGTCCCTCAGGGCGGTGGCAGTTTCACAGCATTGAACCTTGCGGCAACCATCGCCTTCGACAAGGCCAAAACGTCCTTGTTGGTGGATGCCAACATGTACAACCCGGTCATTCACAAGTTGCTCAAGCTGATCGGCCGCGAGGATAGCCACGGACTGCTCGAGTATCTGGAGCACCCGGAGCTGGGCGTCGAGCACATCGTCAGCCCGAGTGGTGTGCCGCGCATGCGCGTCATTCCGATCGGTCGAAACGACGAGATCAGCGCTGAGCACTTCACGTCAGCGCGGTACAAGCAGCTGATGCATGACATCAAGTCCCGTTACGACAACCGCTTTGTCGTGGTCGATGGCCCGGCAATGACCACGTCGGCTGATGCCAAGATCCTGTCTGATCTCTGTGACTTCACCGTACTGGTCGTACCGTATGGAGGTGTGACGTCAGGTGTGCTCGATTCGGTCGTCGATGAAATCGACGAGAGTCGGCTCGCAGGTGTCGTCATCAACGATCAACCGTCCTGATTGTTGTCATGACGAGGTTGTACTTGCATCTGCCCCCGCTCCTGCGCGGTCCGTCGTCGTACGCGGCGCTTGTCGCTGGTCTCTTGCTGTCTGGCGCGACACCCTCGGTCGCGCTGGAGCTGGGTTTTGAAGGTCGCGTTCTTGTCCAGAGCTCCGACAACGTGGAGTTTGCGAACAAGGGCGAGGAAGAGGAAGGCACGCTCGGCTTCGGTACCATCGGCGTGTTTGGCGAGCAGGCCGGCACGCGTCTGCGCGTCGGTTTCTCCGGCGAGCTCGACACGCGCAAGCAGCTCGACGACAGCGACGACGAATGGGACACGCTGACACGCTTTGTCGGCGCTGCTGAATACGACATCACCCCTCGTACGTTCAGCTGGTACGTCGGCGACATTCTTGGTGGCGTGCGTGTTGATGACGGTACGCAGTCCATCACTGATTTCGACACCGTCACACGCAACGTGTTTGTGACCGGCCCATCGTTTGAATTCCCGGTATCGACAGACAGCCGTTTTGACGCGCGTCTGCTGTATGTCAATCAGACAGAAGAAGGCGAGGAGCTTGAAACGCTCTACAACGGTTTTTTCCAGTTCGAACGTGAGCGCATAGAAGGGCGACGGATCGGTGCACGACTTACCGACGTCTACACCGTTTCTCCGGACGAGGATCTCGATAGCGACTTCAACCGTGTCTCGGCCTCGGCATATATCGAGCGCGAGTTTCCGACGTGGTCCTGGGGTGTCGAGCTGGGTGGAACGCGCTACGACACCGAAGAGGTGTCACTCAACGGGGTGCTGGCAATCCTCTCCGCTGAACGCAGGCTCAGCCGCGAGAGCACCATCGGGGTGACACTGCGTCGCGATACCAACGATCAGACACTTGGCACCGTCGAAGGGCTTATTGAAGACGGGACCGCGCTGCAGCAAGACGCCGATGGCATCTACGACGAGACCAATCTCGAGCTCAACTACGGATTCCAGTCGGCGGCAACCAGCGTTGACGTCGGTATTGGCGTAACCGATGTCGACTACCGCTTGCTTGCGGAGTCATCGTCACTCGGCGAGTTGGCGGACGAGGAAGATCAACTGCAGAGCTATGCCTATGCATATTTGTCCGGCGCCTTGACCTCGCGCCTGCGCTACGAGCTGGGGCTCAGTTACCGAAACGAGTCCTTCGACAACCGCGACGACGATACGAATTCCGTTCTGGGGTCCGCCGTGGCGCTGTATCGCCTCAGCCGTAGTTTTGAAGTGGAGGCCAGCTATTACTTTGACACCTCCGAGGGCGTCGAGAGCACGATCATCGATGGAGCACGCATCAACGAGGATATCGATCGCGCCGAAAACCGGGTGGGTCTGGGGATACGCTGGGCGCCTCCCTCGCGCGCCAGCCAGGACTTGACCATTGAACTCAAGTCTCTCATCCAATGACATGGAGCTTGCGGTTGACAACGCTGCGCTGAACGCGAACGCTGCTGCGGACGACCTCGGAGCAGCTGCGAAGTTGCAGGGCAGTCAGGATGCCAGTGGCAACCTGTCTGCGGACGGTTTGCGGATACTGTTTGCTGTTGACAGCCGATTCCCCGCCGTTGGTGGTGCCGAGGCGCAATCGCTCAAGCTCGCAACCCGATTGCGTGAGTCCGGTGCGACAGTCGAGTTCGTCACCCCGCGTGTCGGCAAGGAGCAGCCGCTTGAGGACGAGCACCTCGGCTTTCCCATTCGTCGCATCGATTACCCGCACGTCAAGTGGTTGGGTTCCCTGGTGCTGATGGCCAATTTCAGGCGGTTTCTGATCGCAGAGCAGGGGCGCCACGACATCCTGCATGTACACATCACGCATTTGCTCGCGGCGGCTGCAGGCTTCGCCCGCAAGCACAGTGGCGTGCGCGTGATCACCAAGATCTCGGGCTTCTACGAATTCGAAGGCGGCGTGCTCGACAAGTCACGACGGTTTCATCCGCTGAACGCGCTGCTGCGTTTTGGGCTGCGTCGAGTGGATCTTGTCCAGACGATCAGCGAGCAAACGCGCGAGAAGTTGGTTGCTGCGGGAATTGCTCCGTCGCGCATCCTGTTTGTTCCGAACGGCATCGATACGCGCCTGTCTCTGCCAAGACGGAGCAGCGATGGCGTGTTTCGCATAGGATTTTGCGGACGACTCCGCGAGGTCAAGGGCATCGATGTGCTGCTGAAAGCGGTGACCAAAGTGCTCGAACGCCGTCCGGATCTTCCCTTGTCCGTGTCGATCGCAGGCGATGGAACATCCGGCCCTGCGCTGCGCAAGCTCTGTACCGAGCTCGGGCTGGACGAACGCGTGGAATGGCTTGGCATGATTGACGATACCTGGTCATTTCTCGGCTCTGTCGACGCCTACGTGCAGCCGTCCTGGGCAGAAGGCTTGCCGAATTCCGTGATGGAGGCAATGCTCGCGTCACGCGCCGTGATTGCGACCGACATCGGCGGCAACAGTGATCTTGTGAGCGACGGTGAGAACGGTCTCTTGTTTGCTCCTGGCGATGCCGATGCCCTGTCACAGCACATCGAAAGCCTGATCGATTGCGACGTGTTGCGCCAACGGATGGCTGATGCCGGCCGCAAGACCATCGAGCAGCGTTATTCGATGGACTCGGTGATCGACCAGCTGGTCGACGCCTACCGTGGCTAAGGCCTGAGACCACACCCGTGTCTAGCGCAGGCGGCTTGATCCGCCACTTACGCAACTACGCGTCAGCTGGGGTACTTTCGGCTGTGGTTGGGGTGGTGAGCTTCCCGATTCTGACCCGCAATCTCAGTATTGAGGAATACGGCATTCTGGGCTTGATCACATCAAGCCTGACGCTCTTCATCGCTGTCGGAAAGCTCGGCGTACAGCAGTCGGTCATTCGTTGGTACGCAGCCGTGAAGGCAGGTAACAGCGAATTCAGTTCCAGGCAGATGTACGCCACCGTTGTGGTTCTTTTTCTTTGCCTTGCGCTTGCTACGTTTTCCGCCTGGCTGTTCGCGGGTTACGCGATATTGCCCAACGTCCTGCAGTACGAGCGCATTACCACGCTGTTTTTCGCTGCAAGCGGGGTCGTTTTCGTGCGCTTGCTGGGCAGCGCCGCGATCAATTTCCTCCGCGCAGATCAACGCAGTGCGGAAGTGGCTCAGTCGCAGGTGCTGGCTCGCCTGGTCAATCTGTCGCTGATCGTGCTGTTCGTGATCTTCAGCGACATCGATCCGCGGTTGCTGTTGTGGTGCTTGCTGTTTGCCGAGATCGTCGGGATGGGCTTCGCGGCGAGCCGTTGCCGGGAAAGCATAAGTATCGAATGGAAGGCCTTTAGCCGACCGTTGGCAACAGCCTTGCTGACCTATGGCTTGCCTCTGATGATGCTTGAGTCCCTCGGGCTGGTCATGCGCTTGTCGGATCGCTATCTGATCGAAGGCATGATGGGCGTCAGCGCACTGGGTCAGTATTCGGCGTCGTATAACCTTGTGGGATATCTCGATATCATCGTGCTTGCGGCCTTGATTCAGGCCCTGAGACCGATGTACATGCAGCTGTTCGAGAACGAGGGCATCGAGTCAACGCGCCGATTTCTGAGCTCGGGCTTTCATTGTTATCTGGTACTTGGCATTCCGTTCGTTGCAATATTCTCTTTGGTGTCACCCCATGCGCTCGCGTTTCTTGCCGGTGACCGTTACGCGCCCGGCACGGTCGTGATTCCCTTCATCACGTTCAGCTTCCTGATTGAAGGGACCATCAACTTCCTTGCCGCAGGCCTCTATATCAATCGCAACACCCGCGTGTTGATGATCTGGAGCTGCATCGCTGTGGTCATCAACCTTGCGCTCAACGTCGCCGTGATACCGGTGTTCGGTCTCGTTGGCGCGGCCTCGGTCACCATCGTGTCCTATCTGGTGTTTCTCGGAGGCATCAGTCGCGCCTCGTTTCGCGAATTCTCCTTTCCGCTCTTCTGGCGTATTCCGCTGGCCATGTGTGTCGTCAGTTTTCTGGTTTGGCTGGTGGTCGGGCAGATCGACTCGGGTAATCACATCCTGGACGGTTTCATCAAGGGTTTGATTTCCAGTGTGGCGCTGGGCGCTATCGTTCTGACTATCGAGCGGGACTATCGGCAATGGTTGATGGCGAAACTGCGTCGCGTATTCGGCGTCGGGTCGGCTGAGGCGGCGCCATGAGCGTGCTCTTTGTACTCGCTGTGGCGTTCTGCGCTTACACCTATGTCGGCTTCCCGGTGTTGTTGCACATGCTTGCGATGCGTCGCGAGCGCGAAGAACTTGTGGTGCCGGAAACGCTCCCCAGCGTGAGTGTCGTGATCGCCGCGCACAACGAACTGGGAAACCTGCCTGCCAAGCTTGCGTCTCTCAAGCAGCTCGACTATCCGGCGGAACTGCTCGACATCATCGTCGTGTCGGACGGTTCAACTGACGGTTCGCTCGAGTACTTGCACAACGCCGAAAAGTCGATGCCCCAACTCAAGGTTGTGGCTTTGCACGCGGCGGCGGGGAAACCGTCGGCACTCAACGCAGGTGTCGAGGCGTCCGCCGCCGATGTGCTCGTGTTCATGGATGCGCGGCAGAGCATCTCGATCAATGCGGTTCAGGATCTTGTCGCTGCACTGTCGTCACCGGGTGTCGGCGCGGCCAGTGGTGAGCTCGTCTTGCTTGCAGACAGTCCTGCATCGGGGCGCAAGAGCCTACCGCCGGAGCCGGTCAGTTCTTCAAGTGATGCGGTGCACGTCGGTCTCTACTGGCGCTACGAAAAATGGATACGTGCCAACGAAAGTCGACGATTCTCGACCACGGGTGCGACCGGCGCGCTGTATGCGATCCGCCGTGAGGACTATGTACCGCACCGCCCGGATGTGCTGCTCGATGACTTCGACACACCGATCAAGCAACTCGAGCGCGGTCAGCGCACGGTATTCGTGGCCAATGCGTTTGCCTACGACCGCGCCGAGCCGAGCGGTAAGGGCGAGTTCCGGCGCAAGGCCCGAACGCTCGCTGGCAACTTTCAATCGTTTTCCCGGCATCTGTGGCTGTTTGACCCTCGCCGTAATCCGGTGTGGTGGCAGTTTCTCTCGCACAAGGTGTTTCGCTTGCTGGTGCCTTACGCGATGCTGATCGCCCTGATCAGCTCTGCGCTGGGAGAGGCGCCGTGGTTACGGATCATGCTGCTGCTGCAGATCCTCTTTTACGGCGCGGGTATAGCCAGCTTCCTTGGCGTGAACAACCGGTTGACGGATTTCATCAAGGTGTTCCTGCAGCTCAATGCTGCGGCTGTGGTCGGGGCCCTGCGCTGGGCGACCGGTGCCACCAACGTCCGCTGGAAAGGCTGATGGCGATTTCGGTACCAAACGCGCAGCGCGTCGTGCTGATGTATCACGCCCTGTACAAGACTCAGCCGGAACCCACCGTAAGCGCTGAAGATGCGCCCTACGCGGTGTCCGAAGACGCCTTCAAGCGGCAACTCGATGCGATCGTCGACCGTCGGGATTCCGACGCCGCGACTGACGGAGATATCCTGATCACGTTTGACGATGGGCACGCGAGTAACCTCGATATCGCATTGCCTCTGTTATGTGAACGAAGTCTCACTGCGGTGTTTTTCATCACCACGGGGTTTACCGGCTCCCGCGAGCACTTCTGCGATGCTTCGATGCTGTCCGAGTTGAGCTCGGCTGGCATGACGCTTGGCGGGCACGGGCATACTCACGCCTTCTTCGACGATCTCGACGACGCAGCGGCCCTGTCCGAGTTGCGGCAGAGCCACGCCGCGCTCAGTGCGCTCGCCCGAGATGGGAGTGTCGATTGCATGTCATTTCCGGGCGGGCGATACCACCCACGCACCCTCGAACTTGCCCGGCAGGCAGGGTATTTGCGACTGTTTGGCTCAACCGTCGCTTTGGCAGGCCCGGAAGGTGTTGATCAGGTAGTGCCTAGAGTTGCCATACGGCGTAACACTCCGCTTGACGAGTACCGTCGTATGATTGGCCCCGACCACGCCTGGTATGCCAGCGTTCGGCGTTCACAGACCGTCAAGCACACGCTCCGTCGTGTGCTCGGCAACCGAATCTATCATGGCCTCTACAAGTCCCTTCGAGCACGCTGACAGCGCCGCCCCAGGCAGGCGCGGGCATGGCTCGCGCGCAGCTCGGAGAGCCAGCGCAAAACGTGAAACGCCGCGCCGCAAGGGCGAGGCCGTACTGAGTGGCTTCCCCAAGTGGGACGGACTCAAGCATGTGCTGCTGTTCCTGATTGCGCCGATCATGCTGGTCTTCGCCATCGTGGTGACCGGAGGCGACTGGGAGCCCGAAGTGCTGTACCCCATCGCGATGCTGATCGCGGCTTACGTCTTTTTCACAGCGTTGAAAGGCGTCGAATTGGTGCTCGCCTGCGCGTTGTTCTACTTGCCATTCTCGACCACCTACGTGGTACCGCTTGCGCCCGGCGTCAACGGCACCAACATGCTCCTGCTGCTCGGGCTCTTCGCTACGGTAATGCGTGCTGCCGACAAACGTGAGGGCTGGGTGGCGTGGCCACCCGGTACTGCCGTTGTCTTTCTGTTCGCGGTGCTGTCCACGTTGTCCGGTGTCACTGTGTCGTTCACCTTGCCGGGCGGTTACTCGAACCTGATGGGTGAAGTGCTGAGCTTCAAGGCGTGGATAGACCAGTTTCTGCTGTATTTCATCGCGCTGTCCTGCATCCGCGACGTGGAGACCGCGAAGCGCATGGTGGTGTACATGGCGATCGGCTCGATGGTGCTGGTGCTGTATTCGGTGCCGGAAATGCTCAACAAGATGGGACGCTCATCCATCGAACAGAGCCGGATCATGGGTCCGCATCAGCAGTCCAACAACTTCGGCGGGTTCGTCGCTTACACGCTCATGCCGGTGCTGGCCTTCTTCACGGTCAATATCAAGGATTTCCGAGCATGGCTGCTGACACCGTACTTCCTGATTGCCGCCAAGGTTCTGATCTCTACCTTTTCTCGCGGCGCCTATCTGGCTCTGGCCCTCGGCGGCCTGTGCGCCGGATTCTTCAAGGGCAAGGGATTTCTGGCGTTCTGGGCGGCCATGGCATTGTCCTTCTTTCTGGTGTTTCCCCAGTTCCTGCCGGACGCGGTACTGGTACGACTGAGCAGCATCACCGAGCAAACGGCAAGCACCTCCAACGAGGCTGAACTCGACAAGAGCTCCGAGAACCGACTCATCCTGTGGCGTGCCGCTGGCAAGATGATTCTGGAGGACCCGTTTCTGGGCAAGGGCTTCAAGGCGTTTCCCAAACTCAAGTCGCAGTACACCGATTCGCCGGTGAAGGAGAGCGATCCGCACAACATGTATCTCTACATCGCGTCGCAAATGGGGCTCCCGGTGTTGAGTCTGTTTCTGCTGCTGCTGGGTTACTCCTTCTGGTTGGGGCGGCGCCTCAGCAAGCACGAAACCGATCGCTTCATACGCGTGATCGGCATTGGGGGTGCGGCAGGCACGGCCTGTTATGCAGCCATCTGCATGTTTGGCTCACGGGCCGTCAACCTGGAATTCACGTCGTATTTCTGGGTCTACTTCGTCGTCATGCAGGTGATTCACAAGATCGAGAGAGAATCGATCATGGGCGACAAACCTCGAAAGCGGCGCGCAAACGCGTTCACGGCCACCAAACACGCAGAGGAAGATGGCGAGGGCGATCAGCCTCAGCCGGTGGGCCGAGCCTTGCTGGCGCCGGCGGGGAGTCGTCGCGCTGCGGGCCCCAGGGGCCTGCGTACCCGTGAACCTCGCCGATCACGCTGATCGGCTGAAAACCCGGCCTGACAACAGCGTCGGGCCTTCTACACTCGAACGGTGCCCTGAACTCCTCGCGAGCTCAGCGGTCACTGCTATTGGTCGGTCCCGGATACTTGCCACCGCGTAACAGGGAATGTTGCGACATTGCGTGCGGGCAGGTGCGCAGTAGAATGTAGAAGGGTCAGGGTGTGTGCTGGGTCGCGATTTTCGACGTATAACAAATCAGATGAGTGATAAGGATACCGATCGAGACGATCAGACCGATGGGGCGGTCGTTGTTGAGCCTGCCAAGCCCAAGCTGGCCAAGCCACCGTTGTGGAAGGTCGTCTTGCTCAATGATGATTACACTCCGATGGAGTTTGTGGTCGAGGTCTTGCAAGTGTTTTTCAAGCTCGACAAGGAGCAGGCTACCGTGATCATGCTGCACGTACACCGCCGGGGTAAGGGTGTGTGCGGTGTTTTTACCCGGGAAATAGCCGAGACCAAGGTCGCGCACGTCACGCAGTTTGCCCGCGAAAGCAAGCACCCCTTGCTTTGCGAGATGGAGGAAGCATGATCTGGGTTACGGACTACTCACCTGACCCCGATATGGCTTCCGACATCGCCATCGACAGGAACAAGACATGCTGAGCAAAGAACTCGAATTTACGCTGAACAACGCTTTCAAGGAGGCGCGTGCGCGCCGCTTCGAGTTCATGACGGTCGAGCACCTGCTGCTCGCACTGATCGACAACCCGACCGCAGCACAAGTCCTGCGCGCCTGTGGCGGTGACCTTGACACGCTGCGCGACGAACTCGACTCGTTTGTGGACGACAACACGCCACAGCTCGACGAAAACGACACGCGCGAGACACAACCGACGCTCGGTTTCCAGCGTGTCTTGCAGCGCGCGGTTTTCCATGTACAAAGCTCCGGCAAAAAAGAGGTGAGCGGCGCGAACGTGCTGGTCGCGATCTTTGGTGAGCAGGATTCGCAGACGGTCTACCTGCTGAACAAGCAGAGCATCACCCGTCTCGATGTCGTGAACTACATCTCGCACGGCATTGCCAAGAACTCCCAGGAAGAGCCGGAAGACAGCGACGAGGCTGCCGGGGAATTCGGTGGCGAAGAGGGTGAGGCAGACGCCAAACCGCTCGACAAGTACGCCACCAATCTGAATGCGCGCGCCGAAGAGGGCAAGATCGACCCCCTGATCGGTCGCGACCACGAGGTTGAACGCGCCAGTCAGGTCTTGTGTCGACGTCGCAAGAACAATCCGTTGTTGGTGGGCGAGGCAGGCGTGGGCAAGACCGCGATTGCCGAAGGTCTTGCCAAACGTATCGTCGACGGCGAAGTACCCGAAGTCCTGGCCGATAGCATCATCTACTCGCTCGATCTTGGCGCACTGGTCGCTGGAACAAAATATCGCGGTGACTTCGAAAAGCGTCTCAAGAGCATCCTCACGCAGCTGCGCAAGGAAGAAGGGGCGATCCTCTTCATCGACGAGATTCATACGATCATCGGCGCCGGCGCGGCATCGGGTGGCGTCATGGATGCGTCCAATCTGATCAAGCCGATGCTCGCCTCCGGTGAACTCAAGTGCATCGGTTCCACCACCTACCAGGAGTACCGCGGCATCTTCGAAAAAGACCGCGCGCTGTCGCGCCGTTTTCAGAAGATTGATGTTGTCGAGCCGACCGTCGACCAGACCTTCGAGATCCTCAAGGGCCTCAAGCCGCGCTACGAGGAGTTCCACGAGGTGAAGTACTCCACCAACGCGCTGAAGACCGCGGCGGAGCTCGCAGGGCGTTACATCAACGATCGCTTCCTGCCGGACAAGGCCATCGACGTGATCGACGAGGCGGGTGCCAACCACCGCGTCAAGGGTTCGACCGCCAAGGGCAAGAAGTCCATCACCGTCAAGGACATCGAGGCGGTGGTCGCCAAGATCGCCCGCATCCCGGAAAAGAGCGTCAGCTCCACCGACATGGACAAGCTGCGCACCTTGGCACGCGACCTGAAGATGCTGGTGTTCGGTCAGGACGAAGCCATCGACACCTTGGGTGCAGCCATCAAGATGTCGCGCTCGGGTCTTGGCCCACAGGACCGCCCCATCGGAAGTTTCATGTTCGCGGGCCCCACCGGTGTGGGCAAGACAGAAGTGACCAAGCAGTTGTCTCAGGTGATGGGCATCGAGCTCATTCGATTCGATATGTCCGAGTACATGGAGCGACACACCGTGTCGCGGCTTATCGGTGCGCCTCCGGGCTATGTGGGCTTCGATCAGGGTGGGCTACTCACCGACGCCGTTGTGCAGAACCCTCATTGCGTGGTGCTGCTCGACGAGATCGAGAAGGCCCACCCGGACGTGTTCAACCTGTTGCTACAAGTCATGGATCACGGCACGCTGACCGACAACAACGGGCGCAAGGCCGATTTTCGCAACGTCATTCTGGTCATGACGACAAACGCGGGTGCGGAATCACTGTCCCGGACCACCATGGGTTTCACTCAGCAGGATCACACCAGCGATGGTGTGGAGGCGGTCACCAAGATGTTTACCCCGGAGTTCCGCAACCGTCTGGACGGCATCATCCAGTTCAAGCCGCTTGACAAGTCCATCATCCTCAATGTGGTCGACAAGTTCATCATCGAACTCGAAGCCCAGCTGGAAGAAAAAGGTGTGCAGATCGATTTCAATCCGGATGCCAAGACCTGGCTTGCAGAGAATGGTTTTGACGCCCAGATGGGTGCACGCCCCATGGCACGTCTGATCAGCGAGAACATCAAGAAACCCCTGGCCGACGAAATCCTCTTCGGCAAGCTCAACAAGGGCGGGCGGGTCAACGTCATGCTCGACGAACACGGCAAGATTGCCTTCGAGTTCCAGAGCAAGGAGAGCAAGGAAGCGACGGTCTGACGGCGCATTCCTGAACGTTGGGCCGCCGTTTGCCGGCGGCCCAACGGGACTTCAAAGCTAGCGACTTCGATAGGTGATCCGGCCCTTGCTCAAGTCATAGGGCGTCATCTGCACGGTGACCTTGTCTCCCGTGAGAATTCGAATGTAGTGTTTTCGCATCTTGCCCGAGATGTGTGCGGTCACGACGTGGCCGTTTTCCAGTTCAACGCGGAACATGGTATTCGGCAGCGTGTCGATCACC
Source organism: uncultured Granulosicoccaceae bacterium (assembly GCA_938006335.1). Taxonomy (GTDB): domain Bacteria; phylum Pseudomonadota; class Gammaproteobacteria; order Granulosicoccales; family Granulosicoccaceae; genus Granulosicoccus. The sequence continues at coordinate 19,576 of CALLMF010000037.1, read as the reverse complement.
ACGCCCTCCATCTCGATTGGTTCTTCTTTTGCCATCCAGGTTTCCATAGTAAGAATCGGCACCGCAGCCAGGACAGCCAACTAGCACCACCCGCTCATTATGGCGGCTGGCGACGCTATCGCAAGTACCAGATCGAACAAATCGAGTGATCTGGCCACTGGCAAACGGCCTGGAGCCACAATTTTCGGTTTGTGTCCGGACGCATCGGGCACCATACTCAGCGGATGGATAGCACTCTGCTACAACGCCCGAGAACATCAGGCCGCTTTGCCGCTCTGATGGATCTGTACGAGCGCAACTACGTGTTGATGCGTCTGCTCGCGCCTCAGCTGCGCCAGATGTCGGAAAGCAGCCACGTGTCCGAGGCAGTTGATGCCCTGCCGCTCGAGATCGCAGAGCTCAAGCACGAGCGCTACACCAGCACGTTTCGGCTCACCTACTGCTTGACCGAGAAACTCCAGTCAGGGCGAGAGCCGGACCTTGCGATTCGCCTGTATCACGATGCGCGCACGTGTGAAGTCATGAGTGGACTGTTGCCGGACGGCGTCGGCGAGGAGAGGCGCACACGCAACCTCGACCAGGGGGTGCATCTCAACGTGTTCTTGTACCGCTGGCTGTCCTATTGCCTGCGCCAGGGCCATGGTTTTGAGGGCGCGAGGCGCAAGCGCCGTAGCTCGCTTGGTACTCGCTAGCGACCCGTCTCCTCAGGCCAGTGATCTCAAGACTGGCAAAAGCGGTTGACGTTCTGCTGATACCGGGCCATGTGGATGACGGTGTTATCCATGTCTTCTGCAGTCAGCGGTGAGCGCAAGCGCCGCTCAAGGGACACCACGCGTTTTTCAAGCTCTTCGCAGCGCGCACGTTTGTTGTTGGCGGCCGTGATGGCTTGCGGTGTGGGACTCGTGCCGGCATCTTCGTCAGCAGCGGACACCGCATTCCCGCGATCAGTACCGGCGGTGATGCCCGAATCAAGCACAGCCGTGCTGGAACCCGGTGCCGGCGCGTAGTTCAACCCGACGGCCTGGTCGGTGACTTCACTGACCGCGGCAGGCGTACGCACAGCGGGGACTGCAGCCTGTTGTTGCACGCTGGGGTTACCTGACGCCGCCGCTGCTTGTGATACCGCATCCTTTGTGCTCGACATGGACGCGGTGTCCACGGTCGTATAATCGATCCCTGCCGGGGGCGGCTTGGGTGAGAAGGTGGGCGTTCCGTCAGGTTCGAGCCAGCGGTACAGCGTCGCGGCCGTGCTGTTGCCAGCACAAAGTAATAGAACGGCTGCGACGGCCATGCCCGCCAGGCGGGTGCGAACCCTGAGACCTGCGTCGGTGCTGAGTGTGTGTCGTGCGAGCATGCGCGGAGCGTCCGGTTCGCGTGTGGTGGTATGGCGCAGCAATGTCGATGCCGACTCTGCTGCACCAGAGCGTAGACGGTGGAAGGCCTCAGATCCAGTGGCAGTGGAGCAAGCGTGGGCACGACAGATATACTCTGACTCTGCCAGCGCTTGTCTGGCCCCCTTCCGGAAGCCAACGCCGCCCCATGCTGGACCCACGCCTTGTCCGCAACGATCCCGAAGCCGTCGCCGCTGGACTCGCGCCGCGTCACGTGTCGATCGACGTTGCCGCGCTGTCGCGACTCGAATCCGAACGTAAACGTCTTCAGTCAAGCAGCGAGGCCTTGCAGGCGGATCGCAACGCGCGTTCCAAGCTGATCGGGCAGGCAAAATCCCGTGGCGAGGACATTGCGCCGCTGTTGGCCGATACCGAGCGTCTCGGCTCGGAATTAGGCGAGGCCAGTGCAGAGCTTGCCCGGGTCCAGAAGTCACTCGATGACATTCTGATCGAGATCCCGAACATTCCTGACGAGTCGGTTCCAGCAGGTCGTGACGAAGACGACAACGAGGAACTGCGCCGTGTCGGCACGCCCCGCGATTTTGAATTCGAACCGCTCGATCATGTCGCTTTGGGGGCGCGCGGTGCTGCACTGGATTTTGAAACGGCGGGTCTTCTGTCAGGCTCCCGTTTTGCACTGATGCGCGGCGATATCGCTCGCCTGCATCGAGGACTTGCGCAGTTCATGCTCGATCTTCATGTTGACGAGCACGGCTACACGGAAGTGGACGTGCCGCTGATTGTCAACCGGGAAACACTGACCGGTACCGGCCAGCTCCCCAAGTTTGCTGAAGATCTTTTTTCGCTCGGTTGGGGCGGCGGCGAAGATGCTGACGCCGCCGAGGCCGATGTGCATGTCAACGACCACTATCTGATTCCTACCTCCGAGGTACCGCTCGCAGGCAGTGTGCGCGGACGCATCATCGACGCGGCAGAGCTTCCCATCAAGATGACCTGCCACAGCACGTGTTTTCGGTCCGAGGCCGGGTCCTACGGCCGTGATACACGCGGGCTCATCCGCCAGCACCAGTTTGCCAAGGTCGAGATGGTGCAGATCACCAGGCCATCCGAGTCGCGTGCCGCACTCGATGAGATGACCACTCAGGCAGAGCGTGTTTTACAGTTGCTGGAACTGCCCTATCGGGTAATGCTTCTTTGTGGAGGCGACATGGGCTTTCACGCGGCGCGTACTCACGACCTCGAGGTGTGGTTGCCAGCGCAAGACACCTACCGGGAAATTTCATCAGTCAGCACGTGTACGGATTTTCAGGCGCGGCGGTTGCAGGCGCGTTGGCGCAATCCGGAGACCGGCAAGCCAGAGCTCGTACATACGCTCAATGGGTCCGGACTGGCCGTTGGCAGGACGCTCGTTGCCATTCTTGAAAACCATCAGCAGGCCGACGGCAGCGTAACCGTGCCCGAGGCCCTCCGCCCGTGGATGGGTGGGCGCAAGGCGCTGCTCGCTGCGCCCGGACAGTAGGGCCTCTGTGTGGACAACGATATCGACCGATCGGTCACCCCACCTTCGATTCGAACGGTGGCGATGCCAGCCGACACCAACCCCAACGGCGATATCTTCGGTGGTTGGATTCTTTCGCAAATGGATATCGCAGCCGGTACCTTTGCCTTCCATATTGCCCAGGGCAGGGTGGTGACGGTTGCGGTCACGGCTATGAAATTCTACAAGCCTGTCACCGTTGGCGACGAGGTCAGTTGCTACTGCCGGACCGAAAAGATAGGCACGACGTCCATCACGGTGCGCGTGGAGGCCTGGGTGCGCAAGCGCGCTGAGATCGCTCGCGAAGAACAGGTGACCGAAGGCTTGTTTACCTTTGTATCCATCGACGAACACGGTAAGCCCCGCCCGGTAACCCGCGATGACGCAGCAACCCCCTCTCTTTCTTGACGTTCAAGACCATGAAGCAATTCATGCAGGAGAAAACAGAGTCTCGGCCCGTTGGTGGCGTGTTGTGGGAGCCGACCGCTGAGCGGGCGGCGTCGAGCCAGATGGCACAATTTCGTGCGGCGATGGCCGCGCAACATGGCATCGAGTTCGATAGTCCTGCGGCGTTGCATGCCTGGTCCATCGCCGACCGTGAGGCATTCTGGCGTGGCGTCATCAGCGATAGCGGACTGCTTGTGGATGGCGCGGGTGAAGACGCGACGGCGCTCGAGAACGGTGATGCCATGCCGGGCGCACGCTGGTTCCCCGATGCCAGACTGAATTTCGCCGAGAATCTCTTGCATGCAGGCGCTCCACGAGACGACGACGCGCCTGCGATTGTTTTTATGGGCGAACAAGGTGGCCGCCAGCAGTACACGCATCGCGAGTTACGTGAAGACGTCGCAAAGCTTGCATCCGCCCTCGCTGCCGACGGCGTCGGAGTGGGCACTCGAGTGGCGGCGTTCATTCCCAACATCCCGCAAGCCACCATTGCGATGCTCGCGGTGACGAGCCTCGGCGGCGTCTGGTCCTCCTGCTCACCGGATTTCGGGGTAGAGGGCGTGTCAGACCGCTTCGGCCAGATAGAGCCCGAGGTGCTGTTTACCGCCAATGGCTACCATTACGCCGGCAAGACTCACGCATCCATGCCCACGATATGCGCACTTGCGGAGCGCTTGCCGTCAGTGCGGCGCATCGTGGCGATCGACCATGTCGCGAGTGATCTGCCACCGGTTGATCCGGCAATCATGGATCGGCTGAGCAGCTGGCAACAGTACCTCGACGACGCGCCCGCGCGCCCGCTCACCTTCGAGCGTCTGCCGTTTGATCACCCGCTGTACATTCTCTACAGCTCGGGCACCACGGGTAAGCCGAAGTGCATCGTGCACGGTGCGGGCGGCACGCTGCTGCAGCACGTCAAGGAGCATCGGCTTCATGCAGACGTCAGACCCGGCGACCGAGTGTTCTTCTTCACCACCTGCGGTTGGATGATGTGGAACTGGCTGGTGTCGGGACTGGCGAGTGGCGCAACACTGATGCTGTTTGACGGGTCTCCGTTTCATCCGGATGGCAACGTCTTGTGGCGGTACGCCGAGAGCGAGAAATTCACTCAGTTCGGGACGTCTGCCAAGTACATCGATGCGTGCAACAAGGCAGGTATGGCACCAGGGCGCGATCACGATCTCGACAGTTTGCGCCTGGTGATGTCCACAGGTTCGACCCTTTCCCCAGAGAGCTTTGACTACGTCTACGAGTCGATCAAGAGCGATGTCTGTTTGTCGTCGATGTCGGGAGGTACCGACATCGTGTCCTGTTTTGTGCTCGGTCACCCCGAACTTCCGGTACGCCGTGGCGAGCTGCAAGCCTATGGCCTCGGACTTGATATCGCCGCCTTTGATGCCGACGGTCGGGCACTGCCTGCAGGGAGTACCGGGGAGCTTGTTTGCCAGCAGGCCTTCCCCTGTATGCCGAGTGGTTTTTTCGGGGACGATGATGGCAGTCGTTACAAGGCCGCGTATTTCGAACGCTTCGACAATGTCTGGTGTCATGGGGATTGGGTGACACCGACGGAAACCGGTGGACTCGTGATCCACGGTCGATCGGATGCCACGCTGAATCCGGGGGGCGTGCGTATTGGCACGGCAGAGATCTATCGACAGGTCGAGTCCTTGTCCGAGATTGCCGAGGCCATCGTGATTGGCCAGCGCTGGGACAGCGACACGCGCGTCGTGCTGTTCGTGCGGTTGTCGCCAGGCGCTTCGCTCGACGAGGCTCTGGAAAAAACCATCCGAACGCGGATTCGAAAGGGCGCATCGCCGCGGCATGTGCCCGCGGTGATCCTCGCCGTTGACGATATCCCGCGCACCCGCTCGGGCAAGATCGTGGAGTTGGCCGTTGCCAAGGTGGTCAATGGCGATGCGGTCGACAACGTCGGCGCGCTGGCCAACGCCGAAGCACTGGAGCTGTTTCGTGATCGAGAGGAGCTCAGCGCCTCTTGACCGACGACGTCTACAACGCGCGCTTGTCGGCGATCGCAGAATCGCTCTCCCAGGATCGTCTGCCGCCGGTGGAGCAGTGGCAGCCAGAGCGCGCGTCGGGGATCGATATACGCATTGCGCGTGACGGCAGCTGGTTCTATCGGGGTACTCGCATCGAGCGGCAGCGCATGGTGCGATTGTTTTCCACGGTGTTGCGCGCGCAAGAAGATGGCAGCGTCTGGCTGGTCACGCCTCAGGAAAAACTGCGCATTGTCGTTGAGGTTGCGCCGTTCACGGCTGTCTTGATGGACAACACCGGCACGGCGTTGAAGCCGACGCTCGAGTTCACGACCAATGTGGGTGACCGTGTGCGCGCCGGCCCCGAGCATCCGATCACGGTGAGCTACGATGCGCCGGACGGGCAACCGACGCCACTACTTCTGGTGCGTGGGCGTCTGCAAGCGTTGATTTCGCGGGCGGTGTTCATCGAGCTGGGTACGCTGGCCTGTGAACGTGACGGCGCGCTTGGTGTCGTCTCCGACGGGGTGTTCATGCCGATGAGTGACCCTGCTGATTCAGTGGTATCGACATGACTACCGAGCCGGCTGTGCTCAGTTGCGAAAACATCAGTCTGTGGCGTGGCGAGGCCCCCATCATCGAGAACCTGTCGTTGTCGATCGGGGCGGGCGAGGTCTGGCGCCTGGAAGGCGAGAACGGTAGCGGCAAGACCACCTTGCTGCGCATTCTCGCAGGCCTTGTGGAGATCGAGGAGGGAATCGTGCGCTTTCGCGGCAAGGCGTTGCCCGCTGCGCGTCAGGCGCTCGCCGAAGCGCTGCTCTATATCGGTCACCGACCGGGCGTGGGTGGCGCGCTTGATGCGTCCGAAAACCTTGACGTTGCAGCCGCCATCGCCGGCGACAACGTCGACAAGACACGACAGGCCGAGATTCTCGACACGCTGGGTCTCAGCGACAAACAGCAGGTTCCCGTGGCAGCCTTGTCTGCCGGACAACGACGCCGCGTAGCGCTTGCGCGCCTGGCGCTGGAACAGCGCGATGTCTGGTTGCTCGACGAGCCCCTGACCGCGCTCGATGCCAAGGGTCTTGAATGGGTGCGGGAGCAGATCGCACGTCAGGTGTCCAATGGCGGTACCGTCGTGTTCACGACGCACCAACCACTGGACCTGCCCGGCTTGACGCTGCGCTCGCTGGTGCTGACGGCACCGGATCCGTCGTGACCGCATCATGAGCGATGAGGCACCAGGCCTTGCAAGCGGCTTCCTGCGCGTCTTGCGTCGGGACCTGTCCATCGGGTGCCGGTCCATAGGACAGTGGCTTAACCCGTTGCTGTTCTTCGTGATCGTCGTGTCGCTGTTTCCGCTTGGCGTTGGACCCTCACCCGAGCGTCTGGCCGCCATCGCGCCGGGCGTGCTGTGGGTGTCCGCCTTGCTCGCCATGCTGCTGTCGCTTGACTCCCTTTTCGAACAGGATCGCGCCGACGGGGTGCTTGATCAATTCGTCCTCGGTCGGCTGCCATTGTCGCTGATCGTGCTGGCCAAGGTACTCGCTCACTGGACGCTCTCGGGCCTGCCGTTGCTGGTGCTGTCGCCACTGCTTGCCATTATGCTGGGTCTGCCCGCAACCGCGCTCGGCACGCTGGTACTCGCCTTGATGTCGAGCACCTTGATTCTCAGTCTGCTGGGTGCGATCGGCGCCGCGCTTACCGTGGGATTGAACCGCAGCGGCGTCTTGCTGTCTCTGTTGATACTGCCGATGACAGTTCCTGTACTCATTTTCGGTACCGGTGCGGTCAGCGCGTCCGCCGAGGGGTATTCGGCGCATGCGGCCCTGTTGTTGCTGGCGTCCATGCTGATGTTCGCACTGAGTCTGGCGCCGCTGGCGGCGTCTGCAGCGCTGCGAGCGGGTGCGAGTGCGCCGGATCAAAGCTGAACGCGTGGAGTGATCGCTCGGTCCGCACTCCTGTACCTTACGTATAGCCCGCTAGACTGACCCTACGCTCCGTACTTACAACACTGAATTACTAGACCGTGTTCAAGTGGATCCACCGCTTCGGCTCGCCTCCGGTCGTGTACCGGCTCTGTAGCCTGTTCTCTCCCTGGTTGGGGGTGGCTGCGGCTGCCTGTCTGCTTGCGGGGCTCTGGCTGGGCCTGGTGGTAGCCCCGCCGGACTACGAGCAGGGCGAAAGCTATCGCATCATCTATGTGCATGTGCCCGCTGCCTGGATGTCGATGTTTGTCTACGTATCGATGGCGGTCTCGAGTGCGGTGTTCCTGATCTGGAGGCTGAAGGTGGCTGATGTGGCGGCCGCCGCCATGGCACCCATCGGCGCGGCGTTCACCGCCGTGGCGCTGCTCACCGGCTCCTTGTGGGGCAAGCCCATGTGGGGTACCTGGTGGGTCTGGGACGCTCGCCTCACCTCGGAACTCCTGCTGTTGTTCCTCTATCTGGGCTACATGGCATTGCGCGGTGCGCTCGCCGATCCCGCCGGTGCCAGTACCTCTGCCGGTGCTCGCTCGGCAGCCATTCTCGCGGTGGTCGGGATCGTCAACATCCCGATCATTCACTATTCGGTAGAGTGGTGGAACACCTTGCACCAGCCTTCGACCATCACGCGCATGGACAAGCCGGCGATGCATATCAGCATGCTTCGGCCACTGCTGTTGATGGCGGCGGGGGCTCAGTTGCTCTTCTTCTACAATCTGACGGTACGGCTGCGTAGCGGACTGTTGCAGCGCGAAGCGCGCGCTCGTTGGGTGCGTGATCTCGCCGACAAGCACGCCACATGAGCAACCTGGCCGAATTTTTCCACATGGGTGGCTATGCGTTTTACGTGTGGCTGTCTTTTGGTTCAGCTTTTGCGCTGGTGGGTGGCATCGTGTTCTGGTCCTGGCGAGAGTGGGTATCGACCCGCCAGCGCGTGTTTGCACGTGCCAGGCGCCAGGAGAAAAACGCATGACCCCACGCAGACGACAACGGCTCATCCTCGTCGCCCTGATGCTCGCGGGGGTCGGCATTGCCGTTACCTTTGGCGTGACAGCGTTCCGCGAAAATCTCATGCTGTTTCACTCGCCGGCGGATGTTGCTGCAGGAGCCGTGGAGCCCGGGCGCAGTTTTCGGGTCGGTGGCATGGTGGTCGATGGCAGCGTGCAACGCGACCAACAGAGCCTTGCGGTGAGTTTTGATCTCACCGACCATGCCGAAGTGGTGACGGTGACTTACGACGGCATACTGCCGGACTTGTTCCGCGAGGGGCAGGGCATTGTCGCCATGGGCAGCCTCGACGACAGCGGCGTGTTTGTCGCATCGGAAGTTCTCGCCAAGCACGATGAAAACTACATGCCGCCCGAAGTGGCTGACGCGCTAGAGAGAGCTGGCCGGATGCCTGGCACCGAGTCCACTTTCGAACGCGCCACGTCCGTCGATCCCTAGCACTCCGTCCTACCGTTACTGGCTCAACCCGACGACCCACACATGCTGCCTGAACTTGGACACTTTGCACTGATTCTTGGTCTTGCCACGGCGGTGCTGCTGGCGATCGTGCCTGTGCTGGGCAGTGTGACCGGGCAGGTCAGCTGGATGCGCGTCGCAAGACCAGCCGCTCATCTGCATCTTGCCTTTCTCGGCCTGGCCTATCTTTGTCTGACCTGGGCCTTCATCAGCCATGACTTCAGTGTGCTGTATGTCGCGAATACCTCCAATACCAGTCTGCCGCTGATGTATCGCATCAGTGGCGTCTGGGGTGGTCATGAGGGATCGATCCTGTTCTGGTGTTTCATTCACGCGGTGTGGACGTCGGCGGTTGCGCTGTTTGGCGGTCGCATTCCTCAGGTGTTGTTGTCTCGCGTGCTGGCGATTCTCGGCGGCATCAGCATCGGATTCCTGCTGTTTGTCCTGCTCACCAGCAACCCCTTCGAGCGATTGCTGCCGATGCCTGTCGATGGCGCCTCGCTGAATCCGTTGCTGCAAGACCCCGGCATGGCCATTCATCCTCCAATGCTTTACATGGGCTACGTCGGTTTTGCCGTCGCTTTCGCGTTTGCCGTCGCCGCCCTTGCCGGCGGACGCCTGGACTCGGCCACGCTACGATTCATGCGACCGTGGACCAACATCGCCTGGGCGTTCCTGACGATCGGGATCTCGCTCGGGAGTTTCTGGGCCTATTACGAACTCGGCTGGGGTGGCTGGTGGTTCTGGGATCCGGTAGAGAACGCGTCCTTCATGCCGTGGCTTGTGGGTACGGCGCTGATCCACTCGCTCGCCGCCAGCGAGAAACGCGGCGTGTTCAAGGCGTGGACAATACTGCTCGCCGTACTCGCATTTTCCTTGTCACTGTTGGGTACCTTCCTGGTGCGCTCGGGCGTACTGACGTCGGTCCACTCCTTTGCATCCGACCCCACGCGGGGGCTGTATATCCTGTTGTTCCTCGGTGTCGTCATTGGAGGCTCGCTTACCTTGTACGCCTTCCGCGCGCATACCCTGAAGAGTGACGGTAGCTGGTCGCTGGTGTCGCGCGAGTCCGGCATCCTGCTCAACAACGTGCTGATGACGGTCGCCTGCGCGGCGGTGCTGCTCGGCACCTTGTACCCGTTGATTCTGGATGCACTGGGGCTCGGCAAGATCTCGGTAGGCCCACCATACTTCGATGCGGTGTTCGTCCCCTTGATGCTGCCGGTTGTCGCGCTCGCCGGAATTGGCTCCATGGTCAACTGGCGTCGCGACGAGCTACGCTCGCGCGCGGGATTGTTTATCGCGATCGCTATAGGGTCCGTTGTCCTGGCCATCGCCATCGCTGTGTTTCAGGCCCGCCAGGGCGACACGCTGAAGCCAACAGCGGTTGCTGCATTGATGCTCACCCTCTGGTTGTTCGGCACGGTACTGCATGGTCTGTATCACCGCGTACGCAACAAGCGCCGTGGCAAGCTCGCGGCAGCCTTGCAGGCGCCCGGTGCGTTCTGGGGAATGACGCTTGCCCATATCGGTATCGGTGTCTTCACACTCGGGGTAGCGCTTGTCTCCATTCATGCTGAGGAAACCACGGTGCGCATGGGACCGGGTGATCGGCATGAAATCGGAGGCTATGCCTTCGAGCTCCAGAACGTCGCCGAAAAGCGAGGCCCGAACTACACCGCGGCGGTCGCAACCTTTGTCTACCAGAAGCTCGGTGCGGACGGTCAGCCCAGTGGCAGCGCAGGCACCCTCGCTGCGGAAAAGCGCTTCTACGACGTGCGGCGCGAGACCATGACCGAAGCTGCGATCGATGGCAACTTGTCGCGTGATCTCTTTGTCGCGCTGGGAGAGCCGCTGGATGGCGGCGCCGCCTGGAGCGTGCGCGTTCAGGTCAAGCCGCTGATACGCTGGATCTGGTTGGGTACGGTGTTCATGGCGCTTGGCGGTTTTGTGGCAGCAGCTGACCGGCGCTACCGTCCCGCCATACGTCGACAGAAGGCCGAGATAGAGGGCAGCTCCCACCGCGCCGTCATGTCAGGCACCACGGCGGCTACGCCTCTGGCGTCTCGCACCGCAAACTGATCGTCATGTGGTTGCGTCTACTACCGCTGCTCGTGTGCGTGTTGCTCGGCGGGTTTCTCTATATCGGCTTGTCGCGCGATCCTTCGGTGATTCCTTCACCGTTGATCGACCAGCCGGCGCCGGCCTTCACCGCAGCTGTCCTGTCGGACGAACCGGCAGCCAGCAAAGCCTTCGATAGCGACAGCATGCTCGGCGAAGTGTGGGTATTCAACGTGTGGGCCAGCTGGTGTGGCCCCTGCATTGCCGAACACCCTTTTCTGGTCGCATTTGCACGCGATCATGACGTGCCGTTGGTCGGTCTCAACTACAAGGACGCACCGGACGACGCTCGTGCCTGGTTGCAGCGGCACGGGAACCCTTTTGATGCGGTTATCAGCGACGTCGCGGGCGATGTCGGTCTCGACTATGGCGTTTACGGCGTGCCCGAGACCTTCGTGATCGATGCGGATGGCCGCATTCGCTACAAGCATGTGGGGCCATTGGACGAACTCAGCATGCAGGAGGGGTTCCTGCCTGCCGTGCGCGAGCTGACGGGAGCAGACTCATGAGAATGATCATTTTTGCAAGCCTGGCACTTGTCGCATTGTCTCTGCCTGCCGCTGCCGCTGAGCCGATCGTCTCTTTCGACACCGACTTTCAGCGCGAACGCTACGATCGCATGCTCGAAGAGTACCGATGCCTCAAGTGTCAGAACCAGAACCTGGCGGGTTCCAATGCGGCTCTGGCGGGAGACCTGCGCCGTGAGATACGCGAGCAGATTCTCGAGGGTAATGACGACAAGGCCATCGATGACTATCTGGTTGCTCGTTACGGCGACTTCGTGCGCTATTCACCACGTTTTGGCGGCGCTAATCTGGTGCTCTGGCTAGGCCCGGTCATTCTGTTGGTCGTCGGCCTCGTGGCGGGCGTCTCCATGGCGCGACGCAGCCAGGCAAGACGCACCCCGATGCCGGATCAGGCGTCCATCACTACAGCAAGAGCGCTGCTTGCAGACAAGGACGCGTAGCAACGCGGCTCAGAAGCTCATGATGATATTGGTGCGCGCGTTCTTCTTTGCACCGAGTGCCTGCCGCTCGCTGTCGTCAGAGAACTCGTGTATCACGATGCCGGGGCGATAGGTCGCCCACGGATCCTCATCAGCGGAACTCTGGCTATAGCGCACATAGTCGTTCATCGCCATCAGGCGTGGCATACCCGCTTGTTGTGACAGGTCCTGATAGAAGGCGTCGACGGTATCGAAACTGTCTTCGGTTTCAAATACCACGATTTTCAGCCCGTTTTCGCCACCGACACGGTACTTCTTCCCGTTGGGGTAGACCGGATAGGGAATCTCGGTCGCGCCATACAAGGCGGCAAGGGGATTGTCACCGTTATCGGCGCTGGAAAGCGCGGCAACATCGCGCTCTTCAGTTACCGGGGCTTCATCGCCACCACAGTTGATCAATACAAGTGTGGATGCCGCTACCAGGGCAAGGCAGGGCAACTGTGCCAGTGACTTTGGCCGGGATCGTCGTGTTGGAGCCATCGTAGCTTTCCTCCGCTGAACATCAAAGATAGTTCAGGATCCGGGGGACGCTAGTGTCACGAGTGAAACGAGTGTGTCAGCCTTGACAAGGCTAGAGCCTGAGCATGGTCAGTGGCATCAGCTCGTGACCTGCGTCGAGCAGCGCCGTACGAACCTCGCGTGCGGTACTCACTGCGTGATCGTTGTCGCCGTGCACACAGATGCTGTGAAATGCCGTCGGCAGCATGTTCCCGGCAACTGTCGGCACGCCGCAACCCTCGATCATCGCTTGAACCTGCGACACGCAGGCCTCGCTGCTCTCGTGCACGGCGCCCGGGAGTTTTCTCGATACCAGATGCCCGGAGTCGGTATACGCCCGATCGGCGAACACCTCGAGCGCGAGTGGCGCACCGTGAGCGGTCGCGGAGGCCGCGAGTTCCGAAAACACGGGTGCGAGAATGATCACCCCAGGATGGCTTGCGACAATGGCCGAGACCACGGTGTCGGCCAGTTCGCGGTCTTCGCAGGCGAGATTGTTGAGCGCGCCATGTGGCTTGACATGACTCAGGCTTGCGCCGCCGGCCCGCGCAATCGCTTCGAGTGCACCGATCTGATATTGCACGACGGCTGCGAGCTCCTCACCGCTCATCGCCATGGGACGTCGACCAAATCCCTGCAAGTCAGGGAAGCCGGGATGCGCGCCGATTTCAACGCCCTTTTCGCGTGCCTGCGCAACGGTTGCCTGCATGACCCGCGGGTCACCGGCGTGCTGTCCGCAGGCCACGTTGGCCGTGGTGACGATATCGAGCAGGGCAGCATCGTTACCCATCTTCCAGGGGCCGAAGGACTCCCCCAGGTCAGCGTTGAGGTTCAGTTGCATGTATTGACTCTCTGCCGTCAGCGAGTGCGGCGATCGGTGTGTGCGGCGTCGACTACACCATCGATCAGATTGCATTCCAGCAGCTTCGCGGTAGTCGGCACGCGGGTGACCGGCGCGATGGATGCAAGTAGGCGATCGGTGTGAGCGACAGTAGCGCGTGTCCTGGCGACGGCCTCTTCCACGCTGCACGCCACAAAGCGTACGGCTGTCCCGGGCCGTGCCAGCGCGATCAGCGGCAGGTCTCCGGAAGTCACCGTCGCAATCTTCGGGTAGCCGCCAATCGTAGCCGCGTCCGCAAGCATGAGGATCGGTCGGCCATTGCCTGGCACCTGAACGGCTCCTGGCACAATCGCATCGGACACGATATCGCGACGCTCCTGGTTCAGGTGCTCAATGGTGGCACCATCCAGCCGTGAACCCATGCGGTCTGTCTCGGTACTGATGGACCAATCGGTGTCGAAAAAGCGCGCGAGCTCGTTGTCACTGAACGCGTCCTGCTGCGGTCCTGACACCGCGTGCAGCGGCAACACGCCATCGACGGGTAGCATGGCAGTCAGCGCTTCTGTCGCATCGACGCCAAGCTCGAGCAGGGTCTTCGGTGGTATGTCGGCAATCAATTGGTCACCGGACTTGAGCACCTCTCCGTTCAACCCGCCCAGCCCGGCACGGGAATAGGTCGAGGCACTACCGTGGTGAATACGCACATCAAGGCCGTGAATCGCGACATAGCTACACCGCGTCCGCCCACTGCTCATGACCTTGACGCGTTCGCCTGCCGCGAGGCGGTAGGATCTGAAGCAGTGCACGATGCGCGTGTCACCATCGGCATTGACACTCTCGACCGAGGCGTCGCCTGCCACCGCTACACACAGCCCGTCCGCAGAAGATTCGAGCGTCAGACCACCCTCGAAACACTCAATGACCGGGTGGTCCACCGCGTTGCCGACCAGCGTGTTGGCGAGGGTCTGCCACGCGGGGGCCAATACGCCCGCCCAAGGTATGCCCACGCGCCGAAGGCCGCGACGCCCACGGTCCTGGATGCTCGCAAGTGGCCCAGGACTGACGACATCCAGAGAGACCGTCGTCATGCCGGAGGCTCCACCAGAAACTGCGACAGATCGAGCTGGTCTGCGGCCATCGATTCGACCAGATGCGCGTGTTCATCGGCTTGTATCGGTCGGAACTGCACCGTGTCTCCCGGTGACAGCAAGGCCGCTGGCGTTCTGTCCGCATCGAACAGCCTCACCGGCGAGTGTCCGATCAGATTCCAGCCACCGGGACTCTCCCAAGGGTAGATGGCCGTAAGTGTCAGAGCGAGCCCAACCGAACCGGCCGGAACGCGCAACCTGGGCTCGCTGCGGCGGGGCAGATGCAAGCGCGTGTCGGTGTCTCCCATGAAGGCGAAACCGGGCAGAAAACCGAGCAGATACACCGCCACGATCAGCTCATGGTGCAGGGCTATGATCTCTTGAGGATCCAGCCCGGTTCGGGTCGCCACGTCGTCCAGATCGGGCCCGAATTCCCCGCCGTAACAGACCGGCAATGTCCACTGACGAGATGCAGCGACGCCAGCGACAGAGTCTGATCGAGATAAGGCCGCGACGGCATCAACAACGATGGCCGGTGTGGTCAACAAGGGATCGAGCACGATCGCAAGCGATCTGAAACTCGGGATGGTCTCCAGAATGCCTTTCAGCGGCCCATCGGGATCCTCGGCCAGCACCGTTTGAATACGCTCATCGAGCCCGCGAACCTGAGCGACAAGCGCTGGATCGATGGTGGTGCCGAATTCAACGACGACTGTACGATCGCCGGCGTCCCTGAATTCCATGGACGGAACTCAGAAGGTCATCGTTCGGCTGGGGTCGGCGGCCAGCACACGGCCCAGCGCCGCGAAGTGAGAGTCGGCTGATGAGCTGAGGTCCCGTTGAAACTGCTCGGCTGATCGCGCGACCACATCATCCTCGAGGAGCACCAGCGGATGTCCGGTCTGCATGGCGAGCACCTGCTGACGACAGGCACGCTCGAGATAGTAGAGATCGTCAAATGCCAACGCCACACTTGGCCCGCCAACCACGACCCCGTGATGGGCGAGGAACGTGACGTCCACATCCGGATGATCCCGCGCTGTACGGGCGATGCGTTCGCCCTCGGTGTCATCGTGGGCAAGACCGCCGAAGGCGTTCTCGCGCGCCATGCGCCCCGCAAAGCGGCAGTCCGTCTGGTGCGCCATGCGGAGCATGCCGACGTCGGATGGAAGCAGGGTAAGGGCGGTCGCCCACGGCATGTGAGTGTGTAGCAACACCTTGTGCCGAGGGTTGGCTCGGTGGCCTGCGACGTGGATGAAGCGCGCGGTGTCCTCCACCTCGCCATCACCCTCGAGCACGTCGCCATCCCCGTTGATCAGCAGCAGACTGCTGGCTTCGATTTCGGACCAATGCAGCCCGTAGGGGTTGATGAGGTATCGCTCCTCCTCGCCGTCAACACGCAAGGAGAAGTGGTTGCAGATACCTTCGTGGAACGCAAAGCGCTCGGCCAGCCGAAAGGCCAGCGCGAGCTGCTCGCGATCCACTGCGATCATGCGGTAACCGCTTCTCGCTTGTCGTTCTTCTTTTTCTTGCCTTTGCTGTCTTCCTCGTCGGCAGCGCCGGTTGAGGTCTCGATGTCTGACAGCAACTTGCCTTCGGCCTTGGGAGCCGCGTCAAGATCCTTGTTGTCTGCCGCCGTCTTGTCAGCCCACTCGGCCAACTCGCGGTAGGAGGCCAACAAGCGAGCGGCCTGCTCCTTGAGGTCACCCAAGGTGTCGAGCTCGTCCTTCTGCTCCTTGTTTTCCTTCTTCAGCTTGCGAGCGACGTCTTCGGCAACCTTGCGCGCGTTGGCTTCGTCGATCTTCTGCTTCTTGAGCTGCTTGAGCTTTTTTACCGTGTTCTCTGGCGTATCGGCCAGTGCGGTATTGATGGCCTTGAGCTCGCGATTCTTTTCCTCGACCTCGCGTCGTGCTTTCTTGATCGCGTCCGAGTTGTCGTTGCGCCCGGTCTCCAGAGAGGCCTCGGCTGCCGTTTTTTCCTCGAGCGCCTTGTCGCGCTGGGCTTCGGCTTCCTTGCGGGACTTCTCGGTCTGTTTGACCACTGCCTGCATGTTGGCCACTTCTTCGGAGGCGCGATTCTTTGCAGCAGCGATGTCTGCGTCGGCGTCTCGGGCACGCTTGACCGCATGGTTGAGCGCGTCTCGCAGGTCGTCTGCGGTGAAATCGTCTGCGAGCTTCAGTGCGGACGCTGCCTCGTTCATCAGCAGTTGCTTGCTGATCGCGAGGTCTTTCCAGATTCTCAGTTGCTGTTCGTTTTCGTCTTGACTCACGTAGGTTTCTCTTGAGGGAGGGTCAGCCGTCACTCATGCGACTGATAGGGACGGCGTTTGCCAGTTTCGGTATCGGGAAACGGAATAGAAATTCAGGTCAGGCTCAGCCTGCAGGGGCGCTGTGATGTCCGCGGGTAGGTGAGACCGGAAGCAGACCATCGGGGCCTGGGGCACGTTGCGAAGGCCCGAGTCGATTCGTTTCGGTGCGTTTTTGGTTCAACGGCCGGCAACGTTAGCGAGCGGTGTTACGGATAAACATCTACAAAGAGCCCCATGATAGCGGATTTAGGCCCTGCGCTGCGCACCTATGCGCGGTTCCTGCGGAACAACGCACGTTGGCTGGCAGCCGGATTGCTTCTGACGTTTTCCTCGGGCGTCGGACAGACCTATTTCATCGCCCTGTTCGCGGGCAGAATTCGGGCGGAATTCGAGCTTGGCCATGGCGAATTCGGCCTGGTGTACATGCTCGCCACGCTTGCGAGCGCCGCCACCCTCATCTGGCTGGGGCGGGTCGTTGATGTCGTCACCCCCCGCGCCGCGGCGCTCGCCACCTTGCTGGCCCTGGCCTGTGCCGCCCTGTTGATGGCATTCTCAAGACATGTCGTGCTGCTCCTGATCAGTCTGTATTGCCTGCGATTGTTCGGTCAGGGCATGCTCTCGCACGTGGCCATGACGACGATCGGTCGATGGTTTGTTGCTGAGCGTGGGCGTGCCGTATCAGTGACTGCCACGGGGTATCAGATTGGCGAAGGCCTGCTCCCACTGCTGGTGGTGAGCCTGTTGGTCGTGTTTGATTGGCGGATGGTGTGGGTCGGTGCGGCGATCTTGCTGATTCTGGTGGCCATCCCCCTCGCCAGCGTATCGCTTGCGGTGCCCCGCACCCCGTCCGCGGTGGACATCGCCACCGAGGATGCGCGCCGCCAGTGGATACGCGCCGAGGTGCTTCGAGATCCGCTGTTCTGGATGGTGATAGCGGCCGTGCTGGCACCGGCCTTCATCGGGACTTCCGTCTTTTTCCACCAGGTGCATCTTGCGGAGACCAAAGGATGGGCACCGACCGTCATTGCGCGAGCATTTACAGTCATGGCGCTGTGCACGGTATGTGTCGGCCTGCTCAGCGGCCGCGTCATCGATGCGATCGGTGCGGTACGACTGCTGCCGTTCTTCCTGCTGCCACTGGCGACGGCGTGCCTGACCCTGTCGCTGGTCGACACACCCTCAGGTGCGTATGCCTTCATGGCCATGCTGGGCGTGTCCTACGGCATGTCCTCCAGCGTGTTCGGTGCACTGTGGCCCGAGCTGTACGGCACCGCACACCTCGGCGCAATTCGCTCCGTGGTGTTTGCCGGGATGGTGTTTTCGTCGGCGCTTGGGCCGGGGCTTACAGGATCACTGATCGATCTCGGCGTGAGTTTCGAGCATCAGTTGGGGTATCTGGCCGTGTACTGCGTCCTGACCTCGGCGGTGATGTGGGTTGCATCGAAGCGCCTGCTGGCGCGTTCCACCGATCAGATCCAACTGACACGCATGGCGTAGAGCCACAGGGTTACCGTCACTATCGAGGCGAGCGTCGAGACCACCACGGCGCTCGTGGCGCGTTGTTCCCACACCTGATATTGCTGCGCGAGCACAAATACATTGGTTGCTGTTGGCAATGCTGCCAGCAACATCGCCGAGTGCAGCCATACCTTCTCCACATCACTGAACTGGGATACGAACAGCCACACCACCAATGGATGCACCACCAACTTGACCGGAACCAGCCATACAAGCTCCACGGGGATGCGCTTGAGCGGTCGCAATGCGGCGGTCACGCCCATCGAAAACAGCGCGCATGGCGCTGCTGCGTTTGCCAGCATGTCGATCACCTGCTGTGCGGGAGCTGCCGGGCGAAAGCCGGTAAACGCCGCCGCCACACCGACCAGGGTGGCGATGATGAAGGGATGCGTAAAAACGCGTTTGACGATGCCGGCAATGAGGGTGACGGTTGACGGTTTCTGGCCGTTGCCCCGCGCCAGCATCACGGGTGCCAGAGTGAAATGCATGATGTTGTCAAAGCAGAACACCAGTGCCACCGGCACGCCCGCGGCCGGCCCGAACGCGGCAAGCGCCAACGGCGGCCCCAGGTAACCGATGTTGCCGTAGCCACCGGAAAACCCCTGCACGGTTGCGCTGCGCGAATCGCTCTTGCCCATGAAGCGTGCGACGCAATACGCACCCGCAAGCACGACGAAGGTGGCGGCCGTCGTACTACCAAAGAACGCGCCGTTATCGAATTCCTCGACAGGCGTTGTGCTCAACAGATTGAAGAACAGGGGCGGCAGCGCCACCCACACGATAAACGCATTCAACCATGCAAGCCCCTCGATGGGCAGGCGCATCAAACGCGCGAGCACATACCCGATGAGGATCAGCGAGAAGAGCGGCAGTACCAGCGCAACAACGTCAAGCATCGGATGACGTCATCCTGTTGACCTGGCGCGTCTCACAAGATAAGCCCCGGGTTGAGAATGCCGCGAGGGTCCAGTGTCTGCTTCAGCTGTTTCATCAGCGTGCGTTCGGTGTCACTGCGCGACACATGTAACCACGCCTTCTTGGCGCGACCAATGCCGTGTTCGGCTGATATCGAGCCTCCGATCGCGTTGAGAGGGCCATAGATGATCGCGTCGCAGTCAAGCTTCCAGGCATCGATATCGGTTCCCGGTTCGGGTCCTTCGTTCATGGCCAGTGGGGCGACCACGATATGCAGATTGCCATCGGCCAGATGGCCGTACACATACACGTTTACACCGGGCCAGCGGGCCTCGAGCGCGACCTCCACCTCAGACACGTAGGCAGGCATGTGCGGAATCGGCAAGCTCACGTCATACGTGAAATGGGGCGTGTGTCGACGTTGTGTATCCACGTTCTCGCGCAGGCGCCACACCTGCTGACGTTCTGCCTCGGATTGCGGTAGCACGGCATCGACGATGAG
>CALLMF010000036.1 GCA_938006335.1 uncultured Granulosicoccaceae bacterium | reverse complement strand
TAGCGAAAGGGTTGTGCCAGTCGCCACTGAGGTAGCGTGTTGGTACTGAAGCGTTGGTGAAACACCGCGATCGAGCTCTCCAGTCTCGGATTCTCGAGATCGCGATAGAACACCGGCAGATATTCGGGCATGACCAGGCCCTTGTACAAGATCACCTCGGCGGACAGCGAGTTCACGTAGAAAGCAGGGTCCTTGTCGCCCAGGGCGATCTCGGCGCGGCGGCGAGCCACAAACAGGTGCCGATTGAACTCGGCGGTGTCCATTTCTTCGGTAGCGCTGACAAACAGCTGCTCGATGCGCGGCACCGACTTGCTCGCTTCTTCGCCGCAGGCCGAATGATCAACAGGCACGACACGCCAGCCGTTGAAATCCAGGCCCCTCTCACGCAACTCGTGTTCGAGCTTGAGGCGCGCGTCCGCAGCCAGTCCATCGTCTTCCGAGAGGAAGATGATGCCAGTGGCGAATTCCCCTTCACCCAGTGTGATGCCGGCTTCTTCGGCTGCGGCACGAAGAAAGGCCTCTGGCTTGCGCAGCAGCAATCCGCAACCGTCGCCGGTGCGGCCATCGGCGCCGATCGCACCGCGGTGTGTCATGCGACCCAGGGCGGTGATGGCGGTTTCAACGACCCAGTGGCTGGCGCGTCCGTCCATCTGTGCAATCAGCCCGAAGCCACAATTATCGTGTTCAAACTTCGGGTGATAGAGGCCGGACTCGGCGAGAGAGTCGAGATGCGTCATGGGCACGGGGACACGTAAATTGATGAAACGATCGACGTGTGTAGACGCGCGCTAGAGGTCGCGAAACACCGCCGGCCGATCAGTATACGGTTCCAGGTACCAACCGGGCTTGCCAGACACGCTTTAGTGAACTGCTGTCACAAGCAGGTGCGCCACCGGCGATAGTTGCCGTTGTTTCGCGCAGTCAGTTCTGATCGCGCAGGGCGTTCTGGATGCGGCTGACCGCGCGGATCCAGGGCTGGTTGGCCTGTGCATTTGCGGACATGCGCTCGACTGCGCTACGCGCTGCATTGATGCTTGGAAACAGGCCATGTACGAGGGCGTACCAAGTGGTGCCGTTCCGGTCGAAGGCGAATATCGAGTTCGGTCCTGGCAAATTGTTGCGCGCCAGAAAATTCTCGACCGATTCCCGCTCGGTCGATGCGCTCATCTGCACGGTAAACAGTTCGGGGTTCTGCACGAGAATCCAGGTCGGGGATTCCAGGCTTGCCAGCGCGGGGCTGCTTGGGGCTTCCTCGGCGGCTGGCTCAGGCTCAGGTTCAGCGGCTGGTTCGGGTTCGGGTTCCGGCTCAGGCGCCGGCTCGGGAGCTGGTTCAGGAGCTGGTTCAGGGGCTGGCTCAGGGGCTGGCTCAGGAGCGGGCGTAGGTTCCGGTTGTGGGGTGGGTTCTGGCTCCGGTTCCGGAGCGGGCTCTGGCGCGGGCTCGGGTTCAGCCTGTGAGGTGGGATCCGTCTCGGCAGTTGTGGTTGCTGCATCGCCTGCCGCATCACCGCTGGCAGATTCGTCCGCAACCGTCGTCTCGCTAACCGTATCGCCTGAGGCGACGTCTCCTGCACTGGACACCGCTGTGTCAGTTGCGTCGCCAGGCGCGTCGCCGTCGAGCAGCTGCATGCCGGCATCGGCGATGGGTTCTATCCCGCTGTTGCTCGTGTCGATGGAACGGTCTTCCACGACGGTGTAGTTACTGCCGTCCTGATCTCGCGGGGCGGGCGGAGTCTTGAACAGCAACAGGCCGCCGAGAATCAAGGCGAGTGCCAGTGCGCCGAGTGCGAGCTTGCCCTTGCCAGCAAGGAAGCCACCACCGGCGGATGTGGCGAGTTCCGGCGGGAGCCCGGCATCGGCCACCTCTGCGCCACCGTGGCGCGCGTTCAGTTCGTTGGCCGCAGCCATGTGCAACAGGCCGGGCTGGCCTTGCGCTTCGGCGTTCAGGGATTCGATATCGCGATCGGAAAACGGGAAAGCGTCAAAGTAGCCTGCCTGATTCAGACGAAAATCGAGATAGGCCGCTGCACGGTCGTCCGACAGCGGCGGCATGATGAATTCGCCGTACTCCAGGTTGGCGCCGTCCGGCAGCAGCCCGGAGATCTCGTCCTCGAAGCGCGGCTCTGCAGCCAGGGCCACACGCAGCAGGGTTTCGTCCTGACTGTTCAGATAGAGCATGCCCGAGAGCAGGCGGGACAGCTGCGTAGGGGTGACATGCTCGGCGTTGTCGAGCACGATGACCGACAGGATGTTCTTGCTGACCAAGGACTGCAGGCACGGCACCAGCGCGTCGAGCATGTCCTTCAGGTCCGGGGGAGTAGGCAAGCGGAAGGCCCCCAACATGCCTCCGAACAGGTTGTGTGCACTGAACCGTTCGCTGCCACGGACCGAGAAGCATTGGATGCGCGAGCCGCTGTTGGCTCCGAGTTGTGCTAACAGCGTCGATTTGCCGGCACCGTTCTCACCGAGCACCAGAAGCATGTCGGGGCCGGATATCAGCGCCTGCTTCAGCTGCGTCAGCTGCTCCGCCGTGGTGTCATCGGCAAAGTGGTCGCCGTCGGCTGCGTATTCCGCGAATGGCTGCTGTCGCAGTTGCAGTGCGGCCAGACTGGCGTCAGACAACAGGCCGGCGGCATCTACCGTGTCATCCGCGTGGGCGTGGGGCGCCGACATCGAGTGGATCCGAGTGAGAGTTGCACAATCTTATACCAGCGCCCGTGCCGCAATGGGCGACGGATAACAACCACTCCCCGGACGGCTCAAGCGTCGGGCGAGCAAAAGGCACTGAGCGTGGCGTGCAGCGCGGTCTCATCATAGTCACTACCCACTCGAGCTGAACCGATGTTGCCGGGTATGACCAGGCGCAACTGTCCGTCAGCGACCTTCTTGTCGCGTTGCATGTAGGTCAGGAACACCTCGGGTGTCATTTCCTTCGGGGGAGCGATGGGAAGGCCCGCCCGCTCGAGCAGCCGAACGCCGCGCTCGCGGGTGTCTTCGTTGATCTCTTGCAGTCGAACAGCAAGATCCAGCGCCATGACCGTGCCTGCCGACACCGCTTCTCCGTGCAGCCATGTGCCGAAGCCCATGGCGGCTTCGATCGCGTGGCCAAAGGTGTGCCCCAGATTGAGTAGCGCACGTTGTCCGTGTTCGCGCTCATCGGCTTCGACCACGCGTGCCTTGATTTCACAGGAGCGGTAGACCGCTTCGATCACCGCGTCGCGATCGCGCGCGAGCAGCGCGTCCATGTTGGTTTCCAGCCAGCCAAAGAAGTCGGCATCGATGATGAAGCCGTACTTGATGACCTCGGCGAGCCCGGCGGCGAGCTCTGCGTCTGGCAGGGTATCCAGGGTGCTGACATCGGCAACGACGGAAACCGGCTGGTGAAACGCGCCGATCATGTTCTTGCCGAGTGCGTGGTTGACTCCGGTCTTGCCGCCCACGGAGGAGTCCACTTGGGCGAGCAGAGTGGTGGGCACCTGAACGAAGTCGATGCCACGCTGGTAACTGGCTGCGGCGAATCCTGCCATGTCACCGATCACGCCTCCGCCAAGGGCAACGATGGTGCCGCCACGGTCAAATCCTTCACGGAGCAAGGCCTCGTACACCGGGTCGAGTAACTCGAGCGTCTTGAAGGATTCGCCATCCGGCAGGATGATCTCGGCCGTAGGCAGGTTGCCCATGCCCGCGCGCACCCGATCGAGATACAATGGCGCCACCGTTTCATTGGTCACGATCATCGCGCGCCGTTGCACCTTCTGCGCAATCAGCGACCCCGTCCCGTCTTGACTGGCGTACAGATCGGTGCCGACATGGATGGGGTAGGAGCGATCGCCGAGATCGATTGACAGGGTGCGCATCATCAAAACCGCAGAATGGATGCGCTGAATCCTACGCCATCGCGACCCGCGTG
This sequence comes from uncultured Granulosicoccaceae bacterium, assembly GCA_938006335.1. Classification (GTDB taxonomy): domain Bacteria; phylum Pseudomonadota; class Gammaproteobacteria; order Granulosicoccales; family Granulosicoccaceae; genus Granulosicoccus. The sequence goes on along the minus strand of CALLMF010000036.1, from coordinate 12,988 downwards.
ATGCGTGGCAGAGCGGTCGGCCGGGGGCCCAGGTACTTGCCGAGCACGCCAGCGAGTTTCAGAATGGGAGGGCTGCGCAAGGCAGCGTCCAGAAAATTGTCCTCCCATGCGTCTGATCGGTCCCTGGTTGTTCGTGTTTGTCGGCTTGTTCGTTGGGCTGTTGACGACGCGCCTGTTCGGTAGCAATCCGCTGCGTTTCCCGCCTAACGCTGTGCTGGGTGTGCTGGGTTCCTTCTTCGGTTTGTTCGTGCGGGATGTGCTGGACATCAACTGGGGCGGAAATCTGGGTGGCGCCTTCGTGGCAGCAACCCTCGGTGCGGTCTTGTTTGCGGTTGCAGGCAACCTTGCGTACAACGCCTTTGCACGCCGGCGTGGATGAAAACGGTTCTGATCACCGGTGCCAGCGGTTATCTCGCAGGCGCTCTGGTACCGGCAGCGGCGCGGCGAGCCCGTGTGATCGGTACCGCTCGGGACGCAGCAAGAGTGGTTGCACCGGCAGAGGCGCTGGCGCTCGACCTGGCTGATCGTACGGCGGTACTCGATGCGGTCGCGCAGGTTCAGCCCGACGCCATCATTCATGCCGCTGCCTGTAATCCCGGTGACGGGTCGGGCGCGGTCATGCAGCGTAGTAACGTCATGGCGTCACGCCATGTGGCTGAAGCCGCGGTGCGCATCGGAGCGCGCCTTGTCGCGGTATCCACGGACACACTGTTTGATGGGACTGCGGGGCCCTACGCCGACGACGCTCCCGCGTCGCCACTCGCAGCCAACGCCTATGCCGTGACCAAGGCCGCTGGCGAGGCGGCTATTATGCAGCTGTGCCCCCACGCGCTTATTGTGCGTACCTCGTTGATCTACGGGCTGGATCGCCTTGATCGCGGCACTGCGGGTTTCCAGGCGCGGCTCAAGCGAGGTGAGCCCTTGAAACTGTTTACCGACGTGCTGCGCCAGCCCGTCTTCGACAAGGCGCTTGCTGACGGCTTGACCACCCTCGCACTCGATCATGCAAACGAGTCTGGTCACATGAACCTGGCAGGTGACGAGGCCATGAGTCGCCATGCCTTCGCTTGCCACATGCTCGATCACTGGAACATCGATGCAGCAGGGCAGGTCGTGGCGGCGAGCGGGCAGGGCATCGCTGGCCTGCCGCCGGACTGTCGCTTGAGCCTGAGCCGTGCGCACGCACTGCAACTGGCAACGCCGGGGGTAACTGCGGTGCTCACGGAAACTCGCTAGGACGCCTGCCTGGACTCGTCAGGGGCTACCGGTCGATTCCGACGCTCGCGGATAGTCATCCAGATGCTTGAGAATGCGTGACACCACGTGATGCATTCTCCGGGAGTCTGTCTTGATTTCGATGTCGGCGACGCTCTCGTAGATCGGCTGGCGCTCGGTCATCAGCGCTTTCAGCTTGGCTTCAGGGTCAGCGGTGGCGAGCAGGGGGCGACGCTTGTCGCCCGCCACGCGCCGCAGTTGTTCGGTGACCTCCACGGCGAGCAGTACTACATGACCGCGTTCGGTCAGGCAGCGCCGGTTCTCTGGCCGCAGTACTGCACCGCCGCCCGTCGCGAGCACGATGCGCTCGAGCTGGGTCAGCTCATCGATCAGTCGTGCTTCACGTTCGCGGAAACCGGCTTCGCCTTCGTAGTCGAAGATGGTGGGGATATCGACGCCGCAACGCGCTTCGAGTTCGCGGTCGGCGTCGATGAAGCGGTAGCCGATGCGGCGGGCGAGCGCTCTGCCGACCGTGCTCTTGCCGGAGCCCATGGGGCCCACGAGAAAGATGGATGGCATGGGGTGGCAGGTCACTGTGCGGACATCAATGATAGCGGACCTCGAGTGTGAGCCCGGAGCGTCAATCATAAGGGCAGACACGAAAAAGGCCGGACCCTGTGGAAGGGCCCGGCCTCGGCTCAAGAACTCGAGCGTTGACTCAGTAGGTGAGAGACGCGTTGTCCTTGAGGATCTTCGGGGTAACGAAGACGAGCAGCTCGGACTTGTCATCCTCTGCCAGCTTGCGCTGGAAGAGCTTGCCGATCAGCGGCAGATTGCCGAAGAAGGGCACCATGTCCTTGGAGTGGATGATCGTCTGCTCGTAGATACCACCAAGTACGACAGTTTCGCCATTGTTCACCAGCACCTGAGTGGAGACCTCGCGAGTGTCGATGGACGGTACCGCTGCGGTACCAGAGCCGACAACTTCACCTACCGTATCCTTGTTGACCTGCAGATCCATCACGATGCGATCGTCTGGCGTGATCTGCGGTGTGACGGTCAGACCCAGTACCGCCTTACGAAAGCTGATGGCGGTAGCGCCCGAGGCCGCAGCCTGTACATAAGGAATCTCAACGCCCTGCTCGATGTAGGCTTCGTGCTGATTGGCGGTGATGACGCGAGGTGCGGATACCACTTCACCCGTACCTTCGGACTGCATCGCGGAGAGTTCCAGCTCCAGCAGCGTGCCGAAGGGGAGCTTGGCGAGTGCCACACCCAAGGTGCCGGCAGGGTTGCTGACGGGCAGGTTGATGTTGAAGCGCTCGTCGCCGAGACCGTCGCCGTTTTCGAGGTTGGTGATACCGTCAGAGTTTCCTGAGAGCAGGAAGCCCTCACCGTTGTCCGTGCCACCGGGGTTGACCGTATTGCGGTTGACACCCCAACGCACACCGATGTCCTTGTTGAAGTCGTCGGAGGCGATGACGATACGTGACTCGATGAGTACCTGGCGGATCGGCACGTCAAGACGATGTACCAGTGATCGGATTGAATCAAGACGATCGGCCGTGTCATGAATGAGCATGGTATTGGTACGGTCGTCTACCGTCACCGTACCGCGCTCGGACAACAGCTGACCACTCTCGGTCTGCAGCAGGGCGGCAAGTTCTGTCGCCTTGGCGTAGTTGGCCTGGAAGAATTCGGTGCGCAGAGGTGCAAGTTCTGTCTTCTGCTTCATGCCTTCGAGCTCGATGCGCTCGCGGTTGGCAATCTCTTCGGCCGGAGCCACCATGATGACATTGCCCGCCTGGCGCTTGCCGAGTGCCTTGGATTGCAGAATGATGTCCAGTGCCTGGTCCCAGGGTACGTTCTTGAGGCGTAGCGTCAGCTTGCCCTGTACCGTATCGGAGACGACGATGTTTAGGTCGGTGAAGTCAGCGAGCAGCTGCAGTACCGAGCGAATCTCGATGTCCTGGAAGTTCAGTGAGAGCTTTTCACCGATGTAGCCGAACTTGGTCTTGCGGTTTTCCTCGATCTCTTCCTTGCTCATCGGCTTGAGTTCTACCGTGTACAGATCGTCGGACTGATAAGCCAGCTGTTCGAACTCCTGGCTTGCCGGCTCTATGACAACCTTGGTACCGCGGCTGTTGCTGATGGCATCGATGAACTGGACAGGTGTACCGAAGTCCATGACGTCGAGGCGCTTCTGAAGCTTCGCCGCCAATTGAGTGTCTGGAAATTCGACGATGATGCGTCCGCCTTCCTGGCGCATGTCAGTGACGATACCCGGTGAAGACAGCTTGAAGATCACGCGACCTTCGCCCATCGGTCCACGACGAAAATCGAGTGCGTCGATCCGTGTCTCGGCTTTTTCGATGATGCGACTGACTTGCTCTTCGGTGGCCGTGTCCTGAACAAGGATGCTGGCATCGGAGCTGGCGCCAGCACCTTCATTCAATGTCACCAGTAGCTGGTTACCATCGACTTCGGTCTGGTAGGGCGCCATGGCTGCAAGGTTGATGACGACGCGGGTGCGTCCTCCTGCCTCGACGGTCGTGACGTCCTGGAGCAGCCCTGAGCTGATAGCGATGTTTTTCGCATCGAGCTCGCTGACGGTATCCGGCAGATCCAGTGCGATACGCGCAGGATTATCGATCGTGAACGCCTTGGGCTGCTCGGCCGGCCCACTCATGGTGAGCGCCAGCTGTTGCTTGTTGCCCGGCAGGCTCACATGCGTGATGTCCAACAGCGCATTGTCCGCTGCCAGCAGGGAGGTGCTGGTAAGCGCACTACCGGACACAAGCAATAAGCCTGCGCAGACGCGTGTCCCGATTCGTGTACGTGAAATTTTCACCCGTTATCTCCGTTATCTATTCAGTCGTCGGCCATCGCGAGCTGCGCATCGCGATTGACCCATCCGCTAAGACCGTCGGGAACCAGCTCGACGATATCGATTCGTGTTTCTGAAACTGCGACGATCTTTCCGTGGTTCTCGCCAGCGTAGTTGCCAGGTTGAACTCGGTGAATCGTGCCTTCAGGGTCGCGAACCAGACCCCAGGTCTGTGCTTGTTGTTGCAACAATCCGACCATTTTCAGTGAATCAACCGGATAGCTTTCCAAAGGCTCGCGTCGGCGTGTAGCTTCCGGGCGCGGGCCGTTGTATTCGGATTCCTGAGCGATTGGGGAAGGCGCGCTCAGGTCGGTTTGAGGACGAAAGGGATCACGTACATCCAGTGCTGCGTAGGCAAATGTCTGGTAAGGAGCGAATTCCGGAATCGGATCCACCTTGCCGTGATGCTTGTTCTTGGTCTCGTCAATAAAGCGTTCGAGATCCGACATGTCACCGCCGCAGGCGGTCAATGTCGACACGAGTGCGACGAGTGGGATAAGTTTCATGCGTTGCATGGCTTACTCGTCCTCCTCGAGGTAGCGATAAGTGGTTGCGGTGAGGTCCATCTTCAGCCGTGCGCCGTTGGTGGACTGAGCCGCTGCTCTTTCATCAAGCTCTTCGATCTTGATTTCGTTCAAGGTCACGATTCGGGGCAGTGCCGCCAGGCCGGATACAAACTTGCCGAACTGGTGGTATTCACCCGTTACGCTGACTTCAATCGGATACTCCGCGTAGAACTCGCGAAGAATTTCCTGCCGGGGCTGGAAGTTCTCGACTTCCAGACCGCTCGCTACCGAGGTTTGTGAGAGGTCGACCAGCAGGCTTTCGATATCGGTCTTGTTGGGCAGCTGACGAAGCATGACGTTGAAGGTCTTCTTCATCTCTTCGAGTTGCTCGACATAGGCCGTGCGGTTCGCTGCTTTCGACTGCTCGATGTCAAAGGTCTTGCGTAGCTCCACTTCCTTGCGCTCGGCCACTTCCAGTGCCGCGAACTGAGGCTTCACCAGGAAGTGCGCTGCCGCGCCTATGACGACTGCGCCGCCAACAAGAATCAGCAGGCCACGCAGTACGACGGGAGCCGTACCAATGCGCTTGAAGTCTTCGCCGTCGATCCGTTGCAGATCGTCGATCGCATCTTTAAAGGACATCTTCGTCCTCCTCTTCGGCGTTCGGGTTGTTTTGAATGACGCTCAGTCGGAAGTTCGATGCTTCTTCGTTCTGCTCGTCTCGCTTGATCTGCTCCAGTCGCGGAGACTTGAAGTACTCGCTACGGTCCATGCGGCGCATCAGGGCAGATACGCGTGCGTTGGACTCGGCCTTGCCTTCGAGAAACAAGGTGTTTGCACCTTCCTGCTTCATGTCGGTGAGGTACACGCCGTCGGGGAGTCGTGTGGCAACCTCATGAAAGGTGTGCACGATCAACGGGCGCTGTCCCTGCAGGGTCTGGATGATGTCCATACGCTCGAGCAGTGCGTTCTTGGTCTCTTCCAGCGCCTCGATCTCACGCAGCTCTTCTTGCAGTTGCGCGATCTCGTTGGTCAGACGCTTGTTTCGAGCGTCCTGGAAGTTGACCTTGTCCTCGGCGTATTTGAATCCGCCGAAACCCACGCCTGCAGCGATGGCCATGCAGATGCCAAGCACCACAAAGAACTCGTTGTTCTTCTGTCGCCGGTGCGTCTCGCGCCACGGCAGTAGATTGATGCGTGTCATCGGTCTGTTCCTCTAAGTGCCAGGCCACAAGCAATCAACATGGCGGGGCCATCGTCTTTCAAACGTTGTGCCGGAATGTCCGAACCGACAGGCATTTCGCTAAAAGGGTCGGCGATGATCGTCGGGGTGCCGATGCGTTGTTCGATCAGCTCGGCAACACCGGGGATGCCGGTACAGCCGCCTGCAAGCACGATCTGGTCGACGTAGTCGTTCTTGTCGGCAGAGAAGAAAAACTGCAGAAAACGATTGGCCTGCTGAACCATCAGGTCGCGAAAGGGCGAAAGCACTTCCGACTCGTAGTTGTCTGGCAGTCCGCCGACGCGCTTGACGCGTCCTGCGTCTTCGTAGGACAGACCGTAGCGGCGCATGATTTCTTCGGTCAGCTGTTTGCCGCCAAAAGGTTGCTCGCGGGTGTACACCAGGCTCTGATCGCGGAGCACGCACAGGCTCGTCATGCTGGCGCCAACATCGAGAATTGCGATGGTCTGATCAATACCCTGGTTGGGTACCTGATGAGAGATCAGCTGGAAGGCACCCTCAAGCGTGTAGGGCTCAACGTCAACGATCTTCACATCGAGCCCGCCGATCTCGGCGGCAGCCGTTCGGTCCTCGACATTCTCGGATCGTGACGCTGCGAGTAGCACGTCCACCATGCCGTCCGCATCTTCGGATGGGCCCATGACGTCAAAGTCGAGGTTGACCTCCTCGAGCGCGTAGGGAATGTACTGGTCAGCCTCGAGCTGAATCTGCGCGTCCATCTCGTGCGGCTTCAGATCGTCTGGCATCTGGATCACCTTGGTGATGACCATGGCCGAGGGCACGGCAACTGCGCACGTCTTGGTACGGGTTCCGGAGCGTTTGACCGCGCGCCTTATGGCTTCGCCCACCGCTTCGATGTCCTGAAGGTTCTTTTCGTTGACCGCGTTCGCCGGCAAGGGCTCAACGGTGTAACTGACCACCTTGTGCCCTTTCTTCGTCGGCTTCAGCTCCAGGAGCTTGACCGAGGTCGCAGTGATGTCGAGACCGATGAGGCCCGCACCGTTTGATGAGAATTTGAGTGCCATGTCAGGTTTAGCGCCCGAAGCGTGAAATCCCTTAGATTTTTTCGTGCGGCGTATCACTACTGGTCTGCCGCAGCGCAAAGGGGGTCACACTGCTATCGAGCTCTTTCCTCCCTCTTCTATGTGAGTGACGTCACGTTCAGGACAAGCAGGCAGTGCCGTTTTCCGTGAAAGCGCCATTTCCCTGTCGGGGCGGCGAAAAGCCGTCGTCAGGCGTGGATGGCACAAACTCATGAAATTCAAATCCTGCGTAGCTGTGTTCAGTTGGTACAATTCGTTGAAACGCAAAGGGTTCTCGGCACTCTGATGCCTCGATCGTCTTCCCGTCGCAGCCGCCGCCGCCGTTCTCGCAACCGTTATGACAACGGAGCGACCCCGGCAAAGAGGGGCTGGTTACGAAGTACATTCAAATGGCTTGCCATTCTTGGCGTTGTCGGCTGCCTGCTTGTCGCAATCGGGGTCGGCTACCTGTGGATGAAGATCTCTCCGGAGCTGCCTGATGTGCAGCAGCTGCGCGAGGTTCAGCTGCAGATTCCGTTGCGTGTCTACACCGCCGACGGCGATCTGATTGCCGAATACGGTGAGAAGCGGCGCGAGCCGATCATGATCAGCGAGGTGCCGGAGTCGCTGACGCAGGCCATCATCGCCACCGAGGATCAGCACTTCCATTCGCACCCCGGTGTCGCCTGGCAGGGTCTGGCCCGAGCCGCCCTGCATCTGATCCGTACCGGGCGCAAGGGCCCTGGCGGTTCCACCATCACGATGCAGGTTGCGCGTAACTTCTTCCTGTCCAACGAGCGCACCTACGACCGCAAGCTGCGTGAGATCTTCCTGTCGTTCAAGATCGAGAGCGAGCTGGAAAAGGACGAAATCCTCGAGCTCTACCTGAACAAGATCTACCTGGGTCAGCGCAGCTACGGCTTTGCCGCTGCCGCCAAGGTGTACTACGGCAAGAAGATCGGAGAACTGGAGCTTGCCGAATCGGCCATGCTGGCGGGGCTTCCCAAGGCGCCGTCGGGCCTCAATCCCATTGCCTACCCGGAGCGCGCTCTGGATCGGCGCAACTATGTGCTGCGCCGGATGTTCGAGGTCGGCTACATCGACGAATCCACCAAGAACGCCACGCAGGCCATGCCGGTGTCGGCGGTGCTGCACTACTCGCGCCCCGAGGCCGAGGCCAACTATGTCGGCGAGATGGCGCGTGCCCGCGTGCAGCAACTGTTTGGCGACGTCTGGTCCACCGGCGGTTACAACGTCTACACGACCATTCGTTCGGAGCAGCAGCGTGCTGCCAACCGTGCGCTTCGTAGTGCTTTATATGAGTACGAGGCGCGACACGGCTTCAGTGGTGCTCTCGCCACCCTCGAGCCAGAAACCCTCGAAGACCCCGAAACACTGCTCGCGGCTCTCGATGACCTGTCCCGTCCGGGTGATCTGGTGCCGGCGGCCGTCATGGCGGTCGACGCCACCAGCGCCAATCTGGTAGGCCGTGATGGCAGCGAGTACACGCTGGATCTTGCAGCGGTGGAGTGGGCCCGCGAGCGCATCGACGTCGATACGCTCGGCGATGAGGTCACCGCGGTTGATCAAGTGCTCGGTGTCGGTGACGTGGTACACCTCCAGATCAACGAAGATGGTGGCGCAAGCTTCGTCCAGGAGCCGACCGTCGAGGGCGCCTTTGTCGCCGCAGATCCGACCACCGGTGGTATCACCGCGCTGGTCGGCGGTTACAACTTCTATCGCAGCAAGTTCAATCGGGTGACCCAGGCACGGCGTCAGCCTGGCTCGACGTTCAAGCCGTTCATCTACTCTGCTGCGCTCGAGGCCGGTGACACCGCTGCGACCATCTACAACGACGCACCCGTGGTGTTCCACGACGACGCGCTCGAGGGCGAATGGCGTCCGCAAAACTATTCCGGACGCTTTTTCGGGCCGACCCGCTTGCGCGAAGCCCTGGTCAAGTCGCGCAATCTGGTGTCGGTGCGCGTACTTCGAGAAATCGGCATTCCCTACGCGCGGGAGTATTCCGAGCGCTTCGGGTTCCTGCCGCGCAACATGCCGCCTGATCTTTCACTGTCGCTGGGTAGCGCGGCCGTCACCCCGATCGAGATGACCAGCGCCTTCTCGGTCTTTGCCAATGGTGGATACAAGGTGCAACCGCACTTCATTGATCGCATCATCGGCCCACGGGGCGAGCTGGTGTACCGCGCCCCGCAGGTCGTCCTGTGCGACGACTGCGATATCGGCGAAGAAAGCGCCAACGCGCTGGTCGCCGAGATGGAGGCCGAGACGGCCGCTGCCGATGTGGACGATACCGAGGTCGAGGAGGGCGAACTGTCTCCCGAGGCCGAGGAGCGTCTTGACGATGCCCGGATCGATGTGGTCAATGCACCGCGTGTCATCGACGCGCGCAACGCATGGCTGATGACCAGCATGATGCGAGAGGTCGTGCAACGTGGCACGGCACGCCGCGCTGGCGAAGCGCTCGGTCGGTCGGACCTCGCGGGCAAGACCGGTACCACCAACAATCAGCTCGATGCCTGGTTTACCGGTTACAACGACTCAGTCGTGGCCACCGCATGGATCGGCTCGGACGGCCTCGATCCGCTGGGGCGCGGCGAGTCTGGCGGAATCGCTGCGCTGCCGATGTGGACGTCTTTCATGGCGGATAGCGTGGGTGGCTCCGAGGAGACCGAACTGGCCGAGCTACCGGGCATGACAGCCGTACGTATCGACCGCGCGACCGGCGAACCCGCCAGCGGTGATGGCACAATGATCGAGTACTTCTATGACGAGGCCGTACCGAGCAGTGCGCAGACCTCGACGCCCGTCAGCGCCAACCGCGGTACCGCACAAGCCGAACCCACGGCGACATCAAACACTCGGGACCGGGTGCGAACGGTACGAGAGCAGAAGCGTGAGGTCGAGCAACTGTTCTGAGCCACATGAGTGCTCCAGACGGGTCTCATCCCGAGACCAACAGCTCAGCTCTGACCGCAACACGGTCCAGCATCAAGGCAGCGCTTGAGGGACTGTTCACGGGGGACGCCGTCGCCATGCCGGTGCACTGGTACTACCGTCCCGCCGACATCCTGAGGCAGTTCCCGCCCTCGGGCATCCAGCGCATGGAGCCAGCACCGGAGCATCACCCAAGCTCCATCATGTCGCTGCATTCGACGCGCGCGGCCGGACGCAGCGCGGCCTCAAGGGGGCGGGCGCAGGCTCCACAGATCGTCGGCGATGTGATCTTGCGCGGTCGTGAGCAGCATTGGGGTGTACCCGGCACGCACTATCACCACGGCATGCCGGCGGGCGAAAACACCCTGAATGCCTGGTGCGCGCGCTGGTTGATCGAACAACTGACCGAAGCCGGCGACTACGACGCCGAATCCTGGTTCACGCGCTATGTCGAGCGCATGACCGCAGAATCTCCCGCGCATCCGGATACCTACGCAGAATCCTGGCATCGAGGGTTCTTCGCCAATAAGGTGCGAGGCTTGCCCCTGCTCGAATGCGGAGCCGTCAGCCACGACACCCCATCGATGGGCGCGCTGGTGACACTCTTGCCGGTGGCCCTGGCGCTGTTGCCGCAACACCCGCTAAAGGAAGTGCAGGCCATCTGTCGGCGTCATGTCGGCATCACGCATCCCGATGACACACTGCGTGAGGTGGTGTCCGCCTGCGTGCAGCTGCTCGACGAGCTGCTGCACATCGCCGCTGATGACGGCCTCGGTGAGGAAGACCGACACGCCGCCCAACAGCACGCACTGATCACCGCCGCCACCGCCATCCCCGGCACCCGGCTGGACAAGTTACTGGAGCGTGCCGACAAGGGCCGAATGAGTGACCCCGAAGTGGTCGGCGGACGCTACTCGCTGGCCTGCTACATCGAGGACTCATGGCCCAGCGTGCTATGGCTGGCCGCCCGGCATGGCCGCACACCCGGCAAGGCATTGCTGATCAACGCGAACCTCGGTGGGGAGAATGCGCATCGTGGTTCCGTGCTGGGGGCGCTGTCAGGGTTGATGAGTGGGCGGACTGATGAAGGTCTGGTGTCGCAGCTGCATCGGCGGGATGAGATTGCTGGGGTGATTGAGGGGTTTGTGGGGCGGTTTGTTGGCTGAGGGTCGGCATCGCCGTTTACGCGCGTAAACAACTTTTTGGGACGTGGTTCGCACTGATGGCCCTCGTTGTTTCCCTGTGGAAACAACTTTGTGTGATGGGCGTCTCATTCGAGGCCATGGTTGTTTTCTCACGTTCTATCGGCCAGTCTATCGGCCACGAAGTTGGCCGATAGAGGGTCAATAGATTACGATCCTTCGACACGCGGTTCAATTCCGCTTCCTTGTCGCGCATCGCGGAGCCCGCCCCGATGGACACATCAGCGCTGACTGACGCCGAACTGATCGAGATCGTCGCCGCCTTGCCAAGCGGCGCATCCATGTCGGACATCGTTGCCGCCATCGGCGACCGCGCGGCGACACGCACCGTCCGTCGCCGCATCGCTTCACTGGTATCGGCGGGACGTCTCATCCGCTCCGGAGACCGGCGATGGGCTCGCTACACCGTCGCGTCGTCGACCGTTGAAGGTCCGGCAGACGGGAGCAACGTCCGATTCTCAGAGAAAGCCGAAGTGGCGCGCGCACGGGTTTCCGAGCCCGTCGAGCAGCGAGCATCTGCCGCGTTTCGTCCGGACTACCTCACCGAATACGTCCCTGGCCAGAGCGCATGGCTCGATGACGCCGAGCGCGCACGACTGCACAACCTCGGCACCGCGTCCGATGGTGCGGAAGCGGCCGGCACCTATGCCCGGCGGATCGCCGATCGCCTGTTGATCGACCTGTCCTGGAACTCCAGCCGACTCGAGGGCAATACGTACTCGCTGCTCGACACACGTCGCCTGATAACCCTCGACGTCGAGGCCCGCGGTCGCGATCCGCGCGAGGCACGGATGATTCGCAATCACCGCGACGCCATCGAGTTCCTGCTACGGAACGTCGACGAGACCGGCTTCGACCGGCTCACGCTGATGAACCTGCACGCGCTGCTCGCCAACGAGCTGCTGCCGGATCCCGGCTCGGCAGGACGGCTGCGGCGCATGGCCGTCGGCATCGGCGGTTCTACCTATGTGCCCTGCAGCGTGCCCCAACAGATAGAGGAAGCGTTCGACAAGACGCTGCTACGACTGTCGACAATCGTGGATCCCTTCGAGCAATCGCTGGTAACGCTTGCCCACCTGCCTTACCTGCAACCCTTCGACGACGTGAACAAGCGCGTGTCGCGTCTCGCCGCGAATATTCCGTTGATTCGTGCCAATCGTGTGCCCGTGTCCTTCGTTGGCGTACCGCAGGACCTGTACGTCAAGGCGTTGCTCGCGATCTACGAACTCAACGATCACACGCTGCTGAAGGAGCTGTTCTTGTTCGCCTACGAGGGTTCTGTCGAACACTACCGCGAGGTGCGCCAGACACTCGGTGAGCCCGATCCCTTCCGGCTGCGCTATATCGACACGATCGCCGAACTTGTCGGTGTGGCCGTCCGTGATGGCCTCCTGTTGCAGGACGCGGCCCCCGTCGTCGATGGTTGGGCACGCGAGCATGCCGAGCCGGACGATATGGCCCGCTTCCGCGACATGGCGGAGGGCGAGCTGCTCGGACTCGGCGAACACAATTTCGCGCGGTTCCGTTTGACGCCTTCCGAATTCCGCCGCTGGCGGAGCTTGCATACCCGTCTTGAAAACGACTGATCTGTATAAGGGCTGAGGGGGCAGTACTCTCGGCCTATCCACCACAGCCGGGGTTCAAGAAACAGCTGTTCGGACGAAAGTCAGAGAAGCGCGTTGACCCGAGCTTGTACCCGATGGCGCACTGTGACCACGCTGACGTTGTCGGCGGTCAATCCTTCGACAATCACGCCGCCCGGAAGCGTGACACGCAAAGGCGTAGGAGAAAGGTGAGTCGCAGAAGGCGCTCCCGTCTCCTCGGTCAGGGTAACGGCAACGAATGCTGGTGGTCGCTCGGCACGCTCGCAGGCAACGCGCCGACACCAGCGCGTGAAGGTCGACACCGCGAGTCGGTGTTGCTCGCAGAAGGCGCGCTGTGTCAGGCCGCTATGT
>CALLMF010000035.1 GCA_938006335.1 uncultured Granulosicoccaceae bacterium | reverse complement strand
GGAGAATTTCTTCCCGCAGAGCTTGCACTTGAGGCGCTGGATGTTCTTCGAATCGTCGGCTCTCAAGAAAAAGCCGTCGCGCACGATTGATTGACGTTCAGCCGCGCAGCGCGGGCATCGGGTATTCACATCCATGTGAATGGTCCTTGTTTGTGGGTGTCAGAAGACGATACCAGAACACCTCATCCCCAGCAGACTGGGGCACTTTAAAGCAGGCCAGCACTCAGGCGTCGTATCAGCTCCGCGCCGTGTTCTGGAGATTCAAGCCATGCGCCGTGCCAGCCGCAGGCACGCGCTGCCTCGATGTTCTCCGGCATGTCATCGACAAATACGCACTCCGAAGGCTCGAGTGCAAAGCGCTCTGTCAGGTGGTGATAGATCGCCGGATCGGGTTTGGTCAGATGGATCTCGCAGCTCACCACCACGCCGCGGCAGCCGGCAAACACCGGGAAGGTCTCGTACAGATACTCCCAGGAGGTGGCGTGCATGTTGGAGAGTATGTACACCGGCACCCCATCAGCCTGAGCCTGTATTACTGCGTCATGGGTGTCGCTGAACGCCTGCAGCGATGCGGGCAGTGCCTCGAGGATTGCCAGCAGGCGCTCGGCCGGTAGATCGCATCGGGTGGCAGCCCGCTCGGCGGCCTGCGCTGCCGTCAGTGTGCCGGCATCCAGGGCGATCCAGTCCGGGTGCTGCAGTAGCGCCTTGCGTGCCTGGTCGCGCGCCTCGGGGGCGTCCAGCACGCTCGCCAGTAGCGCGTCGCCGTCCCACCGGCACAACACGTTGCCGATATCGAGAACCAGGTGTGATGGCATGAGATTTTTATATACTGTATAAAATGACAGTCATGAGCATCGCAGCCACTGAAACCGATCGCTGCCCCGCTTATGCAGAGCTCCATTGTGTCAGCAACTTCAGTTTTCTTCGCGGTGCATCGCAACCTGAAGAACTTGTGGACACGGCCATGGAGCTTGGCTACAGCGCGCTCGCCATCACCGATGAGTGCTCGCTGGCAGGAGTGGTGCGCGCCCACGGTCGGGTGCGTGAGTGCGCCGACGCGGGGGGCGCCGCAGGCTTCCAGCTCATCATCGGTAGCGAGTTCGCGCTGGATGATGGCTTCCGGTTGGTACTGCTGGTCCGCGATGCGGCCAGTTATTCGCGCCTGTGTCGCCTGATTACCACCTGCCGCCGTGCGGCCAGCAAAGGCAGCTACCAGGTGACTGCAGCCACGATCGAGCAGGCGGGTATTGATGGGTGCTGTGTGTTACTGGTGCCCCCTTGCCTGCCGCCCGAGCGCCAGCGGCTGGACGCCTGGTTCAGCTGGGTGGCAACACTCGCTCCGGTGGCGGGCATTGCGCTGGAACTTCACTACGGCCTGTATGACGCCAAGCACCTGCATTGGCTCGCTGATGTCGGTGCGCGCCACGACTTGCCGCTGGTCGCTACCGGAGATGTGCACATGCATGTCAGGCGGCGGCGCGCACTGCAGGATGCCCTCACCTGTGTGCGTGAAGGCTGCACACTCGAGAACGCTGGCCGGCGCCTTTTTCCCAATGGCGAGCGGCATCTGCGTGACCGGCGGACACTGGCAAGCCTCTACCCCACAGAGGCGCTCGACAATGCCGTGGCCTTCGCAGCGAAGTGTCACTTCAGTCTCGAAGAGCTCGATTACCGCTACCCGAAGGAGGTCGTGCCCGACGGCATGACGGCCGCAGAGCATCTGGCAGAGCTGACCTGGCAAGGCGCGCGCAGGCGCTGGCCCGGTGGTGCGTCAGAGCGGATTCAGCGGCAGATCAAACACGAGCTCGCACTGATTCACGACATGGAATACGAGTCCTACTTCCTGACCGTGAACGACATCGTCGAGTTTGCCCGTCGTCAGGGGATCCTGTGTCAGGGGCGTGGGTCTGCTGCCAATTCGGTGGTGTGCTTTTGCCTCGGCATTACCGAGGTGGATCCAGGCAAGACGCGCTTGTTGTTCGAGCGTTTCATTTCAAAGGAGCGTAACGAGCCGCCGGATATCGACATTGATTTCGAGCACGAGCGGCGCGAGGAAGTCATGCAATACCTTTATGCCAAGTATGGTCGCCACCGTACGGCACTGGCGGCCACTGTCATCACGTATCGCAAGCGCAGCGCCGTGCGTGATCTTGGCAAGGTGCTGGGTCTCGCCACAGAACAGATCGATGTGCTGTCGCGTTCGATGACCTGGTGGGACGGCACGGAAATCATCGGAGAGAAGCTCGCCGAGATGGGTTTCGAGCTGGACAGCTCCCTGATGACGCGGTTTCTGTATCTGCTGAGAGAGCTGCTTGGTTTTCCGCGGCATCTGTCCCAGCATACGGGCGGTTTCGTGATCTCGGACCGTGATCTCTCTACACTGGTGCCGGTGGAGAACGCGGCCATGGCCGATCGCACCATCATCCAGTGGGACAAGAACGATCTTGAAGAACTCGGACTGATGAAGGTGGACGTGCTGGCGCTCGGCATGCTCACCGCCATCTCCAAGTGCTTTGCGAGTATCGCTCGCTATCGCGGTATTACCCACACCATGGCCGAGCTTCCCCAGGAGGACACCGCCACCTACGACATGATCTGCCGGGCTGACACCGTGGGCGTCTTCCAGATCGAGTCACGCGCGCAGATGTCGATGCTGCCGCGCCTGCGCCCGCGTAACTACTACGACCTGGTGATCGAGGTATCCATCGTGCGCCCGGGGCCGATACAGGGCGGCATGGTCAATCCTTACCTGAAACGGCGTCAGGGACTCGAGCCCGTGGTCTACCCCAACAACGAACTCAAGGACGTATTGCAGAGAACCCTTGGCGTGCCGGTGTTTCAGGAGCAGGTCATGGAGATCGCGATGGTGGCTGCAGGGTTTACCGCAGGCCAGGCTGATCAGTTGCGCCGTTCCATGGCAGCGTGGCGGCGTAGTGGCGAGATCTCCACCTTTCACGACAAGGTGGTCAGCGGCATGATCAACAACGGTTACGAGCCGGCCTTTGCCGAACGTATCTTCAAGCAGATCGAGGGATTTGGCGAGTACGGTTTTCCGGAATCGCATGCGGCGAGTTTTGCCTTGCTGGTCTATGTCTCCTGTTGGCTCAAGTGCCATGAGCCTGCTGCGTTTCTGTGCGCCATGCTCAACAGTCAGCCGCTGGGTTTCTACGATGTGTCGGAGCTGTTGCAGGATGCACGACGACATGATGTGGAAGTGCTGCCGGTGGACGTCAACGCAAGCGACCGCGACCATCAGCTGGTACCACCGACGTCCTGTCGTGAGCGTGGTATCACCTCCCCCGACACGCTGCCCGAGGCACTGCTGCACAACACGGCACGCCATCAACCTGCCGTACAGCTCGGCCTGCGCCTGATCAGTGGCTTGAGCACTGAAGGCATCACGCGTGTGTTGAACGCGCGTGAGCACGGGCTCTTTGTCAGCGCCGAGGATCTGGTGCGCCGTGCGGCACTCAACAAGAAGGACGCCGAGACGCTGGCAGCCGCCGGTGCGCTGGCAAGCATTGCCGGTCACCGGCATCGTGCGCAATGGGAGCTGTTGGGTGTGGAGCGTCTACCCACGCTGATCGAGAATGCAGCTTGTGAGCCTGAGGTTGACCGGACATTCGAACTCGCCGCCCCGACCGAGGGCGAGAACACCGTGTCCGACTACCAGAGCCTGGGTCTTACGCTGGGCCGCCATCCGCTGGCGCTGCTGCGCCCCAAGCTGACCGAACTCTCACTGATGGATTCGATCAGCTGGAGCCGTGTACCGGACCGACATCCAGCCAGTCTGGCCGGCATCGTCAAGCTGCGTCAGCGCCCCGGTAGCGCCAAGGGGGTGATGTTCATGACACTGGAGGACGAAGGCGGGCCCATGAATGTGATCATCTGGACCAAGGTACTGGAACGTCACCGCAAGGAGATCATCGGGACCCGACTGGTCGCGGTACACGGTGTGACCCAGCGCGAGCAAGGCGTTACTCACATGGTTGCCGAACGCTTCGAGGATCTGTCCTGGATGCTCGGTTCATTGACCTCGCGTGTGCACAATTTTCATTGAGAGCACTTGCATCGACGGAGGCTCAGCGCTCGTTGGCACACTGACGGCAAGCCTCCTTGAGTCCCGTCAGGGCGTCCGAGGTCGAAAACCCGCGCGAGGCCAGAAACCGCGCGATGCGGGCTCGCATACGGTCTTCCTTGTCGTGCAACTGTTCTGCCGTGAATTTCTTCAGGAGTACCTCACAGGCGATCTCGCTCCACGCGAGATCAATCGCTGCGATGGCGCTTGAAATCAGGTGTTGGTCAACGCCGCGTTGATTGAGTTTGGCGCGGATCGAGAGCGGTCCGTGGCCCTGCCCTGCGCGCTGCTCGGCAAAGCGCTGCGCGTATCGCTCATCGTCGAGATACTTCAACGACTCGAGCTCGTCCAGGATGGTGTCCACCAGCGCCTCGGGGAAGTCACGCTTGAGCAGTTTCTGGCCGAGCTCGTGGCGCGAATGGTCCCGAGGGCCAAGTAGCTTGACGGCCGTGGCGTAGGCGCGTCGCGCCAGGGCTTCCGGGTCTTCAGTCGTGTTGTTATCCATTGTTCACTCGAGCAACCACGCAACAAACCGCTGTGCGACATCGATATTCCGAGTGGATGTCACGGACACCCAGTAGCCATCGGAGCCTTGAATGGAATGCGGGTGTACGCGAATCAGTGAACCATCGGCAAGCAGTGGCTGCGCCAGCCATTCATTGGTAAATGCAATCCCGGCACCTGATCGTGCCATGTCGATCGCCAGCCCATGAGAATCCACGAGGATGCCATCGTGATTGGCAGGTTCGTAGCCAAACTGCGGTGCACAACGCGACCAGACATCGCGCGTGCCTACCGACTGTACGAGACTGTGTTCGGCGAGCTCTGCATCGCTGAGTTGAACATCACGTGGCTGGCCGATCAACGTGGGAGACGCCACCAGTGATAGCGATGTGGTGCCGAGCTGCCGGGCGTCAGCCTCCTCCACGCGCCTGCCTCCAAACCGAATGTGAACGTTAGCGTCTGAACGGCGCATGTGGTCGGGCCAAACCGACGTCACCAACCGAACCCTGATACCAGGCTCGCGGCTCATGTAGGCACCGAGCCGTGGCGCCAGTACCCACTGGGCGATGCTGACGCTGGTGTTGATTGTCAGCAGTGTGGTGTGTTCGGTACGGTCAAAGGCATCGACCACTGCGCGCAAACCGCTGATCGAGGTGGTGACCTCGGGTAACAGCCTTCGGCCCTTGTCAGTGAGCTCGATGCCGCGGTGCTTGCGTTCGAACAGCGTGCAGTCCAGCCGACTCTCCAGCGATCGGATCTGTTGACTCACGGCCGATTGGGTCAGGCCGAGTTCGTCGGCGGCGCGGGTAAAGCTCGACAGGCGTGCAGCCGACTCGAAGGCGCGAAACCAGCCAAGAGGCGGCAGTGCACGTGTCACAAGAATGTCCTCCCATAAGTCTGGCTGATGTCAATGGTACTGAATTGATCGCTTGTCAGGGGTGCGCCCGTGCGCCAACGTCGGGCTCGTTTTTCGATCATCTGAATCTGCCCTTGGAACCCGATATTCGCAAGTTCGTCACCTACGAAGAAGAGGTGCTGGTCGAGGGCTACAAGGCAGCATTCACGCCATGGCGGATGTTTGCGGTTGCGGCCGTGGTCACCAATCCGTGGGCGGGTCGCTATGTGGACGATCTCGGCGAGCAGGTGCGTGCCTACGGCCCAGTGCTGGGCGAGGCGCTGACCACGCGCATCATCGCTTTGGCGGGTGGTGCAGAAACTATCGAGGCCTATGGCAAGTCGGCGGTGGTCGGCCTGAACGGCGAGATCGAGCACGCGTCCGCGCTGATCCATACCCTGCGCTTTGGCAACTTCTATCGCGAAGCGGTCAAGGCCACCAGTTACCTCTCGTTTGCCAACACGCGTGGCACCGCCAACGCACCCATCGCCGTTCCGATGATGGACAAGCACGATGCAGGCAAGCGCTCACACTACCTGACCGTGCAGTTCGCGATCTCCGACGCGCCGCGCGACGACGAGATTGTCGTCGCACTCGGGGGCGCGAGCAGTGGTCGCCCGCATCACCGCATCGGGGACCGCTATCAGGACTTGAAGGATCTCGGCCATGACCTGGACAACCCTGCAGCGGTCTGAGCTCGCACCAGGGCTTGCAGGCTTTCGCTCAGGCGATGGTCCGTCCATGCTGCTGGTGCACGGGGTTGGCATGTGTGCGGACTTCTGGGCGGCGGTTATCCCTGATCTTGAGCCTCGGTTTGCAGTGACGGCTGTTGACCTGCCGGGGCACGGTCATAGCGCCGCTATTGGCGATCAGTCAGTCGCGCTCAGCAGCTATTCCGATGCGCTCATCCGCATCATGGAGCGTGGCTCGGAGCCATGGATCGTGGTCGGACATTCATTGGGCGCCCTGTTGGCGCTTGACCTGACAGTGCGGCGGCAGGACCTTGTGTCGGGTGTTGGCGTACTCAATGGCGTGTATCGACGTACGGCTGAAGCCGCACGGGCGGTGCGTGCTCGGGCCGCGGAGTTGTCCTTGTCGTGTCGTCCCGACAATGGCACTACCCTGCAGCGCTGGTTTGGTGATGAGCCTTCCGGGGTTGAGTCGGCGGCCGCGTCTGCCTGTTGTGAGTGGCTCGATACCGTGGACCCGGCGGGGTACCGCGACGCCTATCAGGTGTTTGCAGACAGCGATGCACCGACGGATGACGCGCTGCGGTCCATCAGTGCACGCGCGCTGGTGATGACCGGTTCGCTGGAGCCGAACTCCACACCCGCGATGGCACACAACATGACCCGGCTCATACCCGGCGCTGAGTGTGTCGTTGTGGATGCGGCTCGACACATGATGCCGTTGACACACTCCACGGACACCAGCAACGCAATCCTCGGCCGATTCGCGAAGTCCGATGCGCAATGAGCGCCATTGACCCGATGGAGTTACGCGGCGCGCTTGCGCGCTTCGATGTGTTTGCTCACGTCGAGAACGTCGGCGCCGAAGCCACGATGGTGCAACGCTACCGCGAAGAGCGTGAGCACCGGGAATTTGGCTTCTATCTCGGAACTCGTGATGCCGGCGAGATCCACCACGCCACCGGTACGGAGAGTCAGTAGATGCAGTTTTCACTGTTCGCTCATATGGAGCGGCTCGATGCCGGGCAGAACAACCTGCAATTGTATGAGGAGTTTCTTGCGCTGTGTACCCTCGCTGATGAGGGTGGCATGCGTGCGATCTGGACCGGTGAACATCACGGTATGGAATTTACCGTGGCCCCCAATCCGTTCATCACGATTACCGATGTCGCGCGTCATACCCGTAACGTACAGCTTGGCACCGGTACCGTGATTGCGCCTTTCTGGCACCCGGTCAAGCTTGCCGGCGAGGCGGCGATGACAGACCTCGTCACGCACGGTCGACTCGAGCTGGGTATTGCCCGCGGCGCCTATGTCTATGAGTACGAACGTCTCATGCCTGGCATGGATGCATGGGAGGCCGGTCAGAGAATGCGTGAGATCACGCCGCTGCTGCGCCCCTTGTGGAAAGGTGATGCCGCTCATGAGGGCGAGTTCTTCAGCTTCCCGTCAACGAGCGCCACGCCCAAGCCCCTGCAGCCGGATGGACCGCCTATCTGGGTGGCGGTGCGAGACGCCAACAGCCATGCATTTGCAGTGGACGGTGGGTTCAACGTGCAGGTGACCCCGCTGTGGCAAGGCGATCAGGAAATCGATGACCTGATGGTCAAGTTCAATGCGGCCTGCGAACAATCGGATGCCCCACGCCCGAAGATCATGCTGCTGCATCACACCTACGTGGCCGCCGACGATGAGGATGCGATGGTAGGCGCAGCGGAACTGAGCCGCTTCTATAACTATTTTGGTGCCTGGTTCAAGAACGAGCGTGCTGTCCATCAAGGGCATATCGATCCACTGTCCGCAGAAGAGATTGCTGCCAACACGTTGATGTCAGCGGACAACATCCGCCGGGATCTCACGGTCGGTACCGCCAGCGAAGTCATAGACCGCATCAAGCGTTA
The DNA here is from genome assembly GCA_938006335.1 of uncultured Granulosicoccaceae bacterium. Lineage (GTDB taxonomy): Bacteria > Pseudomonadota > Gammaproteobacteria > Granulosicoccales > Granulosicoccaceae > Granulosicoccus. The sequence continues at coordinate 146,414 of CALLMF010000035.1, read as the reverse complement.
TGAGGACCTCGGCTACGATGAATTCTCGTTCTGGATCGACAGTGGAATGTCCTTCGAGCGCAAGCGTGATTCGCTGACGCGTTTCATCGAGCATGTCATGCCCGCCTTCGAACAGAGACAGGTGTAATGAGCACTATCGAGCGACCTCACTACCCGCTGTACATCGACGGCGAGTTCTGTGAGGGGAGCGGTGCCGAGATCGCGGAGTCCATCGATCCTGCAACCGCGTACACCTGGGCGACCTTCGCCTGTGCGGCGCCTGTGGATGTCGAACGCGCCGTCGCGGCTGCGCGTCGCAGCCTGGATGATCCGGCATGGCGAGACATCTCGCCGACCGCGCGCGGCAAGCTGTTGTATCGACTGGCTGATCTGATTGAACAGAACGCCGAGGCACTCGGGCGACTGGAGACCCGCGACAGTGGCAAACTTGCCACCGAAACCGTCGCTCAAACAGGCTATGTCGCTGACTACTACCGCTATTTTGCGGGCCTTGCCGACAAGATCGAAGGTGCGGTGCTCCCTATCGACAAGCCAGACCTTCTGGTGTTCACCCAACGCGTACCCATCGGCGTCGTGGCAGCGGTAGTACCCTGGAATGCGCAGATGTTTCTGACCGCAACCAAGCTCGGACCGGCACTGGCTGCTGGCTGCGCGGTGGTCCTGAAAGCATCGGAGCAAGCGCCGGCACCCATGCTCGAATTTGCGCGACTGATCCATGAGGCCGGGTTCCCGGCCGGCGTTGTCAGCGTGATTACCGGTGACGCACCACAGTGCTCGATTCCATTGACGCAGCATGCCGATGTGGACCGCATAGCCTTTACCGGAGGACCGGACACGGCGCGTCATGTGGTGCGCAATTCGGCCGAGAACTTTGCACATGTATCGCTCGAGCTGGGTGGCAAGTCGCCCATTCTCGTGTTTGATGATGCCAACGCAGAGAGTGCCGTCAACGGTCTGATTGCCGGTAACTGGGGGGCGTCTGGTCAGTCTTGTGTGGCAGGATCACGTGCCTTGATTCAGCGCGGAATCTATTCGCGCATCGTGGATGCACTGGTCGCGCGTGCACGGGACGTTCGCGTCGGTGATCCACAGGACCCTTCGAGTCACATGGGGCCCCTATGTACGCAGGCGCAAGTTGATCTCATCAGGCGAACGCTCGATACGTCTCTGGCACAGGGTGCCAAGGTGCTTGCGGGAGGTCAGCAGCCAGATGCCCTACAAGGTCACTACTTTCAGCCGACCGTGGTCGAGTGCGCAAGTCCCGACACGCTGACAATGAAGACCGAACTCTTCGGGCCGGTGATGTCTCTGCTACCCTTCGACACCGAGGAAGAGGCGATTGCGCTCGCCAACGATAGTGAGTTTGGCCTTGGTTCAGGCATCTTCACCAAAAACCTTGCCCGCGCGCATCGAGTATCGCGCCGCTTGCGTGCGGGCATCTGCTGGGTAAACACCTATCGAGCCATTTCGCCGATAGCGCCGTTTGGCGGTTTCAATCAGTCAGGCTACGGGCGCGAGGCCGGGCTCGAGTCGGTGCTGGACTACACGCGCACACGCACCACATGGATCAACACCTCTGATCAGCCGATGGCCAACCCGTTCGTGATGCGCTGAAACGCGCTCTACACCTTCAACACACCCATCTGATCTTCGAGTTTCTGCATCACCTGCATGGCAGCGAGACCTTGGGCAAAGCTCGAGTTCGGCTCTCGACCCTCTTGTATCGCCGCGATGAATTCGCGATCGATCAGCTCGATGCCATTGGTGGACACGTCAACGTTTGACACGTCTATCGGTGCCTCGTTGCCATCTACCAGATCGTCGTAGCGCGCGATGTACGTGCCCGAGTCACCGATGTAGCGAAAGAACGAACCGAAAGGGCCCTTGTTGTTGAACGACAATGACAGGGTACACAGCTTGCCACTCGGCGTTTTCATACCGATCGTCATGTCGGTGGCTATGCCCAACTCCGGGTGCGCAGGCCCTTGCAAGCCGAACACCTCGGAAGGCACTTCTCCCGTCTGGTACATGAACAGGTCAATGGTGTGACAGGCGTGGTGCCACAGCAGGTGGTCAGTCCAGCTACGTGGCTCACCCTTGGCGTTGGTATTGGTGCGGCGAAAAAAGTAGGTCTGTGCATCCATCTGCTGGATGGAAAACTTACCAGCATCGATGCGTTGCTTGATCCATTGATGCGAGGGGTTGAAGCGTCGCACATGGCCGACCATACCGACCAGGCCAGTTGCCTTCTGCTTGGCAGCCATCGCTTCTGCATCGGCGAGGCTGTCCGCCATCGGAATTTCTGCAAAGGTGTGCTTGCCTGCAGCCAGCGCGGTCACGGACTGTATGCAGTGCAACTGCGTCGGGGTTGAAAGAATGACAGCATCAATATCCTGATCGAGAAACTCCTCGTAGCTCGAACAGGCCGTGGCGATATTGCGCTCTGCCGCCAGTGCGCCGATCTTGTCCTTGCTGGGGCCGAATACAGCGGTGACTTCGGCCTCGTCTATGTTGGCCAGGGCATCCAGATGCTTGAGACCAAATGCGCCGTACGCACCTGCTACGCCAATCTTGACCACCACTATCGATTCTCCAGGATCAAATGCCCGACCGCTGTGTTTGATGCCGGCACGTGGTAGAAGCGGTGCTTCTCGGTGACGTGTTTGTTGAGTGCGCCGCGCATCACGTACCACATCACCAGCTCTATGCCTTCCGAGCCGGCCTCTCTGAGGTATTCGATGTGTTCGATCTGCGATCCGGTGTCAGGGTCATTGACGAGCAGATCCATGAAGCGCGCATCCCACTCCGCATTGATCAGTCCCGCGCGCTCATGCTGTAGCTGATGACTCATGCCGCCAGTACCAAAGACACAGACCTTCAGATTCTCGGGATAGGATGCTATGGCCTTGCGGATCGCCTTGCCGAGTGCGTAGCATCGCGCACCCAGTGGTGCCGGGTACTGCACCACATTGACCGCAAGCGGGACGACCGGGCACGGCCATTGTTCCGGTTGTCCGAACATCATGGTCAGCGGCACGGTCAATCCATGATCAACCTCCATCTGGTTGATCACGGTGATGTCGAACATGTCGAGTACCAGCGACTGGGCAATGTGCGCCGACAGCGGCTGATGTCCTTGCACCACCGGCACCGGTCGTGGTCCCCACCCCTCATCTGCTGGCTGATACTCCGTCGCACATCCAAGCGCGAACGTCGGGATGACGGTGGCATCGAAGGCTGTGCAATGGTCGTTGTAGACCAGGAAGATGACATCCGGCTTCTCTGCCGCGATCCATTGCCTTGAATAATCAAAGCCGCGGAAGATCGGGCTGTAGTATTCATCGCCACTGATACCGGTGTCGGACGCGACACCGAGCGCAGGCACATGAGAGCACGCGACTCCCGAGGACACATAAGCCATCTTAATCCTCCCACTCCAGCGGCAGACCGACATAGTTCTCGGCGATGGACCGCGACGCGGCCTCGGATGAGGCAATGTAGTCGAACTCCGCGCGCTGCATGCGTTTTTCGAACGGACTGTTGGATGGAAACTGATGCATCAGGGTGGTCAAGTGCCAGGAAAAACGTTCCACTTTCCACACACGTTTGAGCACAGTGCTGGAGTAGGTGTCGAGGAAGTGATCATTGTCGCTCTCATAGTGCTCGATCAGCGCGCGGGACAGGCAACGGATGTCAGCGACGGCGAGGTTCAATCCCTTTGCACCGGTGGGGGGCACGATATGAGCTGCATCGCCAGCCAGAAAGAGACGACCATGGCGTATGGGTTCGGCAACAAAGGAGCGTAGCGGCGCTATGGACTTCTCGAACGATGGGCCAGTGTGCAAGTGGGTCGCCGCGTTGGACCCGATACGCAAGGCAAACTCCTCCCAGAATCGCTCATCGGACCAGGCGGAGATCTCGTCAGTACTGTCACATTGGATGTAATACCGGCTGCGAGTTCTGGACCGCATCGAGGCCAGTGCGAACCCGCGCTGATGGTTCGCATAGATCAGCTCATCGCTCACTGGTGGTGTGTCAACCAGAATACCGAGCCATCCGAAGGGATAGACACGCTCGAAGGTGCGTAGTGCATCCTCCGGAATGGCAGCACGTGACACCCCTCGAAACCCATCGCAGCCTGCGACGTAGTCGCAATGGATGACGTATGTCTGGCCGTCAGCGACGAAGCGCACCGTAGGGTTGTTTGTGGTGAGCTTTTCTGGTGTGACGTCTTGAGCATCAAAGAAGAATGATTGGGCGTCCGCACATCGCGCCTCGAACAGGTCCTTGGTGACCTCGGTCTGGCCGTAGACCACCACCGACTTGCCGGTGAGTGACGCAAGATCGATGCGGTGCCTGTCACCATCGAAGGCGAGGTCAAAACCGCTGTGAGCTATGCCTTCCTGGTTCAGACGATCAGCAACACCTGCCTCCTGCAACGCTTGCACGGTGCCACTTTCCAGCACGCCGGCCCGTATGCGGCTTTCGATGTGCGCCCGGTCCTGGCGATCGAGCACGATCGTGTCGATACCCGCCTTCGCCAACAGTTGCGACAGCAGCAAGCCGCTGGGGCCTGAGCCGATGATGCAGACTTGTGTCTTCAGCGGTTTGCTTGCAGGCGATGAGCGACTCACCGTTCCTCCTTCCAGTAGAGCGTCTTCGGATTGTCGATCAGGAGTTTGCGCTGTAGCAGATCACTGGACGCAATACGTGGAATCATGTCGACCAGCGTCGCATCGTCGGGCATATGGCTTTTCAGGTTGGGGTGCGGCCAGTCGGTACCCCAGAGCACGCGGTCCGGGAATGTCTCGACGAGTCGCTTGGCGAACGGCACGAAATCGTCGTAGCGTGGAGGCCCCGAAACCGACAGGCGTTCCGGGCACGTGACTTTGGTCCACATGTGGTCGTGATCTGAAAGCAGTGACACGAAGTCGTCAAAGGCACCTCCGTTGACAGGACCCGACACGTCCGGTCGTCCCATATGATCGAACACGATGGGGGTGGGTAAAGAGGTAAAGAAGCCTCGGTGCTCCTCGAGGTCTTGTGCCTCGAAGTAGATTACGGTGTGCCAGCCCAGCGGTGCGATGCGTTTGGCGATGCTTTCGAGCTCGTCGTGCGGCAAGGTATCGACCAGACGCTTGACGAAGTTGAAGCGCACACCGCGTACACCCGCCTCATGCAGTGCCAGGAGCTCCTCGTCCGTGGTCCCCATGCGAACGGTCGCGACACCGCGTGCGGTACCGTTCGAGTGCCGCAAGGCATCGACCATGGCGCTGTTGTCTGCTCCATGGCAGGTCGCCTGAACAATGACGCTCCGCGAAAATCCGAGGCGCTCGCGCAGCGTCCACAGCTGATCCTTCGATGCATCGCACGGCGTGTATTTGCGTTCCGTGGCAAACGGAAATTGCGAGCCCGGCCCGAACACGTGACAGTGCGCATCGACCGCGCCTGCCGGAGGGCAGAACCGAGGCACCGATGGCGCAGGGTGAAACGGCAGCCAGTCGGCATCGGGCGTGAAGCGTGAACTCATCGGCCCGCTGCCTTCAACCGGGCATCCAGGCGTGGATACACGCGTCGTACGTTGTGCTCGAACACCGCGGCCTTGGCGTGCTCGTCGATATCGAGCGCATCGATATAACGCTTGGTGTCATCGAAGTAGTGCCCGGTCTCGGGATCTATACCGCGTACGGCACCGACCATCTCGGAGCCAAACAGGATGTTCTTCGTATCGATGACCTCGAACAGGCAGTCGATACCTGCCTGATGGTAGACACAGGTGTCGAAGTACACGTTCTTCATCACATGATCCGACAACAGGGGCTTGCCGAGCATGTCGGCAAGGCCTCGGTAGCGCCCCCAATGATAGGGCACCGCTCCCCCACCATGCGGAATCACGAACCGGATGTCAGGAAAGTCAGCAAACAGATCGGCCTGTGTAAACTGCATGAACGCGGTCGTGTCTGCATTGATGTAATGCGCGCCTGTCGCATGGAAGTTCGGGTTGCACGAAGCGGATACGTGAATCATCGCTGGGACATCGAGTTCCACCATGGCTTCGTACACCGGGTACCAGTAGCGGTCCGTCAAGGGCGGTGAGTTCCACTGTCCACCCGATGGGTCGGGGTTGAGATTGCATCCGACAAATCCGAGCTCGTTGACGCAACGCTCGAGTTCCGTGACCGTGTCATCAAGCGCCTCACCTGCCGACTGGGGCAACTGACAGACCGGCGCAAAGTTGTCGGGATACAGATCAGTTACTCGCTTGATCAGATCATTGCACGCGCGTGACCAGTCAAGACTCGTCGCGCCGGTACCGATGTGATGTCCCATGGCGGAGGCACGTGGGGAGAACAGGGTCAGATCGGCACCGCGCTCGCGCTGCAACTTCAGCTGGTTGTTTTCGATGGATTCGCGGATGGCGTCGTCCGGAATCTCGCCACGTGATGGCGCAGGGAGTGTCGGATCGGCCAGTTGGTTTATCTGACCGAGTCGATAGGACTGATGCGGTTCTGGTGCGGTGGTGTAGTGCCCGTGGCAGTCGATGATCATGTGTGGCTGACGTGTGAGTCGTCGTACAAGTGAGCGGGCACGTACACCTCGCCCCTGAAGAGTGTGCGTGCGGTGCGCAACAAAGCTGCGCTGATGACGGCCCCTTCCCTGTCCAGTTCGAATGCAACGGAAAAGGCACCGGTCGGATGTTCGACGTCGATCAACTCGGGTGAGTCGATAGCGGCGACGCCGTCTGTGACCGCACCGGGGAGTACACAGGCAGTCGCAACGCTGACCGCTCCGAGCACACCTATCGCCTCGTGTACGCGGTGCGGGATGAACGTGCGAGTGGACACCGCGCCACCGCGCTCCGCGGTTGCCACCAGACACATCTTGGGTATCGTCTTGTGTGCCACATCGCCGAGGTTCATGCGCGGGCCCAAGGCGCATCGTAGTGACTCGACACGCGCCTTGAGTGTCGCGTTGGATTCCAGCTCGTCGGGTGCTTCGTGGCCCGAGACACCAAGATCCGACGCACGCATCAGTACCACAGGCATGCCATTGTCGATGCATGTGACATCCACGCCATCGACCGAATCACGCACCGACCCGGTTGGCAGCAAGGCACCACACGTGGCACCTGCTATGCCGAGAAAGGTGAGAGGGATGGGGGCTGCCGTGGCGGGCACTCCATCGATTCGCGCATCGCCCTCGTAGTCGACCACGCCGCCCGGGGTGCACACCGTGGCTATCGCCACGGTGCCGGAGTTGACCATGTTCACAGCCACCTCGGTGAGTCCGTCGCGTGCGTCGACGACACCGTTGTCGATGGCCCATGGGCCTACGCCTGCGAGAATGTTGCCGCAGTTCTGACCATCGCTGACAGTCGCTGCGTCGACGGACACCTGCAAGAAGAGGTAATCGATGTCGGCGTCGTCACGTGTTGGTGCAGACAGTACGGCCACCTTGCTGGTCAAGGGATGAGCGCCGCCGACACCATCGATCTGACGGGCATCGGGAGATCCCATCGCGGCCAGTAACACCGCGTCTCGTCGGGCGATGTTGGTCGGTAGATCCTCGGCCTTGATGTAGAGCCCGCGTGAGGTACCACCACGCATCAGGGTGGCTGGAATGGCATGCTGTTTCACGCAGGGTCCGCGTCTTGTTGAATGTGCCTCGTACATGAGGCGGGCGCTTGTTTCTGCATCCCGTGTAGTATCGCGGCGACTCGAGGTCAACAATATTGTCATATTGTTGCAGCACGAGCGCTATGCATCGCGATGCCATTCGGTCACTGGCCTGGTGGGTCTATCACCGAGCCTGGCAAGCGCGCTCGAGGTACCGACGTATCAGGCGTTTTCGATGTCGATCGTGGATGATCTGCTCGTCGCCTGGCTGACAGACCTCTAGAACTGAAAGCGATAGTCGATGCCGAGAGTGCGTCCGTCTTCCGCAAGGTCCTCACCTTGAAGTGTGGCCGATTGCTTCAGTCTGAGGGCCAGTTCGTCCTGACCGATCACACGTACACCTGCGCCGGCGTTCACATTCATGCCGAGCCGTTCGTCGGGCCACGCGTAGCCGACACTGCCGTTGATATAGAAGCGCGGAGATGCCATGTTCGGGTAGTGGTTTCCTACTCCACCGCGTGCCAGGGAGCCATTCAGCGAGAGCGTGGTCCGTTCCTCCGCGATCACGTTGTTCAGTGAAGAACCCTGCCCCAGGACGAACTCGCTGGGCAGTCTTTCAGCCCGGTCGTTCCTTTCGCTGGCAAGGCTCACGCTACTACCCCAGGCAAGCGAACCTGCAGTGCGCCTGATGCCGACTTCGGCTCGGGTATAGATGCCTTTGGCCAACAGCGCATCACTGATCCGGCTGGAGAGTCGTTTTGCGCCAGCATTCAGCTTCACATAGGCGTCGTTGGCGAATACCTGTTCTGCTGTGATGCCCAGGCTGTCGCGCTTGCCTACCAGCCGCAGCTCGGATGACTCATCTGCAGGTTCTTGCCACGCGATGGCAAGTCCGATTTCACGGCGACCGTGTGGATCTCGCAGGGTCCAGTTACCGTGGGCAAACAATCGCGAGTCCTGTGAGTCTGAGTCGACGCCTGCGTACAAGGCCATGCCCTGTCGACTGTGATCACTGAACACGCCGAGTTGTACGCGCTGACGTGTCTCCAATGCACTGTTGGCCAGCCGGTCGGACGCGTAGTCGATACGTTTGATGTCGAGTGCATAGCCGAGTCCGCTGATGCCGGGCGCATGGCGTAGTGCAAATGTGCTCTCTGATGCGCTGAGGCTGCCAATTTGCACGTTACTGTGGCCCGCCGTCAGGTGGCTCGGACGGTAGCGTCGTAAATCCACGTACTGGGTACGTGCCACGGCAAGGTCATGCGTCGAGGGTGGATTCTCGATGGTCCTGAGTGCCAGTGCAAACGCGTCCGCGTCCCTGCCCACTTCGCGCAGTGCCAACATCCTCCCGGCGGCTGACAGGCCGTCGCCGGATTCGAGCACTGCGAGTACCGCGCGGCGGTCGTTGGCATGCAGGGCGAGAGCGAGGTCTTGCCACGCCGGTTGATTCAAGCGCTCGCCGTGTTGCCGGGCCATGACCACGCGTGCGTATTCGTGGCGCTCGGTCGCCATCAACCATGCAATCGCCATGTCTTCACGCCAGATACGTTCGTGGTTACTCACGTCAAGATCGGTGGCGAGCATCAAGCGCATCCAGGCTTCGTTGTCCTCTGCGCTTGCAAATCGCCCGAGCGCATCCCCATATTGGCGAATCAATTCACCCTCGTGACCACGAATGCCGGCGACCAGCCGTGGCCGAAGATCGGTAATGGCCCACCGACGCGCGCGTCGTGCCTTGTCAACCTCCTGGGATTGCTCAAGTGCATCTGCCCAGGCGAGCACCAGGCCATAGTCCGACTTGACGCTGGTCAGCGCTTTCTCGAACCACGGCAGGCTGTCTGCAGAACGACCGAGCCTCAACAGCGCTACGGCGATGGCGGGCCACATACCAGGATCTCGAGACAGTGACGCGATGTTTTCATCAAGCAATCGCGTCAGGTATGCGGTGTCCGATTGGCCAATAGCCAACCACAGCAAACCACTGAGGGCGTCGGAATCGTCAGACGCGATGCGCCGCACTTGCTCGTAGAGTTCGCGAGCATCGCTTGTGTTGCCTGCCTTGATGGCAAGGCCCGCCCTGATGCTCAGGACGTCTCGTTGATTCTGCTGGCTTTCAAGCTCCGTGGCTTCGACAAGTTGCAGAAGACGTCGAGTCCGGGCATTGTCCGACGTCTCGGCGGACGATCGCAGTGCGGCTATCAGAAAGTCAACCTGATCAGTAGCGCGCCAGTAATTTTCTGCCTCCTCGGAGGCGTCGAGCTTGAGCCCTGCTTTGTCAAGGGTGCCAATGCGTCGCCATGCGAATTTGTCGCGCTGGTCTGCGCTGAAATCTTCATCCATCCATTGACTGGCAAGGTCTGCAACGTCGCTCAGCTCGTATCGCCAGGCAAGCTCCGCGACAATGTTCGACTGATATTCCGAGGGCACCGGGTCGGGACCTTGTTGCTTGAAGAGCTCAACAAGTCCACGCGTCAGCGGCAGCGCGTCTTCGAACCGACCGAGACGCCACAGCAACTCGATACGAGAGAGTGTTTCTTCGGTGTCTCGACCGCTGTGAGCTGCGAGTGTTTCCCACGACTGCAGCGCCTCTTCAAGATCGCTGTGGCGCTGGACCAGCAGCGCACGTTCCCGCAAGCGCCAGCGTGAGGCACCGTATCGTGTGTTGATCGCATCAATGACCCGAACGGCGTTCTTCGGAAGTCCTACCAGCTCGTGTTGCGCGATCAGCTTGCTCATCAACGCTTCATCGGGTTCGCGAATGAGCGCCACGTGTTCTAGCGCCTCGGCAGCGGTTGCCGGCATGCGCAGAAGTACGGCCAAGCGTTCCACCTCGCGCCACTCGGATGTCGTTCCACCTTTTTCCGCGATGCGCTGACGGAGTTGCAAGGCTTCCTGGTGATCACCGGACCACTCTGCAAGCTGTGCGGCTCGCGCAAGACTTGCAGTGTCGTCAGATTTTTGGGCGAGTTCTATCCCGGCCCAGTGCCGGGCGGAACTCAGATTTCCAGTCGCCATCGAAAGCTCGATCGCGGTTGCCACGGCATCAAGGTCGTCGCTATTGCCTTGCAGATAGCGCTCGTTCCAGGCGATGGCCTGATCAAATTCACCGACAGATTGCGCGAGCGATACGGCATCGGCTACCAGGGCCTTGTCTTGGGGTGCAGATTCGACTAGCCACGAGGCGAGTTCCAGCAAGGCATCGCTCTCGCCTGCGGCGACTAGTAGTCGCTTGCGCTCGGCAACGATGTCGCTCGATGTTGAATCGCTACCGTCGTCGAGCTGGGCAAGCCAGTCCGCTGCAGCGGCGGGGTCACCGGACGCTTCAGCCCAACGAGCGGCCTTGCGCAACAATTCTTCCTGACGCGCGGGCTGCTGCGCGGCAAGTTCGCCATAGATCAGCGCGGCAAGGTCAGGCATGCCCTTGCCGAGAACCAGAGCGGCCAGCAATTCACGATCCTCCGGGGTAGCGCCCGTCGCCGTGATCATGTTGCTGGCAAGCTGCCGTGAGGCACGCTCATCGTCGATGATCGCCAGCTGCAGCAACTGCAACTTGAAGCGCTCGTCGGGCGATGTCGACAGGGCTGTCGCATCCTGATAGCAGCTCAACGCTTCCGCTTGTGCACCGGCAGCAACCAGAGCATCACCACAGGAGCGCAGCCAATGAACACCCTGTGACGGGTCGGTGCGCGCCAGCAGTTGATGGAATTCCGCAATGAGTTCGGCATCCTGGAGCATGCCGGACGCGTCCACCGCCGTTTGCAGCGCTTGTGTCGAATGCTGCGCGGGTGTGGTGCGTAGAGTCTTCAGCGCGGTGTACAGCTGACCGCGTTTCTCGCGTGCAGTTTCGGGTGCTGCGGTGCGCCAGGCACCAAATCGCAGCTCGAGTTGCAGCTGTGCCCGTTGTTCGTTTGAAATACTGGCGGGCGGAATTGTCCCCATCAGGGACTTGGCGTCTTCCATCCGACCATCACGGGCCAGCGACAGTACCGACTTGAACAGGACGTCCATATCGGCGCTCTCTGATGCGGCAGCAGCGCGTAGATAGGCAACTTGAACGTTGTCAGGTGCGCTTGTGCCGTGCGCGTCAGCCGTTGATGTTATGCCGAGTGAGTGGCGAGGCACGTAGGCGAGTGCCACGAAAGCCGCTACAAAGGTCAGGCCGAGGCCTCCGATGGCCGCCGGACCGAACAGGCGCTGCCGTGAGCCTTTGGTTGAATCGGTCATCGTGCTGCTTCCCTACCCGCACCGAGAATCGGAGCCTCCGTCAGTGCCACGATCGGACGTCGGCTTCCGTCAAGTTTCAGATACAAACCGTCGTGCAGTTGGCGAGCCAAGATCACACCCGAACTTGCCGATGAATCCACGCTGGTGTCGTCACTCAGCACACGCACTGATGAAAGTGATCCGAGTCCGGTGAACTGGAAGCGGCCATCCAGCAGTCGTGCCACACCAGCACTGCGAAATCGCGCGACACGTTCGGCGTAGTCACTGACGCTGATGGGGTGGATGTCCTGCTGTACCGACCATCGATACACCTCTTCAAGTGAACGAATCGCAGCGATCTTGGTGCCGATGTAGAAGTGGTAGTAGATATTGATCGGCTTGATGCGACGCGGTTTGTCAGTCATCGACAGGGTTTCTATCACACGCCGGAACCCATCAAAGGGACCTGTCCACTCGCCGGTATAGACGTTCTCGTTCATGATCGGTGCATACACTTGTGTGTACTTGCCAACGGTACGCACCATCGGTGTGAGGTTGGTGACCGAAGGCTCCGCCCGGGTAATAGCCGAATATCCGCCGTTGAGGTTCACAAGCCCTGCCGCTTCTGCCGAGGCCAGTGCACCCTCGTCCGGCAGCGCATCCCCACTCCACAGGACCACCTCGGTGCGTTTGCCCTGAGGGGCGAGCTGTTCGTCGATATAGGCGGCTGAGCCTGCGACTTCACGTTCGGGTGAATACTGGTAGTCGCCGACGTCTATGTTGTAGGTGCCTGAGGTTGCTTCCTTTTGGAGTTTTTTCCATCGAAAGGGGTGGCTGAAGGTGTGCGTTGCGATCTCGACCTGTGGCATCGCAAAGATCTCGCGCGCGACTGATTTCATGCGCGCACGTCGGTCAGCGACGTGGTCCATTCGTGTCATTTCCGCCTCTACCACGGAGATGGTGTGCGGCAAGGTCCAACGCTTGAGAATACGATCGCGGACGACTTCTGCGCCCAGCTGTCGTCCTGGCATCTCGGCCCATGATGGCATCGCGTCACCGTCGATATGGGCGAACCAGAGTCGCTTGCCACCCTCGCTGGTGACATCGGGCATGGGCAGGGCATGCAGATCCAATGCACGTGCGAGAAACTCGAATGGATCGACGATCCAGTAGGTCGAGGGGTCGATATCGTAGTCCAGCACGCCAGGCGCCGTTGCAAGGCCGCCCCAGGGTCCGGTGACGACAAGGTCGGTGGTGTTTGACGCACCGTCCCGCAACCTCAGGTGTGTTGTGTTGTCTTTCCCGACGCTACTGAGCGCAGGCCCCAACCACTCCTGGCGTGGTGGTAGGGGGCGCTCGAATCCGATCAGTGCGTCCTGGTAGTCGATGGATGTGGTGTTTGCATCAAGTGGAGTGGTCAGTTCCACCCCCGCACGAACGAAGAGTTCTTGAGCCTCTGCGGCGCCGAGTGACCCCATGAGAGCCACCTTGACTCCGTCGTCCATCTGGCGCGAAAACCAATCAACGAGTGGTGCCGCGAGCTTAGGCTCTCGTGACCAGTACGCGATCCCTGCATATCGACCACCGAGATTCATAGGCGGTAGTCCGTTCACTTTGACATCGTGATACACCGGCACAAACCCGTAATACTCGAGTGGCATGGCCAGCAGGCGATGGACCTCGGACTGGCCCTGTGTGCCGTTGATGTTGCTGTCGAACAACATCATGACTTCACGTGCCTGCACATCTATGGCACCAACACCCACGTAGTCGAGCGACGGTGTTGCGACCCAGGGTACGAACCCGTGTGAGGCAATACGGCGCGCAACGTCGACGGCGCGATCGCGTTGTGCGGGCTCCACATAGTCGATGGCAATGACGTCGAGTCCATGGGTGTCACGAGCAGCGTTGAGTTGCCCGAGTAACCACTCGCGATCCTGCGGTTCAACGGTGCCGTAGGTACGCTTGGCATTGTTCCAGTTGGCGTACAGGGATTCTGCGGCCACTGCCTCCAGATGAGGCGCAACGGCATCGAGAACTTCAAAGCCACGATTGGCGATGAGTCGGATTTCAGGGTGGCGCTGCCGCATCTGAGTAATCAGTGAGACGAGCCCTGCCTGCTGTGCCGCGCGAGCCACCGGCTCCTTGGCGACCAGGGTGAAGCTGTCCATGGTGTCCAGAAACAAGCCCTGGTGACCGCCTTGCATGAGCTGGTCGACGCGATTGAGCAGGAAACTGATCCAGGCCGGATTGGCCAGATCCATGACAGCGCTGTTCCAGTGACTGTTCTTTCCGAGCGACCAGGCCATGTCGGGTGGCGCGTCCCAGACCCTGTCCGGCCCGACCTCTCCGACACTCAGATACGCAAAGCTTGCGACGTCGTCGTTGTTAAGTGCTGCGATTTCAGAGGGAACGAGGTTGTCGTGTTCGAGGACTACGCGATCGAACTGCTGTAACAAGGTGACCGGTACGTCTGTGCCGTAGAAGAACGCGGTGGCGCGTCCCTGCAGCGATTCGGCAGTGGTAGAAGGCAGTGGACGGGTTGGTGCGTCGGTTGCTGCCACACGCACGTCGGCGGCAGTGAGAATGCCGCTACCGGTGTCGCGACGGTTGGCGACAAGCAGCTGAGACGCGCTATCGACACTGGTGACCGATCTTGCCGATTCTGTATCAGCGGTGGACGCCACAGCACGGCGCGTGAGCGGCTTGATCGGCGCGAGCAATCGCTCGACCACACCGGATGCGGCAGCGGTCATACCTTCGCGCCGCGGAGTCTTCTTTTCAGCGTCGGCGGTGCGCAGCGTCTCACCATTGTCAAGATCTACGACCTGTATCTGCAGCTTGACCGTACCGCGGGACCGACCCGTCCGCGCGGCATCCCATTTGAGGATGCGACCGCTCAGTGCGTACCGTGCTTGTCCACTCACGGTAAGCGCTGCGCCATTGCCGGCATTGCTGTTGATCGTGGGTAGGCCGCGGGCACTCAGCCCCGAGCGAATCAGCGCGTCGATCTGCCTGGTAGCGGTGGGTTGACCCGTGTCATTCTCGAACGGCAACACGAGCCAGTGAGCGCCGGCATCTACCACGAGTGTGGATGAGCGTGAGGTCGGGTCCGATGTCGTGAACGCGCAGGCAGTCAGCGCCAGGCTCAACACCAGGAGCATCCACGTGGGTGCGACCATGCGCCGCCACGGACTCATCGACACGCGGCTCGTCCGAGTGTTGTCGAGACTAGCCATGGGCAGGTTCCAGCTCTGATTGTGCGCGCATGAAGGTGTGAAACTCGATGTTGTCGAGCTCCCGCATCAGCAGCACGGCACCCACGAAGGCGGTGAAGGTCATTGAAAGTCCAAACCCGAAGCCGTACCACTGTGGTCCGGCGAGTACCGAGAGCCACGTGAACAGTGCGTTGCTCAGCAGCAGCGACAAGGTCAATACAAATGCATCGCGCAGTCGATCGAGATAGAAGAGCACATTGAGCATCGCCAGCATGAGTACCTGGGCCGCAACGCCCACGAGGTTCACGTAATACAAGTGGATGTATTCACGCGACAGTCCCAGCCAGTCGACAAGGCTCGGTCCCGACAAGAACAACAACAACACGGTGGCACCCTGCACCCGAACGATCTGGTAGAGACCTTCGCGTACGGCAGTGACCATCGCGTCACCCAGTTGCTCGATCTCCTGCAGGCTGGCATTGCCGCGTACCGCGTCAAAGAAGCCTTCGTGGGCCTCGGCAAAGTCGGTCTCTATTCGCAACAGGAATACGGCCATGCCCGGGATGATGCTCAGGTAGGCAAGGAAGATCGGCAGGTCATAGATCAGTGAACTGCGCAGCGGCCCCAGCACCGCCTCCGATGTCGATGGGGTCAACCAGAAGATGAACTTGTCCACCCAGATCCCGGCGTTGTAGAACAAGCCGGTAAAGATCAGTGAGGGGAAGATGCGACGGCGCACGAGAAAGTCGAATCGCAGGCTGCCGTCAAGTGGGTGGTCGGCAATGACCGCGCCGAGTATCAGAAACAGCAGCACTGCATGCCCGATCAGCATGCCGGCAAGCAGACCCGACAGGCCAAAACTCATCAAGGCGATCCCGGCCAACAAGGTCACTCCATAACCTGCAGCAAACGCCTTGATGATGATGGCAAAGCGCTTGAGTCCAGCCACGAAGATGACCGCAATCCAGATATTGCAGAGCACCACGAAGTTCGCGATCATCAGCATCTCGGTCGCCAGAGATTCACTGAAGACGAACAGGGCTACAAAAACACCGATAACCAGACTCACCACACTGGTGAGCAGAATGGCGCCAAGCAGATTGGGGTTGACCAGCTCCACTTGTTTCTCGAACAGGCGGTCGGCGATGAATCGGGTAAACACCAGCTGCAAGGCGCCGGTCAGAATCAGCGAACACCCCATGATCCACGTGATGACGGTGGTGAACTGCTGTATTCCCTTGTGACCAAAACCCTGCGTCAGTGCCACGAGACTGATCAGCATGACGCCGAGAATGGACAGCACCCACGGACCCGCACTGATCAGTCCCGCGAATCCGTACGCCTTGGCAGTTCCACTGAAACTGTCCTCGTCGAGGTACTTGCGCAGCTCAAAGCCTATGCCTGCCATGTCAGCTCGCCTTGCCTAAGGTGTGGACATTCGACGCCGCGTGTCCGTATTCGACATCGTTGGCGGCCTTGCCCTTCCCTTCTATCGCGTCGGCATACACGCCAGCGTAAGCCGCCAGCATGTCGCGCTCGTCGTAGTATTTCTCCACTCTGGCGATGGCCGATCGGCGCGCCGCTTTCCACGCCGCAGGATCGGTCAGCAAGGCCAGTGCGGCATCGGCAAATCCTGCCGGGTCGGCAATGGACACGACGGCCCCTGCGTCACCAAGTGCTTCGTCATCGGCATCGACGCCGCAGACGAGTTCCGCACAGCTTCCGACCCGTGTGGTTACCGCCGGAACGCCGGCCGCAAAGCCTTCAAGAATGGTCAGCGGCTGTCCCTCGGAAATCGAGGTGAGGATGTTGAGGCCGACCTTTGGCAGTGTCTCTTCGGGCTTGCCGAAGCCGAGAAACTTGATGGTGTCCTGCAGATCCAGGCTGGCGACCAGTCGCAAGCACGCGTCGTGGTATGCGGGGTCTTCGTCAACAGGGCCGAGAATCCAGGCCTCGGCTTCCGGCAGGCGTGCCTTGATGATCTGCATGGCACGTACAAATGTCTTGACGTCCTTGATCGGTACGACGCGGCCAATGAGCAGTAATACCGGCGGCGGAGTGTCGTGTTCGCAACGAACGGCAGCAAACCGCCCGACATCGACTCCGTTAGGAATGATGCGCAGTTTTTCAGGTGCGGCACCATCGGCAATCTGGCGTTCGCGATTACCTCCGTACAGCGTGAACAGCTGATCAGCTGACGCGTACGACATGCGACCGAGCGAGACGAAAAAGCGAATCCACAACTCGCGCAGGTAACCCATGCCGTCATTCAGCCCTGCACTGAAGGGTTCCACAGCATCGGGTATCCAGCTCACCTGCCCCAGATCGATCTCGCGTTCCTTGGTGTATATGCCGTGCTCGGAGATGACATAGGGCCTGCCGGTTGCCTGTTTGATCATCGCACCGAGCGCGCCTGCATAGCCCGTGGATACCGAGTGGTACACGCGCGCCAGTGGAGCCGCCTTGGCAATGCGTCCCAGCAGGAACAAGGGCGTGTGCATGCTTCTGACCGACCAGAAGTAGTGGTTGAAGTCGAGACCTTCCGGCGCGTCGAGATAGCGATCGCGGATCGTCTTCCACGCCTGTGGATCGGTCTCCAGCGTGTGGGCGTCCATGTCGGCGTCGCCGGTAAGCAATTCGGTAAAGCCCTGTGCCGCGATCTTGTGATCCGCTGGGTCATCCGAGCGAAGGCAGTCGTGCATGTCTGCGTTCTGCTGCATGACGTGCGCGCTCTTGTTTTTCTTGTTTGCAGACGTTGGGGATATCGCCGCCTGTAGAAGAAAGTGCGATTCGAAGTGCACGACGTTGTCGGGTATCGGGTAGCGCGCAGACTCATGGTCCTTGGCACGCGCACCGATAAAGATCACCGAGAACGTCGTTTCCGGTTGGTTCTCTATCAGCTGCGCCACCCAGCTTGATACGCCACCCCGCACGTACGGCCACGTGCCTTCCAGCAAGAGGCATACGTCAGCTTCGGTATCAGGTGAGTACGGGAGATCGCGGTGCTCACTCATTGCCAGTACTCCGACACCTGGCGCAACGGTGGATAGGCCTTGAAGGCATCGCCAAGTTCGTTCAACCACGCCCGTGCACGCGCAAAATCGCGGTCGATGAACGCTGCCTCTGCACGCCATGGCACGGTCGTGCTCGACGGCATACCGTGCGCTGTCGAGGCCGCGAAGGCCTTGTCGGCGATATCCGTGCGACCCTGGCGCAGTGCAATGCGACCCAGCGTGAAATGCGCATTACGGTTTGCCGGGTCAGCAGCCACAGACAGCATGGCCGCTCGCGCGGCCTTCTCCAGCAGTTGTGCGCGCGCAACCTTCCGGTTTTCCTCCAGATACAGGAGCTCCCAATAGTTGCTGGCGACTTGCAGCCAGGACTCGGACGCCTGCCTGCCTGAGGTTTTCGCGCCCAGCGTACTCAAGCGATCGATTTCGTCGTTGAGAGCGGTAACCTTTGAGTCCAGCGTCTGATAGGCAGTCAGTCGAATACGATCGTCGTCGTGGCCGGTGCCTGCACGCAAGGCGTTGACAGACAAGCTTGAGGGAATCCGACGCGCGGCAAGCACCTTTCGGTACAGCCGCGTGTTGTCCTGTTCGTGCATCACCTGCTCTACCAGGCCGCGGGTGTCGGTGTGCACGGCAGAACGTCGTGCCGGTATCGTGAACGGTAGTTCGGGGTTGGCAGTAAAACGCCACGGCGTGTCGCCATGGTCCTTGCGTGCGGATGCGGGAATGCCGTACGCGTACACCATCGACATACCCAGGATGCCGACAAAAGGCACTGATACTGCGAGCACGAAACTGAGGATGAATATGCCGCGTCGAGCGTTCGGATCGACGGCCGCCGTTTGCAGCATGACCATGGCCGCTGCCAGAGCCGCGATTACTGTATGCGCCACACACCAGAGTGCTGCGGGCAGCATCTGCTCCGAGCCGATGACGAGGTTCGCAAGCAGAACTCCATCAAGCACCCCGAGCAGACCGAGTAGCGGCAGGGCCACGCGTCGATAGGATTCAGGCGACACGTGGCGCCTCATGAAGATTGCCCTCGCCCTGTCCCTTGTCGATGATGAAGTCCAGGCACTGTCGACGCGTTGTTCGCGAATTCAGCTCCAGACAACGCATGGACAGCAACTGGTCAACAAGATCTATGTCGTGCTCGGAGCCGAGCGTTTCTGCGAGTCGGTTGATCCATTCGCCTGCGCTCGCTCGGTTGGTCAATGGCATCAACACGGCGACCAGCAGCGAGTCTTCTTCAGACTGCAGTGATGGTACTCGCCAGCCACAGTCGAGGCTTCTGAGGTCACTGGACAGTGCCTCTGCCACGATTTCGCCCTGTTCGGTCTTGGGCAGTCGTGCGACGAGCAAGGAGGCGTCCACGCTGTGCGAGCTGACAAAGCGCAGCGCGGTGTCAACTTCTGCAAAGAAGTGCTCTGCGGGGCCTTCGTCCAACCTGCCGTTGTGGGCAATACGGTCGCCAATACTCGCAGCCAACAGAGCCAGCTTGTCCAGATTGTCCTGTTGAAACGCCATGAAGTGCATGTCTTGCACGGCCAGCACCGCGTGTACCCGACCCGCCGAATCCACGATGGGAGCGACGGCGAGCAGCCCATCCGAATTGATCACCTTGTCTTCCGAGTCGATCTTCAGACTGACCAGCTCGCGCTCGGCAAGGGCAAGGCGCAACAGGGGGTCGAATCGCGGTAGCTGTCCCATACCGCCGAGCACAGCGAGCGGTTCTGGATCAATGACCGTATCGCTGGACAACAAATACAAGCCTGCGACCTGTACCGAGCAGAACTGCGCAAAGACAGCCATCAACTCTTCGCTGGCCTCTCGAGAAGCATCACGTGTCACAAGAGCGGGGCGCAGTTTCTGCAGCGCGCCACGAAGGCTCATGCGTTGCCCGGCGAGGTGAGCTTCCAATTGACCGTGAGACAACTTGAGCACGTGGTACTCATTCGAGAATTCCTTGAGGCGATGCTTCAGGTAGGCGCCTTGCGCTTCCGCCCGCAGCGCGCGCTGGCGCCAGTTGCTTGCAAGCTCACCGATCAGCACGGCACCGAACACCGTTGCCACGACCTGTACCGATGCCGTGTTCGAATCGATCAGAAAAAACAATCCGCATGCGACCACAGCACAGGCGAAGCCAGGCGCAACACCGTAGCGGGCCGCAAACAACAGCGGCCCGAGCACTGCCCAGAGAAAGCCATGGTCGATACCCAAGGGATCAGCGGGAAACAGCAACAGGCCGACGAGCGGCATCAGACCAGCGAACAGGGCAAGTTCGACAAGCATTTGCGCTCGAGGCCAACGAACCGTTGACAAGGCACCTACGCTGAGTCGATCCCGCAGACCCTGGATCAGACTGGATGTGTTCGACAAACCGATGTCTGACGCTAGGGTCCCCGCCGCGTCGGATCGCTCGCCCGGTGGCTTACCCAGGAATCGGTGTTTGAGCGGTGGAGCCATTACCGCGCGAGCGCTATATCAAGGTGGCCAAGCAATTCGGCGATGGTCTTGTCTGCCACCGTGGACAGGCTGGCCCTGCCCCAACCCGTACGAGACCGGGTGCCCTGCCAGACGACACGATTGGTGCTCAGGTCAGTGAGTTGCAAACTCAGGCCAACGACTGCCTCGCGATCGGGGGCGTCCTTGTAGCGCCACTCGTGAACGGTGCCACCGAGTGCGTATCGGTGACCGGCCAGGCGTGCCTTGTCGAGTCCCGGGTCGGTGTCTTCGTCGTTGATCAGGGCGGCGAGTGACAGTGGCAAGCGGTCCTGCATCCGCGTGATTTCGACCACGCCTCGCTGTCGCAGACGGGTCTCCACCAGCGCTTGCGCACTGCGCCCTGCCAGAGGAGTCACCGATAGATTGTCAAAGGACAACACCGACCAGCGCGCTTGCCCATCGACATCAACCGCGCCGGAACTGGTGAGTGTGCTGCACGCGCTGACCGCAACGAGCAGTGAGATCAGAACAACGAGCCCCGGCCAGCGATCAAACCGCAGGCAGACCGGTGCACGTGTTGACGTGTTGCGAATCATTGGGAGTATGCTCCTCACAAACCTTGGTAGGCATCGTCGAAGACGCCTTCTCTAGGGCTGATAACGGCATGAGTAGGCGATTCTTCAGCCTGTGAGAGCAACTTCACACATAGACACAGGAGCCGACACGAGGCCGGCCGACGCCTACGGTAATTCCAGAGGTGTGGTAGCCCCGCCGCACTCCCGAGCGGCAAGGCTCCCGGTCATGGCGCCGTTCTCATGGCGCGACGACTTGAGGCGCGACGACTTGCGGCGCCACTACCGTGGCGCGTACCACTGAGGCCTCACGCCTCCTCGGTTTCGAGCACCTCGTCCGCTTCGTCAGAGGTTCGCGTTGTCGGCTTGGCGAGCAGCATGGCGCGAAGGTTGTTGTCGATCTGGTCGGCGGTGTCGGGATTCTCCTTGAGCCACGTCCGCACGTTCTCCTTGCCCTGGCCGATGCGATCACCCTGGTAGCTGTACCAGGCACCCGCCTTGTCGATGAGGCCGTTTTGTACGCCGAGATCGATGAGCTCGCCCTCTCGCGAGGTGCCCTCGCCATAGAGAATCTCGAACTCGGTCTGACGAAACGGGGGTGCCATCTTGTTCTTGACCACCTTGACGCGTGTTTCGTTGCCGATGATCTCGTCCGCACGCTTGATAGCGCCGATGCGTCGGATATCGAGCCGGACCGATGAGTAGAACTTGAGTGCGTTACCGCCCGTGGTGGTCTCCGGGCTGCCAAACATCACACCGATCTTCATGCGGATCTGGTTGATGAAGATCACGAGCGTGTTGGTGCGCTTGATGTTACCGGTGAGCTTGCGCAGGGCCTGGCTCATCAGGCGAGCGTGCAGGCCCACGTGACTGTCGCCCATGTCGCCCTCGATTTCTGCCTTGGGCGTGAGCGCCGCGACGGAATCGACCACGATGATGTCGACAGCGCTGGAGCGCACCAGCATGTCGGTGATTTCCAGTGCCTGATCGCCGGTATCCGGCTGTGAGATCAGCAGATCGTCCACATTGACACCGAGCTTGCGGGCGTATTCGGGGTCCAGGGCGTGCTCGGCGTCAACGAAGGCTGCGGTGCCTCCGGCTTTCTGGCACGCCGCCACGACCTGCAAGGTCATGGTGGTCTTGCCCGAAGATTCCGGCCCGTAGATTTCGCAGATGCGGCCGCGTGGCAATCCGCCAATGCCTAGCGCGACATCCAGCCCGAGACAGCCGGTAGAGATGACGTCGATATCCCGATTGGCAGTATCGTCGCCCATGCGCATGATGGCGCCTTTGCCAAACTGTTTTTCGATTTGGCCGAGGGCGGCCGAGAGGGCTTTTTTGCGATTGTCGTCCACTGTGAGTGCTCCGTTGCGTGTGCGATGCGGTGGGGCTTCCTGGCCAGTTGCCGACAGATAACCGCCAGCATCACCGCAATACGAAGTCTCTCACGCTCAAGGCGCGAATGGGGTACTTCAGCAGAAAAAGACTGTAAACAGATACAGCAGTCTGCGCTGCACAGCCATCGAATCGGCTGCGGTGCAACGTTTGCCTAACCGCCGTTTTCCGCAAGGCAGGTCTCGAGACTGCCCGGCTCCGCGCTTTCGCGCTCTTCGCAAAGTGCTGCGATCTCCGCCCGCACTTCGGATTGACGCACGTCAGCCTCGGCGACGGCATCCTCGATAGCCTCGACCTTCTCGCGTGTGAGGTCGCGGTTCTCGATGACGGTTTCCAGCGCGGCTTTCTGCTCGGCGATGTAGGCCTCGAGCTCTTCGAGCGACATTTCCTGGGAATTGGTGCTGCCCTGGGCAAAGGCAGCAGAACCCGCACCTAGCGCCACGCACAGGAGGACGCCGGCGAGCGGTTTGAGTGGGTTACGGCGGTCAAGGGAAAGTGGGATCATCATCCGGGGCCAACAGTGTTTTCGACGCGCAAAAGCGTAGCACGCAGTGCGGCTTCCACTGCCTGAATTCGCACGGACTGGCGATCGCCGTCGAACTGGTGGAGCGTGGCCCCGACACCGCCATCGGCAGACGCTACGGCAATCCATACCGTGCCGACCGGTTTGTCCGCAACCGCACCGTCCGGCCCGGCGATGCCGCTGATGGTCACTGCAACATCGGCACCCGTGGCTGCCATCGCACCGGTCGCCATGGACTCGACGGTTGCGCGGCTGACCGCGCCATGCGACTGCAGTGTCGCCTCTGGTACGGACACCCAGCGTGTCTTGGCGTTGTTCGAGTAGGTCACCAGTCCCTGATTGAACCAGGCCGAGCTGCCGGCCACCGCGGTGAGCGCTCCGCAAAACAGCCCTCCGGTGCAGGACTCCGCCGCGGTGATCGTCCACCCTCGCGAGATCAGGTATTCACCGATACGTCGGACCTGCGCGAGTACCTCGCTGCTGTAGTTCATGGCGTTACCTTTTCGGGGATCGGCTTGGATCACCCGCAATGTGCGCCGCGCAAGTCCGCGGCCAGTAAACTGCGCGTCATGACGACGTCGCACACCCCGATGATGCAGCAATACCTGGGCATCAAGGCAGAACATCCCGATTCCATGCTGTTCTACCGCATGGGCGACTTCTATGAGTTGTTCTACGACGATGCACGGCGCGCCGCAGAACTGCTGGATATTACGTTGACCGCCCGCGGAAAATCCGGCGGCTCCCCCATTCCGATGGCGGGCGTTCCCTACCATGCGGCCGACGGATACCTCGCCCGACTGGTCAAGCGTGGCGTGTCGGTTGCCGTGTGCGAGCAGACCGGTGACCCGACCGGCAAGGGGCCGGTGAAGCGCGAAGTGGTGCGCGTTGTGACACCGGGTACGCTGACCGAAGAGAGCTTGTTGGCACCCGGTGAGACCGCTCTGCTGGTGGCGGTGTGCGCGCAGGCGGGGCGTTACGGTATCGCGTCACTCGATGCCGCGAGCGGAGACCTTGCGGTCGCCGAAGTCTCGACCGATGAAGACCTTGCGGCAGAGCTCGCCCGGCTGGATCCCGCCGAGTTGCTTGTTGCCGAGGGCAGCGCCATGCAAGCGCGGCTCGCCGAAGACGGTGGCGAGCGCGCGATCCGCCCGCGTGCGCCGTGGTTGTTCGATCCCGATTCGGCCAGGCGGTCCCTGCTGGAGCACTTCGGCACCCAGAACCTCTCCGCTTTCGGTTGTGAAGACATGGCGGCAGCCACCACGGCGGCGGCAGTTGCACTCGGTTACGCCCGCGAAACGCAGGCGGGCCGTTTGGACCAGGTCACCGGTCTGCGCGTGGAGCACGCGGCCGACACCGTGCAACTGGACCCCGGCACGCGACGTCACCTGGAACTGGTGCAAAGCCAGTCCGGCGAGCGCGGCCGGAGCCTGTTTGATGTGATGGACCGGACGCGCACGCCCATGGGTGGGCGGCGGCTGCGCCAATGGCTGCAGCGTCCCTTGCGAGATCGCGGGGTGATCGAGCGGCGTCAGCGTCGCGTGGCAAGCATGATGGAAGACGAACGTTGCCGCGATCTGGCCGAGCGGCTGTCCGGTATCAGCGACATCGAACGGATCATCACCCGCTTGCGCCTGGAGACCGTCTCGCCGCGCGAGCTCGACAGACTGCGCCAGAGCTTGATACTGCTGCCTCTGGTGGCCGAACAGCTCGAGGGGACCGATGCGGCGCTCGCACCGGTTATCGAGACGCTGGCTGTCGAGTCTCC
This sequence comes from uncultured Granulosicoccaceae bacterium, assembly GCA_938006335.1. Classification (GTDB taxonomy): domain Bacteria; phylum Pseudomonadota; class Gammaproteobacteria; order Granulosicoccales; family Granulosicoccaceae; genus Granulosicoccus. The sequence goes on along the minus strand of CALLMF010000035.1, from coordinate 121,663 downwards.
GGTGGCGGCGCGGCTTGCGGAGGCCATACGCGAGAATCCGCCGACGGTCCTGCGGGAGGGGGGCGTGATTGCCGAGGGCTTTGACGCCGAGCTCGACGAATTGCGCTCGCTTGGCACCGATGCCACCGAGTTTCTCGAGGCCTTCGAGCGTCGCGAACGTGAAGTCAGCGGTATCAGCGGGCTCAAGGTCGGCTACAACCGCGTACACGGCTTCTATATCGAGACGCCACGCAGTCAGGCGCCGGCGGATCACTGGACACGGCGGCAAACACTGAAAAGCAGCGAGCGCTACATCACTCCGGAACTCAAGGAGCATGAGGACCGAGTGCTCGGTTCGCGCGAGAAATCACTGGCGCGCGAGCGGGCGCTGTATGCGCAGCTTGTGCGCTCGCTCGCCCCCGATCTCGATGCGCTGTCGACGCTCTGTGATGTGATCACTGAAGTGGACGTGCTCGCAAGCCTCGGCTGCGCCGCGCTGGACATGCAGTGGCATCGCCCGACGCTGACCGATACCCCAGGCCTATCGATTGAGGAGGGGCGTCACCCGGTTGTCGAAATGCTGATCGACGAGCCCTTTGTGGCCAACCCCCTGATGCTCGACGATGATCATCGGATGCTGCTGGTGACCGGACCGAACATGGGCGGAAAATCGACCTTCATGCGCCAGTGCGCACTCATCGTGTTGTTGGCGCATGTTGGCAGCTGGGTGCCGGCACACGCGGCGCAGATCGGACCGGTTGACCGCATTTTCACGCGTATTGGTGCGTCTGACGACCTGGCTCGAGGCCAGTCCACCTTCATGGTGGAAATGACTGAAGCGGCGCTGATTCTCAGGAATGCCACGCCGTTGAGCCTGGTGTTGATGGATGAAGTCGGACGCGGCACCAGCACATGGGACGGGCTGGCGTTGGCCTGGGCATGCGCCGATCACCTCGCCCGCGTCAACCGAAGCTGGTGCCTGTTTGCCACGCACTACTTCGAGCTGACACGGATGGCGGACACCACGCATGCCGTGGACAATGTCCATCTGGATGCGGTAGAGCACGACGGTCATATCGTGTTCATGCACCGTATCAAGGCGGGCGCGACTGACCGAAGTTACGGATTGCAGGTCGCGGCCCTCGCCGGGCTGCCCGCCAAAGCGCTCGAGACAGCCCAGCACCGGTTGCACTTGCTCGAGCAAGGCAGCGCTGACGCGGGAGGCGACGATTCGGATGGGAGTATCGTGGCTCTCGCGCCCCTTGCCACCGGTGACGGTGTGATTTCTTCGGTTGCGTCAAGTAATCATCGCGCCGCGGCAGATTCCGGGCCGCAGCTTGATCTTTTTGGCTCGAACGCAGCTTTGGAGCGATATCTGGGCGCTCTGGACGTCGACGAGATCAATCCGCGCCAGGCGCTCGAGCATTTGTACGAACTGCAACGCCTCGCGACCGAGGGCTAACGTGCTACGGTCGCGGGATGACTAAGTTTTCGCGTGCCGGCCTGGTGGTCAAGCCGGACGATGGGAGTGTTGCCGACACACTCGCCGACGTGGTTCATTGTTTGAACACGCTCGGGATAGAAGTGGTGGCCGAGCAAAGTACAGCGAGTCTTGACCGCTCGCTGCCTACCGTAGACATGAAGACGCTCGGTAGCAGCGTCGATGTGGCTATCGTCATTGGTGGCGATGGCACCATGCTCAATACCGCCCGACAGCTCGTTGATGCCGAGGTGCCGATCATCGGTGTCAACCGCGGGCGCCTTGGCTTTCTGGTCGATGTATCTCCGGACGATGGGCTCGATGCGCTCAGTGCCATCCTGCGCGGTGAGTACTTCGAAGAACAGCGCAGCATGCTCGACGTCAGTCTTATGCGCGACGGTCAGTGCGTGGCACGCTCCAGCGCGCTCAACGATGCGGTTGTGCGCGTCACCGACGTGTTGCGGTTGATGGATTTCGATATTCGTATCGACGGGCACCTGGTAACGCGCCAGAGGGCCGACGGCCTGATCGTGGCGACACCGTCGGGCTCTACCGCGTACTCGCTCTCCAACGGTGGGCCCATTGTTGCGCCGACGGTCGACGGCATGATTCTTCAGCCGATCTGTCCGCACGTACTTGCCAGCAGGCCACTGGTCGTGGATGCGGACCACAAGATCGAAGCAGATCTGACCGACAGCACCGTTGGCAGTGTGCAGCTGGTGTGTGATGGTCAGGAGTACTTTGATACGCTCACCGGTGATGTGGTCGTCGTGGAGCGTCATGCGCGCGCGCTGACCATGCTGCATCCTGTCGACTACGACTACCACCGCCTGTTGCGCGAGAAACTCAACTGGGTCTGATTGCAGGTCGTGCTGAACCATCTGCGAATACGCGATTTCGCGATCATCGACGACACCGAGATCGAGCCCGGCCAGGGCTTGTCGGCGCTGACCGGTGAGACAGGCGCAGGCAAATCCATACTGTTGGATGCGCTCGGCCTGGTACTGGGTGAGCGAGCACGGTCGGACAAGGTGCGAGAGGGAGCTGATCGCGCTGAAGTGACGGCTTCTTTCGATATCGATGATGGAACGGCAGCTCATCACTGGCTCAGCCAGCACGATCTGGACATCCCCGATGGCGACTGCGTGTTGCGTCGGGTCGTGACTGCGGCGGGTAAGTCTCGCGCCAGCATCAATGGCAGCTCCGTACCTGTGGCGTCGCTCAAGACGCTGGGCAATCTGCTGGTATCGATTCACGGTCAGAGCGCACACCATGCGCTTGCCAGCGGCGCCGAGCAAAGACGCTTGCTCGATGCCATCAGCCCGCATGCCTCGCTTGCGCGCACCAACGTCGCCTGGGATCAATGGCAGGCTGCTCAGCAACAGGTCGAGTCGTTTGAAGCAGCGCAGGGCGGGCGTCAGCAGCAACACGATCTGCTGAGTTTCCAGCTTCAGGAGTTTGATCAGGCAGACCTTGGCGATCTGACCGTTGAAGCGCTCGAGCAGGAGCATCGCTGGCTCGCCGATGTCGATCGCAGTCGTCAGGCAGGCACGCGTATCGAGCAGGCGCTGGAGCATGCGGCAGCCCCTGCACTTGCCGATGCCCTGCCCCCATTGGCTGAGCTGGTCGCTGTGGACGGCTCGCTGCAGGAGGCATTGGACCTCGTTGAGTCAGCCGCTATACAGGTGAGCGAGGCGACACGCATGGTCGGCGCGAAAGTATCCGCGCTCGAGAGTGATGATGCTCGCTTGTCATGGTTGGACGAGCGCCTTGGTGTGTTGCATGGTCTCGCCAAGAAGCACGGGATCCCCGTGAAACAGCTTGCCGATACCGAGGATCGCTTGCGTCAGGAGCTGGACACGCTCACCGACCCTGCAGGCTCTCTGGAGGCACTGACCGAGGCGCGTGACACGGCCTACCAGGCCTGGCTCAAGCAGGCGTTGATTCTGTCGCGACATCGACAGAAGGCCGCCCGGCAACTGGGTGAGGTCATTACCGAATCCATGCAAGGGCTTGCCATGGAAGGCGGCGTTTTTCGCGTAGTGGTGGATCGCGACGAAAGCCGTATCGAACGCCACGGCGTCAATCGGGTGATCTTTGAAGTCAGCCCCAATCCGGGCGTCGCCCCTGCTCCGTTGTCGCAGGTGGCCTCGGGTGGCGAGCTCTCGCGCATCGGTCTCGCCTTGCAACTTGCGTCATTGGATCAGCACGAGGTTCCAACACTGATCTTTGATGAAGTGGACACGGGTATTGGTGGTGCGGTCGGCGAGACGGTCGGCCGCTTGCTCAGGCGCCTTGGCGACAGCTACCAGGTCATGTGCGTGACTCATCTGCCGCAGGTCGCGGCACAGGCGCATGACCACCTGAAAGTCAGCAAGACCGTCAGCGATGGTCGCACCCATACGCAGCTCGACCGCCTCGACAAGACGCAGAAACGAGACGAAATCGCGCGGATGCTGGGCGGCAAGAAGATCACCGCCAAGACCCGCCAGCACGCGGCGGAGATGCTCGAGAACGTCAGCTCATGAATCAGCCATACTCCCTATCATGGCTTTGAACTACACCGTTGCACCGTTGGGTGCCTGCTCTCGCCGCGCTCTGGGGGTTGTGCTGTTGACCCTGGCGGTATCCGGCTGCGCCGGAGACCCTTGGTGGTTACCTGCGCCACACCGCATCACCATTCAGCAGGGCAATCTGGTTGACCCGGCACGTGTCGGTGACGTGAAGACCGGGATGCCGCGTGAACAGGTGCGCACGGTGTTGGGATCGCCCATCACCGATTCGCCGTTTAGCGCGGACCGCTGGGATTACGTATTTACACGGGGCCCGGCAGGGTCTCCGATACCGGCGCGCCGCGTGACCGTCTACTTCGATGGCGAAGTCGTGTCCCGCATCGAGGACAATTCCGACTCGGTCAGTGGTGAGTTGCCGCCGCAGCGGCGGTGGTGGGAGTTCTTCTCACCCGAGCGGGATCAGGGCTGAGGCGCGGCCACTAGCTCGCCTGGCGCATCGCGGCCGCGTCATCGACGTTGATGCGATCGATCAGTGCATCGAGCACCTTGTCGGCATCTTCCACGTCGACCTGGCAGGTGCCGGCCGCGGCATGGCCGCCACCACCGTATTCGAGCATCAGCTCGCCGATGTTGGTCGTGCAGCTTCGGTCGAATATCGACTTGCCCGTCGCGTACACCACGTTCTGCTTCTGGAAGCCCCACATCTGGTGGATCGAGATGTTGCATTGCGGGAACGCCGCATAGATCGCGAAGCGGCTGCCGGTATAGATCACTTCCTCGTCGCGCAGGTCGAGCACGACGAGGTTGCCGTACACGGTGGCACAGCGGTTGAGCTGGTCCTGAAACAGGGCGCGCTGGCTATCAAACAATTCGATACGTTCGCGCAGGTCCGGCACGGCCAGAATCTCGTCGATGGACTGCTCGCGGCAGGCGTCGATGAGATTCATCATCAACTGATAGTTCGAGATCCGGAATTCGCGAAACCGCCCGAGGCCGGTACGCGAGTCCATGAGCATGTTCAACAGCTCCCAGCGACGCGGCTCGAGCACTTCGTCGATGGTGAACCGAGCAGAGTCTGCCTTGTCCACCGCCGTCATCATTTCATCCCACTCGGGGGGGAAGGAGGCGTGCCCGCCGTAGTACTTCCAGACGATGCGTGCGGCCGAATCCGCCTCCGGATCGATCACGTAGTTGACGACGCTGGTGTCGTTGCGTTGCGCTTCGGATTCATGGTGATCAAACACCTTGTACGCGCCTTCCACGAATGGCAGGTTCGTGGTGATATCGCGATTAGTGATCTCGATCTTGCCGTCCTGCATATCCTTCGGATGCACGAAGGTGATTTCGTCGATCAAATCGAGGTGCTTGAGGAGCACCGCGCATACCAGGCCATCGAAATCACTTCTTGTCACGAGGCGGTACTTGTCGGTCATCGTCTTGTCCTGTGGCTGCATCCGGACGTTGGACGGTGTTCGCGGCGGTTCGCACGCGCACCCAATCGTCCCTATGGCGCATATAGCGACTGACAAAACGTCAGCTTGAGGCCGCCTTCAACGACTCCTGTCCCCCGGGAGCGGTCTCGAGAGACGCTGTCAGGCTTCCAGATCGAAGGTGGTATCCGGGAAGTACTTGCCCAGACGGATGTCGGCCGCTCGGGCATGGCCCTCCATACCCTCGAGTCGCGAGATCCTGGCGGTGGCTTCCGCCACGGGCCGAGAGGCATCCCGACTGGCGCGCTGCCACGTGATCACCTTCATGAACTTGTGCACGGAAAGCCCGCCCGAGTAGTTCGCTGCACGTGAGGTCGGCAATACGTGGTTGGTACCTGCCGCCTTGTCGCCATACGACACGGTGGTCTCCTCACCGAGGAACAGCGACCCGTAGCACGTCAGGCGGTCCAGCCACCAGTCGAGATCGTCGGCCTGCACGCTCAAGTGTTCCGGGGCGTATTCGTCGCTGGTGGCCGCCATCGCTTCGCGATCGGCACACAGGATGACCTCGGCGTAGTCGCGCCAGGCGGCTTCGGCGTTGACGCGATTGGTTTCCGGCAAGTCGGCGATCAACTCCGGTACGCGGTCCATCACCTTCTGCGCGAGCTCGCGGCTATCGGTGACCAACCATACCGGTGAGTTGTAGCCGTGCTCTGCCTGGCTGACGAGGTCGACGGCGACGATCTCTGCATCGGCGTTGGTATCGGCGAGGATCAGGCTGTCGGTGGGGCCTGCAAACATGTCGATGCCCACGCGCCCGTACAGGATGCGCTTGGCCTCGGCCACAAACTGGTTGCCCGGCCCGACAAGAATGTCCGACTTTGGCAGACCGAACAGCCCGAAGGTCATTGCCGCAATTCCCTGTACGCCGCCCATGGCAAGGATGGAGTCCGCTCCACACAGATCGGCCGCGTAGGCAATCGCATCGTTGATTCCAGCATCCGGTCGTGGTGGCGAGCAGGCAACGATGTGGCTGACGCCTGCGACCTTGGCAGTGGTGACCGTCATGATCGCACTGGCAACGTGGCTGTAGCGCCCGCCGGGTACATAGCAGCCTGCGGCATTGCAGGGAACGCATTTCTGGCCCAGCGTGTAGCCCGGGAGTACGGCCATGTCGAGATCTGCCATCGACGACTTCTGGGCCTCGGCAAAGCGACGCACATTGTCGTGGGCGAACGCGATATCACTCTTGAGTTTGGGGGAGACCCGCGCACTGGCAGCGTCGATTTCATCGCGGGTGAGTACGATGTTTCCACTGTACTTGTCGAACTTTTCTGCGTATCTCCTGGCGGCTTCCTCACCGCCAGTCTCGATCTCATCGAGGATCGACTGCACGGTGTTGCGAACGTCAGCAGCGTCGCTTGCTGCAGTCAGCGCGGCTTGCTTGAGGTATTCGCGAGCGATGGGCGAAGCAGTTGAATTCATGGGGTGATTCTCGGTGGTGTTGCTGGTGCGCCGGTTGCGGTCACGCTGTCGGCGATCAAGGAAGTCGGCCCGCAGTCATCGAGGCTGGTCAGCCCCAGCTGTGCGAGCGCAATACTGGTTTCGGTGCTGAGTGTTTCGAGCAGCTTCTTCAAACCCTGCTCTCGACCGGCGGCGATGGCGTACAACAGAGGTCGCCCGAGGAAGACGAAATCCGCGCCCAACGCATACGCCTTGACGATGTCCTCGCCACAGCGCAGGCCACTGTCATAGAACAAGGGAAAGTCGGGCCCGAGGGCGCGCCGTATGTGTCCGAGGGCAAGGATCGGGGGTGGTGCGGAATCCAGTTGTCTGCCGCCGTGGCTGGACACCTGAATGGCATCGACCCCGGCTTTCTGTAATTGCAGGGCATCGTCGGTGTTGAGCACACCCTTTACCACCAGTTTGCCAGGCCACGCATCGCGCAGTCGCTGGAGTACGGACCAGTCCGCGCCGGCGCGGCTGCGCGTACGGTCGAACTCTCCGTGCTCACCGCCGAAGTTGGCAAGGTCCGGTCGCCCGCCCCGTAGTGTGGAGAGTGACCACTGCGGGTGCAGAGCAAAGTCCAGAAATTGCTGCGGCCCGATGCGGAATGGCATCGTGAAGCCGCGCCGCAACTCGCGGGGTCGACGCCCGACCTCCGGCACATCGACGGTCAATACCAGTGTCTCGTAGCCCGCCACCCGTGCCCGCTCCACCAGCCGTAGCGAGCCATCGATATCACCGCTGAAGTACAGCTGAAACCACGCATGTCCCTGCGCACGCTGGATCTGCACCTCCAGCGAACTGGATGCGGCTGTCGATACGCCGAGCGGTATGGAGTGCTGTGCGGCAGCATCGGCAAGCAGTCGGTCCGCGCTTGTCCATGCAAGGTTGCACAAGCCCATCGGGCTGATACCAAAGGGCAAGGCCGAGATGGTGCCAAAGACATCGCGACTCACCGAGCGGAATTCGACGTCTCGGAGAACGCGCGGTTGTAGCTGTATGTCGGCGAGCGTCGACCGGTTACGCTGTTCGGCATGCCCGGTGCCGGCGGCTCCGTCGATGTAGTCGAAGATCAGCCACGGCAACTTGCGCTTTGCAAGCCGCCGTGCATCCTCGGCTGAATGGATATCGCTTGCCGCCACTCTGCTCGCAAGTCAGGCCTGCGTTGCTTCGATGGCCTTCATGAACCGATCCTTGATGACCACCGGATCCATGGTGATGACAGGGACCTTGACGTTGCCGGACTCGCACTTGCAGACGATGATCGTGCCGTGATCCGCGGCCAGAGCAGCAGTCACTACCGCGACGACATCATCAGACCCGCATTCGACCACGTGCTCACTGCCACAGGCGCGCGCCACTTCGGTCAGAGACGTCTTGCCGCCCGCATAGGTCGGTTGATCTCCGGTGGATCCATAGCTGCCATTGTCGATGATCAGCAGTACCAGATTGGGTGTGGGGTTGTTGCCGATGGTGGCGAGCGTGCCCAGGTTGGTCAGGACCGAACCGTCACCGTCGATGGCCATGACCTTGCGGTTCTGTGCCAGGGCAACACCCAATCCGATGGACGACGCCAGTCCCATGGTGCCGAGCATGTAGAAGTTGCTTGGCTGGTCGAGGGTCTTGTGCAACTCCTGACTCGGCAAGCCGATGTTGCATACGATCAACTGGTCGCGCAAGACCGGTACCAGCAGCTCGAGAATTTCAGATCGGACCATGACTCAGTACCCCTTCCAGAAGGTCGCATCGGTCAATATCGCGACCGGCTTGTTGCACATGTAGGTGTGGCTCAGGATCGCGCCAAACTCGGCGGCGTCCTCTTCCTGATGGAAGTGGTAGGTCGGGATGTTGAGCTGCGAAAGCAGCGCCTTGGTATGAACGGCCATCTCGACCTGGCAGGCGACCGGCTCACCGAGTTCGCCGCGATAGCTGATCAGCATGGGTAGCGGGAGGCGGTAGTACTGAGTGAGCGTGACAAGCGTGTTCACCACCACGCCGATGGCCGTGTTCTGCATGATGATGGCGGATCGTTTGCCGCCCATGTGCGCGCCTGCGCACAGGCCGATACCCTCATCTTCCTTGTTGCACGGCACATGCATGATGCTGTCGTGCTTGTCTACAGCTTCGATGACACCGCCCAGCTGTTTGCAAGGTACGGTCGTTATGAACTCGACCTTGTTGGCAACAAAATCGTCGACGAGTCGATCGTGAATAGTCAAGGCAAGCTCCTCAAGGTGTGCTGCATTATTGCTGTCTCATGGCCTTTCCGCAATCGACAATTGCGACTGAAAGGGTGCGATTGTCTGCGCTAAGTGTCTGTGTTTACAACACCCGCTACAATTTGTGTCAGTTGCACGGGCAGAGGGTGAATCTGCGTGTTCCGAGGCGCTCCGGAGCCCCCCTCGCCTACCGGTTTGTCAGGTCGCAGATTCGGCTCTTCAGTTCTGCTGGCCTGCAGGGCTTGTGCAATACCGGTAAACCGGACTCGTTGATATCACGCAAACGGTGAGCGTCGACATCGCCGGTGATCAGCAGTGCGGGCAGCTTCGTCTGCGTCTGCGCGCAAACCTTGGCAATCGCCTGCGTTCCGGTCTCACCAGCACGCAGACGATAGTCACTGATGATGATATCCGGCGTCTCGTTGATTTCCTCGAGGGCTTGCACCGCTTCATCGGCCGAGCTCGCGACCATGACGGTGCAATCCCAGTTGTGCATCAACGCTTCCATCGCAAGACGGGCAGATTCGTCATCGTCAATGACGAGTATGAAAAGTCCTGCGAGCGATTCCTTGTTCGATGATTTGGCGTCGGACACGGGCGCGACTTTGTTGGCATCCCCAGCGGCGACATCCACGACGAAGCAGGTGCCCGCTCCGGTCGCGTTGGATTCGATGCGCACATTGGCTCTCAGCAGACTCGCCAGCCGCTTGACGATGGACAAACCGAGTCCGATGCCCTTCTGCCGATCACGCTCAGGATTGTCGAGCTGTACGAACTCCTGGAATATGCGCGCGTGTTCGGCCTTCGGAATACCGATGCCTGTGTCAATCACACGTATCGATACGCGTTCATTGTGGGTTTCCGCGCGCAGGTGAATGGCTCCTGATCGTGTGTAGCGCAACGCGTTGGATACAAGGTTGGTCAGCAATCTTTCGAGCATTACCGGATCCGTGCGCACAACGGCGTCGTTGGCATTGTCATGCCAGCTCACGCCCTTGACGATGGCCGCTGGCGCGTGCGCCAGTTTCAGATGCTCGAAGATCGGTGCGAGCGATACATCCTCGATCTTTGCGTCTACGGTGCCGGCATCAAGTCTGGATAAATCGAGTATTCCTTCAAACAGTTCCTCCAGTGCGGTAACGGACTCATCGATGCGTGTGACCAAGCGGTGATCTTCGACGAGTTCATCGTCTTCGCCATCAACCGCAGGCGACATCCGTGCGCTCAACCTGGATTGCAAGGTGGCCGAGAACAGGCGCAGCGAATGCAACGGCTGTCGCAAGTCGTGACTGGCGGAGCTCAAGAACTGCGATTTGGCGGCATTGGCCGCTTCAGCTCGCTCGCGCCCTTCGTCCACCTTGTATTTTTCATCCAGAAGCTCGGTGTACTGATCGAGATTGTCGAATCGGGCCTTGATGAATCCCACCACGTTCTCGGCGCTGGCGCGCGAGGTAAACCAGGAGACCGCCATGAATATCAGGAGTAACAGCCCCATCAGCGTGAACTCCCGACCTCCGAGCATCAGGCAGCGAGCAACGACGGGCCCAAGGATCAGCAGCACGAATGTGACGTAGGTGACTGACAGGTGCGAGATCAGGGCCGAGCCGCTGGCGACCATGGCGGTGATCATCGTGATCACTACGACCGACTGCATCAGGGAATCAGGCGTCAGCGCAATGAATCCGAGGACGCCCCAGCTCAGCGCTGCCAGTGCCGAAAACAAGGTGAGTTCGAACTGCCGGCGTTTGAGCGTGGCCGCCGTGACCGGCCGCGCGCGCAAGCCCGCGAGGTGACGCAATCGCACGATAGAGAGCACCATGACCAGCAGGAACCAGCCGATACGAACGTTCAGCGAAAGCGTAGCGCTCGTCGCAAAGACCATGACAAGTGCAGCAATCCCCGAGCCCACGATGATGCCGGGAAGGTTCTTGCAGAACAGCTCGATCTGGGCAATTTCGATTGCCTGGCGCCGCGTTTTCGACTCCGAACCGACCTGATCGGCAGCAGACATGGGCACCTGTATCGTTTTTGGCGGGCGATCGCCAAGGGCTGGCAACGGCGCCGTGGCCAGCATGATTCTACGCCAACCGATATCGGCTCAGGCGCTGACTCGCTCATTGATCAGGGAATGGAGGATGCAGGGAAGGCACATGGCTTGCTTGAGTGGGTCATGCCACGCGGGACCGCATCATGAAAAAACTACTCCTGACACCCGTTTGGGTGATTCAGCTGTTTACCCAGTCCAAGTCATTTTCGCGCAATCCGCTGATCGGTAGCCGTCTGGCCAACCGCCTCGGTCTGCACGTGGCACGCATGGTGGTGGCGCATGCAATCATGGGCCTGCGAATGCGCTTGCTGTCACGTGGGGTCGATGCGGGACTGCGTGATTGCTGGCATCGCAATGGCTACATGCTGGTCGAGAATTTTCTGGACGCGGACACGGTGGCTGCGCTGCGCAAGGAAGCCGCAACGGCTGATGCCGAGGTACGTGAATGTGTGCAGGGCGACACCCTCACCCACCGGATCCAGCTCGATCGGATGGTATTGCGCTCACTGCCCGCGTTTGACTCGGTGTTGCATGGTGGTCGCCTGCAAACCTTGCTTAAGTTTGCCGCGGGCAAGCGCGTCAGGCCCATTGCCTACATCCAGACGATCAAGAACGGGTTTGTAGATGGGCCCAAGGACCCTCAGAAGAACCTCCATTCGGACACGTTTCATCCGACCATGAAGAGCTGGTACTTCCTGGACGACGTCGATGAGCGCAACGGGCCTTTTACCTACGTCCCGGGTTCGCAGCGGTTGACACTCGCAAGACTCAGGTGGGAGTACCAGAAGAGCATCCAGATCAGTGAGGGCGCAGACACGTACTCCGGCAACGGGTCTCTTCGACTGACCGCTGATGACGCGGTCCGGATGGGGTTCCCGGAACCGCGGGCGTTTGCCGTACCTGCAAACACCTTGGTGATCGCAAACACCCACGGCTTTCACTGCCGTGGCGAGGCCACCAGCAAGAGCACGCGCACCGAGCTGTGGACGATCAGTCGAGGCAATCCGTTCAACCCGTCACCGGGGCTCGACCTACCCTGGTTTGACAACCTGCAGAATCAGGTGCTCGCCCATTGGCGTCGCTACCTCGACAAGCGGGCCGCTGCCGCCGGCTCCGTATCCAGCTGGCATGTCGTGGACATGCCCAATACGCTCGCGGATGTCGGCTCTGCAGTCAAGAGCCGGGCGCAAACCGAGCGCGAGGAAGCGGATCTTCTCGAGCGTGAACTGCGCGAGTCGGCGCTGATCGATACAGGGCACGATGGCGCCGAGCCTGCAGGTGGCGAGTCACCGGATACTGACCAAACGACGCTTCGCCGCGCTGCCTGAGCGCTGTGCGGCCTGCCCTGCCGCGTGCCTTGGAACTCCGCCGCTCTGAGACATGAACGAGCGTGTGTCTTTACCGTGATAGACAGACGTTACGACACTTCCTGGTTTCAGGCAGCGCGGTTTAGTTCGTCGTCGCCGCGGCCGGACTCGGCGACGATGCGCGTGAGTGTCTCGGGGACCTCGCCTGCCGGCACCGGTGGAGCATGCACGAAGCCCTGGACGATGGTGCACCTGAGCGAGTCGATGGCCCGTAACTGCTCGATGGTCTCGACGCCTTCGACGACCGTTTCCAGGCCGAAGGACGCCGCAACGAGCTGAATCTTGTGCAACAGCGAGTCTCCGGGTGCGCTCACGTCGAGCCGTTGCACAAAGGCCCGATCGATCTTCAGGCAGTCGAGCGGCAGGCGATCAAGATAGTGCAGCGACGAGTACCCGGTGCCGAAGTCGTCGAGCGCGATGTGCACGCCGAGCGCCCTGAGCTGTCGGAGCTGCTCGACGACCGCGTCCAGATCGCCGACCCCGATGCTCTCGGTCACCTCGAGCTCCAGTTGTCCGGCCGGCAGAGCATGCCGTGTCAGGCTGTCGCTCACCGAGGTCACGAAGTCGCCTTCGGCAAACTGGGCGGCCGACACATTGACCGCAACGCGTACCGACAGCCCGTGCGCGTGCTGCCACTCGGCGCACTGGCGACACGCCTCGTCAAGCACCCAGGCGCCGATCGTCCGTATGAGTCCGCTGTCCTCGGCGATCGGTATGAAGTCCGCAGGCGAGACCATGCCGCGTTGTGGATGTTGCCAGCGCAGCAGGGCTTCGAGTCCGCTGATGCTGCCACTCGCCACGCTGACCTGTGGTTGGTAGTACAGCTGCAGCTCGCCGCGCGCAGCCGCCCCGGCGAGTTCCCGTTCGAGCGCGGCGCGCGTGCTGAATCGCTCGGCCATGTCGGCGGTGAAATAACGTACCGCGTCACCGTCGGCTCGCTTGGCTTCATACATGGCGATGTCGGCGCTTCCAAGCAAGGTATCGGCCGAGTTGGCATCAAGAGGGCATCGCGCGACGCCGATACTGGCACCGACATGTATCTGGATACCGTCCATGTTCATGCCCGCCAACAGATCCTGTTGCACGTGCTCCGCGACAGCCCGACGCTCGGCGTCAGGCACGAGTACCGCGAATTCGTCCCCGCCCATGCGGGCCACGGCGATTGGTGAGCCAGCCGACTGGCGCAAGCGTTCGGCAACCCGGCACAACAGCTCATCACCGGCGTGGTGGCCCAGCGTGTCGTTGACCTTCTTGAATCCGTCGAGATCGACGAACAGCAGGGCGATGGGTGATCCGCCCTGTAGTGCAACGTTCACGGCCTGCCGCAGATGCGATTCGAACTGGGCACGATTGGGCAATCCGGTCAGCCTGTCGTGCGCGGCCTGGTAGCGAATGGCCGACAGCAGGCGATGCGTGGCAACGACGAGCACGACGCAGAAGAACACCAGGATCGAGTCGATGACGATACGTCGTTTGGCGTGTGCCGCGATGTCCGTAAGCTGGTTCGACGCGCGCTCGCTGATCGCGTCGTCCAGACGCGCAATCGCATCCCGCGTCTCGCGACTGGATTCGGTCCAGCTCGACAGCGTGACACTCGGCGCGTCGCTCCCCCACGGGCCGAGCAAGCGCTCGCTGGCCGGCATGAATCGGTCGCGATAGCCCGTCGCCACGGTATCCACCCGTGCTTGTACGTGGGCGTCGAGGTTCGCCTTGGCGGACAATGATGCGATCCGCTCCCAGGCGCGCCGCGCATCAAGCGTTGCCGCGAGGCTGTGTGTGCGGATGTCTTGATCCATACCTTGGTGGCCGTCGATCAATGCCGACAGGAGCGCCGTGTTCCGCGAGACTGACTCGCCGAGCGTCCAGCTCAGCCGGCGCAGCTCGAGTAACCGACTCATCGTCGCGTTGCCGCGATGGGCATAGGTGCGCGCGTCGTCGCGCACCAGCAGAAGGGCCTCCGCCAGAGCGTTCAAGGCGTGGTAGAGCGTGCGTCCGGCTGCGGGATCGGGACGGCTTGTGTCCTCGGCGAGTTCGCGGTCGACACCCTGTCGAGCGGTCTTGAGCTCGGCGCGGGCGTTGGCGATCGTCTCGATCTGCCGTGGCGTAAGCGCGAGGGCCGCTGCGCCGTTGATGGTTGTGGCGTTCGCGAGCAGGGTATCCAGCCGGGCGATCAGTGCCGCTCGCGTCGTGGCGATCGTGCGGCGCAACCGGTCGGCGGTCGCGGCGTCACCGGCCCCCGCGGCAAAAAGGCACAGAGTGGCGACGCGTTCACTGGCCACCAGTCGCGCCGCATCGAACAGCTGATCATGCAGGCCGACTTCCTCGAGCAGCAGACTCGCGTCCCGGCGCTGGTGCCAGGCGTCGATCCAGAAGCTGAAAGACAGCCACAGGATCAGGGCCGTGGCCGTTCCGCTGATCCACAGCAGTCCACGCCGAGTTCGTGTGACGGACCCCAATCGTGATCGTACCGGCAGCCTCTGCCCTGTTCCCGCTGGACGCATGCAATCGGTATCGGCCAAGTTGGCCGTGGCTGAATTGCTCGCGACCGTCGTGCTCCTGCCACGGTGAGCAGCACGCTGCTCAGGTAACCGACGCTGGCACAGCGGCACGTTCCTCCAGAACCGTCGCGATCTCGGCAACGGTCGGGTAGTCGAACAAGTCCGTGATATCGAGTCGACCCGGCCAGGCCGATTCGATGTCCGCATGAATCTCTGCCAGCGTCAGAGAGCTGATACCCAGCTCGAACAGATTGTCGACAGGTGACACGGACTGATCGGCAATCCTCGTATTGCAGATGCGCAGTAGCTGCTCGCTCATGGACAGCGTGCCACCGTGATCGGGCTCACTCAGTCCGGTTGTGGTGACTGGCGCAGGCAGGTTCGCAAGGCCTGCATCATGCTCACCGTCGATCAGCTCCTCCACCAGTCGAAAACGCTGGATCTTGCCGCTGGTTGTCTTCGGAATACGCTGCACCGGAATCACGAGATCAACCGCTGCCCCAGCGCGTAACGCAAGCTCCCGGACCACGTCATCGCGGATCCGGGTGAACGCCTCGACGCTACCTCGGTGCAGCACGAACACGCAGAGTTGATCGCCACCGTCGTCTGGTCGCGCGGCCACGGCGACCTTGCCTGCGTCGACCACTCCCGCGGAGACCAGTGTGTTCTCCAGGTCGTGCGGATAGAGATTCTGACCGTTGGCAAAAATGATGTCCTTGGCGCGGCCCGTGATGTACAGCTCGCCGTCGCTGGTAAAGCCCAGGTCTCCGGTGTCCAGCCAGTGTTCATCGTCAATGCTCGTCCGGTCGAGTTGCGATTCGCCGAGCGTGACGAGGTAACCCGAGGTCACGCTGGCGCCGCGAATCAGAAGATGCCCTACGTGTTCGTCGGGAAGTGTCGCCCCATCAGCCCCGGCGATGCGCACGTCAACGTGTCGAACACAACTGCCGACCGAGACAAAGCATGCGCCGCCGCCCGTGGCGTCCTCGGGACGTACCTTCTGCCCGACACCCAGCGCGTCGCGAGCGAGCGTCTGATGGTGTACTGCGCGTCCGATGGGTGGAAAACAGACCGCGAGACTCGCCTCTGCAAGTCCATAGACCGGGAACATGCTGTTGGCTGGAAGTCCAAAGGGCGCCAGGCTTGTATTGAATTGATTGATCAATGCAGTGGAGATCGGTTCTGCGCCGTTGAACACCAACCGAACCGCCGACAGGTCGAGGCCATCGCACTTTTCCGGGCGAAAGGATTTGAGCAGATGTGCGTAACCGAAGTTGGGTGAACACAGTACGGTCACATGGCGCTCACTCGCCACGCTCAGCCAGAGCGTTGGGCGCCTGACGAACACGTCGGTTGCCACAATCACATGATCGATGTCCGCCGCTATCGGCACGAGGTGGAAGCCGATCAGCCCCATATCGTGCGTGAGCGGCATCCAGGACATCATGCGGTCGTCTGCGCGGATCTGCATGCCATGCATGATCGCGTCGAGGTTTGTCAGTAGATTGCGATGCGTGAGCACGACCCCCTTGGGGGCGCTGGTCGAGCCCGATGAAAACTGTATCAGTGCGATATCGTTCGGCTGTGGGCTGTGCAGTCGCGCATCCTCAGGCTTCTGCTCTGCAGGGGCGGTCGGTAGCTGACGTTCGGACAAGGCAGCGACGGATGCGGCACGCTCGGAATCACCGGAGTCCGTATCGCTCTGGGCGAGTCTGTCGAGCGTCGTGGTGTCGGTAAATATCCACGGGCTGTCGAGACGAGACGCAATACGCAGCACCTTGCTGCGATGTTCGTCGCTGATGCCGCTCGAGACCGGTACCGGAATCAGCCCGCCCAGCGTTGCGGCCCAGAAGGCCTCGAGAAACGCGAGACGGTCCTCGCAAAGCAGGATGATCGCCTGTCCGGCGATGGCTCCCCTGCTTTGCCACTGCGCAAGCCGTGCTCGTGCCGATAGGCTCAGCGTCTGCAGTGTGACCTCGCGCTCGTTACCGCGCGCTTCGTACAGGGCAAGTGTGCGCGCGCTGTCGCTTCGCTGTTGAAACAAGGTGACCAGTGTCTGCGGTCCGTGGCCTTGATGCATCAGCTGCGGGTGGTCGAGCACTGGCGCTTCGGTCTGGTGGTTGGCGGTCATTGAACTAGAGGGTGAGTGCCCGGTGAATCATTGATGCTCTGCGATCAACGGCGAACGGGATTCATGAGGATCGGAACGGCGCTGCGCAGGTTGACCAGCGGCTCGACGTCGATCGTCCGCTCAGAAGCCTTGCACAAGCGTAGCTTGCGAGCGGTTCGTCCGAGGTGCAGCTGCATCTCGACCATTGAAAAGAACTCGCCGATGCAGCGCCGCGATCCGAGGGAAAACGGATACCAGGCCGTACGTTTGAGCTCGCTGGCCTCAAGGTCGGCGTAGCGTTCGGGACGAAACCGCGTTGCATCACGCCAGTGCGCAGCATCGCGTTGCATCAGCCACGGACTCAGGAAAATATCGGCGCCGGCCGGTATGGTCTGGCCGCTCAGCACATCGTCGCCCAGCGCCTTGCGGGAAAACAGCCAGACCGGTGGGTACAGCCGCAGGGTCTCTTCGGCGACTTGCCGTGCGTAGCTCAGCGAATCGAGATCGTTGAATTCGGGCGCATGGTCCAGCGTGTCGACTTCGGCGTGTAATTGCGCCTCCGCATGGGGGTTGGCCGCGAGCAGGTGCCATGTCCAGTTCATCGTGCCGGCGGTCGTCTCATGCCCGGCCACGATGATGGTCATGACCTCGTCGAGGAGCGCTTGCTCGGTCATGGCATCGCCGGTGTCCTTGTTGCGTGCTGCGAGCAACATCGACAGCCAGTCAGCGGGCATGCGGTTTTCTTCCTGGCGGGAGGCAAGTATCGCGCGCACATGTCGCGTCAGGCCGCGGAACCGCGCAGCGAGCGCAAGATCGCGGGTGAGGTCCTCGACCAACAGGGAAAACGGATTGCCGCCGTGCGTTTCGATCAGGCGGTCGACATCTTCACTGAACAGTGAGCGCAGGATCACCTCCAGGGCAAGTTCACTGGTGTCACGTGTGAGATCGATGGTGCGGCCTTCGTCCGCTGCGCGACACCAGCGTTCAATGACCGAATCGTTGCAGCGCGTCATCGTGACACTCAACTGCTCGATGACCTGCTTGTGAAAGGCGGGTTGAATCATGCGGCGCTGAGACTTCCAGCGATCGCCATCGCTCACGATGATGCCGTTGCCGAGCATCAGCGCGACCCGTTCAAAGCCGATGCCCTTGCTATAGTTCTTGTGGTTGCTGATCAGCACCCGCCTGACGTCGGCCGGGTCGTTGACAATCCAGGCGTCGGCCTCACGGGTCCTGGCGCGAACCCTGAACAGATTGCCGTAGCACTGCTGCCATGGCCCGAGCTTCTCGAAGGTCGCCTGGTCAACCGTGACGTCAAAGCGCTCCTCAGGCCCCGCGGTAGCCTCACCCGCGGAATCTTCCTCTGGCACCGACGGGGCGGATGACTCGGCCGCTGACGCGGCCACCAGTGAAGTCTGCGACTCAGGTATCAGGGGTGTGCGAGAATTCGACATGAACGCTGGGCGTTCCGGGGACGGCGCAGAATATCATTCGATGGAAACGATGCCAGCGAAACCAGGAGTACCAACATCTCGTCCTCGCGGCCGCGTACGCCGTCTCGGCGACCGTGTGTTGCCCCGACTGGCGCGGGGCGTGATCAATCTGCTGTGGAAGACCTGCCGCGTCGACATCGACGGCTCGCCCGCCCTCGATGCGCTTGCTGCCGATGGAAAACCCGTCATTCCCTGTTACTGGCACGGCCAGCAGATCTTCTGTGTGCACGCCCTGCTCGAGCTGCGCGAGCGACAATCCAACCGACTCAAGCTCGGTTATCTGATCAGCCCGTCGCGCGATGGGGATGCCGCCGCGCGCATGTTTTCGGATCTGAACTTGCGCGTGATCCGTGGATCCGCAACACGCGGTGGGGCACAAGCCCTGCGTGAGATCTATGAGGCGATTCGCAACGAAGGCGTGTCGCCGATCGTCACGCCAGACGGTCCGCGCGGTCCGGCAGAACAGTTCAAGTCCGGTGTTGCCATGCTCGCGAGCTTGTCTGGTGCTCCGCTCGTGCCGGTCGCCTACGCAGCACGCCCTGCGGTGCGACTCTCCAGCTGGGACCGGACCCTGTTGCCGCTGCCGTTTGCGCGCGTAAAGGTGGTCGTCGGCGAACCCATTACCGTGGCCCGCGGCCTAGCGGGTGACGCGCTCGAGGACGTGTGCACGGACGCACGCGGGCGCATGCTGCAGCTTGAACAGCTCGCACGTGATGGCCTCAGAGGATGAGCCCGCAGATCCAGCCCTTCGCGCGCCTCAGTCCGGCCGAGCGTCCCGAGTTGTTCAAGATGGAGCGTGATGCCGAGCCGGCACCGAGATCGGTCGTGCTGTTCTTGCAATTTCCCGCGACGCTGCCGTGGTTTGACGGGCATTTTCCGGGCAGGCCGCTGTTGCCGGGTGTCGCACAGGTTCATCTGGCAGGTATTGCAAGCCAGGCTGTTTTCACGTTCGACTCGGCGTATCGCGGCACCGGGCGGCTGAAGTTCGTTCGACCGATAACGCCTGAAGTGCCTGTGCAGCTGACACTGCAACTGAAGACCTCGAGCGTGCGCTTCGAGTACCGACGTGACGATGTGGTGTGCGCGAGCGGCAGCCTGCTGTTTACGCAATGACCTCCCTGCCCGGCTACTGTCTTGTTGTACCTCACTATGAACACATCGAGGCTTTCGAGCGCTTCCTGCCGGCCTTGTCAGCGACCGGCACGCCCATGGTCGTCGTCGACGACGGCAGTCGTGACGAGGTAAGCGAACAATGCCGCAGCTTGTGCGAACGGGCTCGACAAGAGGGGGCCGACGTCACTTATCTCACGCATTCGCACAATCGCGGCAAGGGTGCCGCGGTGTTTACCGGGGCCGCGTCGGCCGCTGCGGCCGGCTTTACCCACGTCGTGCAAATCGACGCCGATGGCCAGCACGATGTGGCTGACCTCCCGACATTGCTGGACGCATCGCGTCGCGAGCCTGGCGCGATCGTCTCGGGCCTGCCGGTGTTCGGTGCCGATGCGCCGGCCGCTCGTGTTCACGGGCGCAAGCTGACCACTGCCATGATCGCCATCGAGACACTCGGTGGGGGTATTCGGGATGGTTTGTGTGGTTATCGGGTGTACCCGGTGCAGGTGCTGGATCAACTGCGTGATCAGTTTCATATCGCGCCGCGCATGGGATTTGATACCGACGTACTCGTCAAGGCGCGCTGGCTGGACGTTCCGGTGCGATTTGTAGCCACAGCCATCCGCTACCCGGAGGACGGCTCCAGTCATTTCCACTACATCAGCGACAATCGTCAGCTGGTCCTCCTGCATGTGCGGCTGCTCGCGGGCCTTGTACCCCGGCTCCCCGGTTTGCTCATGAGGCGACTGTCTGGACGTCGTGGTGCGGTCTGACGGTAAACTGTGGGGGATGTCCGAATCGCCGATAACTGCTGACGCCCCTGCGCCACACTGGTCCTCGATTCGTGAATCGGGCACGGTGCTGGGTATCCGCCTGTTGTACCGCCTGTATCGGTTGTTCGGACGGCGCGTGTTCCATGGAATCCTGTGGCTTGTCGGCGTGTGGTACGCGTGCACCCGTCCGCTGCAGCGGCGTGCCTCGATGGACTTTCTGCGAACGCATGCGCGATGTTATCCGGAGCGCTGGCCATCGCTTGAACCCGGCACAGAGCCTGGCTGGTCGCATACCATCAGGCACTTCCAGTCGTTTGGCGAGGCGGTACTGGACAAGGGCCTGGCGTGGACTGCGACGCCGGGCGAGTCGGATTTCACGCTGATCGACGAGGCGCTGGTCAGGCAGACACTTGCGGACCCGCGCGGACAACTGGTCATTGGCTCGCATTTCGGCAATCTGGAGTACTGCCGCGGTTTTCTGCAGGCCACCCATGCCCGGACCGTGAATGTACTGGTTCACGATCGGCATTCCGCCAATTTTGTCGCCGCCATGTCGCACTACAGTCCAGATTCGCGGCTCAATGTGTTTCAGGTGGATGAACTCGACGTCGGGCGAATCCTTGAACTCAAGTCTCGCATCGACGCTGGCGAGTGGTTGTTCATCGCTGGCGATCGCATACCCCTGAGCGGCGAGCGGCGCACCGCCGTCGTACGATTCATGGGACGCGATGCGCGCGCGCCAATAGGCCCGTATCTGCTTGCGCGCGCCCTCGCCTGCCCCGTCAAGCTGATGTTCGCCTGGCGTGAGGGACAGCAGGTGTTCGTCGACCTTCAGGAATTTTCCGAGAAGGTCGAGCTACCACGAAAGGGCCGCGACGAAGCGCTCACCCGGTATGCGGCTCAATTTGCCCTTGCGCTGGAAGCTGCGGCCGCGCGCGCACCGTTTCAGTGGTTCAATTTCTACCCGTTCTGGGGAACAGCAACTCTTGACTGACGCCGAAACAGATCTGTCGCATTGGATTGATGTGTTGCCGCACAAGGCAAGCATGTCACTACTGAGCGGAGTGCGTGAGTTGAACGCGCACTCGGCAGTGACGGAAGTCGCCATCGATGCAATGTCGACCTTTCATGTCCATGGCCATGGCGTGCCGGCCTGGGTCGCGTTGGAGTACATCGGCCAGACTGCCGCGCTGATCGGCGTGTACGCCGCATCCGAGCTGAGGGGATCTGCAAGCGATGCATCCAGTAGCGAGGGTTTCCTGCTGGCCAGTCGAAACATGGATATCACCTGTCCGTGGTTCATCGACGGCGATCGACTGATTGTTTCAGCCAGTCAAGCGGGCACGGCCGGTGCCAGTCTGGCCACCTTCAACGGCACGGTCAGCAACGCCCTGGGTGACACCCTCGTTGTCGCTTCTCTGAGCGTATGGCGCGGCGATCCGGATCAAGGTTCCACCGCCACGTCGACGGCAAGGCCAGCTGTATCGTGAGTACCCGAGTAGTAGTAACCGGCGCCGGTGTCGTCAGCGCGCTGGGTGGTGAATGGACGGGCGTACGACATGCGCTGGAACATGGCGTGTCGGGTGCGCGTTACATGCCGGAGTGGGAGCGCTACGAGACCATGAAGACCCGCGTGGCAGCACCGATAGACGGCTTTGCCTTGCCGGCCAGCTACTCGCGCCGGCGCCGGCGCAGCATGGGTCGCGTGGCCGAGTTCGCGGTATTTGCGACCGAACAGGCCCTGGAGGACGCGGGTCTGATCAACGACCCGCAGTTGAGCTCCGGGGACACCGGTATTGCGTTTGGATCTGCCACTGGCAGCAGTGCCGCCGCCATGGAATTCTTCGCGTTGCTCGAACGCGGTTCAGCAGAACGCATGAACACCACGACGTACCTGCGAATGATGAGTCACACGGCCGCGGTGAATATTGGTATCCGCTTTGGCATTACCGGACGCATGATCACGACCAGTACGGCGTGCACGGCGGGCAGTCAGGGCATCGGCTATGCGTTCGAAGCCATACGGGACGGTCGCCAGACCGTGATGATCGCCGGCGGTGCAGAAGAACTATGCCCCACGCAGGCGGCAACATTCGACACGATGCTCGCCGCGTCGCGGCGCAACGACGACCCGTCCGCGGCGTCGCGGCCATTCGACCAAGGTCGTGACGGCCTGGTGCTCGGCGAAGGCGCCTGCACGCTGATCCTCGAGTCTCTTGAGCACGCGGAGGCCCGCGGGGCGGACATTCTCGGCGAGATCATCGGTTTTGCCACCAACAGCGACGGCGCGCATGTCGTCCGCCCGCGTCCGGAAACCGTTCAGGTGGTCATGGAAAAAGCACTGGCCGTGGCTGGAATTAACGCGAGCGATGCCGGCGCGGTGAATGCTCACGCCACGTCGACCGAGTTTGGGGATGTGGCCGAAGGGGTCGCTACCGAGGCCGTGTTTGGCCAGAACACCCCGGTCATGTCGCTCAAGGGCCATACCGGGCACACGCTGGGGGCTTGCGGTGCCTTCGAGGCATGGTGCAGTCTTAACATGATCCGGGATGGATGGCTTGCACCTACCCTCAATCTCACCACTGTAGACCCGGCCTGTGGCAGTCTCGATTTTGTGACTGGTAGCGGTCGTCATCAACAGGCGGACATCATGGTCAGTAACAACTTTGCATTCGGCGGCGTCAATACATCTCTGGTACTGACCGGTGCCTGAGGCGTCAACGCCCGAGGCCACGTGTCGTGAGGCTAGCGCCAGCGACCGAGGTAGCGAATACGACGATCTACCCGGTCTACGCAGCCTGGCAGGGACTCCGGTGCCGCGCGTCGGTACGCTCCCAGCAGACGTTTTTCGTCGCGACCACGTAGCGAGCTCGCGTCCCGTGGTATTCACCGAACTCACTCGAGACTGGCCGGCGTATCAGTGGTCGACCGAGTATCTCAAGAAGGTGGCCGGTGATCGCGAGGTGCCGGTCTACGACAGCCAGCCCGCTCGCGACCGCCAACACCAACATGCCGCCGCGACCATCCTGACCTTCGGTGAGTATCTCGATCGGCTTGAAAACGGTGAGAAGGATCTGCGCATGTTCTTCTACCACCTGTTGGCCAACGCACCGGAGCTCGCCGACGATATTCGCTGGCCGGACGTTGGCCTCAAACTGTTCAAGCGACTGCCTGTGCTGTTTGTCGGCGGGCGCGGTGCGCGCGTGCAGATGCACTTCGACATCGACCTTGCGCAGAACTTGTTGTGTCACTTTGGCGGGCGCAAGCGCGTGCTCTTGATTCCTCCCGAGCAAACGCGATTCATGTACCGCGTGCCCTACTCGTTCTCCAGCCTGTTCGATGTCGATTTTGCCGAGCCGGACTTGCAGCGCTTCCCGGCCCTGGCGGGTCTGGACGGCCAGCTCGCCACGCTCGAGCATGGCGATGTGCTCTACATCCCTTCGGGTTGGTGGCATTTCGTCGTGTATGACGACATCGGTTTTTCCATTTCGCTGCGTGCCTGGGGGAAGCATCCGGCGAACGTGGCGAGAATCGCACGCAACATATTCGGAACCCGGATCATCGACAGCCTGGGCCGGCGATTCCTCGGTGAGCGATGGAACGCGCGCAACGAGGCGCTGGCAATCAGCCGAACGGAACGGGCGTGGCGCCGTTCCCAACCCACTTGATTTCCTTGAAGGGCGCGCTCTGACCCTTGACGGCAAAGTCGATGGCACGTTCACCGACGCCGGCGCCTTCCAGAAGATGCTGACAACTGTGGGCCAACACACCGCGAGAGACTCGCGATCGGGTATTTGCTCCGGACACCAATTGGGCAATGGCGCGCCGGGTAAAGGCCTCAGCGACGCGGTGAACGGAGACAGGGCCGGCATCGACCGCACGCGTGCGGGCTGCCTTCTGAAGTGCCAGCATGCGTCCGTCGTAGAACGTATCGATCACGTCGCTCCAGCTTGAAAACCACGAGCGCAGACGCGCTTCATAGCCTGCGGTATCGATGACTTGCACGCCGCGCGTACCGGCGGAGGCACGGATGCGCGGTGCCAGCAGGCTGGCACTTTCCAGTGCCATGAACACGCCCGGTGAGAGCATCGGATCCACGAACCCGAAGGCATCACCCACTGCCGCCCAACCGCGCCCTGTGGCGCGTTCGCCGACCAGCTGGTAATGCTCATAGCGCATGACATCGGTGACTCGACTGGCGCCCTTGAGCCGTTCCCGGAGTATCGGTTCCGCGGCAATGCGGTTGACGAGCAAGGTCTCGGCCTTGCCGCCCGCACTGGCAAGCTCCGCCCGGGGTATGACCACGCCGACCGACACCCGTCCGGGCAGTGGGATGCACCACGACCAACCGCGTTCGAGCACCGAGATCAGGATGCGCCCATCGCTCAGTTCCGGGCAACGTGCGCCACTGAAGTGCGCAAAACACGCAACGTCATCCCTGCCGCCGCGCTGGGTCGACAGACCGAGCGTGCGGGAGGCTGCCCGCGCTCTGCCGGTCGCGTCGACAATCAAGCCCGGCTGTGAGCTCAGCCCCGCGACCTCCAGCGTGGCTTCATCGAGTTCGAGCTCACGCTCGACGCCTCGCTGCAATCGGGCGCGCGTGCGCACGCGCCTCACGCCGAGTGCGCACGCACGTCGCGTGAGAACCTCATCGAACGCAGGCCGCGGAACGTTCAAGGCGTAGTCTGGAGCATGCTTGCCAAAATCACGGAACTGAAAGTCCACCCGCTCGCCACGCGTGTGCAGCAAGCTGGCGCCCGGTTTGTGCACGCCGATGCGCTTGATGTCATCAAGTACACCGAGGGCATCGAGGTGGGGTATGGCGGCGGGAATCAACGACTCGCCAACGAGCAGTGGCGGACGCTTGTCGCTGTCAATCAACACGACCGGCACATCACGTTGACGCAGCCGAATGGCGAGCGCACTTCCGCAGGGGCCTGCGCCGACGATCGCGACGGTCCGAGAGGTGGATACACGGTCTGTTGAATGGCGTTCAGCCATGTGCAGGTTCGACAGATAAGCTGCGGCCGTTGTGCAGCAGGGCGACCATGACAAAACTCAATATGAGGTTCAGCGTATTCCCGATGAATACCGTCTGCCCGAAGAACCGTGCCACAGGAATGCTGCTCGCAGCAAGCAGACCAAAGGATACAAGGCTTGTTGCGGCTGACAACACCACGGCAAGCCGCGTGGTGGCAGGCGCTTCGTGGTCCAGCTCACGCAGGAATATCACGTAGTCCATACCCAGGCCCAGCACCAGAAACAGCCCGACAGCGTGAAACAGCGTCAACGGAACACCGAGGCAGGCGAGCACGGTCACGGTGCCGAGCATCGCGCCCACGGGCACGCACAAGAGCCCGAGCGCTCGCACGTTACGGTAAGCCAACAACAACAGGATGCCGATGCCGACCAGCCCCAGCACGAGTACCCGCAGCGTTGCATGGCGCTGTTTTGCCAGCGCCCTGTCGGCGTCGACTACCGCATCCAGCACGTGGACACCCGCTACTCTTGCGGCTGCGGCGCGCAACGATGCGCTGTCGCCCTGCCCGGTGGGCAATGCGATTGCGGCGTGGTGGGTGGCGTCGGCTGCCATGAGTGGCGGTAGCGACAGTTCGGAATCGGAAAACAGCGCAGCCATGTCGAGCGGATGCTGATCGTCCGCGTCACGCACGTCGCGCAGGCCACTGAGTAGCGGCAAGACAGGAACGGCGCCAATGGTCGTGAGCACGTCGGCAACCGCGCCATTGTCGGCGAGCAATGCATTGGAGTACGTCCGGTTCGTTCCTTGTTGTTCCGGCGATGGCAGCCAGTCCGCAACGCTGCTCATGTCGATGTCGGGTGCGTGGACTTCCAGTGCTGCGTCGAGTGCGTCGAGACTCTCGAACACCGATTGCGGACTATCTGCCGTGACCACGATCAATTCGGTGCGGCCCTGACGCGTCGAGCGCTCGGCAATCGCTTGCGCGTCTGCCACCAGCGCGGGTGACAGCGTGATCAAACGACGCGGACTGTCGTCGGTACGCGTGCCAAATGCGGCGATGGCAATGCAAGCCAGTAGTGCCGCACTCAGCCACACCTTCCGCTGCGCCAGGGCCACACCGCCGCGAGATAGCCACGTCGCGACCCGCTCGACCCATCCACCGTGAACGCCGCTCGAGAATCGCGCCGACAGTGGCAACAGGCTGACCACAGTGAGCCATGCGCCAACGAGTCCGCCTACGGAAAACAAGGCCACACTCGACATCGCGGGAATGCCTGAAAACGCAAGCGAGCCATAGCCGACCGCGCTTGTCATCAAACCGAGCAGCAACGGGCGATACAAGGTCGATGCGGCCTTGTCGCGTGTTTGCGCTGCATGCAGATGCACGTAGCCATGAATCGAGTAATCGATCGCGATCCCGATGAGGCTCGCGCCGAAGACCAACGTCAACACATGCACCGACGGTTGCAACAGCGCCACGAGCATGAAACCGGTAGCCGCCCCGACAGCGATGGATATCGCCGGAATCAGCAATGGCAACGGCGAGCGAAACACCGGTAACAAGAGTACGGCCAGCCCGACCAGTGATCCGATCGATATCAGATTGATATCTGCGCGCGAGCGCTGCGCGGCTTCGTGTGCAAACAAGGGCGCGCCGGTCTGCAGGAATTCAACATCGGCATGCGCCTGAGTCACGGCTGCCACCGCATCAAGCCACTCTTGCACCACGGCATCCCTGTTGCTGATTCCCGCATCCAGCGCTGCGTCAATCTGTATCGAAGGCCGTGTGCGGGTGCCTTTGTCTGCACCGCCCAGGCGCGACAACATCCAACGGCCCATCAGATTGGTCGGGTCTTCACTGATCTCGAGTGGGCGTGGGGTCATTCCCGGTGCGACCAGCTCTGACACGGCAGCGTCCACCAGCTGTGCCTGGTCGTCAGCCTGCAGCGCGAGGCGATCTTCTTCAGGCAACAAGGAGAAGCGGTGAGGTGCTAGCCGCTGGAACAACTGTGAGGCAATGGTGAGTGGATCCTGCACGGACAGGCCGTCGATGCGGTCAATCTCGTGGGTCACCGCGTCGACGGCTGCGTCGAGCGCTGTCGGGTCGTCGGCTTCGAGGTAGAGGGTGATCACTCGTGATGCTGCATCACGCGCATCGCCAACCAGCCCATTGGCGAGCGCAGAGTCAATGCCCGAGACCTCGGCCGGCACCAGATCTGCCAGGCGGGTATCGATGCTGATTTCCCC
Source organism: uncultured Granulosicoccaceae bacterium (assembly GCA_938006335.1). Taxonomy (GTDB): domain Bacteria; phylum Pseudomonadota; class Gammaproteobacteria; order Granulosicoccales; family Granulosicoccaceae; genus Granulosicoccus. The sequence goes on along the minus strand of CALLMF010000035.1, from coordinate 93,910 downwards.
AGGACCGACCAGCCACACCACACCCGCCAGCAAGGTTGCCAGCAATGTGGTGAACGCCATGCTTGTCAGGCGCTGCAACGTTGTTGGATCAGTTGCTGTCACGCTCCAGATATCGCAAGGGTGAGCGCAGTGCGTCGCAGGCGTTCTCCGGTGTCGTGATCCATGCTTCACACGCCGCGCGCGATCCATCATCGGCTGAGAAACTGTCAAGGACTATGTGCACATGGTCCCCCGCTGTGTCGACCGGCTCCATCGTCACCCAGGCTTGTTCGGCGTCTCCGCCCAGCGTCAATGACCTGATCTGTGCGGCGACGCGCGGATCACGTGGTAGCAGCTCGACGCCGTCGCTGGTGACTTCGCCGACACTGAAGTCGGCGGCGAGCGCGTCGTGCCGACCTGCAAAGACCGATCTCAACAAGGACCCCATGTATCGGTCTGCAAGGCTGTCCAGCGCTCGGGCGTCGCCGCGTCGGCTCAACAGGACATCGTTGCCGGCATTGGTATACACGCGAGCATCGACAACGGGCGTGCTTGTGGACCAGATCAGGCCACGCTTGCAATCGTGCCAGAAGCGTCCGGTAGATGTGATGGTCAGGCTTCCACCGGAAAGCGTGCGTTGTTGCGTCAATTCTCCGTGGTAGTTGCAGGGCCAGCGCTCCTGTGTCGCCATCCAACTACGGTTCTTGAGCTCGGTATCGAGCGTCGTTGCGTGAGCGGCAACCAGCGTGAACAGACTGCAGCCGGCCATCAACCGCGCGACAAGCCGGTGTTTCACGTCTGCTGGCTCAACAACAAGGTGTCGAGAATGCCCATGACGTCGCCAACTGTGCGTGCTTCTCTGAAGTGCTCCGCGGGAATGTCGCGCCCGGTGATACGGCGCAGTTCGATAATCAGGTTGACCGAATCAATGCTGTCGATGTCCAGGTCCTCGTACAGCCGCGCTTCCGGCACCAGGGCGGAGGCTTCGATTTCGAACAGGCGCTCCATGGCCTCGGCAACGGATGCCTGCAGTTGCAGCTTGGGGTCTGCTTCGTTCATCAGGTGCGGTCGTCCATGTGTGGTGAGGTGGCCGGAACGTCTCCCGGTGCATCCCGTGTGCTTGCATCCCTGTCCAGCGTGGCGGTTGCGTGCAGCGCAAACCCGCGAGCTTCGCGCGCGAATATGTCCCGCAGTTCCTGAGTGAATCTGCGCGCTGCCAGCGTAACCGGGATATCCGCATCGGCGTGACGGACCGCACTGACACTCGGCAACACCTTGACCGTGACCAGCGCGCGGCGATCAGGAATGTCGTACCAGTGACTGCCCTTTTGCAGGGTTCGCGGGTAGTAGTCAAACGTCATCGGTCTGACGGGACACCGAGCGGCGAGTGCCACGTAGGCGGCACCGCGCTTGAAGGCCAGGGTTGTATCGTCAGTATTGCGCGTGCCTTCGGGGAACAACAGCAGATTGTCTCCGCCCCGGACAGTCGCGGCCGCTTCGTCAAGCAGCGTGGGGCTATCGCTTCGCAGATAGCCTGCCGCGCGTACCAGATAGGCCGTGCATGGGTTACTGAACAAGGGGGGCTTCACCACACAGCACAATCGCGGCGCATAGGCGGTGACGAAAAGTGCATCGATAAGCGAGGGGTGGTTGGCGACGATCAGCTCGCCCGATGTGTCGAGCAAGTGCCGGTTTTCCACGCGCAATCTCATCAACTGCACGACCCGCATGAAGTTGATGAAAAACCGTGACAGGCTGCCGATGCACCAGCGAGCCGCTCGCTGGCGACGTTCAGCTGAAATGCCGGGCGCTATCGCAAAAACGACAAAAAACAGCAGCGCGACCACAACGCAAACGCACGCGAAAATGACGTACGAGAGCCCCGTGGCGATTGTGCGCCATGCGATTGACAGGAATCTGCGGCCTTCGATGGGCCACGGCGAAACGCACATGCAACCGGCAGTGTGGCCATGGAAATCAGGGGCTTGCATGCTAGCATCGCAGCATGGGTTACGCACTCCCGGGGGACGGGAGCACAAACGCGGACCGGTTCACAGTCAAGGATTGCCAGAACAGTGAGTACACAAAGCCCGCTAGAGTCGGAAGTTGCCGAGCTACTTGTCGAGACCCTGAATCTGGAGGATGTGGCCCCGGCTGACATCGATTCCGAGGAAGGTCTGTTTGATGGCGAGCTCGCACTGGATTCTGTCGATGCTCTCGAGCTCGCGCTCGCCGTGTCGCAACGCTATGGCGTGCAACTGAAAGCGGAGGACCCATCGACCCGCGAGGCGTTTACCACCTTGCGCAGCTTGAGCGCCTTCGTCGCGGACAATCGGCAGGCCGAGGCTGCATCGCCTACGGTGATGGCCGCAGGCAACAGCTAGATCATCCGGGTCTCTACCGTGATGTCGCCTGTGGACGGTGTCGCTCTTTTTGACCGGGCTCTTGACGATCCGATCCTGATCGACGCCGGTCAGGTAGCAACCGTCGCCGAGGTCGAACACCGCGTCCTGACACTGGCGCGTGCACTGCCAGATACCCGGTTCGTGATGAATCTGTGCGAGGACAGACACCACTTCCTGATTTCCTTCTGCGCAATCATTGCAAGTGGCAAGGTCAATCTGTTGCCTCCCAACCGGCAGCCGGACACGCTTCAGGAGCTCGCCGCGCGCTACAGCAGTATCGGACTTGTCTACGACACTGACGGCATCCCCCCGATTTCCGGTTATCCCGCCGTTGATGCACGTGTGGCCTCACGGATCACCGATCTGCCAGGCCATGGAAGTGCCACGGACTTCGGCGCCGGTAGACCGTCTGCTCACCGCAACGCAGTCGCTGCCATCTCGTTCACGTCCGGATCCACGGGTCTACCCCGTGCCAACGAAAAAACCTGGGGCATGCTGATCGATGGAACAGCCATCAATCGTCGCGCCTTGTTCGGCGCCTCCACAGATGCACTGACCTTGCTTGCCACGGTGCCTCCGCAGCATATGTACGGCCTTGAGCTCAGTGTGCTGATGCCGATGCGAGCACCGGTCACGGTGGTCGTTGGGCAACCCCTGTTTCCCGCGGACGTGTCCGATGCGCTGGAAAACATGCCCGCACCGCGTGCGCTTGTCACGACGCCGGCGCATCTGCGAGCACTGCTTGCGTCAGCGCCTTCATTACCCGACGTGCAGCGACTATTCAGTGCGACCGCGCCGCTCGATGGCGACACGGCACATCAGATCGAGTCGATCTGTGGCGGCGAACTCACCGAAATCTACGGCTGCAGTGAAGTCGGGTCCATCGCTTGCAGACGAACATCCAGAGAGGAGCATTGGCAGGTGTTTGACGGTTTGAACCTGACCGAAGCCACCAACATCGAGTCAGGCAGTGCCGAAGCACGCATCGTGGCAGACCACCTGTCCGAACCTGCGGAGCTTCAGGACAATATCGAGCTGCTCGGATCCGGCTGTTTCCGCCTGTGTGGTCGCCGCGAAGATCTGATCAACATCGCGGGTAAACGCGGCTCGCTCGCCGATGTCAATCGACGCTTGCTCGCTGTGCCTGGCGTCGTCGATGGCGTGGCGTTTCAGCCATCCAATGGCAGGCTGGCGGCCTTCGTCGTCGCCCCTACCCTTGATCGTCGTCAGCTGCTCGCCGCATTGCGGCGTGTTCTCGACCCGGCATTTCTGCCGCGTCCTCTCGTGTTTGTGGATGCCTTGCCGCGTCAAGGCAGCAGCAAGCTGCGACGAACTGATTTGCTTGCCATGCTCAATCAACACCAAGGCGGTGCAGCGTTGGCTCAAGGGATCGACAACGTCGTTCATTGACCGTCAGGCACTCAGCACCCGTTCAGGGTCTTCATACAACCACGCAGGTGTATCACTTGCATCGAAGCCTTTTCCGAACAGCGGTATCAGCGTGCGGCCAATGGCATCGAGGTCGGCAAGGGAAGCTTGAAGCGCCTCGCCAAGTGATCCCTTGCACGGAGACGCCAGGCGTCCGTTGAGTTCGCGGAGTAACGGCATGCGGCCGTGGTCGGCAAACGCTCCTGTGGGCGGGATGGTCGGACAGCGTTCTGCTGCGGTACGGAAGGCATGCTGAACTTCCACGTTCATGGCGCGTGCCCGAGCAAGACTACTGGCATGAACGCCGAGCAAGTCCGTGTCGGTCAGCGCATCGTTGGTATGAAGAAAACCGAGTACACACCAGTAGAAGGCGTAATCCCAGATCGTCTTCAGGGTCATGAGTCTGAAGTTACCGAAGCCGGCATACTGGCCTTCGTACAAGGCCTCGGTACTCTGATGAATGGCGGCGAAGCCGTGCTCGTGCGTGAGCCGTCGTGCGCGTGTGTCCTCCCCTGCCAGATCGCGCATCAGCAGGTCAGTGACAAACGTGTTGCCGTAGGCGATGAAGTCGAGCCCGGGTGAATAGAACGGATCAACAAACTGCCCTGCTTCTCCGGTCAGCGCCCATTCGCCGGCATCGCGGCGCCCGGAAAACAACCGCTCGCTGGCGTACGAATAACCGCGAAAGCGATGGAAGTCGATGGCTTCGGCACCTACCGCCTCACGACACTGCGGTTGATGCTGCGCCAGCCAGTCCAGTGCACGATCATGGCTATGCATGGTGCTCAAGGGGTGCTTTTGAGCGTCGGCAACGATACCTATGCTGGTCGCCCCGGATGCAAGCGGAATCAGCCACACCCAATAGCCATTACCCATCAAGTGGTTGGTGCTCAGCCAGCGCTTGTGACCGGGTACCCGTTGCTGCCAATCCTGGTCGCCACTCCAGTCGTCAACCTTGATGGTCTTGTCGACACGGAACCATGCCGCGTTTCCGTTGTGCGCCACCGGTTTACTCAGGCGCAGACGTTTGCGGAGTAGTCCGCGCCGGCCACTCGCGTCTACGACTCTCCGCGCTTGCACGCACTCTCTCCCTGTCCCGCGACGGTAGCGAATCGTCGCCTGACCATCCGTCGCGAAGTCCACCGCCCGTATTGACGCCTCATCAATCACGCGGATACCGTCATTCATCGCGCATTGGTGCAGATGATTCTCCAGCCTGCCTCGATCCATTTGCCAGGCCGATACGGGCAAGGGATGGCTGGCTCCAAGTTCGTCAGCGTGAGCGACGTCGTGCCCATCGCCAAAGAAACACCTCAGTCCGAATTTCTTGAGGTGGGCAGTGTCAAGATGCTCGCGCAAGCCAAGCGTTCGCGCCAGATAGTCTGCGCCGATCTCCACGGACGACTCACCGACCTTGAAAGCGGCCTCGGCCACGGGGTGGCGCCCGGCATCCACGATCGTGATCGATAGTGCAGGTGTGGCCCTACGCAATTGTCTGGCGAGTGTCAGCCCGGCAAGCCCACCGCCCAGAATGGCGACGTCGGCCGTTGCCCCCCCGGCTGGCATGGCGCTGCTCATCCTATTGCGCTCTCCGTGTTTCGAGATCAATCATCATTCTTGATCGAGTACCGAGTTTCAGCTCGCCATGCCATGCCTCCCCGCGCGCCTGCGCTCCAGCCATCGGCCACAGCGTGCGGGTGGAAATAGCGTGGTCCTCGGGGGTGGAGACGGCTGACGCATCGAGTGTAACGGTGCATGGCGCGGCGTCTTCATTCTCACGATCAATCACCATCGCGAGGGCCGCGGTCGTTCCGTTGCCGTGCACGCTCGCCAAGGGTCCCGGTACCGGGACGTCGACCGCGACGAACAAGGTCGGTCGAGCATCGGAGGCGACCAGCGTCATCGCTTCAAGAAAAGCCAGGCCCGCACTGTTGCCAAAGCTTGCGACAAAGTTGGTTTGCAGAGGGTTGTTGCATGCAATCGACCAGCATCCGGCTGCCGCGTTGTGCACGCTATTGTGAAACCGGGTCGGGGACAACAGCTTGTCGTCACCGGCGAGTGTCCGGCACATGTAATCCGTTATCGCGGAATCACCCAGCGATGAGGTGAACACCGAGCGAATGTTGGCCGTGTCCTGCCCGGCCGCTTCGCAGGCCTGTACCGCGACTTCCACGGCGAGGCGGCTCGCGTTTGGGCTGCGCCGTAGTTCCCGTTTGGGGATCACGGCGGGACGTGGCACCGGGACGTCGTCTTCGTGTGCGACCTCGCGACCGATGTCAGCTGCGCAACGCACTCCGCGTCCCCAGGCCCCTGCGCCGGTCACCGCAAGGCGCATCATGTGCACCTCCCGAAAACCAGCGAACAGTTGTTGCCGCCAAACCCAAAGGAATTACACATCACATGGTCGCGTGTGGTGGTCGTGGATGCTGTGAGCACCGGGTAGGAGAGCGTTGGGTCCGGCGTGTCGAGATTCAATGTGCGCGGTACATGGCCGGACGTGAGCACGTCGAGCGCGGTCACAGCGCCCACGATGCCGGCGGCGCCCAGGGTGTGGCCGGTCCAGCCCTTGGTGGACGATGCTGGCACCGGGTCCACAAACACCTCGGCCAGCGCCTTGGCTTCGGTCGCATCGTTGGCGGGGGTGGCAGTGCCGTGCAAATTGACGTAGCCGATGTCGTCAGCTGTCACGCCAGCGCCACGCAGCGCATCACGCATGGCATCACGCGCGCCCCGGCCTTGCGGATGAGGTTGTGCCATGTGCCAGGCATCAGAGGTTTCACCGAAACCTTTCAGCTCCAACTCCATGCCTGGAGTGTCTTCAGGCAGCAATAGAGCGAAGGCTGCGGCCTCACCGATATTGATACCATCGCGAGCGGCATCGTAGGGCCGGCAGGGTCGGGTGGACACAAGCTCCAGCGAGGCAAAGCCGTGCAGGATGCTCAGGCACAGCGAATCCACACCGCCGACGACCACTGCATCCACCAGGCCGAGCTGCAACCAGCGAGCGGCAGATGCGAACACCTTCCCGCTCGATGAGCAGGCGGTACTGATGCTCATCGATGGCCCTTGAATACCCAGCCGTGTCGCCACGTAGTGTCCGACGCTGTGCGGATTGTGTACTTCAGGCTGCTGAAATACGGCTGCAAACGAATCGTTGTCGAGTGCCGCATAGGCAGACTCGGTGCGACCGATAGACGCGGTGCTGGTGCCCATGATCAAGCCGATTCGGTGCGCGCCCAGGCGGTCCACGACCTCGGCGACACGCTCATCGAAGCGGTCGAGGCCCAGTCCAAGGTCGGCGAGTCGGTTGTTGCGGCTGTCAAGATGCTGCAGGCTTTCCTCTACCTGATGGTTGTCGCACGCCCGTACACGACCAATCCAGGTATCCAGTCCGGAATCCGGATAGTCGTTTCGAGTCAGCCCGCTGACTCCCTCGCGCAGGGCAGTATGCAAGCCCGCATTGCCCAGCGCACAGGCGCTCGCGGACGTCCACGCGTGCACGCCCGCGCGCGGAGTCCTGCGACCGGTGGGTATCGAACGTGGGTGCATCAGTCAGAGAGTGAGAGGTAGCGGTGGCAGGAAGCGCTAAGCTGTCCGTATACCTTACGTAACGACCGCGTGGCGGATTCCCGATTATCAATGAGTGTACCCACTTTCAGGACCACCCAGAGCACCAACGAGACCGGCCATCATCGCGTCCTGGTCACCGGGTCCAGTCGCGGCATCGGTCGTGCGATTGCACTCGATCTTGCCAGAAACGGCTACGCGGTCACGGTGCACTATCACGCCAACGTGGCTGCGGCTGATCAGGTCGTTGAGGATATCCAGGCCGCCGGTGGTACCGCTCATGCGATCGGATTTGACGTGTCGGATCGCGACGCTGCCCGCGAGGCGCTGGACGCCGAACTCAAGGACCACGGCACGCCCTGGGGCGTGGTGTGCAACGCGGGCGTGACCGCCGATGGCATTTTTCCGATGCTGTCGGGGGATGATTGGGATCGCGTGGTCGACACCAATCTCGGCGGTTTCTACAACGTGTTGCACCCTCTGGTCATGCCGTTGATAAAAACCCGTCAGCCGCGCCGTATCGTCACCTTGGCTTCGGTCTCGGGGCTCATCGGCAATCGGGGCCAGGTGAACTACAGTGCCGCCAAGGCCGGCATCATCGGCGCGTCCAAGGCGCTGGCGGTAGAGCTTGCCTCTCGGTCCATCACTGTCAATTGCGTCGCGCCAGGCCTCATCGATACCGACATGACGGCGGATGTTTCCTCCGAGGCCATGTTGGCCGCTATTCCCGCCGGAAGAATTGGCGAGGCAGAAGAAGTGGCGTCCGTCGTCCGCTTTCTGTTGTCGCCGGAAGCGAGCTATGTGACCCGCCAGGTGATCGCTGTCAACGGCGGATTATGTTGACCGCTGTCCGGCAACGACAACGCGTGTGTTCAAGGTACGGCCGAGCAGGTGGACGAGATGCTCTCCAGTTCTGGTGATGTCGGATTGCAGTGCGTTGGCGGATCGTTCTTGCCGGTCGCGAGCGATGCCGATATCGAGGTCTGGTTGGTCTCGGCAGCGATGCACGAGAAACACGCTGCCTTCATCGACTCGATGCTGTCGGATGCCGAACGTCACCGAGCTCGCCGGCTGCGCGAGCAGGCGCAGGCACGGCTGTGGAAATGTGTACGTGCATCCCTGCGATTGCGTCTGGCGAGCGTACTCGACACTGACCCTGCTTCGCTGGAATTCAGCTACGGTTCTTATGGAAAACCGTATTGTGGTTCCCTGGCCTTCAATGTTTCGCACAGTGGCGACACCGGAGTGATTGCTCTGTCGAAATGCAAGCATGTCAGGCATCGGATCGGTATCGATATCGAGGCGGTCAAGCCACAACGCGATCATCTCGAACTCTCACGTCTTGTGTTCAACGAGCAAGAGCAGCGCGAGCTCGCCAGCATGGAGATGGACGAGCGCGCTTCTGCATTTGTCCGTGCGTGGACACGCAAGGAAGCCTGGTTGAAGGCGCAAGGTCTGGGTCTTGGTTTTGGCATGTCACGCGTTCATGTCGGTATCGCAGAGACTCCTGAGCGTGTATCTGTTGACGGTGTTGCCGATCGCGAGTCGACGCTGCACGAGCCTGCCGAAGTTGACGGCTACCGACTATCGATATGCGTGACGCGCATGAACAACGCACCTCATGCCTAATCTGATTCTTGGCATCGGCGCTGGCCTCTACCCGCTTGCGGTGTTTTTCGGCGCGGACGCGGTGGGACTGCATGTGCTCGCGGCAGTACTGGCCTTGGTGCTGCTGCTGCGCTTGATGCTTATGCCTGTGGCCGTTCGCTACAAGTGGGCGGGGGTACTGATGGTCGGTCTTGTCGGCCTCGTCTGGCATTTTCAACAGGACGATCGGTGGCTGACGGTGTATCCGGTCGTGCTCAACACGGGGTTTATGCTGGCATTTGCTGGGAGTCTGGTGCACGGCACGCCCATGATCGAGCGCTTCGCAACGCTTCGCAAGATGGAGGTGGGCGAACATAATCGGGCCTACTTGCGTGGACTTACCGCTGTGTGGGCTGCCTTTTTTGCCGTGGTATCAGTCGTCTCGGCGTATACCGTCATTCACGGCGATCGCGCCCTGTGGGCACTCTGGAACGGCGCGCTGGTGTATGCCGGTATAGGGGCGTTAGTGGTTGGCGAGCTGATCTACCGCCGGCGCTACCGCGCGCGGCAGGCCCGAGCGGGCGCCGTGGATGCGGTTTCAGTAGTCAAAAAATGACAACCACGGCGCGGGACACATAGGACAGCAGTTTCCATCCGGCCGCAACTCAAGCATACTCCGGGCAACCTGGCGAAAAAGTTGAGGGTGGTATGTACCTGCTTTGGGGCGCGGCTGTGTGCGAAGGTGTGGATGCTGGAAACCGATTGCGGTGGCGCATCGTCGCATGTGCCTCGATCTTCGCTCTGTTGCTGGTCGCCTCGCCTACGCAGGCGAATTCGTCCCCAACGGGTGAGGTTCTGCTCGTCGTCGATGGCGCAATCAACCCAGGTGGGGCCTATGCAGATTCTGCCGAGGATCAATGCAAGGCGCTCGGCTTCGACATGGCCATGCTCAAGGCGATGCCACAGCATGAGGTGGCGACCACGACGCCATGGGATGAGGGGCTGCGTCGGTTTTCCGGGGTACGTATTTCCGATTTGTTCGAGGCGGTCGGAGCGGAATCGAGCACCTTCCTGGCCAGGGGCGTGGACGACTACCAGGCCGAGTTTTCGGGTGTGGATGTCGATAAATACCCGGTGATCGTGGCGCTTGAGGAAGATGGCGCACCGATATCCGTACGAAACCTCGGGCCTCTGCGCATCATATTTCCGTTTGACGATCATCCGGAGCTGCTCACAAACAACAACAAGGCCATCGCTGTGTGGCAGTTGATACACATGACCGTCCGTAAATGACGCATGGCGGCCAAGCTTCCAGGACTGCCCTGGGGATATAGCCTGAAGGGACTCAGCAAGCGGCTCAGCGAGCGCTTGTTCATCTCGGTGTCGGCTGCAGCGGCAGTCACCTGCGCTGTCATCATGGCTTTGCTGTTGATGCAGACCAATCGCACCCGAGTGCAGTTGCAGAACGACGGCGTGGTCGAGTTCAACTTCGTTCAGCAGTTGGATCACAACTTCGACGGGGTGTCCATCGCGGCGCTGTCTCTGGTCGTGGAGCGGGCTGAACGCGCACAGACACCGCAGCCCCTGACCTCCGATTCGGATCTTGTTCGACGCTTCGATGTGCTGTACAGCTCGACCCGACTACTGGGCGACGAATCAATCGGATCGTTGATGGAAATGCCCGCAACCCCCGCTACGCTGGAGGCTATAACAACGTTCATTGCCGAGAACGACATCAAGATCGCGCCGGGTAGCGTTCTCAGCGATGTCGAGCTCAGGGAGATCGCAGCCGAAGGCCAAGGCATCGCTCACGAGGTCTACGAGCTCGGGCTGTTGATGTACCAGAGAAAGTCGCAGTTGCGCGATGAAGTGAGCGCGCGAATGAACTGGCTATCCAGAGCATCGTGGTTTTTCGGTGGGACGTTCTTTATTGCAGGTCTCACGCTGTACATGTTGCTGACGCGTGCCTCACGTCGCGCAGGACGCCTGTTTCATCAGGCGCATTCGTCACAAAGGCAGCTCGAGACGGCGCTCGAGGAGCTGACGACGGGCGATATCCAAAGAAAGTCCCAGAACCGCTTTCTTGCAGCCGCGACACATGACCTCAGACAGCCGTTGCAGGCCATGCAGTACTACATCGCTGCACTTGAACCTCATATCGCCAACGAGAAAGGTCATGAGATTCTAGGCAAGGTAGGCCGGTCGACCGAGGCTGCACAAGGCTTGCTGACCTCATTGCTCGACATATCCAAGCTCGATGCTGGCGTGCTCGAGCCTGCAACCGTATCGGTGGATCTCGATGCGTTGCTCGTACGCCTGCATGACGACTATCTCGCCGAAGCGCAAGACCGGGGAATCGAACTTTCAATAGAAGCAACCGGGGTCGTGGTTCAAACCGACCCACAGTTTCTCGAGCGTATCCTCGTGAACTTGCTGAGCAATGCGATAAACCATACCGAGGCTGGGTCGGTAAGCATCGACGTGGATTCCACACGATCAGACTCCGAGGTAAGTATCAGCGTCAAGGACACGGGCGTGGGGATCCCGGAGCATGAGCTCGAGGCGATATTCAACGAGTACTACCAGGTACCTGACGAAGGGTCACTTTCCGCCAGTGACGGTAATTTGCGCCAGGGAATGGGGCTCGGGCTCTCTATCGTAAAGCGGCTGACGCGTCTGATCCAGGTGCCATTGGAGGTCAGCTCCAGGATCGGGCGAGGCACACGTTTCACGATCACCCTGCCCGTCGCCGTAAACGCTGGCGATGCTGCTGTGCCTCAGGTCACAAAACAGGCCGTATCGGGCGACGGATTGGACGGCCTATACATAATGATAATTGACGACGATCCCTCGGTGCGCGACGGTGTCACCACATTGTTGAAGCAACGCGGTTGTAACGTGTTGGTGAGTTCAGGGATCGAAGAAGCGCTTGATACATTGGTCGAGTCGGAGAGCATGCCTGACCTGATACTTGCCGACTATCAGTTGCTGAACGGCGCCACCGGAGTCGAAGCCATTGAACGCGTTCGTGACGAAGTCAACGAAGAGGTTCCTGCCATCGTGGTGACTGGCGATACCTCCCCGGACAGGTTGCGCGAGGCGCGCGAACGTGGACACGGTCTATTACACAAGCCGGTGGGTTCGGCTGCACTTTTCGAGGTGATTCGTAACACCGTTCATGGTGCTCCTGATCTTGACAATGACACTCCCGAATCACTGACAAATGGTCGCGCAGCGACGAGGTCTGTATGAACGTCCTGCTTGTAGAAGATCACCGCCTGGTTGCAGACGCCTTCAGTGTGATGCTGCGCGAGGTTGACAGTTCGGTCGAGACCAGCGCCTGCTACTCCACACAACAGGCGCTGAGCCTTGTCGATACGGGCAGACGCTTTGATCTTGTCATCACCGATCTGTTCATGCCGGGCATCGATGGTATCGGCCTGCTTACCGGGCTGCGCAATCGGCGTATCGACGTGCCCGTCGTGGTCATCAGCGGCTCCGATGAAGAGCGTTACATCAGGGCCGCGATGGAGCAAGGTGCTGCCGGATTCATTCCCAAGACGCTGCCTGGCGCAGAAATGATCAATGGTATCCGACGGATACTTGCGGGGCAGCGGTTTTTCCCTGAGCGCTTCCTGCCAAATCCGGCAACAGGCCAACCGGCTCCGGGTGCGGGAGGTGTCTCATCGGTACAGCCGAGCGAAAAACAACTGCAGGTGCTTCAGCTCATGGCCGATGGCCATTCCAACAAGCAGATTTCGCAAATCGTCGGTATCAAGGAAGCGACGGTCAAGTACCACACCTCTCAGCTGTTCAAGCTGTTTGGCGTTCGCAACCGGACGTCCTGCGTCAAGGAAGCTCAGGAGCGCGGTCTGATCCGACGCTTCGAGCAACCGTCATCTGTGGAGTAAGTCTGCTCTTGACGGGTCGTGACGGGTCGCTCGCTAGCGGAGCGAGCCGGTTGCCAGGCGGTCCGGAGTAATCACCGACGCCAGCAGTCGATAGGGAACCAGGGCCACCAGCACCATTGCAAGTTTGACCACCAGGTCGCCGAGTGCCAGCTGCACCCACGGCACCGTCGTGCCGACGAAGGCAATGCTGAAGAACAAGGCCGTATCAACGATTGATCCGAGCGTGGACGACAGGCCCGGCGCCACCCACCACGTGCGCCGGCGCAATTTGCTGAAGATCGCGACATCCATGCTTTGAGCGATCAGGAAGGCGGTGCCAGACGCGATCGCAATGCGAGGGTCGCCCGCCATGAAAGACAGGACCACTCCCAGTGCGAAGCCTACGACAACTACCTTGAATGCAACCTTCGCCCCCGCGCGGCGGTTGACCAGGTCTGTGACCAGAAAGGCAAATGGATAGGTGAACGCAGCCCAGGTCAGCCAGTCGTTGATCGGCACGACAACAAGGCGATTGGATACGTAGACGATGATCGCCATGGCGAGAGCACCGACCACGAGTGCACGCGTGTCGAGCTGCGGCTGTGCCGACGAAGTGTTCATGTGATCGGGCCGGGTAACTTGGCGAGCGCAGGATTGTACGTCAGGTGCCGTTGCACGGGTGTGGACCGAACGACCTTGGCGGTGTTCCGTGAGGTCCGGACTACAGCGCGAACTCGGCGATTCGCGTCATCGGTTCTCCTGGGGCTGACTCACGACACACCGATATGCACGACAGCTGAGGGGCGACGGTGACCCGCTCGAGGAATATCCGTTTGAGGCTTTCTACCCAGGTCTCGTCGCTGCTGTCGTGGAATCGATCAGCAAGCGTGATGTGGAAGTTGAATTCGTCGAGAACCCAAGGGTAGCCATAGGTATCCAACATGTCGCGCGCACGCGGGCCAAGCTGCTCGGGCTTGCGCCGTGCGTAGGCCTTGGCACTCAGTGGCGCTCGCCAGCGCTCGAGGTCGAGGACGGCATGACGAGCAAGGTCGTTGACGGCAGCGACCTGCTCGGGATCGCTCGATGCGCCATGTCGTAGTGACAAGGTGGCCGTATCAAGGCTGACCGTCAAACCGTCCAGCGTTGCGGAGCCCCAGTGGCGAGTTTTGCTGTTGACGTCATCCAGCAACTGTTGCTCGGTCGCGCCATCGGTCAGATGAAATGGGGCCTTGAGCGTAGCGTGAAATCCATAGTGCGCGACGCGCGCAACGCGCTCGCGGCGTTGCGGCAGGTCCAGCGTGTCTGCCTCGGAGCGACCATCAGGCCAGCGACCAAACAACGCAGCACCGAACTGCCCGAGCGGCGAGCCATCGGCCGGCACGTAATACAGCGCGTAGCGTGAGCTCATAGGGTGTGTGCCACGGGCATCAGTCGAGTGCGTGTACCCACCCGTGAGTGTCAGTCGCTTGTCCCCACTGGATGGCATTCAGGGATTCCCGCAGGGATCGGAGCACGGGACCTGGCGAACCGCTGCCGACAGAGTATTCCTTGTCGTTGTAAATCATGGTGCCGACAGCGGCGAGAACCGCAGCAGTGCCGGTCAACCCCGCTTCTGCCTCGGGTCGTGCACTGCGCTCGAGGATCTCTTCGACAGACAGCTCACGTTCGGTGACGGTGAGCCCGGCATCGCGTGCCAGAGTCAGCAGAGAGTCTCGAGTAACACCATGCAGAAATGACTCGTCAAGCGCCTTGGTGACCAATTCACCGCCTTCGACAAGGACAAAATTCGCAGCGCCGGTTTCCTGAGCGAAACCACCCGGGCAGAACAGAACTTGATCCGCGCGATGGTCCCGTTGGGCGCGCATGATGTGCTTGAGTGCGCTCGCGTAGTTGCCCCCGCCCTTCACCATGCCGTGATCGAGGCCGCAACGCATGCCTTCGGTGTCGAGTAACAGCCTCAGCGCAGCCTCGCCACCGGCAAAGTAGTCTCCCACCGGCGACAGCATCACGTAGAGCATGGACGTATCGCTCGGCGCGGCCGCCTTGCCGATCGCCGCTTCTGTACCAATGTGTGTCGGGCGGACGTACATGGACGCCGGTGCTGACGGCACATCATCGGCATAGTGGCCTACCAGGTCGGTGATCATGCCCAGCGTTGCCTCCTCATCAATCGCCGGAAGGGCGAGCAAGCGGCTGCTTTGGGCGAGTCGGGCAATGTTACGGTCCGGGCGAAACAGAGCGACACCGCCATCGGGTTGGCGGTAAGCCTTGAGGCCCTCGAAGCAGGTGCTCGCGTAGTGCAACACATGCGCTCCGGGATGAAGACTCAGGGAATCGCAGGAAACGAGTGCGGGACTTGACCATTCACCGTCGAAATTCGCCAGCATCATTTCGGGCATGAATACGGTGCCGAAATCGCCTGCCATCTTTTTTCACTCCCATGGATTCGCACGCGACTATAACAGCGTGCATGCGGCAACTCACTGTTTTACTTGAGCAAAGCGCTCATACCGATATCCACCCACACATAGATCGTCAGCAGTATCGCGACGAAGACGGCGGCGGAGCCGATGTCCTTGGCGCGCCCGGCAAGCTCATGGTGCTCAGGCCCGATACGGTCTACCACGGACTCGATCGCGCTGTTGAGCAACTCAACGATCAGCACGAGGCCGATGGTGCAGATCATGATGACTCGCTCGACCACAGACACGTCCAGCAGGAACGCGAGCGGTAACAGGATCGCAGCCGCCACGACCTCCTGGCGAAACGCGGCCTCATGACGAAACGTCGCCTTGAGCCCTGCGATGGAATACCCGGTAGCCAGTCGCACGCGCTTGATGCCGGTCGGTTTCTGCATGGCGATCAGGTCACTGCGCTCTGTCGATGGTATTCGGGTTTGTCCCACGAACGCGTGTCCAGTACGAAGGCCAACGCTTCGACGCACCGGGTGATATCGGTCTCGTTGATGTACAGCGGAGTTACGCCAAAGCGCAGCAGGTCGGGTGCGCGCACATCGCCGATGACCCGATGTTCCTTGATCAATGCTTGCATCACTGGATAGGCGTGCGCACAGGAAAACGAGACGTGCGAGCCACGTGACAAGGGGTCGCGAGGACTGGCGAGTGCCACTGTCGGGCAATGCCGCGCAACACTGTTGATCAGTTGTTCGGACAGTTCGCCCGAGCGCATCGCGACAGCGTCGAGCGACACGCCGTCAAACACGTCAAGAGCGGTGTCCAGCACGCGCATTGCCAGCACGGGCGGAGTGCCGATGCGTAAACCGCCAACGCCCTTGGCTGCTCGGAAGTCCCGGTCGAAGGCAAATGGTGCGATGTGGCCGAGCCAGCCCTGGATGGCAGCAGACAGATCCTCGATGTCCGTTTGCGGCCGCTCATAGATGAACGCGGGCGCACCGGGTCCGCCATTGAGATACTTGTAGGTGCAGCCGACCGCGAAGTCAGCGCCGGCATCGGACAGCGCAACAGGTATGGCACCGGCCGAGTGCGCAAGATCCCACAGCGTGACCACGCCGGCTTCACGTGCGAGCTTGCAGAGCGCGCGCATGTCATGTTTACGGGCCGTACGAAAATCGACTTCTGTCAGCATCAGAACCGCGATGGAGTCGTCAATGGCGGCGGCGACCTCCTCCGGCGCTACAACGCACAGCTCGTAGTCATCGTGTAGCGAATCAAGCAATCCCGACGCGACGTAGAGATCGCCTGGAAAATTTCCGGAATCGGTGAGCACCTTGCGCCGTTCGGGACTGCGCGACTGTTGTAGACAGAGAGCAGCCGACAAGGCTTGAAACAAGCTCACCGACAAGGTATCCCCGACGCTGACCGTGTTTGTGCCTGCTCCGATCAGCGCAGCGATACGGTTGCCGAGTCGCTGCGGTTCGTGGATCCAGTCGTGGTCGTTCCAGCTGCTTATCAGCGAGGATCCCCAGTCGTCAATGCGCTCAGCCAGACGTGCTGTGGTGCCGATCAGCGGTGGACCAAGGGAATTTCCATCGAGGTAGACCGTATCTGCCGGCAGGATAAAACGCTGTGGTTGATACACGCTTGGCTCAGATCCCGGCAGTACCAGCGACGTCATTCCGGATGTCTAGCCGAGGGTCACGTACGCAGCGCCGGAGGCTGGGACGACGAGTGTGCGTTCTTCGAGAGCGGCGTCGAAGCCGGTGTTCGGCAGCAATGCCAATGGCTGGTCGGAATCCACATCGCAGCGCACTGGCTGTTCACTCATGTTGAATGCACAGTAGATGGTCGTGCCATTGTGAGTCCGCTGAAATGTCAACAGCTTGTCGATGACCTGGATGCGCTCCAATGTGCCCTTGATCAGTGCGGGCTGCGAGCGGCGAAACTCGATGAAGCGACGGTAGTGTTCCAGCAGGCTGTCGGACACACCCTCGAGCTTGTCGACGGCCAGTGTGGTGTGAGTGTCCGGTACGGGTAGCCACGGCGTGGCATCAGAGAAACCCGCGTTGAGCTTCGTGCTGTCCCACACCATTGGCGTGCGGCAACCGTCGCGGCCCTTGAACTTCGGCCAGAAGG
Organism: uncultured Granulosicoccaceae bacterium; assembly: GCA_938006335.1. Taxonomy (GTDB): domain Bacteria; phylum Pseudomonadota; class Gammaproteobacteria; order Granulosicoccales; family Granulosicoccaceae; genus Granulosicoccus. Next base: position 76,501 of record CALLMF010000035.1, on the reverse strand, counting down.
CAATGCCGTAGGGATCCTGCAGCTTTTCGAAAGGAATGTCCGCTTCCGGCAGTCCGAGTTCTTCGCCCTGGTACAGGCATACCGATCCGCGCATGGACATCAACAGCGACGCGAGCATCTTCAAATGCGGGATAGCCGATGGTGCTGCCAGACCCCAACGTGAAGCATGGCGTACCACATCGTGGTTGCTGAAGGCCCAGCACACCCAGCTGTCGGGTGCGTCCGCTTCGAACTGTTCGAGCACCTTGGCGACACGCGTGGCTGTCGGCTGCTCGGGACACAGGAAATCGAAGGTGTAACACATGTGCATGCGATCCTCGCCTGCCGTGTATTCCCGAAGCAGGTCCATCCCATATTGGGCATCCCCGATTTCCCCGACAGCCGTAGCGGCAGGGAACTCATCCATGCAAGCGCGCAATCGCTTCAGAAACGCGATGTTCTCTGGCTGGTTCTTGTCGTACAGGTGATTCTGGTGGTTGTAGGGGTTAACCGCTGGCGCGATATCGGCGTTGCGTTGCTCCGGTGGCAAGGCCGGGTTGTCGCGCAACTGTTGATCGGAAAAATAGAAGTTGATGGTGTCAAGCCGGAAGCCATCCACGCCCCGTTCCAGCCAGAAACGCGCGACGTCCAGCATGGCATCTTGCACAAGCGGGTTGTGAAAGTTGAGGTCCGGCTGACTGGAAAGGAAGTTGTGCTGATAGTACTGGCAGCGAGTCGAGTGCCAACTCCAACCTGGCCCGCCGAATATCGACAGCCAGTTGTTCGGCGGTGAGCCATCCGGTTTGGCGTCGGCCCATACGTACCAGTCGGCCCTGTCGTTGTCACGGCTGGAACTCGACTCGGCGAACCAGCTGTGCTGGTCTGAGGTGTGCGACAACACCAGATCGATGATGATCTTCAAGCCGAGTGCATGTGCATGTTCGATCATGCTATCGAAGGCGGCCAGATCGCCAAACATCGGGTCGATGTCCCGGTAGTCGGACACATCGTAGCCAAAGTCCTTCATTGGCGATTTGAAAAACGGGGAGATCCATACCGCGTCCGCGCCAAGGCTCGCGATGTAGTCGAGCCTCGTCCGGATACCATCGAGATCACCGATGCCATCGCCGTTGCTGTCCTGGTAGGAGCGGGGGTATATCTGATACACCACCGCCCCACGCCACCAGTCCTTGTCGATCACGCCGTTCATGCTTACAGCCCTTGCAGCACGCCCTGGACGCTGTCCTTGGCGTCTCCAAACAGCATGCGCGTGTTTTCCCGCACAAACAGCGGGTTGTCGACACCGGCATAGCCGGTCGCCATGCTGCGCTTGGAGACCACCACCGTGCGTGCATTCCATACTTCCAGTACGGGCATGCCAGCGATGGGAGAATCCGGGTTGTCCATCGCCGAGGGGTTGACGATGTCGTTTGCGCCAATGACGATCACTACATCCGTATCCGCCAGGTCGTCGTTGATCTCGTCCATCTCCAGCACGAGGTCGTAGGGTACGTTGGCCTCAGCCAGCAGGACGTTCATGTGGCCGGGCATTCGACCCGCTACCGGGTGGATGGCAAAGCGTACGTTCTTGCCCGCTCCCTTGAGCTTTTGAACCAGCTCGGATACCGGATGCTGTGCGTGGGCCACGGCCATGCCATAGCCCGGCACGATGACGACCGAATCGGCATCCCGGCACAGTTCCGCGACTTCATCAGCACTGATCGGTACCGCTTCACCTTGAGGCTCGTCCGCACCGCCGCTGCCGCCACCAGAGGTACTGGCCGCATCGCCCCATCCGCCCATGATCACCGACAGGAACTTGCGATTCATCGCGCGGCACATGATGTACGAGAGGATGGCGCCCGAGGAACCGACCAGCGCGCCGACCACGATCAACAGGTGGTTGGAGAGCATGAAGCCGGTTGCGGCGGCAGCCCATCCCGAGTAGCTGTTAAGCATGGAGATGACTACCGGCATGTCCGCACCACCGATGGCCATGACCATGTGAACGCCGAACGCGAAGGCGAGTAGCGTCATTACCACCAGCAGGAAAGTGCCAAGGCCCTTGCCGGTATCACCGGCCTGCATGGCCGCTTCCTGTGCGGCAAGGTCCCCATCGGGTGCTGCGCCAACGAAGATGAACAGCATGATCAGACAGGCAACGCCGATACCGATGTTGAGCAGATGACGGCTAGGCAGGATCAACGGTTGACTGCCGATCTTGCCTGACAACTTGCCGAACGCGACCACGGAGCCCGTAAACGTCAGCGCACCGATCAGGATGCCAAGGTAGATCTCCACATCGTGGATAGCACGGTCGGTACCGAGGTAGACCGTGTCCGGATCGAGGTAGCTGGCAAAACCGACGAGCACGGCGGCCAGGCCCACAAAGCTGTGCAGGATCGCGACAAGCTCCGGCATTTGCGTCATTTCGACACGCTTGGCAAGCGTGGCACCGATGGCGCCACCGATGACCACCATCACGATCAGTACGCCATAACTGGTGACGCCGGGGCCGAGGATCGTGGCGATGATGGCGATGGCCATCCCGGCGATGCCGAATACATTGCCCTGACGGGCAGTTTCCTGTTTGCTCAGCCCGGCGAGGCTGAGGATGAACAATATTGCTGCCGCGATATAGGCCGCGGTCACCATCCCTGAGTTGATCATTTGCGGAACATCTTCAGCATGCGTTGAGTCACGAGAAATCCACCAGCGATATTGATGCTGGCAATCAGTACCGCAATGGCGGCGAGGAACACCACAAAGCCCGAGCTCGCCGATACCTGCAACAAGGCGCCGACCACGATGATGCCGCTGATGGCGTTGGTCACACTCATCAAGGGGGTGTGCAATGCAGGCGTCACCGCCCACACCACCTGATAGCCGATAAAGCAGGCCAATACGAACACGGTGACGTGGCTCATGAATTCTGGCGGTGCAACCCGGCCAAGCGCCAGCAACGCGACCGCACCGATCACCATGGGCACGATCGGACTGCCGGGGCGCGCCTCTTCGGCGGCCTTGGCAAGGTCCGGGGTGGGTGTCGGGGCCACTGCTGGTTTGGGCGGAGCCGCCGACAATCGCGGCGCGGGTGGCGGCCAGGTGATTTCTCCGTCTTTCACGACCGTGGCGCCACGGATGACTTCGTCATCCATGTTGACGTTGACGACGCCGTCCTTCTCGGGGGTGAGGTCTGTCAGAAGGTGACGCAGATTGGTGCCGTAGAGCTGGCTCGACTGCGCTGCCATACGACTCGGCAGGTCGGTATAACCGACGATCCTTACGCCGTTGTGCTCCGTGATCTCGTTGACCTTGGTGAGTTTGCAGTTACCGCCCTGCTCGGCGGCGAGGTCCACGATCACACTGCCCGGCTTCATTGACTCGACCATGTCGGTGGTCCAGAGCTCCGGCGCAGGTTTGCCAGGAATCAGCGCGGTCGTGATGACGATATCGACTTCCTTGGCTTGTTCGCGGAACAGCGCCATCTCAGCGGCGATGAACTCATCGCTCATCGTCTTGGCGTATCCGCCCTCGCCAGAACCATCCGCGTCATCAAATTCCAGCATCAGGAACTCTCCGCCCATGCTGGTGACCTGTTCGGCAACCTCGGGTCGTGTGTCGAAGGCGCGTACAACAGCGCCCATGCCACGAGCTGCACCGATGGCGGCAAGCCCTGCGACGCCCGCCCCGATCACCAGGACCTTGGCAGGCGGCACTTTTCCGGCAGCGGTGACCTGTCCGGTGAAGAACCGACCGAACTGGTTGGCCGCTTCAACGACGGCCCGGTAGCCACCGATGTTGGCCATCGATGACAAGGCATCGAGCTTCTGGGCACGCGAGATTCGCGGCACAGAGTCCATGGCAAGCGCGGTCACGCCCTTGGCGCTCAGGGACTTCAGAAGTTCAGGATTTTGCGCAGGCCATAGAAATGACACGACGATCTGACCGTTGCGCAGGTGCTCGACTTCCGCCTCCGACGGTGCGCGCACCTTGAGAATGAGTTCAGCCCGGGAGTACACGGCCGCGGCATCCGGGGCGATCTCGACACCGGCCTCGGTGTAGGCACTGTCGGCGAGATCAGCGCTTTCGCCGGCGCCGGACTCAAGCAGAAGCGAATGCCCTAGTGCGGCGATGCGGCCGGCGGTCTCGGGCGTCAAGGCCACTCTCCGCTCGCCGGCGTAGGTCTCTGCCGGGACTCCAATTATCACTGATTCACACTCCTGCGCTTGGAAAGTACCCTATGGTGACTTGTCGGCGCGGCGCGGTCCAGTGCTGTTGCCTAACTTGCCGGTTGGATTGCACCGAAACAATTGATCGTTCGCGGACAAGGAGTTTTCCCACAAACCGACACGATCACGCTACCTTCTCGAGTGATGCGAGGCCCACATGACATCCCGACACCTGCCTGCGTGACTCAACAAGCGTCGACACGATGAGCGCCGCGGTTCAAGCCACCACGCTCGCCGACGCCGCGACACGCGCGCCGCTCGCCGCGTCCGCTCGTGCGCTGCAGCACCAGCTTCTGGTCGAGGTGTCGCGCACGTTTGCGTTGACCATACCGAGACTGCCGCCTGTACTGGCCGGCGTGGTCGGCAATGGCTATCTGTTGTGTCGCATCGTCGACACGATAGAAGACGAGCTCACCTCCGACGAAGCCACACGCGATCTGCTTTACGAGCGGTTCAATCAGTGTCTGCGTGACGATGCGCTCGAGAACGGTCAGTGGGTTGACGATTTTGCACGTGATTTTGCGAGCTTGTTACCCGCCACCGCGCCGGAAGGTGAAGTGCATCTAGTTGCAAGGATTCCCGACATTCTGGGCATCACGGCGAGCTTCACGGCAGACGAGCGACGGGTGCTGAGAGATTGCGTGGGCGTGATGACCAGCGGCATGCGCGAGTTCGCGGCGCCGGGCGCCAGCGGTCATGGCCTCGACACGTCCGATACCCTGCATCGCTACTGCTACCACGTCGCCGGGTGCGTTGGCGAGATGCTCACCGAGTTGTTCTGCTTGCACGACGCGCACATTGCCGCACGTCGCGACGAGCTGTTGCCCATGTCACTCGCATTTGGCCGAGGCCTGCAGTTGACCAATGTGCTCAAGGACATGTGGATTGACCAGCAACGCGGTGTGTGCTGGTTGCCCAGAGACGTCTTTTTCGGGAATACGGGCGGTTTTGAAACCACTCGGGACGCCCGCGGCGACGATCCTGCACTTGCCGATCTGATGCAACGTGCCGTCGATGGAGATGCCGCAGCCATCGAGTGTCTCGAGCGCGGCACTCGCGTGCTGGTTGGCCAGTGCCGTCGCGATCTGGATACCGCGATGCGTTACGTCCGCACCATTCCACGTCGACACCGAGGCCTGCGCATCTTCTGTCTATGGTCGATCGGATTGTCTGTGCTGACGCTGCGCAAGATCGGCCGCCAGACGGTACAACAGCGAAGGCTCGGCACCAAGGTGTCTCGCCGCAGCGTCAAGGCGACGATGATCATGAGCGGCGCGAGTGCCGGACTTGCACCGGTCATGCAGGGGCTGTACAGCATCGCGTGCATCGGATTGCCGTCGGATCGAACGTAAACGCGAACGTAAACCCGAACGTAAACCTTGAACAATTCTGCGGACAGGGTCTGATACGGCCTTGAGTCTCATGTTGGCAGGCGCGTATCATCGACCTACATCCTTTGTCTTGTAGAGAGTTTTTCGATGATCTGGATCGCCACCCTGTGTCTGCTGTGCGTTGCTGCCTGGCTGCTTGTGAGCGGATTGAACGAGCGGCGTTGGGTACACGAGCACATCCACGACGAAACGGTCGCCGCCGACCCGGGCTTCATCCCGGATATGGGCCGTGTATCCGCCAAGGCCAACGAGTTCAAGGCCAAGCTTTCCCTCGAAGACGACGACACTCCGCTGTCGCGTGCAGTCAACAAGGTGCAAACCACATCATCGGCTGTCGGTAGCCGCCTCGGCGAGGTGGCTCGTGCCGCCAAGGTCGAGGAGTCGGAGCGCGTCGAGTACGCCGGACCCACCGGCAAGGATCTCATTGGAGCCGCTGCTGCCAAGGTGGGTGTTGACACCGAGGGTCTGGGTCAGAAAGTCAAGGAACGCGCCAGCGGAACACTTGAAGCCGGCAAGAGCAAGCTGGAAGCGGGCAAGAGCAAGGACGGCATCGTCGGCAAACTCGCGGGCAATGTGTCCAACTGGGTAGACAAGTCGGACGGCAAGAGCTCGTAGCTACCGAGCGCGCAAGCAACCGAAAAGCAGTGGTCTGTCGCGTTGACAGACCACTAGCCCCACAACGCCCGGTCGGCGGGGCTGATTTCACTCTGCTGGTAGGCGAGCGCCGGTTCTCGGTCCTCGGCGAGTAGCAAGGGCCCATCAAGATCCACCACGCTCGCGTGCTGTGCGACCAGTAACGCCGGTGCCATCGCCAATGATGTCGCTAGCATGCAGCCCACCATCACATCCAGGCCCTGTTCGCGGGCGGCTGTAGCGAGTGCCAGTGCCTCGGTCAGCCCGCCCGTCTTGTCGAGCTTGATATTGATCATGTCGTAGCGACCGACAATCGCTTCCAGCGACGCTCGGTCATGACAGGATTCGTCAGCACACAAGGTGACCGGTCGATCGAGCCCATCGAGCAGCCGATCTTCCCCTGCGGGTACCGGTTGCTCGATCAAGGTAACACCCAGTGCGATGAGTTCTGGCGCGAGCTTGTGGTAGGTGTCAGGATCCCAGCCCTCGTTCGCATCGACGATCAGGTCGCTGTTCGGCGCACCCTTGCGAACCGCAGCGAGGCGTTCGATATCCCCTGCTCCGCCGAGCTTGATTTTGAGCAAAGGACGATCTGCGTGTTGCCGGGCCTTGGCTTCCATGTGCGCAGGCTCAGCGAGGGACAGCGTGAAGGCCGTCGTCATGGGACGTGGCGGCGACAATCCAGCGATCTGCCAGACGGGAGTTCCCGTGCGCTTCGCCTCCAGGTCCCACAGCGCGCAGTCCAGGGCGTTGCGCGCGGCGCCCGCAGGTAGCGCGTCCTGTAGCGCTGCTCGATCCAGCCCGTCCGACAACAGGGGGGCGAGCGCCTCGATGTCAGCCTGTACACCCGTCAGAGATTCTCCGTAGCGCGCGTATGGCAGGCATTCTGCCCGACCGACGTGTTCGCCTTCCGTCAGGGTGACAGCGACGACGTCGGCGTGTGTACGCGATCCGCGCGAAATCGTGAAGACCTCCTTGAGTGCAAAGCGCTCCTGGTGAACGCGCAGTTGAACACCGCCCGTCATGAGGTCCGCGGGCGGATGGCCGAGAGTGCATCGACGAGGCGATCAGCACCGTCGCGAAAGGGGTCAATGGTAGGCAGTTGCATGTCCTGCTCGGTTTGAGCACACAAGTCACGAGCCGCCTTTTCGTCAAGCGCCTTGGTATTCAGCGCGATACCGACTGCCGTGCAGGCAGGATTGACGATGCGCCCGAGTGTCTCGGCCTGCTCGCGCAGCTGCTTGAGCGTCGGTAGTGAATAGCCGGGCAAGCCACGCATGTGCTCACGCGTCGGTTCGTGGCAAAGCACCAGTGCATCAGGCGCGCTACCGTGAATCAGTGCGAGCGTCACACCGGAGAACGACGCATGGAACAAGCTGCCCTGACCTTCAATCAAGTCCCAATGCGCGGGATCGTCGGACGGCGGAGTGAGGTATTCGATCGAGCCGGCCATGAAGTCCGCGACGACGGCATCCAGTGGTACGCCGTCACCGGTGATCAGTATGCCGGTCTGTCCGGTCGCACGGAAGGTGGCGGATTGCTCGCGTTCGCGCATGCAACGGTCCATCGCAAGGCTGGTATACATCTTTCCAACCGAGCAGTCGGTGCCGACCGTCAGGCAACGGAGTCCTGTACGAGGCTCGCCATTGGCAATGGGATAAGCGACCCGCGGCACTCGGACGTCGATGAGTTGACGACCACAAGAAGCCGCTGCTGCCACAAGCTCCGGATCGTCACTAAGAAGCTCGTGCAGACCCGATGCGATATCAAGACCGCTGGCCAGCGCCTTGTGGAAGATGCTCTTCCAGGAGTCACTCAGCTTGCCACCGCGATTGGCCACACCGATCACCAGCGTTCGAGCGCCCGCCGACACGGCTGCGTCGATATCCATGTCTGGCAGGCCAAGATCCGGGACGCATTCCGGCATGCGGTACTGGCCAACGCAGAGGTCCGGTCGCCAATCCCGAATGCCCTGGGCTACCTTGGCAGCCAAAGCGTCGGGCGCATCACCCAGGAACAACAGATAGGGGGTAGACAGGGACATACGAGAGCGACAGCCACAGACGAATAAGGATGGCGCCTAGTGTAACGACCAGCGGCAGCGAGTTGCGCCGCCTAGAGCGTTTTCAGATACTCGATGACAGCGAGGCGTTGTGAGTCGTCCAGGTGATCTCCAAAGGTATGTCCGGCGTTGCCATGGCCGCGTTTTCTGGTGTCGTACACGTATTTTTGTTCGCCAGGTTCGAGCTCGGACACTTGGCCAGCGTCAAGGCTTTTATAGAGCCAGCCTACTCGTGAGCGGTCGAAGCCGGCCTTGTCATTCGCGTCGCGAGCCACGGACACCCAGATCTCGGGTCGGCTGCCGGAGTCGAGTACTTCGAGCAAGGTCGGGACAGAGCCGTTGTGCAAGTATGGCCCCGTTGCCCAGATACCATCCAGCGGCGGCGCCACATAACCCCGCCCCGGTAGTGCTTGCGACAGCTCACCATAGTAGGAGCGATTCAGCCAATCGATCCATGGGCCGCCCTCTGTCAATGCCTGCTCCATCAGCGTCGCATCGGTACCGACAACATCAATATCGACCAGTCGATTGGGATAGGTGACCGTTTCGCCGTAGGTGCCGTGGCATTGACTGCAGTTCTGGTCGAATAACTGTTGACCGATGGCCGCTTGGTCAGCGTCACTGTCAAAGGGCCACTCCGGTGCTTCAAGGCTGGTGATGAACGCGCGCACATCTGCCGCATACTCATCGATCGCCGCGAGATCCTTCCTGTTGTCGGTGCACATCATCGATGCAGACATCATCAATCGCGCGTGATCGCCGCGCCCTTCACCGAGATTGAACATCGCGTGTTTTTTCTTCATGCGCCACCACGGAGGCACGCTGACCGGTGGCGGTTCGGTGGAAGGCAGCGAAAGCAATGGCGTGTCTGACCAGGCTTGCGTTATCGGATCACGATGAGCGATGAGCGCAAATGTCAGGTTATTGGCCGGGTTGCTGCCAACAGTTTGCATTTGTATGTGTGGTGCAATTGCGGCAATACGGTCAGCGTAGCGTTCCCATGCAGCGATTTCTTCATCACTTCGCAGTAACAAGCCGGCGCGCTCGACAGCGATGGACGGATCCTCGGTGAAATCCGCAAATTCATTGCCAAGTCCGATGACGAGTTCGCCGAACAAGGGCGCTCCATGGCACGTCAGGCAATTGTTGACAGCAAGCTCGACGCCGTCGTCATTGACGGTACTGTTGAGAAAATACGGCAGGTCGCGGCCGGCACCATCACGTGCCACTTGCTGGCCTGCCGGCAAAACGCCCTGCCCCTCACGAAACAACCGGGCAGGAAGTCCGCATTCGACATAGGCCTCTTGCAACAGTGCTTCGCGGCCGCGAATCGGATCCCCGTCGCGCTGTGGACTCGCGGCGATGATGCCTGGCTCAGCCACCTCGAGGGCATGGCTCGCCACCGCGTTCGAGTCTGACGCATCGTTTCCGCAGGCAGCAAGTCCCGACAAGCACAGGACCGCGCAATACCGTGCATGACGTGAACTCGCGATCAACGTTGTCAGCGAACTCATGAGTCCTGTACCTGTAAATCCGTGAACCCCGCGCCGGCGTGGCTGCCCGACGTCGTCACGGTTCGGCGCAGTCGTCCGTCAAGCCCTGTTGCCGCGGTGCTGTCGAAAGCATCGCCTATCGATGCGATCGCAACGTCCACGTCGAGGGCGGGAATCGTCAGACGCCACGCGTCTTGGCGCGCACCATCGTGTTGCCAGACGAGGTTCAGGCCAACGTCATCGGGAATCGTGACGCTGTCGTCGGGCGATGTGACTGTCGTGATGGGCCTGCCACGCCCGCTGCTACGTCGTGTGGTGACGATCTCGAGCGTACCGAGACCCGCCAGTGTCACGAGCAGGGAGTCGAGCTGAACAGCTCTTGAGTTCTCGGGGGGCGTGCCCCAGACATGGCCCATCCATGCGACGCCTGTGAGGTCTCGTCGAACACCGTCGATGATGCCGACTGCCTGTGCCGCCAGCGGACCGGTTCGGGCAGCGTTGAAAGACGGCAGTTCGGAGCCGTGTGGACAGGTGTGCTGGTTGATAGTGATTGTCCATTCGACCCCGATACCGAGGGTCCACGCGCCTGCGCAGGCCGTGTTCAGGCGCGATCGATCCTTCGTATCAATCAGGGTGTGGGACAGGGTCTGATTGAGAACGTGCCAGTGCCTGGCAGCAGGAGTGGACGCTTGCGGTGCCGATGCAAGCCCTACCGCGAGCCGTTCGGTCTCTGACCAGTACCTGGCAGGCGCAATCGTGGATTCGCGGTGTCCGCTGGCTTGCATTATTGAATCAAACGTCCAGGCGCTGGTATGCATCGTCTTGCTCACGCCGTCAGCCGGTCTGTCCGACGTTCTGGGGAATGAAACTCGTGCAATGCGTTGCACGATGCCGTGAACCGAGCGATCGTTGTCGTCGACCAAGGCGATAAAGATGTCACGCGATTCCAGTGGCGCATCGTTGTGTTCGAACAGGTCACGAGGCCATTGAATTGCGGAACCAGACCACTCCTCGAGAGCGCTTCGCCAATCGATTTCGTCGAGACTGTCGGTGGCCTGCAGGTTGGTGTCCGCACGCGATTCTGAAGGGGTCGTCTGTTCGCAACCGACGAGAACAACGCCAGCCACGAACGCAAGCAATCGCGACAAACCCGAGTTCCTGTCGGCGGTAGCCGGTGGGTCCGTCGTCAAAATGTGCTGAGTCCGGTGGTCTCCATGAACCGGTACTGGAATGTCAGCCATGGGCTGTCGTCTGCAAACGTGTCATATGACAATGAGTACGTACGATCGCGCTCGTTGTTCCACAATCGCTCGTACCGGGCGAGCATCGCTTCCAGTACCGGGTAGCCACTGGGCGCTCTTATCACCAGATCGGTCTCGAGATTGAAGTCGCCGAGGTTGCGGCGTGTGAAGTTTCCGGACCCGCTGACGATGGTGTGCGTGTCGCCGTGGCGCGCATGGAACCACTTGGCGTGGCATTGCTCGCCCACCGTCGCACACCATCGGACCTCGACGCCGTTACGCGTGAGCTCGTGAGCCACGGGTCGGTTGGGAACGCCGTTCTTTGGCCGACCAAAGGCATCAGCATTGACATCCAGTAGCACTCGTACCGACGCTCCTCGCTGTGCAGCATCACCCAGCGCGCGAACAATCGGTCTGTCGGCGAGATAGAACATTTCAAGATCCACCGCATCGCCCGGCTGCAGACTCGAGATGGCCTCCACGACGGAATCGCGAATGGCGGATTCGTTGACGACCGCCACGGAAGGCAGGTCAGCGGTGTCGACCTTGCCCTGGTCGTGGCTCGCGTACGCGAGCATCTCGTCCAGCACATGCAATGCCGCCGGCTGAGCGTCCAGTCCCGGTACTTGTCGCTCCGCCGACAGCAGATCATGGACCACAGGGCCTGTGACCTTGAGCGCCACGTTGCGGTGTGCGCTACTACCGTCATGGGGATTGGCTGACATCACCCAGGCACTCAGTGTTCCCGGACCCGGGTCGTCGATGATGGCGAGTTTGCGGTGATTGGCCTTGAAGTTGAGCAAGGCCAGCCAGCTACGTATCGATACTCGGCCTTCGGTGAACGGGTTGGGTGCCGTTCCGTGACCTGCTCGATTGCCGAATGGACGGACAAACCATCGCCACAGACTGGACCACAGCACGTTGCTGTCCTGAAGCGGCACAAGATCGGTCAGGACCACCTCGATGCCTGCAGCGCGTAGTGCATCCAGATGTGTTGACTCGGCGCCGCCGTACACCGTATTGATCGGGTCGGTCACGACGACGATTTGAGGCGCTGGAACGCGTTTGGCCGCCTCTGTGAGTCGTCGAGTCAGTTCGCCAGAGAGCGCCCGAGTGGTCTCGGGCACGGGCCCCTGCCAGTCGTTGAACAAGAAGACATCCAGATAGATGAACTGCTCGGCATTGTCGATCGCAGCGAACACGCTATCGAATATGCTCTGCTCGATGACGCGACGGCCCGCCTCATCCACCCAGCTGTCATCGTGCAGAAATGTCAGTTGCTCGATGGGTCTTGGCGCCCCGGCGATACTGACGCTGGCTGGCGGGGGTACAAATATCGTCAAAATAATGGCGAATAGCCACCAGGTCATTAATACCGACAAAAAAAGCGCCGGCAAGCGGATCATTCGCTTAACTGATGGTGATGCCAGCCGATTACCGGTGTTCACGATTGAAATCCGTCATGGTTCCGAGATCGACTGCCTCATCCGTGCCACTTCATCAGAGGATCTTGTGACACCGTCACGATTCCGCCGTCTCTGGTTGTTAGAATGCGCCGCTGCTCGCCTTTAACAGGTCTTCGGTGGCAGGGCAAGTGAGTTTCAATGGACTACAACGACGGTACGCGTACGTCTTGATCGAAGATCCTCAGACCAGCGAAGGTACTGGCAGCGATGAAAACATTTACTGAGGCCTACACAGGAGCCGCCGCTCCCGGGTACGGCAACATGCCGATGCAAGGCTACGCGACGGTGCCCGCCACCAGCGATGCCAAGGCATACCTGAAGTTGCTGTTGTCCCACAAGCTGGGGCTCGTACTCACCCTGCTGCTGGGTCTCGGCCTTGCGTGGTTGTACCTGATCAGCACCAAGCCTGTCTACGAGACGTCTGCGCTGGTTGAAGTCGTGGAACGCGGCAATCTGTTCGACGACGATGGTGGCTCTGCCACCGACTGGAACGCCCCGACCATCAAGGAAGAAGCCAACCGACTTCGATCACGTCGGGTGCTGCAACCCGTCGTGGACAATTACGACCTGCGCACGTCGGTCAGCGCGCGTCGCGTGCCGGTACTGTCTGATCTTGCCGCGCGCATCCCGTTTATCGGCAACACCATTTCCGGTCTCGATGCTGCTCGTCCCTACGCATGGGCAGAGACCGAACTGACCCTGGCTGAGCTTGCTGTGCCGCGGCGTCTCGAGGATTCTGCGCTCACGCTGACCGCGCTTGGCGACGGGCAGTACAGTCTGGCGCTCGCGGATCGCGTACTGCTGGACAGCGCCTCCGTGGGTCAGCGAATGCAAATCGATCTTGGCAACGCCGAGACCATCACGATCGCGGTGGATAGCCTGGACGCCCGTGACGGTGTTGAATTTGACGTTGTGCAGCACTCGCTCGAGGAAACCATCACTCAGCTTCGCGACCGACTGTCCACCGAAACCAGTGACACCAAGTCGCGAATGATCACGGTCAAGCTCGCAGGCCGTGATCCCGACCAGATCGCGCGGATCACCAACGCGATCGTTACCGAATACCAGGCGGTTCGTCTGGGATCGGAAAACCTCGCCACTCGTACGGAACTCGAACTCTACGAGGAGGATCTGCCGCGCGTCGAGCAGGAGCTCCGTGAGGCCGAGGTCGCCCTGTCCGAATTCCGTCGCAACAGCCAGAGCTATGACGAAGACGCGCAGACGCGCGCCAAGATCGGTCAGCTGAACAAGCTCGAAACTCAGCTGATCGACCTGCAGATTGCACGCGACGAGCTGCGAGAGCGCTACACGGATGTCCACCCGAGTCTGCGCAAGCAGAACAAGGAAATTGCCGTCGTCCAGCGTGCCATCAACACGATTGCCGGCTCCATCCGGACACGTCCGGATACACAGCGCGAACTCTCGGTGCTTGAGCAGCAAGTCGCTACCAAGCTCTCACTGTTCACGGAGATGAGTGAGAAGCTCCAGAAACTTCGCGTCGCCCAGGCTGGCAACGTCGGCAGCGTGGACATCTACGACCCGGCGCTCGCTCCGCGAAAGCCCATATCGCCGAACGGTCCGCTCGCCATCGTCGGCGCGACGCTCGGTACGCTGTTCTTGTATCTGCTGTGGCTGACCCTGCGCTCTGCTCTTACCACCAAGATCACCGACCAGGAGTCGCTCGAACGCGCGTCCGGGCTTCCGGTCTACATGAATATCCCCAAGAGCGCTGCGCAAAAGCGCATCGCCAATGGCCCTGCGGTGGTCGATCCGCGACGACTGCTGCCTGGCAGCAGCGATAGCGAAGACGTGGTCAGCAGTCGCGTTCTGGCCATTGCCAAGCCGGACGACTATTCGGTCGAGAACCTGCGTGGCTTGCGTTCCATGCTCGAGGACGTCATGGCCGGCGCGGACAACAACGTGCTGATGGTGACGAGCCCCTTGCCGAGCATGGGCAAGTCTTTCGTCAGCCTCAACCTGGCGGTATTGCTCGCGCAGGCCGGTCGTCGGGTGCTCCTGATCGATGCGGACTATCAGCGTGGGCAGATGCACAAGTCGCTCGGCCTGCAGGTCGGCCCCGGTCTGCCTGAGGTAGTCCGCGGGAAGTCTGAACTGCGCGAAACCGTCCGTGCCACCGCCGTGCAGAACCTGTACTGCATCCCACGTGGCTTCAGTGGCGACGCCGGCAGTGTGCAGATGCCGAGTGACAAGGAGTTCGCCGCCTTCATGCAAGTGGTTGCTCCGCGATTCGATATTGCGATCATCGACACCCCGCCCGTGCTGAGCGTCGCCACTGCGGCCTCACTGGGCCGACATGCGGGCTCGACCATCATGGTCGTCAAGGAGGGCGAGGTTAAGGAGCCGCAGCTCAACGAATCGATCAAGCGACTGATGTTCTCGGGCGTGCGGGTCAGCGGCTGTATTCTCAACGGCTCCTCGGCCCCGACTCCCAAGCACTACGCCTACTATCGAGAGCAACTGGACTGAGTCCCTTGCGCCGCAGCTGGCGTGTCGGATCGATCCGACGCGTCAGCCACGTCCGGATCGGTCATCGGGCACGATAGTTCACAGTTGTACGGCGGTCGCTGGAACCTATACGAAACGGCAAAAACTGCCGAAAATACATGGATTTACGGTTTCTTTACCGCGATGGAAACATAGCAAGTCCAGTCCAGCCGACTAGAATCCCTGCTAGGTCACGTAACCCAGCCAAACATCTCGTTACACTGACGGGGTTTTGACGGTTATCACACCCGAACTGGCAGGAGATCAGAACCCGGTGTCGCAAGTAAATCTGAACAAGACCGACAGTCTGGCCATCGACATGCAAAGCGCAAACGCGCCGAGCCTCAACGATGAGCTCGCCGATGTCACCACCCCGTGGCCGTCGTTGGTCACCATCGACAATCACGTGCTCGAGCCCTTGTCGGGCATCGGGGCGGCACTCAAGCGCCTCGAAGACTTCGTGTTCGCCTCCATCGCGCTGGTTCTGGTGTTCCCACTGCTTGCCGTGATCTCCGTGATCATCAAGCTCGACAGCACGGGCCCGGCACTGTTCTGCCAGGCACGGAGTGGACGTAACCGCGAAGTCATCAAGGTGTACAAGTTCCGCACGATGTACCAGAGCGGTAGCGCGGAGTTCCGACAGGCCAGCAAGAACGATCCACGCATTACCCGTGTGGGTGCCTTCCTGCGCCGCACCAGCCTCGATGAGCTGCCGCAGCTGTTCAACGTGCTCCAGGGCTCGATGAGCCTGGTAGGGCCGCGCCCTCACCCGCTGAAGCTCGATGACGACTTCAAGTACGTGATCCCGGCGCTCAATTCGCGCTACTGCGTCAAGCCAGGCATCACCGGCTGGGCACAGATCAACGGCTTTCGAGGTGAGACCCGTCGTGTAAGCGACATGGTCGGTCGGATCGAGCACGACCGGTTCTACATCTACAACTGGAGCTTGTGGATGGACCTCAAGATTCTGGCAATGACAGTCTTCAAGGGCTGGACCCACAAGAACGCGTACTGATTCACAGCAGTTACGCGCACCAGAGCGGCCTTTTGGCCTTGGTGTCGTAAACAATGCGTCCTTGATTGAACCGGCGCGTGATCGCGCCGCTGATATGACAACCGGTTAGAGTGGATGGCGAAGCTGCACGTGCAGAATCTTCGTCTAGGCTCTGACGCGGGTCATCGGCGACAACGGCAGACGCACCTGTGAAGACCACCGATTCTCATCATCTCCCTGCGCATCGGATATGCGGGTTCACGGTTCATCCCGGAACCTGCGAGGACTATGTGGAGCTTGGACGCGCTGCGGTGGCTGACAGCAACCCTTGTACGGTGCTGTACCACAATCTCCACTCCCTCTATTGCTGGTTTCGGTCAGACACCCTGCGCGAGCACTACGCCGGTGCCACGGTCCTCGTGGATGGGATGCCGCTGATCGGGCTGCTGCGCGCGGCCGGCAAGAACGTGACACGCAGCCACCGCGTCACCTACGTCGATCTGATCATGCCGCTGCTGACAATGGCTCGCGACAATGGCTTGCGGGTGTACCACGTCGGTCAGGCGGCTGAGGTTCAGCAACAGGCGCTGGAAAAAGTGCGTGAGGCGGTTCCGGGCATCGATATCCGGGGGCACGACGGATACTTCGACAAGTCTGACGCATCGCAGGATTCCGACGCGGTCATCGCCGACATGAACGACTTTGGAGCTGATCTGGTCCTCGTCGGTTTCGGCACCCCGGTCCAGGAGGCCTGGTTGCATGCTAACCGCGAGAAAATCAATGCAGCTGCGGTCTACGCCTGCGGTGCCTGCATGGAATATGTGGCTGGAGCAGTCGCTACTCCGCCGCGCTGGATGGGGCGTTTTGGCCTGGAGTGGTTGTTCAGGCTGCTTGAAAACCCGCGTCGATTCGCGTTTCGCTACTGCGTAGAACCCCTGTTGCTCGCCGGGTACCTGGCGCGCGGATGGTTTGCCCAACGTCAGTCTGGCCGCACCGCCGAGCCCTGAAACGGTATGGCTGACAACGACACCGGTGACGCTTCAGGCGCGGGCCTGGTGAACGCGCCTGCGACGGGTATTGTTGCTCGTCTGGGCAGCGCCATTCGCTCCCGCTACCTGTGGTCGGTTGGCGCCCAGGGGCTGGTCAGCGGCTTTCACTTTGCGCTGAATCTGGTGCTCGTGCGGATGGTCACGCGCGAGGAATTCGGCATCTATGCCTTCGCGTTCGTGCTGGCGATGTTTGCATCCGCCGTGAATAACGCGCTCATCGCGACCCCGTTGACGGTCTGGACGCCTGTCATCAAGGACCCCGACGAAAGGCGCAACAGCGAGTCGATGTTCAGCACCTTGAACAGCCTGCTGTTTCTTGCGCTCTGCGCTGTTGGCGGTGCCTATGCCTTGTTCATGGGTGACGCTGGCGATACACGGCTCACGCTCTTCGGCGTTGCCATGTTCGTTGCCGTCTACGCCGCACGCCAATACAGTCGAACCACGGGCTATGCTCGCCTTCGTCCCCTGGTTCCGGCTGCTGGTGACATCAGCTACGTGGTTACCGGAGTGGTTCTTGTCGGCGCGCTGTTGTGGCGTTTTGGCCTCCCTCCGATTGGCCTCGTTCTGATGGCGCTGGCGGCCTCGAATGCGATGGCGATGCTGGTCGAGAGCACGAGTCTCAATGGAAAGCTGCAATGGCCCCGGTTCTTCGCCGGCATGGGGTCACTCGGCAACTATCGTGCGATCTGGGCGGAGACACGCTGGGCACTGATCGGCTCGCTCACGACCTTGTTCCTCGCGCAGGCCCACAGTCTTGTGGTGACCTGGCAATTGGGACCTGAAGCCTTTGCGCCTCTGGCGGCCGGTTTCGTACTGTTCGGGCCCGTGCGTATTGCCCTGTTGACCTGGCAGAACATGGTGAAGCCCGAGTTGGCCATGGCGCTGGCGGACGGACGTGTTGCCGCCGTACGCCGTCAGCTCAAGCTGACCACCATCAAGACGGCGGTTGCCGTAGGCGTACTGGCCGGCATCATGTTTCTTTGCTGGCCGCTGATTCATTCGAGCTTGTACGCAGCCCAGTACGGCAATGCCCCGATGGGACTGATCGTGTCGTTGTGGGCAGTCACCACATTCTTTGCCGCTTCCTACAATGCGCCAAGCGCGGCACTACAGGCCTTGAAGCAGTTCAGGAGCCTTGCCATGGCGAGCATATACGGCGCCGTCCTGAGTGCCGTGCTTGTGGTGTTGCTTCTTTGGCAGCTGGGTGCCGTGCAAACCTTGTTCGGGGTGCTTGTAGCCGAGGCATTCATGGCCGTCTGGTTGATGTGGTTGCTCAACGCCCGGCTAAAGCAGCGCCTCGATGCAGATCGAGTCGAGGCACTCGCACCGGCCGAAGGTTCGGCTGCGTGAGGCCCGTGTGAACTCAGTCGCTCCCATGGCACCTCATGTACCGACGATCGATGCGAACGTCCGCATCGAGTGGGTACCCGTGCTGCTGCTGACGATCGCCGTTCTGCAGGGATCGGCGGTCATACTGACCCTCGCCATGCACTTCGCGCCAGGTGGGCCTGCCGTGGCACTGGTAACACTGGTGTGGTTGATTGCCTACGTGCTGGCAGGGCATGCATTGTTGACCCGTCACGGCATATCGTGGGTGGTCTGGTTGACGCGTTTTCGCCTGCCACTGCTGTTGTTGATCGTCGGTGCCCTTGCCTCGACACTCTGGTCCGTGGATCCCGGCTTGTCGGCCGAACGATCCATCCATCTGGCAGGCAGCACTCTCGTTGCCATCGCCATCGGATTTACCTTGCCGCTGTCGAGGATTCTGGACGTGACCGCCTGGCTACTGGGCGCACTGATGGTGATCAGCATTCTCGTGTCCGTGTCCCTTCCGGCGCTCGGTATCGAGAACTATGAAGGTCAGCAGGTGTGGCGCGGGGTACTCGCATCGAAAAACAACCTCGGCTTCTGGGCGGCCATGACGGGGCTCTTGTTTTCTGCGAGGTTTTTCACTGAAACCCGGTTGCTGGTCCGTGGCATATCGCTGCTGATCGTTGCATTGTCGCTACTGAATGTCGTGCAAAGCGCGTCCGCTACCTCATTGCTTGCGATGATCGTGGGTGGGTTGGTGATGTTGTACTTGCACAGCTCGCGATCACTGTCGCTTGGGCTTGTCGCCAGCACCTGCCTCGGATTGTTTGTACTCGCCCTTTCGGCGCTGGCCTTTCGCTATATCAATACCGCCGAGCTGATCGGGCGATCGGGGGATCTGACCGGTCGAGGCGAGTTGTGGACGCAAGTCTGGAACCTGGTTGCTGATCGTCCCTTGGGTGGTTTTGGCTACGGCACCATCTGGTACCCGACCGCCGACAGTCTGTGGATTCAGGAGACGTGGCTTGATCTGACATGGACAAGCTTCCACGCACACAATGGTCTGCTACAGGTCGCCTCGGAACTTGGCCTGCCGCTGATGATCCTGGTGGCCGTGTTCTCGCTGCAACAGTTGGTCGAGGTGGTCTACAGCTACTATCGTTCGCAACCTGTCGGCGCGTTGTTCGTGCTTGGTTTTTGTGTGGCCCTTCTGGTCAGTAACTATTCAGAAGCCCGTTTGCTGGTAAACCGGGAGCTGTACTGGATCTTTTTTGTCGCACTTCCCATCAGCCTGATGCGGCAGATCATCGTGGTGCCGGCAGGACCGTCGCGCACGGCCCTGTTGCGGCGATTGAGTCCGACCGTACGCAACGAGCTGGCAAGACGCCGGCACAAGGTCCGAAGCCGAGCCGAACTCAAGAAGCGCTTGTTGCCGAGAAACGTGACTGATGGGCGCGCGGCGGTACCGAGCCTGGAGGTCCACACCGACCCTGCAGTGCGTGAAAGCGAGGTGCCGACGAAACTCGACCGCCGGCAGATCAAGAAGAGACAATCACATCGTCGTGGCGGCAAGCCAGACACGAACTTTCACCGGAGATCACCTTGAAGCGACACCTACTCGTGACCGGCGGCGCCGGATTCATTGGCTCTCACATGGTGCGACAGCTGGTTGCCGATGGCCACAAGGTCAGCGTTGTCGACAAGCTCGATCGTGGCAACGCCGATGCCGTCGAACAGGCATCAAAAGCTGGTCCGGGAACGGCCGAGTTGATCGTTGCAGATCTGGCCGACAAGGCGGCGATGGGCGGCGTTCTCTCAAGCGGTGTAGACGCGGTGGTGCATTTTGCCGCGCTCGCCTACGTCGGTGAGTCTGTCAATGAGCCTGCGACCTACTACCGCAACAATGTGGCCGGCACGCTGTCGCTGTTGGAGTCCATGCATGAGCATGACGTCCGCAAGCTCGTGTTCAGTTCTACCTGTGCGACCTATGGTGTGCCGGAGTCATTGCCCATAACCGAGCGTACGCCGCAGAACCCGATCAATCCCTACGGCCAATCCAAGTTGATGGTCGAGAAAATCCTGATGGACATGGCCAAACCGCATTCACTCGACAGCGTCGCATTGCGATACTTCAACGCAGCGGGTTGTGCGTCGGACGGATCGCTCGGTGAGCGTCACGATCCGGAAACACACCTGCTTCCGCTGATACTGTTTGAAGCACTGAGGATCAAGAACGGCGGTGATCCCGCGGGTACGGGATTACGTGTCTTTGGCAAGGATCTCCCTACTCGGGATGGCACCTGTGTCCGTGACTACATCCATGTCGAGGACTTGTGCAGCGCCCACGTCAAAGCCCTCGACAAGCTCTTTGCCGAACCGGGTGTTGGCGCGTTGCAATACAATCTTGGCACCAATCGAGGTAGCACGGTGCTCGAAGTCATCGACGCCTGCCGAGACGTTACTGGTGTCGACATCCAGTTCCACGCAGATGAGCCGCGTGCCGGAGATCCGCCCGAGCTGGTTGCTGATGCTTCCCTCGCAATGCGTGAACTCGACTGGTCGCCACGATGGCCGAACGTCCGCGACAGCATCCAGCACGCGTGGAACTGGTACCTCGAAAATCCCCCTGCCGTGCTGAAACAGGTGGCCTGACAGATGCGCCCTCATGCAGCTGTGTTCCTTGCCAGTGGACTGTGGCTATTGCCTGGCGTAGCAATGGCAGCTATCGACCACACCGCACCGCTGGACGACCGTTGCTGGGACCAGACCTTCGTCGAGGACTTCGATACGCTGGACCTGTACTCCTCCGACACCCCGGACGGGCGTTGGAAGCCGGGTTATATCTGGAGCTCCGATGTCATCATCAACCAGGAGTTGCAGTACTACATCGATCCCGCGCAATTCGATGATCGCTACTCGCCGTTCAGCATCGATGATGGAATACTCACGATAGAAGCTCGTCCCACGCCACCTGAAATTGCTTCGGAGGTCGCGTCTCAACCGTATGTCTCGGGAGTGCTGACTACAGAGAATGATTTCAGCCAGCGCTGGGGGCGCTTTGAGGCGAACATCAAGGTGCCAGCCGGTCGCGGGCTATGGTCCGCTTTCTGGTTGCTGCCGAGCTTTGATCAATGGCCCGATGGCGTGGCGGTACTTCCGGAAATCGACGTCATGGAATTTCTTGGCCATGAGGTGCGGACCGTGCACACGACCTTGCACACCAACCAGAACGGTCCGCTCGAGTCTCACACCTTCGACCATCGCACCAGGGACGATCTGTCGGCGCGCTTTCACCGATACAGCGTTGTGTGGACAGAGGACCAGGTGCACTGGTACCTGGACCGGGAGCATCTGGTGTCCCACCCGACGCCGGACGACTACACGCGACCGGTGCACTTCCTGCTGAACCTGGCCGTAGGTGGAAGCTGGCCCGGCAACCCGGACTCGCGAACGCGCTTTCCTGCGCGTCTGCAGGTGGATTCAGTCACCGCGTGGGAAGACAACGGCTCCTGCTGAGGTCGTCAGTCCGAGGCCGGCACAACCCGGGATACGACGCCGTCGACAGTCGATGACAACAGCTTGAAGCCGGTATTCAACGCGATGTTGTTGACCGTCGGGTTACTCGATACGGATGCATCAGCGACCGACAGGGGTTTTTGTCCGACGACCGGCCCGGACCAGATGGCGAACAAGCAGGCGATACTTCCGAGGATGGCGAGGGCAAAAGCGCCGATCACACCGACGCGGAAGGTCATCAGGCGACTGAGCTCGAGTCGGCGCGCAAACGCAATCAGAATGAGCAGACACAGCGCGCCGCCAATCAGGGCAGGCGCTGGGTGGTCCTTGAGTACCTGCACCAAGGTTCCCAACGGATCTTCGAGAGCCGCCCATTCGGCGGGTCCGGGCCGCGAGGATTGAAAGGCCATGAACCAGACGGACACCAGCTCTGCCACGGTGACAAAAAGGAGCGCCACCATGAGCCAGGCTGCGGTAAGGAATTTGGTCAGCCCACGCGTGACCTTGAGCATCGACAAAAGGCTGAACAATGCAGTCGGCACGATCAGCAGCATGCCGACGAGTGCGAGGTCAAACCTCAACCCCTGCACGAATACGGACACAAGGGCCCCTGCGTCCGCCACGGCCTGAAACTGCCACAACACGTAACCCGCCCTGACTGTCGTGAGCAAAAACACAACGGTCAATGCGAATAACAGGTATCGCCGCAGTAGGTGTGTTGCTGGCAGGACCGCGCTCATTGCCGTATTCCAGTAGCGTGAGCGATCAATTGTAGCAGCGCGCCAAAAGAACAGATTCTGCGGCGGCGGTCAATCGTCCGCTTTGAGAAGTAGAAGCCCCTTGTGCCGGGTTGCCGTCGCGAACGGCAGTGTCTACCACCGGGGTCCATTCGACATCCGCTACCGCGCTCGTCGAGAGGTCCAGCGACCAGTCACGCTTGAGCCCGTTGATCAGGATCAGCACACCAGCGCAGTCGGACTCGATGGACTTCCTGCCGGTGTCGGTAAGCAGCTGCAAACAGACTGCCCGGGCATCGGCACCATGCCAGTCGCCGTCGGTCATGCCGAGTCCGTTTTCGTTCAACCACGTCGTCTCTGGCAGACCAAACCGCTTGGACTCCCGCCTGCCGTGCAGCCAGCTTGTCTGTCGCAGGGGCTGGAGCGTCTGTCGCGCCTTGATCAGTCGCTGAACAAAGGCCAGGAAGTGCTTTTCGTCGCTTTTGGCCAGTTGCCAGTTCAACCAGGTGAGTTCGCCGTCCTGGCAATAACCGTTGTTGTTGCCCTGCTGGCTCCGTCCAAACTCGTCCCCCGCGACCATCATCGGTACGCCTTGAGAGATCATCAGCGTGGCCATCAGATTGCGACGGGTACGCTCTCGCTGACTTACGATGTCCGCGTCGGTGGTGCTGCCTTCGACCCCGTGGTTCCAGCTGTACTCATGGCCGTGACCGTCGCGATTACCCTCGCCGTTTGCTTCGTTGTGGCGTGAGTCGTAGCTGACGAGGTCCGCGAGCGTCGAGCCATCGTGCGCGGTGACAAAATTGATGCTGGCCTGAGGGTCACGCCGGCGATCGTCGAACATCTGGCCTGAGCCGAGCAGGCAATCAGCAAGACCGGCAAGCTCCAGGTCATGACGTATCCAGAAACGACGCGCAGTATCTCGAAACTTGTCGTTCCACTCGGCCCAGCGTGTGGGGTATTGCCCGAGCTGATAGCCACCCGGGCCTATATCCCAGGGCTCTGCAATCAATTGTGCCTCGGCCAGTGCCGGGTCCTGATGCAGGGCATCGAAAAAGCCCGCTCCGCGGTCGAAGCCATGCTCCTCACGACCCAGAATGGTCGCGAGATCAAATCGAAAGCCGTCAACCTGCATTTCGCCATACCAGAAACGCAAGCTGTCCGTGATCAGTTGCAAGACCCTAGGGTGCTCGACCGCGAGTGTATTGCCCGTACCGGTGTCGTTGATGTAGTAGCGTTGCTCAGGGCCAAGTCGGTAGTAACTGCGATTGTCGATACCCCGAAAACTCAAGTGTGGCCCCAACTCGTTACCTTCGCAGGTGTGGTTGTAGACCACATCCAGGAACACCTCGATACCCTGGCGGTGAAGGGTCTTGATGGCCTCGGACAGTTCACGAACTGCGTCGCCACCCATGGCATAGCGTCCTTCAGGCGCCATGAACGTCAGTGTCTGATAGCCCCAGTAGTTGACCAGTCCTTTTTCGACCAGAAACTCGTCATCGACGAATCCGTGGATGGGCAGTAGCTCAAGCGTCGTGACCCCGAGATCCTTGAGGTGGTTGACGAGCTGCTTCGAACCCAGTGCGGCGTAGCTGCCCTGGCGTTTCGATGGCATGCCCTTCATGCGACGGGTCAGCCCCTTGACGTGCCCTTCGTAGATGATGCGCTCTGCCGGTGGAACTCGCGGCCGCTCAGTCCGAGTGCGCGAGGATTGCGGCTCCCTGACCACACACTTCGGGATGAAGGGCGCGCTGTCGCGTGTGTCGAAGGACAGGTCTGCGTCTGCGTGTCCGCGTTCGTAGCCGTACAGAGCGTCGTTCCAGATGATGCGTCCGTTGAGCTCGCGCGCGTAAGGGTCTATCAGCAGCTTGTTGGCATTGAAGCGATCACCAGCCAGCGGTTGCCAGGCTCCATGAACGCGGTATCCGTACAGAAGCCCGGGCCGCGCATCGGGCAGGAAGCCGTGAAAGATATCGCCCGTGCGCCCCGGCATGGACAAGCGGGCCCTCTCCTTGCCGTTTTCATCGAACAGACACAACTCGACGGCGGCCGCATGTTCACTGAACAGCGCAAAGTTGACTCCCCCGTTAAGGGGCGTCGCTCCCAGCGGAGCGACCAGGCCCTGCTGTAGCAGTGCCATTACCCGAGCTTGAGGACCTGTGCGTCGTGCATGACATCGATGGGCTCAAGACGCCAGATGTCCCGGTTGTAGTCGTGCATCGTGCGGTCGGTGGAAAACCGGCCACTGAATGCCGTATTGATGATGCTCTGACGGGTCCACTTGGCTGGATCGTTCCATGTCTCGTCAACCGCATGCTGCGTATCGAGGTAGGACGGCAGATCTGCAAGTGTCATCCACGGATCCCCGGGATTTCGAATGGCCGCGATGGCCTCACGGATGGCTTCGACACCTTGCGGATCGTCAACCGGGTCGAATGCGCCCTGGTCAAACGCATCGAGAATACGTCCAAGGCGGGTGTCCCCGGCGACCACGGCCGCAGGATCGTACGCCGCTCGCGCCGCCTCCACACCGTCCACATCAAGACCGAAGCGGAAGAAATTGTCTTCGCCTACGGCCTCCAGAATTTCGACGTTGGCACCGTCGAGCGTGCCGATGGTCAGCGCGCCGTTCATCATGAACTTCATGTTTCCGGTGCCGGACGCTTCCTTGCCTGCAGTCGAGATCTGCTCTGACAGGTCTGTGCCCGGACAGATACGCTCCATGGCGGATACGTTGTAGTCGGGCAGAAACACGAACTTCAATCTGTCGTTGGTCCGCGTGTCTGCGTTGACGACGTCCGCAACGGCGTTGGCGAGTCGGATGATCGCCTTGGCCATGCGATAGCCGGGCGCCGCCTTGCCTGCGATGATCACGCAACGCGCTGGTCGGGTCGCCGAGGCCTTGTGATAGCCCCCACCACCCTGCTCCAGCCAGCTGTGCACGACATGCAGCACACAGAGCAATTGGCGCTTGTACTCGTGAATCCGCTTGACCTGCACATCCATGAGCATGTCGTCGGACAGCCGTACGCCAGTGCGGTCGAGCACCAGATCAGCGAGAACCTGCCGGTTCTTGCGCTTGACGTCCTGCCACTGGGCTTGAAAGTCAGGATCGTCCGCGAGTGGTGCAAGCGCTTCGAGCGCAGACATGTCGGCCACCCAGTGCGAGCCCACGGTCTTGTCGAGCAAGGCGGTCAGTTCCGGATTGCAGTGTTTCATCCAGCGTCGCTGAGTGACGCCGTTCGTCTTGTTGTTGAAACGCTCGGGCCACAACTCGGCAAACTGCTGGAATAGCCCGGTGCGCAGCAGCTCGGAGTGCAGCGCCGCGACCCCATTGACCGAAAAGCTGCCGACAATCGCGAGGTGTGCCATGCGCATCATCGGCTCATGGTGGCCACCGCCGTCGTCAATGATGCTCATCGAGCGCTGGCGCTCCTCATCACCCGGCCAGCGGGCATCCACCTCGGCAAGGAACCGGCGGTTGATTTCGTGACAGATCTCGACCGGCCGTGGCAACAAGGCTTCGATCATCGGCAACGACCAACGCTCCAGCGCCTCGGGCAGCAGTGTGTGGTTGGTGTACGCCATGGTGCGACGGGTCATGGCCCAGGCGGCGTCCCACTCAAGGTCGTGTTCGTCAACGAGCAGGCGCATCAGCTCGGCGACGGCGAGACTGGGGTGTGTGTCATTGAGCTGGAAGCAGTGCGCGTCAGCGAACCCAGCGAAGCCCTCGTTCTTCTCGAGCCACGTGGCGATGGCGTCCTGCAAGCTGGCAGAGACCAGAAAGTACTGCTGACGCAGCCGCAGAATCTTGCCGTTCTCGCTCGCATCGTTGGGGTACAGCACCATGGTGATGTTTTCAGCCAGGGTTTTCGCTGCGACGGCTTCGGCGTAGCCGCCTGCGTTGAATTCCTCCAGGTCAAACGAATCGGTGGCGTGTGCAGACCACAAGCGCAAGGTATTGACCACGCCGTTCTCCGCCCCGGGCACCGGTACGTCGTACGGCATCGCGATGATGTCGTAGGTATCGATCCAGCGCCTTCGCTCACGCGTGTCGCCCTTGAGTGCTTGCACATGGCCGCCAAAGCGAATCACCCGAGACAGTTCCGGACGGGCGACTTCCCAGGGATGGCCTCCGGCCAGCCAGTCATCGGGATGTTCGATCTGATGGCCGCCGTCGATTTCCTGTCGAAACATGCCGTAGCGGTAGCGCAGGCCGTAGCCGGTCACCGGCAAGGCCAGCGCTGCACAACTATCCAGAAAGCAGGCCGCCAGCCGGCCGAGGCCGCCGTTGCCCAGCCCCGCGTCAGGCTCCAGGGCCTCGATATCGCTAAACGACAGGCCGAGCGACTGCAGTGCGCTGTCGACGGCAGGCCCGAGGCCGAGATTGAGTACCGCATTCCCCAGAGCACGCCCCATGAGGAACTCCAGCGAGAGGTAGCAGGTGCGGCGGGTTGCCCCATCGACCGTCGCGTGTCGGGTCGCTCGCCAGTCCTGCATCAGCCGGTCGCGGACGGCAAGCGCAACGGCACTGTAGAGGGCCTGGGAGTCGCCCACGTCAAGATCACGACCCAACGTGCCCGAAAAATGGCTGACGATCGATCGCGCCAGCTCGTCCGGAGACCGGGACGGTGGCTGACTATGGGCCTTCCAGCCGGCGGCCTGATCGCGTAGCAGTGCACTCGCGCGTGGGCGCTCGCTTGAGCCACCAGTGTGGCTCGAATCGTTTGAAGAGATCATTGGAAGTGTTATAGCTGACCGACCGGGGGGGCACTCAAAGCGTGATCGGCTTGGAAATTTCGGGTGCCGAGAAAGAGTATCCCTGCAATAGCCGTGCTGACAGGCCGACTTGCGCTAGGCTTGCGTAACGATAATTGACAATCATTCTCATGAGCCGTGACGAATCTCGCCAAATAAGGCAACTCACCAGCCAGACCCTCGCACTCATATTGGCCGGGGGCCAAGGCAGTCGCTTGCACGATCTGACCAGTTGGCGCGCGAAACCCGCAGTGCCGTTCGGCGGCAAGTTCCGAATCATTGATTTTGCGTTGTCAAACTGCATCAACTCGAATATACGCCGGATCGGTGTGGCAACGCAGTACAAGTCTCATTCCCTGGTGCGCCATCTGGTGCGCGGCTGGTCGGGATTCAAGACCGAGTTCAACGAGTTCGTGGAGGTATTGCCGGCCTCGATGAGGATGGGCAACGACAGCTGGTACAAGGGCACGGCTGACGCCGTCTACCAGAATCTGGACATCATCCGAACCCACGAGCCGGAATTCGTGATGATCCTCGGCGGGGACCATGTCTACAAGATGGACTACGGCCCGCTGATGCTCCAACACGATCGAAAAGGCGCGGATTTGACGGTCTGCTGCATCGAGGTGGACGCCGAGGAGGCAGCCAACTCGTTTGGCGTACTGAAGATCGATGAGGAAGGCCGCGTTCTGGAATTCCAGGAAAAACCGGCGGAACCCGCTGAAATCCCCGGCAAGCCCGGCCGTGTGCTCGCCTCAATGGGCAATTATGTGTTCAACCGCGAGGTGCTCTACGAGCAACTCATCAAGGACGCGGATGACACGGAGAGTGAATATGACTTCGGCAAGAACATCTTGCCGCGCATGGTCGGCAAGAATCAGGTGTTTGCCTTCCGGCTGGGGGATGATCAACCCAGTGGTACTGCCTACTGGCGCGATGTCGGCACGGTCGATGCGTACTGGGAAGCCAATCTGGAGCTTGTGGACTTCTCGCCGGAACTCGATCTCTGGGATCGGACCTGGCCCGTGTACACGCACCAGGAGCAACTCGCATCAGCCAAGTTCGTCCACGATGAGGAAAATCGCCGGGGTATGGCATTGAACTGCCTGATCTCCGGGGGCTGCATCGTGTCGGGCGCAGAAATCAGCCAATCGCTGTTGTTTTCCAATGTGCATGTGCGTTCCTTCTCGGAAGTGTTCAAGTCTGTGATCCTCCCCAACGTGAAAATCGGCCGTAACGTCAAGATCCGCAAGGCGGTCATCGACTCCGGCACCGTCATCGAGGACGGCACCGAAATCGGTATCGATCGCGCGGCTGATGAAGCTCGGGGTTTTTACGTCTCTCCCAAGGGCGTCACCCTGGTCACTCCGGATCACTTCAATCAAAAGATACATCGCGTGCGTTAATGAGCTCTGCCGAAGACCGAGGACATTCCAGGCGCCTGCACGTCCTCTTCGTTGCTGCTGAAAGCGACGCTCTGCCTGGAGCCAAGGTTGGTGGCATCGGGGATGTGATGCGCGACCTCCCGCCCGCTATCGCTGATAGCGGCGTCGATGTCACGGTGGTGCTACCGAGCTACGGTGTGCTGCACAAAGCGGCGCAGGCCACCCATGTCGCATCCCTACCGGTGCGCTTCGGGCACGGCCAGATGCTGGTCGACGCCTACCGTTTGAGTGGCGTGTACGGTGCGTCTCCCGGTGCGCCCCAGACCTACATTCTGCACAGTGAGCACTTCTCGCCGTGTGGTGTCGGGCGTGTGTACTGCGATGATCCTGCCGATGCACCGTTTGCGACCGATGCCACCAAGTACGCCCTGTTCGGCGCAGCGGTGCTGGAGGCTGCATCCGCTGGGCACTTCGGCACCTTTGACGTCTTCCATCTGCACGATTGGCATGCCGCCTTTGTCAGTGTGCTTGTCGCGATGGATCCTCGCTACCGGGCGTTCTTCGATCGTCGCCGGGTGTACAGCATTCATAACCTGGCGCTGCAGGGCGTCCGGCCCTTCGATGGCCATGTCTCGTCGTTTTCGTCGTGGTTCCCCTGGTTGCCGAATCGTCCTGCCATCCTCGCGGATCCACGTTGGACCGATTGTGTGAACCCGATGGCCGCCGGTATCCGTCTCGCCCATCGTGTGCACACCGTGTCCCCGACCTATGCACGGGAAGTCGTCCAGTCAAATGATCCGAACCGTGGCTTTCACGGCGGTGAAGGTCTCGAGCAAGACCTCGCTCGCATCGCTGACGAAGGGCGATTGCTCGGAATTCTCAATGGGGTCGAATACACGGAATCATCCGACAAGGATCTGCGGGCACGCGATACCGCGTCCCGATCACATCGTGATGCCTTCTGGCAACAATGGATGACTACCGTTGCCAGCACGCTGGAGCGCGCTATCGGTGCCTCGGAGCAGGTCCGCTCGGTTGATTGGCTTGCCCACCAGCGCGCCCTGAAGTGGAGTCAGGAAGCGCGTCCAAGACATGTGTTGACCAGCGTGGGCCGCCTCGTTCAACAGAAGGCGTCGATCCTTGCGGCGGATGTCGAGCCAGCGTGCACCGCTCTGGAAAAGCTGCTCCGGCAACATGAGGACGCGGTGCTGATCCTGGTCGGCACGGGAGACAAGGCCCTGGAAACCGTCTGTCGTCAGGTCGCGTCGCGCTGCCCTAACCTTCTGTTCATCAACCGCTATTCAGCCGAACTTGCCGCCATCGCTTATTCTTCCGGCGATCTGTTTCTGATGCCCAGCTCCTTTGAGCCCTGCGGAATCAGTCAGATGATGGCCATGACGCACGGGCAACCCTGCCTGGTTCATGCGGTCGGGGGTCTTGTCGACACCGTGCAGGACGGGACCGACGGGTTTCATTTTTCCGGCACGTCGCTGGAATCTCAAGCTCAGGCGATGTTGCATCAGCTGGATGCCGCGCTCAAGATGAAGCACAGCGACGCCAAGCGCTGGCAGACCATCTGTAACACAGCAGCCTCCAGACGTTTTGATTGGAGCACCGCCGCAACCCGCTACCGGCAAGAGTTATATGACTCGCTTTAATCTGTCAGTCCGTTCGATCAACATTTTCGACTCTGTGTCCCACACCTCGGTGATCTCGTGAATCCAATGCCCACTCTAGAGCTGATTGAACCGGCGGTCTGCGACGATATCGGAGCCGGCCGTTGCACCGAGCCATTCGCGGTACTCGGGCAGCATGCTGATGGCGATGCGTCGGTGGTTCGCACCTTCCAGCCGAAGGCAAAAGCGGTTTGCGTGGTCACCGAAGATGGTCGCCGCGTGGAGCTCGAGCGCGTCGGCGACAAGGGCGTGTTTGCCGCTCACGTCGACCCGGCCGCCGGCAGGTACAAGCTCGACATCGAGTGGCATGACAGCCATCGAGCGCGCAGTCAGCACATTGATCCCTACAGTCTGTCGAGTTCGGTCGGAGAGCTCGATCGGCATCTGTTTGGCGAAGGCACGCACCAGCAACTGTATCGTCTGCTCGGCTCACGGGTTCTTGCGCTCAACGGTGTCGCCGGTACGAGCTTCGCGATCTGGGCACCCAATGCGCAGCGTGTCAGTGTGGTTGGACCGTTCAACGATTGGGATGGCCGATGTCACGTCATGCGCAGGCACCCCGCCAGCGGCATCTGGGACATCTTCCTGCCTGAGCTTGGCAACGGCACCTTGTACAAGTACGAGATCGTCGGGCCCGAAGGCAATGTACTGCCGCTGAAAAATGACCCGTATGCGACCTACTTCGAGCAGGCGCCCGGCAATGCGTCGATTGTTTTCGAGAGCCAGTTCCTGTGGCAGGACGAGGACTGGATGGAGCACAGTCGTGAGGGTGTTCCGCGCGAAAAACCCATCTCGATCTACGAAGTCCATCCCGGTTCGTGGAAGCGCAAGGGTGGAACTCAGGTGCTGTCGTGGATTGAGCTCGCTGATGAATTGTTGCCGTATGCGCAGCAGCGCGGGTTCACGCATATCGAGTTGATGCCCGTGACCGAACACCCGTTCGATGGATCGTGGGGATATCAACCGGTGGGCATGTACGCGCCGACCTCACGCTTCGGCAGCCCGGATGACTTTCGCCACTTCGTCGACCGCTGCCATCGTGCCGGGATGGGCGTGATCATGGATTGGGTGCCGGCACACTTCCCGAGCGACGATCATGGCCTTGCGAATTTCGACGGCACGCATCTGTATGAACACGCGGATCCTCGCCAGGGATTCCACCAGGACTGGAACACGCTGATCTTCAACTACGGTCGCCGTGAGGTCGCCAACTATCTGTTGTCCAACGCGGTCTACTGGATCCGTGAGTTCCACCTCGACGGACTGCGCGTCGATGCGGTGGCCTCCATGTTGTATCTCGACTACTCGCGAGAGGACGGCGAATGGATCCCCAACGAACATGGTGGGCGTGAAAACCTCGAGGCAATCGAGTTTCTCAAACGCATGAACGAGCTGGTCCACGTTGAGGGCGGCTTGACCTTTGCCGAGGAATCAACCTCTTTCCCGCAGGTCAGCCGACCTACCTACGACGGTGGTCTCGGATTCACTTTCAAGTGGAACATGGGCTGGATGCACGACACGCTCGAGTACATGAAGAAGGATCCGGCGTTTCGTCGATATCACCAGGACAGCCTGACCTTCGGCATGCTCTACGCGTTCAGCGAGAACTTCGTACTGCCGTTGAGCCATGATGAAGTGGTGCATGGCAAGGGTTCGATGATCCAGAAAATGCCCGGCGACGATTGGCAGCGCTTTGCCAATCTGCGAACCCTCTACGGAATGATGTGGGCCTACCCCGGCAAGAAGCTCAATTTCATGGGAGGCGAGTTTGCCCAGTGGCAGGAGTGGCAGCACGATCACTCCCTCGACTGGCACTTGCTCGAATATCCCGCGCACCAGGGGGTTCTCACGCTGGTCGACGAACTCAACACCCTCTATAAAAGCCGACGTTCGTTGCATGTCAACGATTGCGACCATTCGGGTTTCGAGTGGATCGACTGCGCGGACGCGGACCATAGTGTGATCAGCTGGTACCGGCGAGCGGAAGGCGAGTCTCCAACGGTGGTCGTCCTGAACCTCACACCGGTCATCCGAAGCGACTATCGCATCGGTGTCGATACACCCGGGCGTTACCGAGAGTTGATCAACACTGATGAGCAGCGCTTCGGAGGCAGCGGTCAGCGCAACAGTGAGGAACGTTTGCTGGCGGGCGATATCGGTGCTCACGGTCGCGCGAGCTCGCTCAATCTGTTGCTACCGCCGTTGTCCGCGCTGATACTCGGACCGGCAGACGACTGAGTCTTCGGTCCCGGGCTTGCGTAACGCCAGTGAGCCGACGCGAGCGTCGTGCTGGCGCCTGCGACGGCGCCTGAGATACACTCTCGCGCACCTTCGCTAGCTTGTTGCCTGCATGAAAACACTCCTCGTCCTGCTGCTGGTAGCTGCCGGAATCGGCGCTGCCTACTGGAAGACGCAGCGCCCCGGAGAAGGCCTCGACGCGCTGCGTGCAGACCTGCAAGCGGCCGCGGGTCGCCTCGGTGATGGCGTTGCCGCCGTGCGAAACGGGGGTACCGACGCGTCTGCCGATGGCGCCGGGTCGACGCAAGGGCTCATCGCCGCTGCGGAAGGCAACATCGACGCCTTGGACACGCGGCTCAACGCGCGTATCGATGCCATCGAGAATCAATTGACCGGCACCATGACAGCGGCTGAAGCCGGCATCGTCGAGAGCCGCCTCGAAAAACTCGAACAAGGCCGTTCAGCCGCATCGACGGCTGGCGGCGCATCGGCATCATCAAACACCGATCTGGATGCGGCAATGCAGCGAATGGAGGCGCTTGAAGGCAGGCTCGATCTGCTCACGCGTCGGCAGGAGGAGTCAGATCCGTCGCCACGCATCGATGAGCTGGACGCCAAGGTCACCGGCCTCGCCGAAGTGATCCAGGAACTCAGTAGCTCAACTGCCGAAGCCTCCGAGGACACCGCTGCAACCCTGGTCACGCTTGAGGAGAGGCTTAACACGAGCGACACGCGTGTTGCCGCCCTGGCCGCCAGTGGTGCTGCATCCGGCGCGGATGGCGACGCGCTACCGGTACAGCCGCTGGATGAAGTCATGGAACAACGTATCGCAGCGCTTGAGACCAATCTGGAGACCGCGCGAGCGAGTGCCTTGCGCGTTGAAGCGCTCGACGAACGCTTCGAGTCGCTTAGCGAGCAGCTCGACGCCGACGCGGGATCAGAGTCTGATCTACGACAGACCGTGGCGTCGCTCGAGGAGCAGGTCGCCGCCATGGCCACGCGCGCTGATGCGCTGTCCATAGATAATGTGCAGCAGGAAATTCGCGAGCAGCTCGCGAGCCTGGATGCCGAAGTGGGTAACGAAGGCCCACCCGACGTCGTCGCGCTCAACGATTCGCTTGAGGCGACGCGCCAGCGTATCCAGACCCTTGAAGCACGAGTACAGAACCTGCCGGCCTCGTCGTCGGAAGCCGGTGATGCCCAGCAGACGCAGAGTGCACTAGAGGCTCAGATTGCCGCGCTTGAACGTCGTGTGGAAACACTTCCCGCCACCAGCGCCGATCCAGCTCTGGTCAACTCGATCTCGGAAGTACGTCAACAGGTCAACGAGCTCAGTACACAGGATTTCGTGACTCAGGAAGAACTACGCGCGCAGACCGAAGGCGAGAACGTCGAGTACAAGATCTACTTTGACAAGAACAGCGTCGCCATCTCTTCCGAAGCTGCGCAAGTGCTCGACTCTTTCGTCGCTCAAGAAACCAATCGCACCACAGGCGTTGCGATTTTCGGCTTTACCGATCGCGCTGGCCCGGCCTTGTACAACCAGCAACTGGCACAGCGACGCGCTGAAGCCGTCAGGTCCTACCTGATCCAGAACGGGTTTGACTACACCAAGATCGGCAACGTCGCTGGTCTCGGCGAGGACGCAGCGGCATCCTTGCTGGAAGACGAGCAAGAGGATGCGCAGCAGCGAGTGGTCGTACTGTACGCCGCGCAGCGCTAGTGGTCTGGGCATGACAGTGTCTGTACAAGCCAATGACGCGCTCATCGTCATTGATGTGCAAAACGACTTCTGCGCTGGCGGGGCATTGGCCGTACCTGACGGTGACGCCGTCGTCACACCCATCAATCGCCTGATGGCGCAGTTTCCAGTCGTTGTGCTGACTCAGGACTGGCATCCTCGCGGTCACACGTCATTTGCAAGCGAGCACGAAGGGGCCAGGCCGTTTGACACCATCGACGTGGCCTACGGCGCACAGACCCTATGGCCGGACCATTGCGTTCAGGGAACACATGGGGGTGAGTTCCACCCGGATCTCGACGTCGAGCGTGCTCAACTCATCGTGCGCAAGGGGTTCCGAAAAGCGGTCGACTCGTATTCGGCGTTCGTCGAGAACGACCGCCAGACCAGCACCGGCCTTGATCACTGGTTGCGAGGTCTTGGCGTCGATCGCGTGGTGTGTTGCGGGCTTGCGCTTGACTACTGCGTCCGTTACTCGGCCGAGGACGCGCGAGCTCGCGGTTTTGACACGGCTGTCGTAGAGTCCGCGTGTCGCGGCATAGACCTTGATGGCTCAAACGACGCGGCCAGACAGGCACTCCGTACTGCAGGCGTCCAGTTGATCTGAGCGTCAGCGGCGGCGCTGCCCTGCCGCCTGGTCAAATGGCTGTACGACAGATGCTTTGGACGCCTGGTCGTGTCCAGAGCCCGACTGGGCGCCTTCGGTCGTGTCTGCACTGACACGGAACGCGAGCGGTGAGGCACCCTCCTCGCCGGGTAGTGTGCCCAGTCCCAACTCGCCTCGACCTTCGAGCACGACCGTGTCGCGGCGAATCAACACCGGGTGGGTCTTGGGACGGCACAGCCACGTGCCGTTGGTACTGGTATCGGTCAACAGGCATTGTCCCTGGCTGAATTCGATGACCGCGTGGCGTCGACTGGCCTCGTCATTCTCGACCGGAACATCGCACTCGGCGGAACGCCCGAGCACCGCTGCCTTGCACTCGGTGGTTATCTGATACCGCCGCTTGCCTTGTCGCAACTCGATACGCCCGTGCACCACAGGGGTGATCGCGGCTGCCGGGCAATCGATGGCAATCGCCGTTTGTTGCTCCGACGGAGGCATCCAATCAATTCGCCACACCTCAACAGGAGCACTGACACCTTTTACCGGAATGCTATCGAGGTAGGAGGCAAGCGACCGTGCCTCGGGAGACAGATGATTCACGCATTCTGCCGTGGCCGTGATTTCGTCAATCCGCGCGAATGACGCAATACGCGCCGCTACGTTGACGGCGTGGCCGTACACATCTCCGCCGTCAGGGATGACGTCTCCGACATGAAAGCCGACACGCACCGATAGAGGCATGGATTCGTGGGCGTTTTGCATGTCGCAGGCCGCCTCCAGCGCATCATCCGCCGACTCGAAGCTTGCGAGCGATGCGTCGCCCACGGTACGCAGCAGGACACCGCCGTTCGCTTCGACACAGTCGCGCATGAGCGCAAGACTGTCCGCCACGAGGCGGTGAGCCTCGACATCGCCCACACGTTCATACAAGGCGGTGCTGTCGCCGATGTCGGCAAACAGTATGACAAGCTCGCGGACTGCGGCTTTCATTGAGCGTGATCACCTCGGCAGCAAGCGGGATTTCCGCGGATGGGCCATGGTACCCCGCGCCGCCGCTCACAACGCCTGTGTCGAGTAAAATCCGCCGGCTGTTATCCTGCACCTCTCCGATCCGCCTGTACCGAACCCCATGGCCGTGCTCGAGGCTGTTGACTACCACTCGCCAGATGCCGAGGCCCGCTTTGTCGAGTCCCTACGGCAAACCGGATTTGGCGTGCTGTCCAACCATCCGCTCGACGAAGCGGTCGTCACGTCAATCTACGACCGCTGGCGCGAATTCTTCAACAGCGCCGAAAAAGAGGATCACCTCTACGATGCGGAGCGCTTCGACGGATTCTTTCCCGCGCGCGAGGCGGAAATCGCAAAGGGGCACGCGGCGCGAGATCTCAAGGAGTATTTCCACTACTACCCCTGGGGACGTTGCCCTGATGCGCTCAAGCAAGAGATCAACGACTACTACGAGAGCACTGTGGCATTTGCCGCAAAACTGCTCGGCTGGGTAGAAAAACATACGCCTGCCGATGTGTCGGCAGGATTTTCCGAGCCGCTGTCAGCGATGATCAAGGACAGTGGCCAATCACTCCTCCGGATCCTGCATTACCCACCGATCTCCGGACCGGTGGAGCCTGGCGCCGTGCGCGCCGCGGCTCACGAGGACATCAACCTGCTGACGGTGCTGCCATCGTCCAACGAGCCTGGTCTGCAGGCCCGCGCGCGAGATGGCAGCTGGATAGACGTGCCGTGTGACTTCGGCAATCTGATCATCAATGTCGGTGACATGTTGCAAGAGGCCTCTGGCGGGTTCTACCCATCCACGACGCACCGCGTCGTCAATCCGGACGAGCTGTCCGACCCCGGCCCTGCTGACTCACGTGGGCGTATCAGCCTGCCGTTGTTCCTGCACCCGCGCCCGGAAGTGGTGTTGTCGCAACGGCACACGGCGGGTAGTTACCTGCAAGAGCGTCTCGCTCAATTACGTGGCGAGACCTCATCAAGCTAGAAGACCCGAATCAGTTCCCTGGCGGGCTTGTCGCCTGCACATCAACACCCAAGGAGATAATGAATGAGTCAAGTGGTTGTAGTCACCGGCGCCGGTTCCGGCATCGGGCGCGCTTGTACGCTCGCATTGGCAGAAGCCGGCTGGAAGGTCGTTCTCGCTGGCCGTACGCTTGCGTCTCTTGAAGAGACGCGTGCAGCGGCGGGCAATCAGGCCGAAAATCTACTGTGCGTGCCGACGAATGTTAGCGATACCATTGCAGTAGATGCGCTGTTCGCCAAGGCCACTGAGGCGTTCGGGCACGTTGACGTGGTGTTCAACAACGCGGGAAACAACGTGCCGCCAGGCACCATCGATCAAATCGCCGTCGAGGATTGGCAGAAGGTGCTCAACGTCAACGTTCACGGTGCCTTTCTGGTTGCGCGTGCCGCGTTCGCGACGATGCGTGCCCAGGACCCTCAAGGCGGTCGCATCATCAACAACGGCTCCATTTCGGCGCATGTGCCGAGGCCTGGATCGACGCCTTACACGATGTCGAAACATGCGATCACCGGCCTGACTCGCACCCTGTCGCTCGATGGTCGGCCCTTCAATATCGCCTGTGGTCAGATCGACATCGGCAATACCGCCTCGGACATGACCGAGCAGATGCTCAAGGGCGTACCACAAGCGGACGGCAGCATGAAGCCAGAGGCTGTGATGGACGTGTCCAACGTGTCGAGCACCTTGTTGCACATGGCGTCGTTGCCGCTTTCGGCCAATGTGCAGTTTGTGACCGTGATGGCGAGCGGTATGCCGTATATCGGTCGCGGCTAGCCCGCGTTTCAGCGCCACTGCACATCGTCAGTGGCCGCTGTGCCCTGCAAAGTGTGAAAGTCGCGGCAAGCGTGTGACCTTGCCGCGACTTCACGAGTACTGATCAAAAAAACCAGCGCTGCACCAACACGGTTGATACAGAGCCGTCACGCAGTGATTACTTGAACAGGCCCTTTGCCATGTCCATTGCGCTGGTCGCGCCGCTGAACTGATCGAGCAGCGAGCCACCAGAACTTGCCTTGTCCATCAGAGACGGCAGCATGTCCTTGAGCTGGTTGGCGGCTTCGCCAGAATCAACACCCATGCTGGATGCCATCTCGGCAACCTTGTCTTCACCGAGAGCGCTGGTCAGCTCTTCGGCAGACACCTCAGCATTGTCGCCATCGCCGAGCCAGGATTGCACCTTGTCTCCCAGGCCACCGGCTTGCAGCTTGCTGGTCAGTTCGCCAAGGTCGAGCGCGCCTTCGCCGCCACCGGTAAGCTTGGAAAGGCTCTCCATGAGACCGCCCGCACCGGCGCCGCCAAGCTTGTCGGCGAGAAGATCCTTGCCCATTTTCGCAAAATCCATCAGATGATTCCTCGTGTGATAGTGAGATTGACGCGGACACGATCAATCATCAACGTATCCGACTTCAACGACTATATCCCATAGGTCAATGGTTACTACGGACAGCCACGTGTCGCAGTGTGACGATTCCGATCAGGCAGTCACTGATTGGGATGACGCCTACGCCAATGCGGCCCATATCGTGGACGCGGCCCGTTGGCTGGAAGACTGGCCGCGACGTGCTCGTGAATTTCGCGACAGCTTGCACTCACAACAGAAGCACGAGATTGCTGAATCCTATGGTGATCACCCGCGCGAAGTCATGCATGTGTATCGGCCGACAGGCCGGCCGCAAGGCGTCGCGGTGATCGTGCATGGGGGTTACTGGTTGAGATTTGACGCCGACACGTTTGCGCAGCTTGCACGTGGTGCGCTGGAACGCAACTGGGTCGTTGCGATGCCAAGCTACCCACTGTGCCCTGACGTTCGCATCGCGGAAATCACTGCAAGCATTGCTCGCGCAGTGTCTGTCGCAGCGAAGCTGGCAGACGGCCCGATCAGGCTGGCCGGACATTCAGCCGGCGGTCACCTTGTCACCCGCCAGATATGCACGGATGCGCCACTCGATCCCTCGGTGCAGGCTCGTGTGGATCGCGTGCTCAGCATCAGCGGCGTCCACGATCTGCACCCGCTGCGCAACACGAGCATGAACGCGCACTTCGCACTGACTGAAAGCGACGCCACACAGGAGAGTCCGACACACCAGAGGATCGTTGATGGTGTGAAGATCACCGCGTGGGTGGGCGGGGAAGAACGGCCGGAGTTTCTCAGGCAGACCGCACTGTTACGCGACGCTTGGGGCGAGGCGCGGGTACACACGCATGTCGAAGCGGGAAAGCATCACTTTGACGTCATTGATGATCTCGAGCGGGCAGACTCGGCGATGGTCGAACTCTGGTTGGGCGATTGATCCCTTCCGGCGGTGTCTCAGGCGCGCTGGCTTCCCAGCGCATGATCTACCAGCGACAGCCAGTAACGGCAGCCATTCCGGATCGCGTCATCATTGAAGTCATACTCGGGGTGGTGTAGCGCGGCAGAGTCGCCATTGCCGACAAAGATGAAAGCGCCAGGACGCTCGTTCAGCATGTACGAGAAGTCCTCGGCACCCATGGTGGGTGTACGGTCGTCATCGACGCGAGCATCACCGACGACGGTGCGTGCCACCTTCGCGCAGAACTCGGCTTTTTCAGCATCGTTGACGGTGGCTGGATAGCCGTCGTCATACACGACCTTCGCGCTTGCACCATACGCTGCGACAGTGTGCTCGACGATCTCATGCAAGCGACGTTTGCCCATCAGACGTACGTCTTCTTCGTAGGCGCGCAAGGTGCCCATGATGTGCACGACCTGAGGGATCACGTTGTAGGACGCCTCACCTGTGTCTACGGAGGTCACGGACACGACCATCGGCGCTGTAGGTTGTACGTTTCTCGACACGATCGACTGCAGGGCAAGAACCAGCTGACTCGCCACGACAACCGTGTCGATACACATGTCGGGCATCGCCGCATGGCCGCCAAGTCCTTCAATCGTGATGTCGAACTGATCAGCACACGCCATCAGCGGACCCGGGCGCAAGGCAAAGTCACCGACTGGCATGCCCGGCATGTTGTGCATGCCGTAGATCTCGTCTATCCCGAAGCGGTCCATCATGCCGTCATCAACCATCGCCTTGCCACCGGCGCCGCCTTCTTCGGCGGGTTGAAAAACGACGACGACGTTACCGTCGAAGTCGCGGCTGTCAGCAAGTGCTCTCGCTGCGCCGAGTAGCATGGCGGTGTGCCCATCGTGGCCGCAGGCGTGCATCTTTCCCGTGACGGTAGAGGACCACTCTGCCCCGCTTGCTTCAACGATCGGTAGCGCGTCCATGTCGGCACGCATGCCTACGGTGCGACCCGCAGCACGACCCTTGATCACGCCAACCACACCGGTCCTGCCGACGCCCTCGACAACCTCATCGACTCCAAACTCGCGGAGTTTTTCGGCGACCATCGCTGCGGTTCGATGGACGTCGTAACCGAGTTCCGGATTCTGGTGGATGTCCCGTCTCCATTCGGTGATCTCGGGGATCAGGTTATCCAGTGCATCGGTGTCGCGCATGAGAGATTACGTTCAGTGAGTATGGCGGGATCGGTTTACCATCGAGGATCACGCCGTCAGGGGGCACGATGGACAACAACGATTTCGAGCGATGGTCACACGCCGCCGCGGCCTGGTCAACGCAATATCGGGCGACGCTCGCTGACCAGCCGGTACGTCCGGCGGTGTCACCAGGGCAGCTGCTTGCCACACTGCCTCAGTCCCCGCCCGAAGTGGCCGAGCCGATGGACAGGATCTTCGAGGATTTCGAAGCACTGATTCCCGGTGCAATGACGCATTGGCAGCATCCGCGGTTCTTTGCATACTTTCCGAGCAATGCAGCCCCAGCGGCCGTCGTTGCAGAGCAGTTGGCGGCAACCATGGCAGCGCAGTGCATGCTCTGGCAGACATCGCCTGCCGCCACTGAGCTAGAGATCCGTATGGTCGATTGGCTGCGCCAGGCGGTTGGGTTACCGGAGGCGTTTTCGGGAAGCTTTCAGGACACCGCATCGACAAGCACCTTGTCGGCGGTACTGGTCATGCGCGAAAAGGCGCTCGATTATCGCGGCAACGCCGAAGGCTTGAGCGGGCAGCCCTGTCTACGCATCTATGCGTCCGGCCGCACACACAGTTCCGTTGACAAGGCACTGTGGATCGCGGGCCTCGGGCAAGACAACCTCGTGAAAATCCCGACGGGCGAAGCCCCACTCTATCCGATGGATAGCGACGCCCTCGCCAAGGCCATCGCCGATGATCGCTCAGCAGGTCGTCTACCGGCGGGTGTGGTGGTGTGCATTGGTGGTACGTCTACCGGTGCTACCGACAATGCCAAAGCCGTCATCGACGTAGCAAGGCGTGAGGGACTCTATTGTCACGTCGATGCAGCCTGGGCAGGAGCTGCGATGATCTGCCCCGAGTATCGCGAGCTATGGTCAGGTGTTGAGGACGCCGATAGCATTGTCCTCAACCCGCACAAGTGGCTGGGCACGGGCATGGAGTGTTCAGCCCACTTTGTCCGAGACCCCGAGTCGCTGGTCAGAACCCTGTCGATACAACCGGAGTACCTGAAAACTCGCGGTGCCGATGGCGTCATCAACTTCAGCGAATGGTCTGTCCAGTTAGGTCGTCGCTTTCGGGCGCTGAAAGTCTGGTTTCTTCTGCGCGCCTATGGCATCGAGGGGCTACGCACGATGATCCGTAACCATGTCGATTGGGCGCAGGCGCTGTGCGAGCGCCTTCGCGCCGAGGCAGACATGCAGATCGTGACTGACCCGGTGCTGTCGCTGTTCAGCTTTCGCCATGTTGGCGACGGTCAGATTGCAGACCTTGATGCTCATAACCTGGCGCTGGTCAATCGCATCAACGACGACGGGCGCATCTACCTGACCCAGACACGCCACGACGATGGCATCGCGATCCGGTTTCAAGCCGGGCAATTTGATACTACCGAAGCGGACTTCGATATTGCCTTCGCGACGATTACCGAATTGGCGAGGCAGCCGGCCTAGCTCGTCTGAGGAATCTGATACTTGCCACCATGGCTTGCCGACCAGGCGATGGGGTCATTCAAGAAAGCCTCGACGGCCTTGTGCGTGTCCTCATCGAAGTGTCCGCCTGCGCGGCTTTCGGCTAGTACGTCGTGCCAGGTGGCCAGATACGTCAGTGACAAGCCTGCATTGTTCAAGGTGTCCTGAGCATGCGCAAAGATGTCGTAGTAGAAAACGACCAGGGTATGATCGACGGTCGCACCGGCTTCACGAATGGCATCTGCAAAGCCGACCTTGCTGCCGCCGTCGGTGGTGAGATCCTCCACCAGCAGAACGCGCTGACCTTCATGAATGTCGCCTTCGATGCGTGCGTCACGCCCGAAGCCCTTGGGCTTCTTGCGTACGTACTGCATCGGTAGTGACAAG
The DNA here is from genome assembly GCA_938006335.1 of uncultured Granulosicoccaceae bacterium. Taxonomy (GTDB): domain Bacteria; phylum Pseudomonadota; class Gammaproteobacteria; order Granulosicoccales; family Granulosicoccaceae; genus Granulosicoccus. The sequence continues at coordinate 34,076 of CALLMF010000035.1, read as the reverse complement.
CGCTCGGCGATCCAGGCGGCGAACGGAATGCCGGCGGTTTCGCCACCCGCCACGGCATCAAAGGCTTCGTAGCCCGCGTTGCGTACCAGCTTGCCGACCGCCCAGTCCATCAGGCATGAACGGATGCGCGGATACGAGATCAGTTTGCGGCAATCGATGTAGACAGGACTTGCGAGGCCAGAGGTAAAGATATAGGGCTCATCGCGCCGAAAGTGCACCGCCTTGATCTCGAGCAGCATGCGCGCTGTCTGGCGGGCCGCTTCTTCGTCAGGGATGAAACAGGCGGTGTTCATGATGTCGGGTAGTCCGGGGTCAGACAACGTGCCAGTACAAGGGCACGCCGGGGTCAAAGGGTTGAATGTCGTCTTGCTCGAGAGCGACGCAAGGGTCCAGCGACCGAGCGTCTTCTCGACGCTCCAGCGTGATGGTCGCATCGGATACCTCATGTCCGTACCAACGCGCACCGTGAACGGACACGAAGCCTTCCATCTTGTCCAGGGCCTCCGCCTGCTCAAACACCGTCGCTACGCACGACAAGGTGTTCGGTGCATTGAATACCCCTGCGCAACCACATGCGGATTCTTTTGCTCCGCGTGCGTGCGGTGCGCTGTCAGTACCCAGAAAAAAGCGCGCTTCGCCGCTGGTCGCCGCCTGTACGAGGGCCTGACGGTGCGCTTCTCTCTTCACGATCGGCAAGCAATAGTAATGCGGTCGAATACCACCGACCAGCATGTGGTTGCGGTTGATCATGAGGTGGTGAGGCGTGATGGAACCTGCTACCTGACCATCACCGTCCCTGACGGCCTGTACGCCATCGGCCGTCGTGATGTGCTCCAACGTGACACGGAGCTCAGGCAGGCGTTGTCGCAGTGGATGCAGCACCGTCTCGATGAATCGCGCTTCCCGATCAAAGATGTCGACCTCTGGTGTCGTCACCTCTCCGTGGACACAGAGCACGATGTCGTTGGCTGCCATGGCTTCGAGCACCGGCATGACGCGGTCCATGCTGGTGACGCCGGAGTCACTGTTGGTGGTTGCGCCAGCGGGATACAGTTTTACCGCTTGAATCAAGCCCGTTGCCGCCGCGTCCACAACATCTGAAGGGTTGGTGCTCTCCGTGAGATAGAGCGTCATCATTGGTGTGAAGTCACTGTCGACCCCGCTCCGGGCAACCGCCGCGAGGATACGCTCCTTGTACGCCTGAGCGTCTGTCGATGTCACGACCGGCGGCACCAGATTGGGCATGATGAGACAACGGTGGAAATCCCGTGCGCTGGCGGCAACGACAGATTCCAGTGTTGCGCCGTCGCGCAGGTGCAGGTGCCAGTCGTCGGGCCTGGCTAACGTCAAACGAGTGGTCATGCCTTGTCGCTGGAGTTGATGATGCGCTGAAAGGCTTGCAGGGTTTCTTCGGAGACGTGGTGTTCAACGCCCTCCGAGTCGCGCTCTGCGGTGTCTTGCGAGACACCGATAGCGAGCAGAAAGCGGTATACCAGATCGTGACGTTCGCGGGCAGCGTCCGCCAGCGACTTGCCACGCTCGGTCAGAAAAATGGAGCGATAAGGCTCGCTGGTGACAAATCCATCGCGCTGCAGCCGTGCCACCGTCTTGCCAGCGGTGGGTTGCGACACTCCGAGGCGCTCCGCCAGGTCGACCAGCCGTGCTTCTCCCTGGGTGCGTATCAGGTCATCAATCAGTTCGACGTAGTCCTCGGTGCTCTCCATTGAGTGCGCCTGGCGCACGTGATCAAACACCTCAGCTTGTGATTCGGCATGCTGGGGAAGCCGGTCGACTGGGTTGGGATCGGTCAAGCGACGCCGTCTCGTAATAGAAGCGGGTCGAATTATGCCTGATTCTTGTTTTTTTAAACAAGTCGTATAAGATGAGCCATGGCTAAATTCAGGCTCGAACTCGAATTCATGCGCTCACGTGTGTTGCGGCAGGCCTGCCGCGCTGTGTTGGTCGCGCTTGCCTGCGCGTTCTCTGGTGTGCTCGGCGCCGCTGATGTGCCTCGTGTCGTCACCACGTTTACCGTGCTTGCCGACATGGCCGAACGGGTCGGAGGCGATGCAGTCGAGGTGGTCTCGGTGACCCGACCGGGTGCGGAAATCCACAACTACCAGCCGACGCCGCGCGACATCGGCCGGTCGCGCGATGCAGACCTCGTGATTCGCAACGGCATGGGGCTTGAGCTGTGGTTCGACCGGTTTCTCTCGCGGCTGGACGGCGTACCGTCTGTCACCTTGTCGGACGGTGTCGAGCCGATCAGCATCGGCTCCGGTCCCTATGACGGCAAACCCAACCCTCACGCATGGATGAGCCCGCTGTCGGCGATGGTCTACGTCGACAACATTCGAGACGCATTCATCGACATTGCGCCTGAGTCGGCCGATCAGATCAACACCAACGCCGACGCCTACAAGGACGAGATCGCCGCCGCGCTCGATCCCTTGCTGGCCCTTATTGCAACGGTGCCCGAGCAGTCCCGCTGGTTGGTCAGTAGTGAAGGCGCGTTCAGTTATCTTGCGCGCGATCTCGGACTACGCGAGCTCTACCTCTGGCCCATCAATGCCGATGCTCAAGGCACGCCGCAGCAGGTTCGCCGTGTGATCGATACCGTCAGGGAAAACGCCATTCCAGTTGTGTTCAGCGAAAGTACCGTGTCGCCAAAGGCGGCACAGCAAGTGGCCCGCGAAACCGGCGCGAGCTACGGCGGCGTGCTGTACGTCGACTCGTTGAGCGAACCGGACGGACCGGTGCCCACCTACCTGGATCTGCTGCGGGTAACGGTCGAGACGATCGTCTCGGGTCTTGTCGATAGTGCGAATATCAACGATGCGGGATGACACCAGCGCCGTTCATGATGCAGCGGCAGACTACACGGCAGCGAGCGGCGATGCGGGCGCGTCTCCGGCAGACGGCAGTGGCGTCGCCGATTCGGTAGAAGACCGCCAGCGCGTACGCGACGCACAGCACGCCGCTGGTGGCTGTAACGGACTTGTCGCCGACGCGGTGTCGGTGGTGTATCGCAACGGCAATGTGGCACTCGAGGATGCCAGTTTCTGTATTCCGACATCGACCATCGCCGCACTGGTCGGCGTCAACGGCTCCGGTAAATCCACCCTGTTCAAGTCCATCATGGGGCTGGTGCCGTTGGCTCGTGGCAGCGTGTCGATCCTTGGACATCCGGCCGGGAGATCGCTTGGCAAGAACACCGTCGCCTACGTTCCGCAGAGCGAGGAGGTGGACTGGAATTTTCCCGTGCTGGTCGAAGATGTCGTGATGATGGGTAGGTACGGACACATGGGCTTGCTTCGTAGGCCGAGTACCGAGGATCACTCCATGGTGAATCAGGCGCTCGAGCGGGTGAATCTGCTCGAGTACCGCAAGCGGCAGATCGGCGAGCTTTCCGGTGGCCAGAAAAAGCGTGTCTTCCTCGCACGTGCATTGGCCCAACAGGGCCGAGTGATATTGCTCGACGAGCCCTTTACGGGCGTCGATGTCACCACTGAAGACGCCATCATTGCCTTGCTGCGCGAGTTGCGTGATGAAGGTTGTGTGATTCTTGTGTCTACCCACAACCTGGGTAGCGTTCCGCACTTCTGTGATCAGGTGGTGCTGCTCAACGGGACGGTGCTCGACCATGGAGAGACCGAGCGCGTGTTCACGCAGAAGAACCTGCAGGAGGCGTTCGGCGGTACTTTGCGCTTCCATGTGCTTGGCGGCGCCGATCTTCACGAAGACGACGACCGACGCCAGGTCACGGTCATTACCGACGACGAGCGACCATTCGTCGTTTACGACGACGGCAAGTCCTGACACGGTATTCCTGGAAATGGAGCAGCTGCTGGCGCCCTTTCAGTACGGCTATATGGTCAATGCGATCTGGGCCAGTGCGCTTGTCGGTGGCATTTGCGCCTTTCTATCGTGTTATCTGATGCTCAAGGGCTGGTCGCTGATCGGCGACGCCTTGTCACATTCGGTCGTGCCCGGTGTCGCCGGCGCCTACATGTTGGGTCTTCCCTACTCTCTCGGCGCATTTATCTCCGGCGGCCTCGCAGCAGGCGCGATGCTGTTTATCAGTTCTCGCAGTGCGCTGCGCAATGACGCGGTGATCGGGCTGATATTCACAGGATTTTTCGGTCTTGGCCTGTTCATGGTGTCCCTGGCTCCAACCTCGGTAGACATCCGCACCATCGTGTTCGGCAACGTGCTCGCGATCACCCCGTTCGACTCGCTGCAGTTACTGATCATCGGTGTTGTATCGTTGATCGCCTTGCTGATCTTCTGGAAGGACCTGCTCGCCGTGTTCTTTGACGAATCGCATGCTCGCTCGATCGGCTTGCGCGTGGATGCGCTGAAATTGTTGTTCTTCACCTTGTTGTCTGCCAGTACGGTGGCTGCTCTCCAAACGGTCGGCGCGTTTCTGGTCATCGCCATGGTGGTCACTCCCGGCGCTACGGCCTACCTGCTGACCGACCGCTTTGGCCGCTTGGTCAGCATCGCCGTGAGTCTGGGCGTCATGACCAGTGCCGTCGGTGCATACCTCAGCTACTTCATCGACGGGGCAACCGGTGCAGTCATTGTGCTACTGCAAACAGCGTTGTTCCTGCTCGCCTTCGCGTTTGCTCCGGTCCATGGTGTGTTGGCTGGCCGTCGCCGCGCGGCTGCGCGTCTCAAGCTGTCGTGAATCAGGTCATGGACACGCTGATGCTCATTGTCGAGCCGCTGACCTTCGACTTCATGCAGCAAGCCCTGGCTATCGGGCTCCTGGTCGCTGCCAGCGCGGCAGTGTTGTCGTGTCTGCTTGTCCTGAAGGGATGGTCTTTGATGGGAGACGCGGTATCTCACGCGGTACTACCCGGCATTGTCCTCGCATGGCTGGCCGGCATACCTCTGGTCATTGGCGCCTTCCTGACGGGCTTGTTGTGTGCAGTATCTACCGGCTGGCTGACTGAAAACAGTCGTCTCAAGGAAGACACGGTCATGGGTATCGTGTTCAGTGGCCTGTTTGCGCTCGGCGTCTTCCTGTTCACGAAGATCGAGACCGGCATGCACCTCGATCACGTGCTGTTCGGCGATATGCTCGGGGTTCTCTGGAGCGACGTGGCGGCGGCAGCTGTGATGCTTGTGCCCGCGTTTGTCATCATCGTGATGTTTCGCCGCGATCTCATGCTGTTTGCCTTCGACCCGCAACACGCCGGCGTGATCGGTCTCAACACCCGGGTGCTCCACTACGGCCTGCTCGCTCTGCTCTCCCTGGTGATCGTCGCGGCGATCGAAGCGGTCGGCATCATCCTTGTCATCGCGATGCTTATCGCCCCTGGAGCAACCGCCTGGCTGTTGACTTCACGATTCGAGACGATGTTACTCGTGGCATTGACCACTGCCGTGCTCAGCACCACCATTGGAGTGATCGCGAGCTATCACATTGACAGCGCACCTGCGCCCACCATCGTCGTGCTGATGAGTCTGCTGTTTGTGATCGCGTTTCTTCTTGCACCCGGCCGCGGGTTGCTGGTGACCAAGCATCGGCACGTCGTCTGAGCCCTTCATCCGAGCACTTGTTTTCATGCGTTCATCGACTTTGCGGACCGGCCTTGTGGCTTTGCTGTTTCTCGGGCTCACAGCTTGTGGTTCCAGAGACATCGCCGGCAGCGCCTATCTGGACACGAGTCCCGAGTTCAAACTGACCGAATTCTTTGATGGCGACGTGCGCGCCTGGGGCATCGTGCAGGATCGCAGTGGCAACATCACTCAGCGTTTCATCGCCGATATCGACGGCACCTGGGACGGCGAGACGCTCACCCTCGATGAGACATTCGAATACCTCGTTGGCGACGGCGTGACCGAACGGGTATGGACGATCTCACGCGATGCGAACGGCGAATGGCAAGGTGGCGCGGGCGACATTCTCGGGCAGGCATCCGGTGCGACCTACGGCAATGCCTTCAACTGGACCTATCAGATGGACTTGCCGGTCGACGATACGAGCTATGTCGTCAATTTCGATGACTGGATCTGGGCCTTTGATGAAGACACCATCATGAACCGCTCGTACATCACCAAGTTCGGGATTACCTTTGCGGAGGTGACGATCTTCATGAGCAGGCAGCGCTAGCTGTTCTGCCAGCGCGATCGACCATTAGTATGCGTCAGGCCACACCGCGCGCGAGAACAGCCCACCGTCCACACCGAGCGTCTGCCCACTCACAAACCCGAAGTCCTCGTTGCATAACGCAACAGTGGCTCTTGCGACGTCTTCCACGGTGCCGATGCGGCCCATCGGGGTCAGCGGTGACCATCGCGCTGCATAGCCGTCAGTTTCAGCCCGTGTGCGCTCGGTTTCTATCGCACCGGGAGCGATGCAGTTGACGCGGATGCCATGAGCACCAAGCTCGAGTGCAGCGCTTTTTGTAAAGGTCTCGATGCCCCCTTTGGAGGCCACGTAGCTCGCAAGCTTCGGAAAGGCGATGCTGTTGCATGCCGAGCCGATGTTGACAATAGCCCCACTTGCCCCGGCCGCAACAAGGCGACGGGCAAAGCGCTGGGTCATCAACATGCTGCCGAAGAGGTTCGTATCGAGTACCCGCTTGAGGTCCGCAACATCGGCATCAAGGAAGTCCCCCCACACCTGTTGTGCGGCATTGTTGATCAAGGTGTCGGCAGCAACACCACAACCTGTCTGCACGGCATCAAGCATCGACTCCACGGAGTCAGCGTCGGTGATGTCACACACGTATGTATCGACCGATACCGGTACCTGCCACTTGAGCGCAAGTGCCGATCCAACTTCTCGTTCGACGGTATCGGCGATAACCACACGTCGCCCCGCCCGGGCGAAACACTCGGCAATGGCAAGCCCTATTCCCTGTTGCGCACCAGTCACGATGACCGGGCCGGCATGCGTGCTCATGCGTAGATCGGAAACCGGTCAGTCAGTTGGACGACGCGCTTGTGCACAGCTTGCTCGACGGCGGCATTGCCTTCTTCGCCGCTGCTGGCGAGACCGTCGACCACGTCGAGAACCATCTTGCCAACCTGCTCGAACTCGGCTGCGCCGAAGCCGCGAGTGGTCGCCGCTGGCGTTCCGAGACGTACGCCAGAGGTCACGAACGGCGATTGCGGATCAAACGGAACCGCATTCTTGTTGCAGGTAATACCAGCGCGGGTCAGTGCCGCTTCGGTGGCCTTGCCGGTGACGCCCCTGGTTTGAAGATCGAGCAGGACCAGGTGGGTGTCGGTACCACCAGAGACGATATCGAGCCCGCCTGCAACCAGCGTGCTCGCCAGCGCCTTGGCGTTGGCAATGACCGACGCCACGTATTGTTGAAATTCGGGGCGCTGAGCTTCGCCAAACGCGACCGCCTTGGCAGCGATCACATGCATCAGCGGACCGCCTTGCAAGCCCGGGAATACCGCGGAGTTGAACTTCTTGCCGAGATCGGCGTCGTTGCTGAGGATCATCCCGCCTCGCGGGCCGCGCAGTGTCTTGTGGGTGGTGGTGGTCACCACGTGCGCATGCTTGAGCGGATTCGGGTGCTCAGCGCCAGCGACCAGTCCGGAGAAATGCGCCATGTCGACCATGAAATAGGCACCCACCGCATCGGCTATGGCTCGAAAACGCGCAAAATCGATGGTACGGGGATAGGCCGAGCCGCCCGCCAGAATGAGCTTGGGCTTGCACTCGCGCGCAGTCGCTTCAAGCGCGTCGTAGTCGATGAGATGCGATTCGCGATCAACGCCATAGGTCACCGCATTGAACCACTTGCCGGACAGATTGACCGGTGAGCCATGCGTCAGGTGACCACCCGCGGCGAGGTCCATTCCCATGAAGGTATCGCCAGGCTGCAGGAGCGCAAGGAACACCGCCTGGTTGGCCTGGGCACCCGAATGGGGCTGCACATTGGCAAACGCGCAGTCGTACAACGAACACGCCCGCTCGATGGCCAGGGATTCGGCGACGTCGACATGTTCGCAACCGGCGTAGTAGCGCTTGCCAGGGTAACCCTCAGCGTACTTGTTGGTCATGACCGAGCCCTGCGCCTGCATTACCGCGCGGCTCACGATGTTCTCGGATGCAATCAGCTCGATTTCGTGGCGCTGCCGGCCCAGTTCAGCGTCTATGGCGGCTTGAACAGCGGGATCCGACTCGGCCAGATCACTCAGGAAAAACTCGTTTGAAACGCCGTCAACTCTGGCGAGGTCGGCAATGCTCATGCGATATCGTGTCCGTAGATGGCTCAAGTCATGTTGAAGGTGGGACGCGGCGCGACCAGGGCACGCGTCGCGTTCAATCCGAAGGAGCCGTATGATACGCCGCAGATGCCTCGACGTCGCGCTCCACCTTCCGGCCGTTCCGTGTCGCTGATGCCTGGCGTGCCGACAGGCCTCATTCGTGGCGGATAATTCAGAGTCCGCCAGTTCGCGCCGCTCACGGTGCAAGATCACTTGATGAGTATGACGACCCCGCCCGTACCGTCACCTGACGGTCGATCGTTTGATGAGTCCGATCATCAGCGATTCGATGAAACGCTGGACGCTGACGGTTCGCCGAGAGCTGGATGGGCCTTCGTGCTCGAGCGCCTGGAATCGCTGGGCGACACGGGCCAGGCATCACGCCGGGCGGAAATCGAGCGCTTGTTGCGCGCCAATGGCATCGGCTTCAACGGCCCGGGCGGCACCGCTGATCCACGCAGTCCCGCATCCGGGGTCGACGACGAGGCACGACCGTGGCCATTGGATCTGGTGCCGATGGTCATCGAACCTGCCGATTGGCAGCGCTTGAGTGAAGGCCTTGTTCAACGTGGACGGCTGATGCAGAAGCTCCTCGCCGACATCTACGGTGATCAACATCTGTTGGCTGATCGTGTGCTGCCACCGTCGCTGGTGTTCTCGCATCCGGGCTATCTGCGCGATGCTGTCGGTGTAGAGGCTTGTCGGCACCTGCCTCTCTACGGCATGGATGTGTCGCGCTCGCCGTCCGGCGACTGGTATGTCGCCGACGACGTCACCGCCTTCCCGGAGGGGCTTGGCTACACCCTGGAAAATCGGCTGGTGTTGTCGCGGGTACTCCCGCGGTTATTTCGGCAAGGCCGCGTCGAGCGGCTCGCGGGCTACTTTCGAGCGCTGCAGGCCCTGGTTGCCGACAGCGTGGATCGCGATGCACGTTGTGTCCTGTTAGGTCGTGGCGCCAGCGATCCGCATCCGTTCGAGGTCGCCTGGCTTGCCAAGTACCTCGGTTACACGCTGGTGGAGCTCGGGGACCTGACCGTGCGGAGTGGGCGTGTTTTCCTGCGCACGGTGTCAGGCTTGCAGCGCGTCGACGTCATCCTGCGGTTTCTGCCCGATTCCATGCTGGACTCGCTGACCAGCGACGCCGATGGTAGCCGTGGTCTCCCCGGCTTGATGCACGCAGTGCGTGAAGGCACGGTGCGGGTCATCAATCCCCCAGGCGCTTCAGTCGTGGGCAATCCGGCGCTCAACGCGTACTTGCCCGCCCTGTCGCAGCGCTTGCTGGGCGAGCCTCTGATCCTCAGCGGAGCACCGACCTACTGGCTGGGTGAAGCCGAGCACTATGAACACGTCAGCCAGAGAGTGGACGAACTGTTGTTTCGCGACATACGCACACATGGAGCCCTTCTGGATCCGACGTTGCTCGATACCCGTGCGCGACAGCAACTGATCGCCAGCATGGCGCTCGATCCGATGCGCTACGTGGCCCAGGAGCGCGTGGACCGCTCGGTGGTGCCCGTGCTGGATGCGAATGGGTTTCGGCGTCGCCAACTGACGGTTCGCCTGCACGCTGTCAATGAATGCCTCGGCACCAGCACCGCACGTCCTGCCGAAGTGCTGACCGGTGGGCTCGGGCTGCTCGACAACGATCGCGGCGGGCGTCGCCAGAGCTTTGCTGAAGTCGACGGTAGCAAGGATGTCTGGGTGCTCTCGGATACCGCGGTGGACAACGACAGTCTGCTGGTCAATACACCGACCGAAGCAGACTACGCGCTCATCGAGGGTGAGTTGCCGAGCCGAGTCGCCGAGAACCTCTTCTGGTTCGGACGCAACGCAGAGCGCCTCGAATTCACGGCACGACTGCTACGCGGTGTCATTCACGAAATGCAGGACGAGGACCGCCCGCAGGTCGAGCAGGCACCCTCTGCGTCCCTCGCAGCGTTACTACGAGCGACCAGCGTTGCCTGCGGAGCTGTTCCAGGTTTTGTAGGCCGTGGTGCCGCAAGCCGTTTGCGCAAGCCTGACCGCGAACTCAGTCGGCTGTTCAACGATCCTGCTCAGCCAGGCTCCCTGCCTGCAGCACTGCGTCAGCTCGACTTCAACGCGCGCACCTTGCGTGATCGCATTTCACCCGAACAGCTTCTCGTGCTCAACGAGCTCAGTGCCGTAACCAACGGGATGGAGCCTGCCCGACTGGAACCGGCAAGGGATCCTGACACGCTGGAAAAACGCGCCTTGCAGCTCGACAACGTCCTCGGCCGCATGGCAGCGCTCACAGGCCTGATGCACGAAAATCTCACGCACGGTGAGGGTTGGCACTTTCTCATGCTCGGGCGTCGTGTGGCGCGCGCGGCACTCAGCTCGCGCGCACTGAGAAGTCTCACCGAACACGAGTTGCATGACAGTCGCGTGCTGGAGGCTGCACTCAAGTTGTTTGATAGCGTCATGACCTACCGTTCGCGCTATCGCAGCCGCATCGAGCCGCACTTCAGCATTCACCTGCTCGTGCTTGACGAGGCTAATCCACGATCGTTGGCATTCCAGTTTCAGGAGATCGACAGACTCGTCGCCTTGCTTGCGGGTTCCGCCAGCGCGCATCGACCGAGCAATGCCATGACGAGGCTGGCGGCTGCAGGACTCAGTCGCGTGCGTCTTGCCGAGGCATCGTCACTGGTCAACACCGATCGTAGCCAACGTCAGTCACTCAACCGCTTTCTCGGTGTGCTTGAAACCCTGCCCGACCAGTTGTCCACGGAACTGACGACGCGATTTTTTACACATGTGGAGTCGCGCAGCGAGTTGGGCCAGGGTACGGTGACCAAACTGGATGGCACATGAAGCTTGCCGTCTCCCATAGAACACGATTTACCTACGACGCTCACGCAACCCAGGCGGTCACTCGGGCGTGCCTTACGCCCCGGGACACGCCTCAACAGACCTGTCTGTCATCGCGCTTGTCCATCCACCCGGAGCCGGATGATGAACAGTCCGTTGTGGATCGCTACGGCAACCACATCGTCCTGTTCGACTTTGCAGTGCCACACGATCGTGCCGAGATCGTTGCCGTATCTCAGGTCAATACCCTGCCACCGCCACCCTTGCCGGCAGATTGCTCGATCGTTGAACTCGCAGCGGTACTGGCTGCGCGCCACGGACAGGACATGTTGCTTGCTGAGGAGTTTCGTCTGTTTTCTCGGCTGGTGACCGCGTCATCTGACCCCGCTGCCTTGCTGCATGAACTCGACGTCAACGCTGAATCCAGCCATGGGGTACTGGCATTTGCAGAGCGCCTGACCAATCACATCTTCAGCACGTTCAAGTATGACCCCGGCTATTCCAATGTCGCGACCCCTCTGGACGACGTACTTGATGCTCGTCGCGGGGTGTGCCAGGACTTTGCGCACGTGGCAATCCTTGCGTGCAGAAAACTCGGAATTCCCGCGCGCTACGTCAGTGGCTATCTCGAGACACTGCCCCCGCCAGGTGTCGAAAAACTACGCGGCGCTGATGCGTCACACGCGTGGTTCTCGGTCTACAACGGTGATGGTCATTGGGTCGATTTCGACCCCACCAACAACAAGCGACCCGACGAGCAGTACGTCACTACCGCGTGGGGACGCGACTATGGCGATGTGGCTCCACTGCGCGGCGTAGTGTACGGTGGAGGCAAGCAGGAGCTGGCGGTTGCTGTCGATGTGGACCGCTTACCAGAGTCCAGCGACGATTTCCGTATTTCAACACTGACACCACGCTAACGTTCTCACGATGGACGGTTACCAAAGTTCGACCTGGGATGAACTGATCGGTAACGACGGTATACCGAGGCAAGCAGCCGAGGAGCTGGTAAAGCTCATGAGTGCGCTCGGCGCCGATGGGAGGGACGAGCGGCGAGCCGATGCGGAACGTGCCATTCGGCAGATGGGAATTACCTTCACGGTCTATTCATCGGAAGGAAACATCGACCGCGAGTGGCCCTTCGACATCATCCCGCGCATCATCGACGGCGCTGAGTGGAACGACATCAGTACGGGTCTTACTCAGCGCCTCGAGGCACTGAACATGTTCATCGATGATCTCTACCACGATCGGGACATCATTCGAGATGGCATTGTTCCGGCCGCCATCATCGACAGCTCATCCAACTACCTCCAAGCCTGCCGCGGCATCAGCCCACCCCATGGTGTATGGGCGCACATCTGCGGCTCCGATCTGGTGCGGGACGAGGGCGGCGAGCTGTACGTGCTCGAGGACAATTTGCGCGTACCATCCGGTGTGTCGTACATGATCGAAAACCGCGAGATCATGAAGCGTTGCCTACCCGAGGTGTTTGGCGCTTGCCGTGTACGTCCTGTCGACGGTTACCCAAGCTTGCTGCAACGCACACTACGCTCGCTGAGTGATCAAAGTGAGCCGCAACTCGCCTTGCTCACGCCGGGCATCTACAACAGCGCCTATTTCGAGCACGTGTTTCTTGCGCAGCAAATTGGCGCCGAGCTGGTCGAGGGGCGTGATCTTGTCGTCACCGACGATGACGAGCTTTGCGTACGCAATGTCGACGGCCTGCATCGCATCGACGTTCTCTACCGCCGCGTTGATGATGCCTTCATCGATCCGGAAGTATTCAATCCCGACTCGATGCTCGGTGTGGCGGGACTGATGCGGGCATGGAAAGCCGGGCGTGTCGCCATAGCCAATGCTCCAGGCTCGGGCGTTGCCGATGACAAGGTGGTGTACGCCTACGTGCCCGACATCATCCGCTACTACCTTGATGAGGAACCACTGCTCAACAACGTGCCTACCTACCGCTGCGACGATACCGAGCAGCGTGAATATGTGTTGAATCACCTCGATCAACTGGTCGTTAAGCCGGCCAACGAATCGGGCGGCTACGGCCTGATGATTGGCCCTCACGCATCCGAGCAGGAACGTGAGGCGACGGCCAGTGCCATACGCAAGGAGCCACGCAACTGGATTGCGCAGCCCACGCTTGCAATTTCCACCACACCGACCGTGGTCGACGATCAGATCGGTCCGCGGCATGTGGATCTTCGTCCTTTCGTGCTGCAAGGAGAAAACCTTTCGGTGTCGACCGGAGGGCTGACCCGTGTTGCGCTCCGTGAGGGATCACTGGTCGTCAACTCTTCCCAGGGTGGGGGCAGCAAGGACACCTGGGTGGTCGACGTTGAGTACCCGAATGGACCGGTTGATACCGCTCACGAGCGACGGAGCCGACGGCGCCCGTCTGCGAATAGCCCACAACGTCAACGGGCAGCGGACAGCGATCTGAAGCTCTACAGCAATCGGCTGCTGTCACGCAACGCCGAAGATCTCTTCTGGCTGGGTCGCTACCTGGAGCGCGCGGAATGCACCGTCAAGCTGATCGGAGAACATGGTCGCTTGATGATGGATCTTGGCAACGATCACCGCGGCATTGATTGGTCCTCTCTGGTATTGATCAGCGGCAGTGAGGCCGACTTCGAGCGTACCGGGGCCAGCCCTGACGAACGTGGTGTGTGTCACTTTCTGATCGGTGAGGAAGACAACCCAGGGTCCTTGCTGAATCTCGCAAGGTCGATGCACGTGACGCTGCGCAGCACTCGTGAATTTCTGCCTGCCAGTGTTTACGAGTCATTCAATTCACTGTGCCGTGTGATACGCGTGGAGGCACCGACGGCAGCAGCCGATCCGAGGCGTGCCCGATTTCTTGCCTCCGTCGAGCAAAGCCTGTTGGCTCTGGCCGGTCAGATTGACGGTAGTCTCAGCCGCGGTGCCGGCTGGCTGACCATGCGACTCGGTATTCACCTCGAGCGCGCCGACATGACATCGCGCGTGCTCGATGTTCGCTCCCAGAGTCTGATGGGTAGCGAGCAAAAGCTACCTGCCAGCATCGCCGAGCGAGAGTGGATCGCGGTATTGTCCTCGCTGAGAGCACTGCGAATGTATCGCTTGCACGTCAACCATCCGATAGATGGCGTGCCGGTACTGCACTACCTGCTCGATGACCCGCACCTGCCACGATCGTGGCGATACTGCATGGAGCGCATCCGTTCCTGCCTGCGGCAGCTTGGTAATGCCGATGTTCCGAATGCGGCTCTCGACGAAGTCATGGCCGCTATTGATGACGCCGATCTTGACGAACTCGCCGAAGACCGGTTTGCCTTGCACAACTATATCGATGAGTTGCAACTTCGGCTGTATGCGGTCGGCGATGCAATCGCGGATGCGTATTTCCCCCCGCGCCAGTCCGAAGCGACGGACCTGGGTGCCGATGCTCACGCCAGCAAAGATGACAGAGAACTTTCGGACACATGAGCATCAAGGTCGCCCTAGACCATGTAACGCACTATCGATACGACGCACCCGTTACGCTTGCGCCTCACGTTGTGCGCTTACGTCCCGCCCCGCACTGCCGCACACCGGTCCTTAGCTACTCCCTGGACATCCAGCCGGCCGGGCATTTCATCAACTGGCAGCAGGACCCCTTTGGCAACTGGCTGGCACGGTTGGTCTTCCCGGAGCCGGTGAAGGAACTGAAAGTCGCGGTCGACCTCGTCTGCGAACTCACTGTCATCAACCCCTTCGATTTCTTTGTCGAGGACTACGCTGAACATTTCGGATTCAGCTACACCCCTGAACTTGCCCGTGAGCTTGCGCCATACCGCGAGACGTCACCTCCCGGTACACGCTTGCAAGCCTGGCTCGATGCCAACAAGCCAGGTGATGAACACATCATCGACGCGCTGGTCGCGATCAATCGCGCGCTGGAAGCCGATATCGATTATCGCGTGCGCATGGAGCCCGGTGTGCAGGACAGCGAAACCACTCTGGAACTGTGCAGTGGGTCCTGCCGCGATTCGGGCTGGTTGCTGGTTGAGATTCTGCGCCACTACGGCCTTGCCGCGCGCTTCGTGTCCGGATATCTCGTGCAGCTGGTACCCGACATCAAATCTGTCGAAGGTCCAGGCGGTCCCGAGGCAGACTTTACCGACCTGCATGCCTGGGCTGAGGTGTACGTACCCGGTGCGGGTTGGGTGGGCCTCGATCCGACGTCCGGTTTGTTTGCTGGTGAGGGTCATATCCCGCTGGCATGCACGCCGCTGCCATCAAGTGCTGCTCCCATATCGGGGATAGCCAGCGCGCCGGCCACCGACTTTGACTTCTACAATCGCGTCACGCGTTTTGACGAGCGACCGCGCGTCACCCTGCCCTATGATGACCTCACCTGGCAGCGCGTATTGGCACTGGGCGAGACGGTGGATCAGCGACTCGACGCTGCGGGTGTACACCTGACGATGGGCGGCGAGCCTACCTTCGTGTCGAGCGAGGATTTCGAGTCGGCTGAATGGAACGAGGCCGCGCTCGGAGAACACAAGCTCGACCGTTCGGTAGCGCTTCACTCGCGCTTGCGCGATGCCTTTGCTCCCAACGGGGTTGCAAGCTTCGCTCAGGGCAAGTGGTACCCCGGTGAACCCACACCACGATGGGCACTCATCTGTCATTGGCGCACCGACGGTGAGGCCATCACCTCACATGCCGATGCCTTTGCCCTGCCCGGAGAAGTCCACGCCGATGCGACTGAGGATGATGCAAGACGTCTGATCGATACGGTCATCGAAGCATTCGGCGTATCCAGCGATGGGCGACGTGGATTGTACGAGGATCCATTGCACGCCTTGCATCTGGAAAGTCTGTTGCCTCCCGCAGAGTCACTTGATGGTTTGGATCTTGATGACAGTCGCTCACGACGTCGTCTGGTCGAGATGCTCGAACGTGGGCTTGGCCGGGCCGTCGGCTACATGCTGCCGCTGGAAAAGGACGCAGGGCATTGGCGCTCGGGTGTCTGGCCCCTGCGTCGCGACGAGGTGTTCCTGGTTCCGGGTGATTCTCCGGCCGGGCTTCGACTTCCCCTCGACAGTCTGCCCGATCAGGACGAGGCCGATGCAGACGCTCGTCAGTTCCCCGAAGAGGACGATGCGCGTGACGCGCCGTTCCCTGACGCAAGAACCTCGCTCAGCGCACAGGCCGAGCCTGCCGAACGCGTCATCCGTTCTACCTTGTGCGTCGAAGTGCGCGACAAGGCCTTGTATGTGTTCTTGCCGCCGCTGCGCAGTGCAGGCGCATGGGTCGAGCTGATCAACGTCCTTGCAGAATCTGCCTCGAAGACCGGTCTACGACCCATCCTCGAGGGCTATGAGCCACCGCACGACCCGCGCCTTACCTCTTTTCGTATCACGCCTGACCCCGGCGTGGTCGAAGTCAACATACACCCGAGCAAGCGGTTTGCCGAGTTGGTCGAACGCACCGAAACCTTGTACGAGGCTGCAGCGCACTGTCGCCTGACAGCAGAAAAGTTCATGGTGGACGGGCGACACACGGGTACGGGCGGTGGCAACCACGTCACCCTTGGCGGTCCGAGCAGAGAACTCAGCCCGTTTCTCAATCGCCCGGACATGATCGGAAGCCTGATCACCTGGTGGCAACATCATCCGTGCATGTCCTACCTGTTTTCAGGCATGTTCGTTGGGCCGACCAGCCAGGCGCCCCGCGTCGACGAAGCACGTGTCGAGACCTTGTTCGAGCTCGAGCTTGCGCTGTCGCGCTTGCCCGAAGGCAACGAAGGGAAACCCTGGTTGGTTGATCGACTGTTACGCAATCTGTTGATCGATCTGACGGGCAACACGCACCGTGCCGAGATCTGTATTGACAAGCTCTACTCTCCAGACGGACCTGCCGGGCGCCTCGGTATCGTCGAGCTACGAGCTTTCGAGATGGCGCCGCATGCGCGCATGGCGATCGTACAAGCGCTGCTGGTGCGCGCATTGGTGCTTCGCTTTGCCGAGAACCCCTACAAGGGGCGATTGATCCGCTGGGGAACTGAATTACACGATCGCTTCATGCTGCCGCACTACCTCGAAGCGGATCTTGCCGACGTTGTGGCCGACCTGCAACGCCACGGCCTCCCCTTCGATGCCTCGTGGTTCGATGCGTTTGTCGAATTCCGCTTTCCCGTGTTCGGCACGCGCGTGATAGACGGTGTCAGTCTTGAAGTGCGCGCCGCGATCGAACCCTGGCATGTGCTTGGCGAGGAAGCATCAGGCAGTGGTATGGCGCGGTACGTGGACTCCTCAATGGAGCGCATACAAGTGAAGGTCAGCGGTATGGTGGATGGCCGACACGAAATCCGATGCAACGGCAGCCGATTGCCCTTGAAGTCAACCGGCAAAGCTGGTGAATACGTGGTGGGTGTTCGCTACCGGGCATGGCAGCCACCGCACTGCCTGCATCCTGACCTGCCGGTCGACGTACCACTGATCTTCGATATCGTCGACACGTGGAGTAACCGCAGTCTCGGCGGCTGTGCCTACCATGTGTCAGATCCCGGTGGGCGCAGCTACGACGACGTGCCGGTCAATGCCAACGTCGCCGAGTCGCGCCGCCTGGCACGCTTTGAGGCAGACCGCCACACCGTGGAAGCCGCGCACATCACCACTCCTGTTCATGAGAGCGGTGTGCGTTTTGAAGAGATGCCAGCGGCCGAGCGCGTGGTACACGCTGAGCCACTGACCACATCAGAAGAGTTTCCGATGACGGCAGACTTGCGACGACACCGCTCGTTTCAGCGAGGCGGCTGAACCGTCCGGCTAGCGAGCGTCGTGGACGTCGTCAGACAGCGCGTGGATTCGAGCGCGCGGGTTGATGCACGTGATCGCGATGGGCGGTCCGTGCTCGCGCGCCTCGATCAGCGAGGCGGCGCCAAGGTGCGCTTGCCGAGAGCAATGGGCGCCGCTCTCGACGCGGTACTGATCAATACCGCAGGTGGGCTCACCGGCGACGATGCTGTCGAATGGACCTGCGTCGTGGACGATAACGCGGCGTTGACGGTCAGCACAGCGGCCTCTGAAAAGGCGTACCGCAGCCATGGGCCGTTTGCTCGTCAAGACACCCGCCTTTCGGCCGCGAATGGCGCGACGCTTGCGTGGTTACCGCAGGAGACCATCGTGTTCGATGGCGCAATGTTGTCACGCACACTTGACGTTGACCTGCACGGCGATGCGACCTGCCTGCTATGCGAAGCGCTGGTCTTTGGCCGTGGCGCATCGGGCGAACAGGTCCGTCATGGGCGTGTGCGCGATCAGTGGAGAATACGGCGCGATGGCGCGCTGGTTCATGCTGAAGCGCTCGATATCAACGCCGCTACCGACCTGGGTGATCCGAGCAATGTCGCAGGACTGGGTGGCGCCGAGGGTTGCCGTGCCATTGCCACCATCGTGTGGTGTGCGTCGCTGGACGATGAGCAGCTATCGCGATCCGCGCAACGAGTCAAGCAGACCCTGGATCAACAGGCGATGCGGTACTGCGGAGTCAGTGTCTTGCCGGGACGCTTGCTGATACGCGTGGTCGCCCCTGATTCGGTCCGCCTCCGCGCTTGCATCATTCCGATGCTGTCGCTGCTGAACCGTGGGCAAGACGTACCACGCGTGTGGTACGTGTAAGCGGTGGTGCGGTTGCAAACACTGACGACTGCACCACCGCGGGGTCCGTGTTCCGGCTGACCTAGAACTCGACCACGGCACGGATGGATTTCCCTTCGTGCATCAGATCAAACCCGTGATTGATCTCGTCGAGTGTCAGCTTGTGCGTGATCATCGGGTCGATCTCGATCTTGCCATCCATGTACCAATCAACGATCCTGGGCACATCGGTACGTCCCTTTGCGCCACCAAAAGCCGTACCGCGCCATGATCGCCCGGTCACCAGTTGGAACGGTCGAGTACTGATCTCGGCACCTGCCGGCGCTACGCCGATGATGATGCTCTCCCCCCAACCCTTGTGGGCACATTCGAGTGCGGTACGCATGACATCGACGTTGCCGGTCGCGTCAAAGGTGTAGTCAGCGCCGCCACCGGTGAGCTCGACCAGGTGGGCGACAAGATCCCCGTCGATCCTGGATGGATTGACGAAGTCGGTCATGCCAAAATGCTTCGCCATCTCGACCTTGCCGTCGTTGAGGTCAACACCGACGATCTGGTCTGCCCCTGCGAGCCGCAAGCCTTGAATGACGTTGAGCCCGATCCCCCCGAGTCCGAAAACGACACCCCTTGAACCAATCTCCACCTTGGCGGTGTTGATGACGGCGCCGATACCCGTGGTCACGCCACACCCGATGTAGCAGATCTTGTCGAAAGGGGCGTCCTTGCGCACCTTGGCCAGTGCAATCTCGGGTACAACCGTGTGATTGGCAAATGTCGAGCACCCCATGTAGTGATGGATCGGCGTGCCATCGAGCATCGAGAAGCGTGTCGAGCCATCCGGCAGCAGGCCTTGTCCCTGAGTCGATCGAATCTTCTGGCACAGGTTGGTCTTGGGATGCAGACAGTACTCGCACTCCCGGCACTCAGGGGTGTACAGCGGAATCACATGATCACCGACTTCCAGTGAGGTCACGCCCGCCCCGACTTCGATGACGACACCGGCCCCCTCATGCCCGAGGATGGCAGGGAAGATGCCTTCCGGATCATCTCCGGAGCGTGTGAATTCATCGGTGTGACACAGGCCGGTCGCCTTGATTTCGACCAGCACCTCACCCGCGCGGGGGCCATCGAGCTCGACTTCCATGACTTCCAGCGGCTGGCCTGCGGCCACCGCAACTGCTGCGCGTGTTCTCACGATGATCTCCTGTGTGTAGCGGGGGCCACGGTGCTACCGCACCCCAAACTCGTTGCGTTCGCGTCTCGAATCATGGTACATCGTCTTGTCATGCGTGGCCGTTTTTCACGCCTGTCGCTGCCTTTGCGGAGGTTGAATTTCAGCAGCGATTCTTGACGGTACGCCAACCCGCTGAACCGATCTGACATGCACCCGTCGCTCGGAGCTGGACGCGAATATCGAGCTGATTCGAGATAGAGGCTTGCAACCGAGTGTGATCAGGAGATCAATCCTGGTGTGGCGAAGGTTGTAGCGCCTGTTGTCGTTGGGCATATCGGTGGTGCATGCAGGACTGACAGAACAACAGGCCCCCACACAAGGGGACATCCACTTGGAGAACTCGAGGAAGTCAATGAGCGCCAATCTGAAGCCGGACCCGACCTTCTATCCATCGCCACGGATTGCGATGGAAGCCCCGATAGAGAACTTTGCCTTTACCGTGATGTTGAGTCCGGACGGCAGCCAATCGGACGGCATAGCGGTCGTGGACCTTCGTACCGGTTCTGATACCTACGGTGAGATCGTGCACACCGTGACCACGCCATACAAGGGCGATGAGTTTCATCACTTCGGTTGGAATGCCTGTTCGTCATCGCTATCACCACTGTCCGGGCATGCCTTTCTCGAGCGTCGTTACCTCATCGTTCCCGGGATACGTTCATCACGCGTGTACGTCATCGACGTGAAGGAGCCACTCAAGGCAAAGATCCACAAGATCATCGAGCCGGAAGAAGTGTTCGAGAAGACCGGTTACTCGCGTCCTCACACCATCCACTGCGGACCGGAAGGCATCTACGTGTCCACCCTTGGCGGTGGCGGCGCTGACGGTACCGATGGTCCGCCCGGCATCTTCATCATGGATTGCCAGACCTTCGAGATCATCGGTCGTTACGAGATGGATCGCGGCAAGCAGGACAAGCACTACGATTTCTGGTGGAACCTGCCGCAGGACTACATGGTCAGCTCGGAGTGGGGCCTGCCCCCGCAATTCGAAAACGGGGTTGTCCCTGAAGATCTGTTGAGTAACAAGTACGGTCACTCGATTCACTTCTGGGATTTGCGGGCACGCAAGAACGTCCACACCATGGATTTTGGGGAGCAGTACCAGATGGCTCTCGAGATTCGTCCTGCCCACGATCCGACCAGAACCTACGGATTCTGCGGTGTGGTTGTCGACACGACCAATCTGCAAGGCGCCATCTTTACCTGGTGGCGTGATGATGATGGCAATTGGCAGTCCAAGAAGGTCATCACCATTGATCCGCGCCCGGAAGATCCTGAAAACCTGCCGGAGCTTCTCAAGGGCTTCAGTGCCGTGCCGCCGCTGGTGACCGATATCGATCTGAGCCTTGACGACAAGTATCTCTACGTCGCGTGCTGGGGCCTCGGTGAGATGCATCAGTACGACGTGTCGGATCCATTCAATCCTGTTCTCAACGGCAAGGTGGAGCTCGGGGGCATCGCCAAAGGGGCCAGGCATCCCAATGGCAAACCTGTCGTGTACGGTCCGCAGATGGTGGAAATCAGTAGAGATGGCAAGCGTGTCTACTGGACCAACTCCTTGTACTCGACCTGGGATGATCAGTTCTATCCCGATGAGGAAGGTGGTCAGATGGTGATGGCACGAGTGGGCGACGACGGCAGCTTTGCATTGGACCCGGACTTCTACATCGACTTCCCGAAAGGTCTACGCGCGCATCAGATCCGCCTGGAGGGTGGTGACTGCTCGACGGATAGTTTCTGTTATCCGTCGGTCTGACATCCGCCACGCACGTGCGCTAGATGTTTGATGCGAGCACCGTGACGACACTGTGGTGGGCAGTTGTTGTCGCGGGTGTCTACCATGGGGTCAACCCGGGCATGGGTTGGCCCCTCGCCGTATCCGCAGCCCTGATGGACCGCAAACGTGGAGCGATGACCAAGGCCATCGCGATGCTCGGTCTCGGGCACTTCCTGGCGATGCTCGCAATCCTGTTGCCGTTCTCGATGATGGTGTTTCTCGTACAGCGGGAAACAGAGATCCGGATGGGTGCCGGCATCATCGTCATCGGAATGGGCATCTACCTGCTGATCAATCGCAAGCACCCACGATTTCTCTCCCGAGTGCACCCTGCGCGCCTTGCCTGGTGGTCTTTTCTCGCAGCGATGGCCCATGGCGCCGGACTGATGCTGGTTCCGATCTATCTCGAGCTCTGCCGTTACGTCGGCCCGCAGACAACGGTCATGGGGCATGGCCACGCCGCGGCTCAAGCGCTGATCGACAGCAGCGTGATGACGGCGTTTACCGTTGCGCTTGTGCATACGGTTGCGATGACGGTATCAGGTGCTGTACTCGCCGTTGCCGTGCACCGCTGGCTCGGACTGAAGTTCATCTCCCGCTCGTGGTTCAACCTCGATATCTTCTGGGCGCTCAGCCTTGTCGTGGTCGGTGCCTTCGGCATCTATTCCGCTCACGCCGGCCACTGATTCGAAGGCCAAGCCCTGCCGCAAGCAGCAACCATGCAGGGCCCAGTGCGCCCCCGCCACCGCTGCTGCCTTGTGAGCCATTGGTGTCTTGCCCCGTGTCATCAGATTCCTCAGACGGCGACACGACGGTCTCACCGCTGAAGGCCGGCAGATCAACGGGTAATGCCTGCAGGGAGTAACGTGGCGCGTTGAAGATCAGGTAGTCGAGCGCGAGTCCATCGGTAGCTGACTCTGCGATGAGATACAAATCTCCGATCGAGTTGACGTCGGTGATGTCGACGGAAATCTCACGAAATTCCGTGCCGCTAACCGGAAGCTCAACATCAGCGATGAGCGTCCCGTTGACCGCGTCCTTGACGAGGGCAATCGATGCCGGACCTGCCCCAGCGTTTCGATAGCGCAGCGTGACAGACCGATAAGCTGCACGAAAATCAACATTCCCGAACGCGAGCATCGGTGACAGCGACGTATCTCCACCCGCGTTGACGGTAGCCGCACCCGAGGCCATGGACCAACCGGACGCGGCGGACGGCAATTCTGCATCGACGACAGTCGTCGAGAAGCCACGTTGCAGGCCAAAGTATGCCGGTTTGGCGTTGTACTGATTGTCGAATGGCAAGGGGTCGAACCACGGCAACCATGAGTAGTAATCGTTGATACCCCATACCTGCAACGCCACGCAACGCGGCTGCGCAAGGCAGCGTTCCAGCACTTGCTGATAGACGTCTGCCTGCAGCGCGTACTCACTCTCACGCTGCTCATCGGTCGGTACCTGATCGGCAATCTGCACGTCGAGCTCGGTGATGTAGATATCGACGCCAAGATCCGCGAAGCGCTGCATGTTTGTCGAGAAATCCTCGAGCGCATCAAACGCGGTAGTCACGTGCATCTGGAATCCGACCGCATCGATCGGAACACCCTGCTCAAGCAGATCCGCGATCATCGAGTACATCGCGTCCGACTTCGGTGACAACCATCCCACGCCGTAGTCGTTGTAGATCAAGGTGGCTGACGGATCCGCGATCCTCGCCTGCTCGAATGCTCGTGCGATGTACGCGTCCCCCAGTGCGTTGAACCAGAGATTCTGCCGGTAGCCGCCCCCGAGTTCAGTATCTTCGAGTGCCTCGTTGACCACATCCCAGGCGTCGATTCGCCCGGCGTATCGACCCGCGACGGTCGCTATGTGGTCGTCCAGCGCTGCACCGACCTGATCGGCCGGCAAGCTCTCGATCCACGCCGGATTGAGCTGATGCCATAACAGCGGGTGCCCATGAATGGCCTGTCCTGTCTCCTCGCCAAACGCGACCAGTCCATCCATGCTCTCGAAAGAATAGGTGTCCTGTTCCGGGTGGATGTAGATCCACTTGTTCGCGTTTTCAGGCGTGAGGATATTGAATTCGTTGCGCACGATCGCGTCGTAGCGCGCCGCATGCTCCTCCTCGTTGAATTGGGTGCGAGCGGCATACCCGAACTGCAGGCCGGCAATGTCCGCGAGCTCTCGCAGGCGCTGACCCGCAGGGGGATAGTCGTGCGGCAGATCCAGCACCACTTCTTGTGCGTGCGCGGCAGGAATCGCCAGCAATGCCGCTACCGAAAGGCAGGCAAGCAATGGTGCTACATCACGCAATCTGTGCATAAATACCCGTTGAGAAATCGACACGCGGAACCTGTTGAATTCTAGTGGCTTGGTCGCTCGCTGAAGCGATGAGGCACACGCTTGTGGTGGTAATACTCCACACAAATGCTCGTGATTGAATCGCATGCGCCTGTGGTAGACCGACTATTGACACGCTGTGCGATTGGGTGGTGGATGTCGACTCGCGCTTGTGCAACCCATATCGGCGCGCTCAGGTCGGCATTTGAATCTCCCATGGGCGATGTGGTAACTCTGTCACCCGTTCACGTTCAATCTGAAGAGCAATCATGCGACTCCGTCATTTTTCCGTGGTTTTCCTGCTCGCTGCCGCGAGCGTGATGTCGGCTGGCTGCGCTACCCAGGTCACCGAGCAACCGAACGCAGTCACCGCGGCCACGGTTCCATTGGGTTCCTTTGACCGTACCTTCCTCGTGAAGGCGACAATCCAAGCTCCCTATGCTGGGCAAGGCGCGAACATCAAGGCGGTCAACAAGATTGATGAGATCCTTGCTCGTGATCTCGCCTCGATCCTCAACGACGTGACCGTCGTCTCCGCGGAAGAAGCGCAAGGCATGGACATGTCCGGTAACACACTGGTGGTACGACCCAACGTCAAGCAGGTCAAGTTCATCGGCGGTGGCGCGCGATTCTTTGCAGGCGCCTGGGCCGGTAGCTCGGTTGTTGTCATGGACGTTGCCTTCCAGGATGGCGCGACCGGCGCCGAACTGGCAAATCCCGGTTACTACCGCAAGGCCAGCGCCTATGGCGATGGCTTTGGCATCGGGGATAATCTGATGTTGTCGAATGTCGCATCCGATGTCGTCAACTATACGATGGCCAATCGCTGACGCTCGACGTACACGAGCACTGCGCTCAGTTCCAGACTTTGGTGCGCAGCACGACGATCAGTGTCGTGTCGATCACGTCTACTGCCAGTGCGTGTCGAGTCATCGACAGCCTGTCGGTGAATGTCACCTCGTCGGGTAGCAGAAACTCGCCGTCGTCGTTGACAACGCAAACCGTATTGCCGCCATTGACGAAAATCCATGCGGGAAGCGTGGTGCCAAGGTAGGCATTCCACATGAGTACATTGCCACCGACGTAACCCATGCCGTCCTCGTTCGGACCACTGATATCAGGAACACTCGGGACCGCGATTCGAGCGGTGGCAGGTAGAGTGCCTCCCGGCACGTCGATGGTCATGTTCGCCGGGAACTGCTCACCCGGGTCCCCGGAATTCAGCACGTACACTCCGGTATCGGCAGCCGCGATCTCAAGTACCGAATTGCCATCGCTCGAGACCGTGACGACTTCACCTGCATCGATATAGTCGACGCGGCCCACACCAAAAGTATCGTCGGGCAGCGGCGCATCAGTTCCGCTCACACACGTTTCCCGCTCCTGGGACAGCGAGTAGCTCGCGAGTGACTGCTGACGCACCTCGTCGAGCGTCACGGGCTCGCGAATCGAAAAGGTCGTGAGGCTGAAGTACGGTGATCTCTTCTGTAGCGCGTCACGACTCGAGTCCTGGACAAGCACCAGTATTCCCTGCGAATACCTCGGCGTATCGTCAGTGTCTTCCTGCTCGGAGACCGTGTCGGTACCTTCGGAACACGCGGTTATCAGAAGCACCGTGGCGACACTCGCGGTGGCACGTGCAAAGCGTCTGATTCGTCTGGATGTCACGAGCTGTGGATTCACGCAAGGGGGCTCTTGAAATATAGCTAGTCGACACCGGAACGCACGCCCCGATTTGGCGCATGTGGTCGCGACATGCACAGCAACGGTGCGCGATTCGAGCGCAAGCGTCGATGCTGCCGTTCAACGCGAGTTGCTCTGATAGTCTCAGCGGACCGGGCCACTCACACAGTCATCATGCAACTCACGCCGAGAGAAAAAGACAAGCTGCTCGTCGCCATGGCGGCCGAAGTCGCGCGCAAGCGTCTTGCGCGGGGCGTCAAACTCAATCATCCCGAGTCGATCGCCTTGATCAGCGATGCGGTTGTCGAGGGTGCAAGGGACGGCCGTAGCGTGGCAGAACTCATGAGCGCAGGCGCCGAAGTCCTGACCCGGGACCAGGTCATGGAGGGTATTGCCGAGATGATCTCCGAGATCCAGGTCGAAGCCACATTTCCCGACGGCACCAAGCTCGTCACCGTCCATCAGCCGATTCGATAGCTGCCACATGATTCCAGGAGAAATTCTTGTTGCCGATGGCAGCATCACCCTCAACGCCGACCGTGACACGCTCACCCTCCATGTGGAGAACACCGGCGACCGTCCGGTACAGGTAGGCAGTCACTATCACTTTGCCGAAGCCAACCCGGGGCTGAAATTCGATCGGGATGCGGCTCGCGGTTTCCGTCTGGATATTGCTGCAGGCACTGCCGTGCGATTCGAACCCGGCCAGGGACGAGACGTCTCGTTGGTGGCTTACGCCGGGAAGCGCCGCGTTATCGGCTTCCGCGGCGATGTCATGGGTTCACTGGAGGACTGACGGATGGCAACGGAAATCTCGCGCCGCGCCTATGCGGACATGTACGGTCCCACCACTGGCGACCGCGTCAGGCTTGCGGATACCGAGCTCTTCATCGAGGTGGAGAAGGACTTCACCACCCATGGCGAGGAGGTCAAGTTTGGCGGTGGCAAGGTCATCCGTGACGGTATGGGCCAATCGCAGGCAACCCGTGCCGAGGGTGCGGTTGACACCGTCATCACCAACGCCTTGATTGTCGACGTCACTGGCATCTACAAGGCGGATGTCGGCCTGCGAGATGGCCGTATCGCCGCCATCGGCAAGGCCGGCAACCCGGATGTGCAGCCGGGTGTGGACATTGTCGTGGGTCCTGGCACCGAAGCCATCGCCGGCGAAGGGAAGATTCTCACCGCTGGTGGCTTCGATAGCCATATTCACTGGATCTGCCCGCAGCAGGTGGACGATGCGCTGATGTCCGGCGTCACCACGATGCTCGGTGGAGGTACCGGCCCTGCTCACGGCACGCTGGCCACCACCTGCACCCCCGGGCCGTGGCACCTCGGCCGCATGCTGCAGGCTGCGGACGTGCTACCGATGAACCTGGCCTTTGCGGGCAAGGGCAACGCCTCTCGTCCCGACGCCTTGCAGGAAATGGTGCGCGCGGGTGCCTGCGCCCTGAAGCTCCACGAGGACTGGGGCACCACGCCTGCCGCCATCGACTGCTGCCTGACCGTTGCAGACGAGATGGATGTGCAGGTCATGATTCACACCGACACGCTCAATGAGTCCGGGTTTGTCGAGAGCACCATTGCAGCCATTGCCGGACGCACCATTCACGCCTTCCACACCGAAGGTGCGGGCGGCGGACACGCACCGGACATCATCACCGTATGTGGGGAGTCCAACGTGCTGCCGTCCTCGACCAACCCGACCCGGCCGTACACGGTCAACACCATCGACGAGCATCTCGACATGCTGATGGTATGCCACCACCTCGATGCGAATATTCCTGAAGACATCGCTTTCGCCGAGAGCCGCATCCGCAAGGAGACCATCGCCGCCGAAGACATCCTGCACGACATGGGTGCCTTCTCGATCATCGCCTCGGACAGCCAGGCCATGGGGCGTGTCGGTGAGGTATTGATTCGTACCTGGCAAACGGCCGACAAGATGAAACGACAGCGCGGCCGCCTCAGCGAAGAGACCGGCGACAACGACAACTTTCGTGTGCGGCGATACATTGCCAAGTACACGATCAACCCGGCCATCGCTCACGGCATGAGCCAGGAGATCGGCAGCATCGAGGTCGGTAAACGCGCTGATCTCTGCCTGTGGAATCCAGCCTTCTTCGGCGCAAAGCCGGAGATGGTGCTGCTCGGTGGCTGCATCGTGGCAGCTCCCATGGGCGACCCCAACGCCTCCATCCCTACCCCACAGCCCGTGCACTACCGCCACATGTTCGGGGCCCTCGGGGGCGCGCTTGCGGCAAGTGCTGCCACGTTCGTCTCGCGCGCGGCGCTCGAAGCCGATATCGGCACATCACTGGGGCTCGCCAAGTCTCTGGTCGCCGTGAGCGACACACGCGATGGCATCGGCAAGGGCTCGATGCAACTGAATGACGCGCGCCCGACAGTCGAGGTTGACCCGGAAACCTACGACGTACGCGCCGACGGCGAACTGCTGAGCTGCGAGCCGGCCGGGGTGCTGCCACTGGCACAGCGCTACTTTCTGTTCTGATGAGTATGCTGACCTGCACGGAAGTCATCGAGAACACCATGGGCACCGCCAATGACACCATCACGCTCGACGAGACCGACAGACACCGCCGCCGTATCACGCTCGACAGCGATGGTGGCATTCGATTTCTGCTTGATCTCCCGCAGGCAAGGCTGCTCGCCGATGGCGACTTGCTGGTGTTGTCAGACGGTCGCCGGATAGCAGTGCGCAGCCAGGAAGAAGCGCTCTATGAAGTGCGGGCAAACGATACTCATGAGCTCCTTCGCCTCGCCTGGCACATCGGCAACCGGCACTTGCCGACAGAAATACAAGACGGGTGCTTGCGTATTCGAGCCGATACGGTGATCAAGTCCATGCTTGAAGGTCTGGGGGCAGACGTGCGCAAGATCAGCGCAGGCTTTCACCCCGAAAGTGGTGCCTATGGCGATGCCAAAGGACATCATCATGGCTGAGGTTCAGGCCATGGACACCACGTCCTTGCTGCAAGTCTGGTTTTCGTCCGCCATGCCCACCGGAGCCTTCGCCTGGAGCCATGGGCTGGAACAGGCCATCGCCGATGAAGACGTGGTCGACGCGGCATCGCTCGGCGCCTGGGTCATCGGCGTGGTATCGCGCGGAAGTGGTCGCAATGATGCCTTGCTGATGAGCGCGGCCTTTCAGGCAGAACAAGCGAACGACAGGGTCAGGGTTGCGGAAATCGATTCCCTCGCACGCGCGCTGGTTGCAGGCCGCGAACGCCTCGAAGAGGGCCTCTCTCAAGGACGCGCGTTCGCTCAGGCGGCAGCTCCCTGGGTAGCGGTCGAGGACAGCAGCCGCCAGATGCTTCCCATCACCGTCGGTGTGCTTTGCGCACGCGCGGGTCTGCCCCTGGAGCAGAGCCTCATTGCCGCGATTCAGGCCTTTGCCAGCAACCTCGTGTGGATTGGCGCGCGGCTGGTGCCTGTCGGTCAACAGCAGGCCATGCAGGTCATCGCGTCGCTGATGCCTGTTGTTGCGGCAGCCGCCCATGACACATCAAGTGGTCGACTGGACGAGCTTGGAAGCGCTACGCCGCGAGCTGATATTGCCTCGATGCGCCATGAACACCTGCACTCGCGTGTCTGCATGAGCTGACAGCCGGTAGACTGGTCGCCGAGACCCTGGAACACTCCCATGCACGCGCTCACAAAGACACGCTCTGACCACGGCCCGCTGCGCGTGGGTATTGGCGGACCGGTAGGCTCCGGCAAGACCACATTGACAGCCCGGCTCTGCGAGCGATTGCGCGAGCGCTGTTCGCTCGCAGTCATTACCAACGATATCTACACACGGGAAGACGCTGAGGCGCTCGTTCGCCTGCAGGCCTTGTCAAGTGACCGCATCCTCGGCGTGGAAACCGGCGGATGTCCGCACACTGCCATTCGCGAAGATGCATCGATCAACCTTCGTGCCATAGAGACACTCAACGAGCGTCATCCGGACCTCGATCTCGTGCTGATCGAATCCGGTGGTGACAATCTCGCTGCGACCTTCTCGCCGGAACTGGCAGACATCTCGATCTACGTGATCTCGGTGTGCCAGGGCGAAGATATTCCGCGCAAGGGCGGGCCTGCGATCACACGCTCGGACCTGCTTGTGATCAACAAGATGGACCTTGCCCCCCATGTGGGCGCAGACCTGGAAACCATGCGTGCCGATGCCATCGCGGCGCGCCCCAATCGACCGACCCAGTTCACCAATCTGCGTGACGGTGACGGGGTCGATGCCTTGTGCGATTTTCTCTGCGACAGCGGTGGTCTGGCTCTTTCGGAAGGTACTCAACGGTGAGCGCGTCGATCCCGACACACGCTGCTCTTTCGGTCACTGACATCCATAAGTCGTTTGGCGATACTAAGGTGCTCAAGGGCGTGTCATTGCATGCCGGCGAAGGCGAGGTGATCTCGATCATCGGTAGCTCCGGCTCCGGCAAGAGCACGTTCCTCAGGTGCATCAACTTTCTGGAGACACCGGATCAGGGATCCGTGCGACTCGGCGAGCACGAGGTCACGCTGAAGTCCGGACATCGCGGTCTGAATGCGGCTGCGCGACGCGAGGTTCAGGCACTGCGACGCCGACTCGGCATGGTGTTCCAGAGCTTCAATCTGTGGGCACACCTTTCGGTGATCGACAACGTCACCGAAGGTCCGATCAGGGTGCTCGGCAAAAGCCGCGACGAGGCCCGCGAACACGCCCAGCGCCTGCTCGATCAGGTGGGACTCGCCAATCGCGCCGATGCCTACCCCAGCGCCCTGTCAGGAGGTCAGCAACAGCGGGTAGCCATTGCCCGAGCGCTGGCAATGGAACCCCGTGTGTTGTTGTTCGACGAGCCGACCTCCGCCCTCGACCCGGAGCTCGTCGGCGAGGTGCTCAAGGTCATGCACGATCTGGCTCGCACCGGCAAAACCATGATCGTCGTCACACATGAGATGGGCTTCGCCCGCGAGGTATCCAAACGAGTGCTTTTCCTGCACGACGGGCAGATCGAGGAGGAAGGGCCCCCGTCGGAGGTCTTCGGCAACCCGAGTTCTGCCCGTTGTCGCCAGTTTCTTGCCAGCGTGTTGTAACCTTCCCGACCAGTACCCCACCCGGGGTTCACTGGATGCACGGAGATCTGAATGAAGACCTGTTACACCCTGCTGGCCGCTGCCAGCTTTGCCGTTGCCGGCGTGGCGTCGGCCGCAGACGTACGCATCGCTACCGAAGGTGCCTACGCTCCCTGGAACTATCTCGATGACAGCGGCGAACTCGCCGGTTACGAGATCGATCTTGGCAACGAAGTCTGCGCTCGCGCGGGCGTTGAATGCGAGTGGATCATCAACGAGTGGGATTCGATCATCCCTAACCTGCAGGCAGGTAACTACGACGTGATCATGGCCGGCATGTCGATTACCGATGAGCGCATGGAGCAGATCGACTTCAGCGAGCCCTACTTCCCGCCGGACCCGTCGCGCTATATCGCGCTCGCTGGTAGTGAGTTCGATTTTGATGCCTTGGCGGATACGCGTATCGGCGCACAAGGCGCCACGATTCAGGCAGGTTATGCCGAGTCCACTTTCGGCGCAGACAACACCATCCTCACGTACGAGCTGCCTGACCAATCGATTGCCGACCTTGTCGCTGGCAACCTCGATGTCGTGCTTGCCGATGGTTCCTACCTGGAGCCCATCGTTGAAGGTAGCGACGGTGCGATCGTTTTCGTCGGGCCCGATGTCTCCATCGGAAACGGTGTCGGCGCAGGCCTTCGTAAGGAAGACAGCGAACTCGGTGCTGCCATCAGTGCGGCACTCGTTTCCATCAAGGAAGACGGCACGCTGGAAGAACTGATGATCGAGTACTTCGGCGAAGCGAGCGCATTCCCCGAGTAATTTGGCACCGTTTCGATCAGTAACACGCGCGTCGAGCGCACAGCACCGTGCTCGACGCGCTGATTGTCTGGGCCACCGAATGGGTCACCGGTACCTTCGGGGACACCTGGGGTGACAGACTTGCCTATCTGACCAATGGCAAGCACCTCGCGTGGTACGCGAGTGTTCGATTCACGCTGATAGCGGCGTTTGCAGGTGCGGCGGTCGCCGTACTCTGCGGACTTCTCGGTGCAGCGGCCCTGCGCTCCCGCATCGCGCCGCTACGCTGGGTGGGCAAGGTCTACACGACCATCGTCCGCGGCGTACCGGACGTACTGTTTTTTCTGTTCTTTCCACTCGCCTTCGAACAATCGGTGGAGTGGTTCATGGCGCAGCGGTCATGCGATGCCGCAACACTTGCCAACGCAACTTCCTGGCCTCCCTGCGCCGCCGCGCAGTGGTATCTCGGCACGGGCGAGTACCTTGCGCTGGCGTGTGTTTCACTCGGCATCGTGTATGGCGCATTCGCCGCCAATGTCATCAATGGCGCAATGACGGCAGTACCACGGGGCCAGCTGGAAGCTGCCAAGGCCTACGGTTTTTCTTCCCGGCAGGTGTTCTGGCGATTTCAGGTTCGTCAGATGTGGATCTATGCGCTGCCGGGTCTCAGCAACGTATGGATGCTCCTGTTGAAAGCCACGTCCTTGCTGTCCTTGCTGCAGATTCAGGACATGGTGGTGTGGGCCAACCGAATCGGCGCGCCCAACTACATCGCACGTGTTGGCGCTGTGCACGGAGACTGGCGTTGGCGTTATTACATCGCGCTGTTCGTGTTCTACATCCTGCTGACGATGATCTCGGAATACATCTTCAGGCGACTGCGTGAGCGCGCAAGCCGCGGCATGGCGCTGAGCAGCACATGAGCGTCTTCACAGATGGCACGTTGATCGACACGGTCCGCCAACTCGGGCGACCTGCGCTGTTCAACATCTACTTCGCGCTCGCGTCCATCCCTCTCGGGTTTCCGTTCGCCTTGCTGCTCGCACTCGGCAGAAGCAGCCGCATCACCCCGCTGGCCTGGCTGTCACGAAGCTACATCTATGCGTTCCGGGGGTCACCGCTGTTCATACAGTTCTTCATGGTGTACTCGGTCATGCTCGCCTTCAATCTGTCGACATGGAAGCCGATGGGTATCGACCACATCGTGTTGCACCCGCTGTTCCTGGGCCCGCTGGTACTTGTGCTCAACACCGCAGCCTACGGCGCCGAAATCCTCAGCGGTGCCTTGCATGCGGTACCCAAGGGCCAGATTGAAGCGGCGCGCGCCGTGGGGATGAGTCGCTTGCAGATCTTCAGAAGCGTGACCTGGCCCAATGCGATCCGTATCGCATGGCCGGCGTACACCAACGAAGTGGTATTCCTGTTTCATGCGACAGCGCTCGTCTACTTCACCTTGCCTGTCATCAACGAACAAAAGGACCTGATGAACAAGGCCGGGGAGCTGTTCGAGCGTGACTACAACGCCGTGCTTCACTACTCCGTGGCAGCCGGGTATTTTCTGGTGATATCCGCGCTCGTGTTCTGGGCCGCGGGTCTCGTGTACAAGCGCATGATCCGTCATCTCGGTAATGACGCGCCGAGTCGGATGCGCTTCAAGCCGAACTACCTGCGATAGCAGACGATCACACGGCGCGAAACCTTACTCGGCCACCAGTGCTTCCAGGCGCAGCAGGGCTATTCGGTCGATTTCGACGAGCGCTGTCTTGAATTCGGTGTCCTCATCGTTCAGCAAGCGCTGCTCGAACGCGTTCAAGATGGTTTGCCTGTCTGCTCCGCGCACCGCCATGATGAACGGAAAACCGAAGCGCTCGCGGTAGGCCGCATTGGCGACCTGGAAGCGCTCGAGCTCCTCCGGTGTGCACTGATCGAGCCCTGCACTGGACTGCTCGGTGGTGGATTCCTCGGTCAACTCGCCAGCTAACGCGGCGCGCCCGACCAGATCCGGGTGGGCACGAATCAGTGCCAGCTTCTCATCGACGCTCGCCGCTGACAGCGTGGTGGCCAGTGCCGTGGCCAAGGCCTTCGCCTCCTCGTTCGACCGCAGCTCTCCAAAGGCGGTACGACTCTTCTCACCGAGAAAGTCCGGTAGTTCCCCTGAGTCAAAGGCGCGTTCCGCAATCCATGGTGAATGCTCGTATATTCCGCCAACCCGAGCGACAAAGGCCGCGCGGTCCTGCGTAGATGCTTTGTCAGTCATGGTGTGGTCCGTCCGGAGGCGCCGTGTCAGACGCTGTCGTCGCGCCGCGCGGATTCTCCGGCAAGCGCACGCAACATTCAAGCATCCTGTGAAACAATGCGGTTTCCGGATACCAGACCTTGGGATGAAGAGACCTGACATGGGACACCTGTCGACACATGTACTGGACACCACGAGAGGTCTGCCCGGTGCAGGAATCCA
>CALLMF010000034.1 GCA_938006335.1 uncultured Granulosicoccaceae bacterium | reverse complement strand
TCGAACCCGCTCCGCTGGTACATGCGGCGAGCGCGAGTGTTGTTCGAGAACACATGCAGGCTGATCATCGTTGCGCCGGCTTCACGTGCCGCACGTTCCACGAAAGCCATCAAGGTAGCGCCTACGCCCTGTCCCTCGGCGGCTTCGGCCACCGCCAGTATCTCCAGGTGGAAGCCGGGTGCGTGACTCAACATCTCCTCGCGCGCGCTGGCGACGGCGACACCGAGCAAGCCACTGTCGGCTCTTGCCACCCAGGCGTGTACGTCAGGGCGATTGCCTTTGCTCCACGCGCGCACCAGATCACGATCACCGCGCCAGAGCTCTTCTGGTGCCCGCTGCGCGGGTACCTCAAAGTCGGCAAGGCGAGGTAACAAGGCCTCGATCTCGGCGAGGTCCTCAGGCACGGCGGGTTCAACGATGTGAGGCATGGCGGGATGCGTCGTGGTGAATGGGGCATGCTACTGCGCAATCACCCTGGTGAGTGCAGTCACATGCGGGCAAAGGCCTTGGCCCCTGTTCAACGTATCCGACCTGCAGGCGTCGTTCACATGGTTTGAACGCTTTGGCTGGAGAAATGCCGTCGCGGATACCGATTTGTGCTTGCCACACGCTCCGCTTCGCGCCAATCTCGTCGGATGAAAACGTTCAGTGATCGCTCAAGCGCAACGGCGCGCCTTATCGACGTGGCGGCCGGGCGGGTCAGCGCGGATCTTTTGGTGCGACAGGGGCGATGGGTCAATGTCCACTCCGGTGAGGTACTGCCCGGGCACGATGTGGCAATAGCGGCAGGGCGGGTGGCCGCCGTCGCGCCGGATCTTGCCTATGCGATCGGGCCCGACACCTGTGTCGTGGACGCAGCAAATCGGTACCTCGTGCCCGGTTTTTGCGATGCGCACATGCATATCGAGAGCGGCATGGTCACGGTGACCGGCTTTGCACGTGCGGTGATACCGCACGGTACGACCTCCATGTTCGTGGACCCACACGAAATTGCGAATGTGCTCGGCATGGACGGCGTACGCCTGATGCACGATGAGGCCATGGGGCTACCGATCAACGTGTTCGTGCAGATGCCGAGCTGTGTGCCCTCCGCTCCCGGTCTCGAGACTGCTGGTGCGGTCTTTGGTGCGGCAGAGATCGCCGAAGCGATGACCTGGCCCAATATCATCGGCCTCGGTGAGGTCATGAATTTCCCCGGAGTGGCCGCAGGGGACGCCACCCTTTTGGGCGAGATCGCGGCGACGGTCAAATCGAACAAGACCGTCGGTGGGCACTATGCCTCTCACGATCTCGGTCGACCCTTCGCCGCCTATGTGGCGGGCGGCGCAGCAGACGACCACGAAGGCACGCGCATGGAAGACACCATCGCGCGCGTTCGGCAAGGGCTGCGTGCGATGTTGCGGCTCGGGTCGGCCTGGTATGACGTTGCGCCGCAGATTAGGGCGGTCACTGAAGCCGGCATCGATCCTCGGTACCTTGTGCTATGCACGGACGACAGCCATGCGGGCACGCTGGTACGCGATGGTCACATGGATCGCGTGGTGCGCCATGCTATCGCCCAGGGTCTGAAACCTGTGGAAGCGATCCGCATGGCCTCACTCAATACGGCGGAACACTTCGGGTTGGAGCGTGAGCTCGGCTCGATCACACCAGGGCGTCGTGCCGATCTGATCATCTCCTCGAGTCTTGTGGATATTCCCATCGAGTGCGTGATCGCTCGCGGGGAGGTGGTCGCAAAAGACGGCACCCTGACCACCGAGCTCGAGGCGTTCGCCTACCCCGAGTCGGCAAGCAATACCGTGCATGTGGGCCGCACATTGGAAGCGACGGAATTCCGGGTGCCGGCTCCAGCGGGACTTGCAGACGGCGCCTCGGTCACCGCACGCGTCATCGGAGTCGTCGAGAGTCAGGCGCCTACGCGGGCATTGGAAGCCACGCTCGGAGTACATGATGGGCATGTCGGTATTGATGTGCAAGCGGATATCTGCCATGTATCCGTGGTTGATCGACATCATGCTAGTGGTTCGATCGTGAACGGCTTTGTAAGTGGTTTCCGTTATTCGGAGCCTTGTGCACTCGCATCAACGGTAGGCCACGATGCACATCAGTTGATCATTGCCGGCACCTCGACCGAGGACATGGCGCTAGCCGCCAATCACCTTGCCGATGTGAGAGGTGGTTTCTGCTTTGCTGCCAGTGGTGTCGTACGTGCGGTGGTACCCATGCCGATAGCGGGCCTGATGTCTGATCAACCGGCCGAGATCGTCGCCGAACAGGCCGATGCGCTGCAAGCGGCCATGCGTGCCTGTGGCTGCACACTCAAGGACGCCCACCTGCTACACACCTTCCTGGGTCTGGCGGTCATTCCTTCGTTGAGAATATCCGACAAGGGCATCGTGGATGTCGATAGCTTTTCGCTGGTACCGGTCATCAAGGAGCCGGCGTGATCCGTTTTCTGCTCGACGCTGAAGAAATCACGCTGGGCGATACGCCAGCTGATCTCACCGTATTGGACTGGTTGCGCACCCATCGCGGCCGACCGGGTACCAAGGAAGGTTGTGGGTCAGGGGATTGTGGAGCGTGCACGGTGGTAGTCGTGTCACCGCACGAGGGTGGCTTGCGTTATGACAGCGTCAACGCCTGTATCGCGTTCGTGGGCAGCTTGCACGGCAAGCAGTTGTTGACGGTCGAGTCCCTGGCCCGCGACGGCAGGCTGCACGCGGTGCAGCAGGCGATGCTGGACGAGCACGGGTCGCAGTGCGGGTTCTGTACGCCGGGCTTCGTGATGTCCATGTTCTCGCTGTGTGAGGCCTCTGATGCCCCGGTGGTCAAGCACATGGCCGAGTCGAATCGTGAGGCGAAAAGTGACACGGTCTCGCGCCCCTTGAGCAGTCCGGGCGGTTGGTTGCATCGTCTGGAAACCGATGACGCACTGGCCTTGTCACATCGTATTGATCGCGCCCTCGGGGGGAACTTGTGCCGTTGCACCGGATACCGTCCGATCAAGCGGGCGGCTGCGGTCGCACTGGCGCGCTCGACGCCGTGGCTGGATGACACGGCGTCCCTGGCCTTGTCGTCTCGATTGCAGCAATTGTCGGCTGAGCCGTCATGCTCCTCGGGTTTTCTGCAACCGACCACTGTCGACGAGCTGGCACGCTTGCGCATGGAACATGCGAATGCCCCCTTGCTGGCCGGTGGTACCGATCTCGCCTTGGAGGTCACGCAGCGACTGCGCCGTTTGCCAACGGTGATTTCGATCACAGAGGTGCCGGAGTTGCAGGATTTGAAGGTGTGTGATGATCGCTTGTACATCGGAGCGGCGGTGTCCTTGTCTCGGCTATACGCGTGGTGCCACACGCGCGTGCCGGAGATTGCACGCCTGTTGTTACGCTACGGCTCGGACCCGATCCGCAACGTGGCGACAGTCGGTGGCAATCTTGGTTCGGCCTCTCCGATCGGTGATTGGCCGCCGGTGTTACTGGCACTGGGTGCAACCGTTGTCCTGCAGCGTGGAGATCACACCCGTGACGTCGATATTGACGACTTCTTCAAGGGCTATCGCCAGACTGCACTGCAGTCCGGGGAGTTCATTCGCGAGATTCGGATGAATCTGCCCTCGGAACACGCCGTGTTTGCGGTGCACAAGGTGAGCAAGCGAGTGGATGATGATATTTCTACCGTATGCGCAGCGTTTCATCTGGATATCGACAGCGCGGGCGTGACCCAGCGAGCGCGCATCGGTTTTGGCGGTATGGCGGCGACGCCGGTGCGGGCACCCGGCATGGAGTCGTCGTTGCAAGGCGTGCCCTTTGATGCTGCTGCGGTGGCCGCAGCGATCAAGACCCTGCCCGAGGAGTTCGCACCGATTGACGATGCACGGGCGAGTGCACGCTATCGCTTGACGGTGGCGGGCAATCTGCTGAGACGCGTGCAGCTGGAGTACGCTGGTGACGTTGCCTTGACTCGTGCGGGCGACCTCGAGCCTGATTTCGTCGACTCGCTGACGCGTTCGATGGACGAGTCGTTGGCGGAGCGCCAGTCATGAGCGCGGGCAATAGCGAGCCACATGATGCGGCACGCGAGCATGTCACTGGGCGTGCGGTCTACGTCGATGATCGGCTGGCGACGCAAGGCGAGCTCCATGTCGCCATCGGTCTATCAAGCATCGCCTGTGGAGAGCTGCGATCGCTGGATCTTGATGCGGTGCGTGCCGCCCCGGGTGTTGTTGATGTCTTGTGTGCGGACGATCTTCCTCACGCCATCGACATCGGGCCGGTGTTTCCGGGCGATCCGCTGTTGGTTGATCGGCACGTCGTGCACTTTGGGCAGGCGTTGTTTGCCGTGGCCGCATCCAGTCATGCAGCGGCACGCCGGGCCGTCCAGCTGGCAAAGGTCGACTACAAGGAATCAACGCCAAAGCTCGATATCGCTGAGGCCATCGATGAGGAGAATTTTGTGCGCCCTCCGCATCGCATGGCTCGAGGTGATGCCGATGCTGCGTTGGCGTCGGCACCGCATCGATTGTCCGGCGAGATGAGTATCGGTGGTCAGGAGCATTTCTATCTCGAAGGTCAGGTCACACGGGCGGAGCCCCTCGAGGACGGCGGCGTCATGCTGCATTCCAGCAACCAGAACCCGACTGAAACGCAGCATCTTGTCGCCGAGGCGCTCGGCGTACCCATGCATCTGGTGCATGTTGAGGTACGGCGCATGGGTGGTGGTTTTGGCGGCAAGGAAACGCAAGCGACTGCGCCTGCGGTACTCGCAGCGCTGTTTGCGCGGCGGCATTCCAAGGTCGTGTCCTGTCGCTACTCACGCCGCGACGACCTGCTGCTGACCGGCAAACGGCATCCGTTTCTCGCGCGCTACGATGTCGGCTTCGATGATGATGGCCGCATACTGGGTATACGGCATCTGCTGGCCGGTCAGTGCGGGCATTCGCCGGATCTGTCGGATGCCATCGTGGATCGTGCGATGTTTCATGCCGACAACGCCTACTATCTGCCCGACGTCGTGATCGACGGCCTGCGCTGTCGCAGCAACACCGTCTCGAATACCGCTTTTCGTGGCTTTGGTGGTCCGCAGGGCATGCTCGCGATGGAGACAGTCATCGACGCGGTGGCGGCGCACCTCGGCAAGGATCCGCTGGATATCCGCCAGCTCAATCTCTATGGACCCGGACGTGACGTCACGCCGTACTACCAGCAGGTCACGACGAGTTCAGTGCCGGTGCTGCTCGATACCCTGGCACGCACCGCACAGTATCGTGAGCGACGCGATGCGATTCGTCGAGCGAATGCTGCAAACCCGATCGTCAAGCGCGGTATCGCCCTGACGCCGGTCAAGTTCGGCATTTCCTTCACCGTCTCGCACCTCAATCAGGCCGGCGCATTGCTGCATCTCTACAGTGATGGCAGCGTGCTGCTGAACCACGGTGGTACCGAGATGGGGCAGGGCTTGTATCAGAAGGTACGCCAGATCGTGGCGCTGGAGCTCGGTATGGCGGTCGAGCGTGTTGCCGTCAGCGCGACACGCACCGACAAGGTGCCCAACACCTCGCCTACGGCGGCCTCATCGGGTAGTGATCTCAATGGCATGGCAGCGTTGCATGCGGCGCGAGAGATACGTCTGCGACTTACCGAGTGGCTACAGTCGACGCAGGATGCCGAGACAGGCAGTGTGGAGTTTGTCGACGATACCGTGAGTTACCTGAGTCCAGCCGGACCACAGACAATGCACTGGCCAGAACTTGCACGTGCCGCCTATCTTGCTCGCGTGCCCTTGTCGGCCACCGGTTTCTACGCCACTCCCGATATCGGATACGACCGAGCAACCGCTCGCGGACGTCCGTTCTACTACTACGCCTGCGGTGCTGCAGTCGCCGAGGTGGCTATCGATACCTTGACTGGCGAAACACGCGTACTGCGCACCGATATCCTGCATGACGTCGGCCGTTCGATAAATCCGGCTCTGGATCTGGGTCAGATCGAAGGTGGCTACATGCAAGGTCTTGGCTGGCTGACCCATGAAGAGCTGGTCTGGGACGACACGGGGCGCTTGCTTACCGATGGTCCGGCGACCTACAAGATTCCAGCGATCGGAAACATGCCCATCGATTTCAGGGTATCGCTACTGGCCGATAGCCCGAACGATGAAGCGACGGTCTTTCACTCCAAGGCGGTCGGTGAACCACCGCTGATGCTTGCGATTTCTGCGTTTGCGGCCATCCGTGATGCCATCTCGTCATTGGCTGATACCCCCGTGTTTGTCAAACTGGACGCTCCCGCGACACCCGAGCGTGTGTTGCTCGCCTGCGATGAGCTGCGCGCCAGAGCGTGAGTGTTTTCACGAGAATTCAAGCGTGTCGCGAGCAGGGTGAGGCTGCGGTACTGGTGACCATTGCAAGCGTCGAGGGTTCAGCGCCCCGAGGGGTGGGAACCCGCTTGCTTGTCACGGGTACTGAGGTGGTCGGTACCATTGGCGGTGGTGCGTTGGAGCACGCGGCACTCAATGAGGCGTGCGAATTACTGCGTGCCGATTCCTTCAGCGCTCGTGTGTACGTACGCGAGTGGACGCTCGGCAAGGCCCTGTCCCAGTGTTGTGGTGGACGCGTGAGTCTGGTGTTCGAGCGCTTTCCTGCCTGTGATTTTCGTGTCGATGTGTTTGGTGCCGGGCATGTAGCGCAGCAGCTCGCCACGCTATTGAGGCAGCTGCCCTGTATTGCCACGTTTCATGACTCGCGTGAACCATGGCTCGACCGGATTGGTGCTGATGTTGTCCGTGGGCGGCGTCAGCACTCTCGTCCGGATATCGATCTTGGAACCGATACGACGTCACGCCGCGGTGAAGGCGTATTGCACACCCGTCTGCATGATGAGAACGTATTTGCAGCGGTTGAGAGTTGTCGGCCGGGCAGCTTCTATCTCGTCATGACACACAGCCATGAGCGTGATCTCGAGGTTGTTGAGGCAGTATTGGCACGAGAGGATGCCGCCTTCTGCGGCCTCATCGCATCGCAATCAAAGGCCGCTGCCTTTCGTTCGCGATTGTCGCGCAAGGGTTTCATCGAAGACGAGCTCGACGGGCTCACCGCGCCGTTGGGCACATCGATTCGCACGGGCAACACGCCGATGGAAGTTGCGATAGCCGCAATGGCCGATGTGCTCGATGCGCGG
Organism: uncultured Granulosicoccaceae bacterium; assembly: GCA_938006335.1. GTDB lineage: Bacteria > Pseudomonadota > Gammaproteobacteria > Granulosicoccales > Granulosicoccaceae > Granulosicoccus. Next base: position 56,379 of record CALLMF010000034.1, on the reverse strand, counting down.
GCCGGTGCTGCTGCGGGGGATTCAATCACCCGCGACAGCGCCGCCCTCAGCCGCGATCTGGAGCCAGGCGTCACGCGCATCGATCCACGGCGCAGCCGCCTGCGGCCAGGTCGGTGATGTCAGGCCCTCGGCCACTGCCTCGGCGAGGGCCAGCGGGATCAGCTCCTCGATGATCGCATCCGCGCGTTCTACATCCACAGCTCGGGCAAGATAATACAACTCTGCGTCTTGTAGCCCTCTGTGCCAGGCCTTCAGGCGCATCGAAGGTACTGGCCCTGCTGACGCTTCAAAGCCTATTCGTTCGAGTGCAGCGCCTGGATAGACGAGCGTGCCGTTACCTATACGGTCGTCGTCCGGGCGGTAGGACGGGATGGCATAGGGCCGTGCATCGTGACCGAGGTTGGCCGCCCAGACGAAAGTGCCTGACATGCCATAGCGCGCGGCGATCAGCCCCCAACTTCTGAAGTCGGTACCAGCTACGTTTATGACGTGGCCCCCGACGGCTGGGTGCCCGGAGTGGTAGAACCAGGCGGTTTCACCCACCGCTACTCGCTGACCGAGCAGCTCCGGATCGGCAGCATGTGCATTGGGGGCCCATAGCCTGATCGTGCCGACAAGGTCCAGCTCTGGTTCGCCCAGCCAGACTCGTGGATTGGTATGACTGGTCCACAACAGGTCGATGGGCGGTGCACCCGGGACACCATCCGTGGCTGAATCAAAGGCGAGTTGCACGCGCGCCATGTCGGCATGTACCGATGCAATGTAGTCCTCGCGTCGCTCGAAACCGGTGTTCTCGTCGTTGGGGCCATCGACCTCATCGAACACATAAGCGAACCAATGAATGTCGCTCCATTTGCGTTCGGCAATCAGTGGCGCCCAGTCTTGTGCGAGCGAATGAAAGTCATCAACGTCTGTCTGTGGCAACGGTGTTTCCACGGAAATGTCGTGCTGCTGCGGCCATGGCAAGCGCCACGTCGACGGAGGCGTTGCCATGCCAGGCCCGCGGTAGCCATTCGCTTCGGTAAACAACTCCCCGTTGAGAATCGGTGTGACGGTGTCCAACCATCGGTCGCGTGCTGCGCCGTCGGGGGTGGTTGCAACCCGCTCGATGAACACGGCACGGTGCGCGTGCGCCATCTGCTGGTAGCAATGACTGATGCGGCGCCACTCGTCAGTGCTCGGGTCCTCTCCAGCGCCTTCGAGACGATAGCTTCGATACAGTTCCGCGATGGCGGTCAGGCGGGTCTTGTCGGGGAGTGATACGGGCTTGATGTCAATGCTGACATCAATCGAAAACGCGTCTCCCCCATGCTCGAACTCCAGCACGTGTTGAACGATGCCGGGCGAGGTGCCCGATGGAATGAACAGCTCTATCCAGAGAGCCTGGATATCGCCGATGCGCTTGGGGAGTCGCAGTTCGTCGTAGCGAGTAGCGGCGGGCGTGACGCCACCCACCGTGGTCGTCTGCTTTGTATCCTGTGCGCAGGTGTGATGGCGCGGCACCAGAGCGTCCGGGCGATTGCCTTCGTCGGGCAGGACTGCTGTAGCCGGGCCCCAGCGGTAGTGTCCGCCATGTACGGGGTGATAGTGGGCGATGTAGTGCCGTTCGATCAGGCTGTCGTGGTGCTCGACACGCGGTAGCGTAACGGTGCGTGGCACCGATGCACGAGCGCGTGAGAACAACAATTGAAAGCCCAGGGTCTCGTTACGTGCCGCAGTCAGCTGGATATGCGCGTCACTCAGTGAGTAACGTTCGTGATCGGGGGCAGGGCTGGAGCGCCTTGCCGTGCGATCCATGTCGCTGCTCGCGCACAGTTGCAATCCGGTTGTCGTCTCGATGCAGTTCGCGTCAGTGTCTGCGACGGCAAGACAAGGTAGTAGTGCGAGCAGCAGTATGTTGCCAAGCGAACGAGGCCTGACGCGGTAAGCTGACATCGTGGGTTTCATGAGCTTGGGAGTGCGACGGTGAACATGACGAGTGTAAACGCGATGTTCTCGCTCGCCGGCCAGTGTGCTCTGGTGACAGGCGCCTCGGGCAGTCTTGGATCACGCTTTGCCGAGGTGCTTCTCGAGGCGGGCGCGCAGGTGGTGGGTAGTGGCAGGCAGGCAGAGGCCAGCCGCTTGCAAGCGTTGGCGCAAAAGTGGCCCCAGCAGTTTGTGCCGATACGGCTCGACGTGCTTGATCCGGCATCGATGCGCGCGATGGATACGGTCCTCGCCGATGTGGATGTACTGATCAACAACGCGGGTGTTGCGACATCCACTCGTGCGCTGGACACCGAGGACGCGTCCTGGGCACGGGTACAGGCGACCAATCTGGATGGTCCGAGACGGCTGTCGCAAGCGTGGGCTGCGGCTCGAATCAACGAGAACAAGGGCGGCGCGATCGTCAACGTGTGTTCGATACTGGGCTCGCGGACCATGCCGGGCACAGCGCCGTATGCGGTGGCCAAGGCGGGATTGTTGCACCTGACGCGCAGCCTGGCGCTGGAGTGGGCCCGTCACGGTATTCGTGTCAACGCGCTATCTCCGGGCTATATCGAAACCTCGATCAACAGCGATTATTTTTCCAGCGATGCTGGCAAGGCCGTTGTCAAGCGCGTCCCGAATCGCCGCTTGGGCCAGGCAAGCGATCTTGACGGTGCACTGTTGTTGTTGGCCAGCGATGCCGGACGCCATATGAACGGGGCCGAGATCGTCGTTGATGGTGGCCACGCCGTCAGTTCGTTGTAAGGTGCGCCCGCGTGCGTTGGCACGCGTTCATTCACGGCTTGGAGCAGGACTGACGATGGATTTTTCGCTGGGCCAACGCAATGAGGACTTTCGCGCTCGCATTGCCGCCTTTGTTGAGCAGCGGGTCATGCCGCTGGAGGCCGATCGGTCACACTTCGACGCGCACGAGAACATCCGTCTCGATCTCTTGCAGCGCCTGCGGGATCAGGCCAAGGCTGAAGGGCTCTGGTGCCTGCAATTGCCTGAACGTCTTGGCGGCCAGGGCCTCGATCACGTCGGCATGGCGGCCTGCTACGAGGCGATGAATCGTTCGATTTTCGGGCCTGCGGTGTTCAATGCCGCCGCGCCTGACGATGGCAACATGATGGTGCTCGCGAAGATTGGCACGCCGGAACAGCAACGCTGGTGGTTGGAGCCACTGATACGCGGCGACGTGCGCAGTGCCTTTGCGATGACCGAGCCCGCGCCGGGTTCCGGCTCGGATCCTGCCGGCATGATGCTCACTCGTGCCGAGCGCGATGGCAGCGACTGGCTCATCAACGGGCGCAAGTGGTACATCACGGGCGCCGAGGAGGCCGCGCATTTCATTGTGGTGGCTCGCACATCGGAGGACCCACGCAAGGGATTGACCGCATTTCTGTTCCATCGCGATGACCCCGGTTTCAGTGTCGAGCGGCGCATACCGATCATGGGGCCGGAAGAGCATGGTGGGCATTGCGAGATCGTCTTCGAGAACCTGCGCGTGCCTGACGAACATCGTCTGATGGAGGTGGGCGACGGTTTGAAGGTCACCCAGATTCGTCTTGGCGTGGCGCGTCTGACCCACTGCATGCGGTGGCTGGGCCTCGCCCGCCGGTCCATGGAAATTGCTACCGAGCATGTGGCCGAGCGAAAGGCGTTTGGCGGCGTGCTCGCTGATCGCGAGAGCGTGCAACTGCAGCTGGGAGAGGTCGCGATGGATATCGAGATCGGTCGCTTGCTCACCATGCGTGCGGCTCGTGCGCTGGACCTCGGCAGCCATGCAAAGCAGGAAGTGTCGATGGCGAAGGTGGCCGTTGCCGACGTGTTGCACAAGGCGTCTGACACCGCCATCCAGTTGTGTGGTGCCCGTGGCTATTCCAAGGACACGGTACTCGAGTGGATCTACCGTTACGCGCGTCAGGCACGGTTGGTAGACGGTGCCTCCGAAGTGCACCGGATGGTACTGGCCAAGCGGCTGATGGAGGCAGGCACGGACTTCTGGCAGTGGGATCCGCTGCCGTAGGCGTCAGTCACGCAGTGCTGTGGACGGTCATGATCTCTGACAGCGGTTTGCGCGTGATGGCCGGCACGGTAGCGTCAGGCGCAGGGTAGCCTGCAACTACCAGCATGAACGCGCGTTCATTGACCGGTCGATGCAGCGCTTTTTTCAGAAAGCCCATCGGTGCTGGTGTGTGAGTCAAGGTCGCGAGTCCGGCAAGATGCAGCGCTGTTACCAGAATGCCGCAGGCCATGCCGACCGACTCGGTCATGTAGTAATGCTTGTGCCGCTCCCCCTGCTCATCCAGTCGATACTTCTCGAGAAACACGGCGATCAACCACGGTGCCGTGTCGAGGAACGGTTTTTCGGCATTCGTGCCAAGCGGGGCGAGCGCATCAAGCCAGGCGTCGCCCGCGCGGCCACCATAGAAGGCACGCTCCTCCTGCTCGGCAGCGGTACGTATCTGATGTTTGAGGGCCGGGTCCTGAATTGCCACGAAGTGCCACGGTTGTCCATTGGCACCGCTCGGCGATGAGCCAGCGGCTGCAATGGCATTCTCGATCAGCGTCTGTGGTACCGGCGTGTCGGAAAAGTCGCGAACGCTGCGGCGTGTGCGAACGCGCGCGAGGAAATCTGTCGACGCATCGAGCATGCGCTGCTCGGGTAGCGCGGAGAATGACAAGCGCTCGTGTGGTGTCGTGATGTCATCGGTATCCATGCTCGACACCATAGCGGCACTGCAATGCGCTGTCTTTTCGGTCCGTTGCGCGAATGGAGTATGCTCAGCTCATGAGTAGATTATTTCCCCAGGTGCAAGCCGACGATGGTGTACTCCGAACGGTACTTGCTGAAAACGAACAGCTGATGGTTGTCGAGTTCGCGTTTGACGCGGGAGCGGTCGGTGCCTTGCACCATCACGTTCATGTGCAGTCGACCTACGTGGCCGAGGGCAGTTTCGACTTTACGGTCGGCTCGGAAACCCGTCGACTCAATGCGGGGGACTCCCTGGTCATCGAGTCCAACGTCGAGCATGGCTGTACGGCGGTCACCGCCGGTCGCCTCATCGACACGTTTACACCTCGTCGGGACGACTTTCTGTAGCGGGGCAGCCCCGCGTCGCCGACGCGTTTCGCGGTATCAGCGCTGCAGAGAAAAACCGACGCGCGTCTTGTTGCCGACACGCGGTGCCAGGTTGAGCACGCAAAACGAATTCGGATTGACCTGGCGATTGGCTTCGAGGTCTTCGAGGATCTGCTGTGCGTATTGCTCGACCCAGTCCGGCACCTCACCGAACATCATGAACTGGGTGAACAAGAACATCATGTCGTCCTCGTCTGCGTGGTCGCCAAACCAGTTCAGGTAGGCCTCGCTGAGAAGCTTGAGCTCGCTAATGTTCAACAAGTCAGCCGCGCGGGTGATCAATTGCATTGTGTCAGCCTGTGTCGCGTCGTCGGGGTTGTGTCGTCGAGTCGGTTATGAGTGCGTCGCGGCAGTTTTCCGCCCGCTTTATTGGTTATCGTTCAGGATCGAGCAAGCTTGGTGCCCGCAGTATGAGGTATTCCGCGAATTCGTGAAAAGGTGTCAATGATCTTCCCAAGCACTGTTGCAACCGGCAGCATGCCCGATATTGTTGTGGCTGACACCACGCCCGTCAGAGGAGCACATTGTCATGCAGTTCAATAGTGAGACGTCATTTGTACGTGCGAGTTCGGTGCTTGGTCGCCGACCACTCGATGTGACGCGCATCACGTTTCGTGTCGCGGTGATCGTGGCGGTCGCGGTGCTGGCGGGTTGCGCTACCGCTCATCCACACGCCGAGGTCGCCGATATCCGCGTATCGACGGTACGCGCCGAGCAACCGGACATTCCCCAGCCGGTGCGGTGGGGTGGCACCATCGCCTCAGTCGATAACAGGGAAGACGGCAGCACCGTGCTCGAAATCGTGTCTCGACCACTGACTTCAACCGGCCGCCCGATCCGCAACGACAGCTCTGACGGGCGCTTTTTTGCCGAAGTCAACGATGTGCTGGACCCAAGCATCATCAAGCCGGGGCGTGACATCACGGTGACCGGCCTGGTCGGCGAGGTACGTGACGGATCGATCGGCGATAGCCCGTATCGATTTCCGGTGGTCGATGTTGACGACTATCACTACTGGTCGCCTGCCTCGGCGCGTCTCTACGCACGCTCGCACCGCTGCTACGACGATTGGCCGCATCCCTTCCAGCGCCACAGGTCCATCGATTGCGGGTTCTATGGATATGGCCACTTTGGCTTGTCGCATCACCACCGCGGCCGTGGTCGAGGTAACGTTGGTCTCTCGCTCATCATCCGTCCCTGATTGCGCCACATCGACCTGATCGCACAGTGAAACTCATCCGTCCCCTGTTGACCGCTGCAGTGCTTGTCGCTGTAGCGAGCTGTGCGTCGACACCCGTCGAGATTCCAGACGGCCTGCAGCTCGAGGAGGCCACGCCGGCTACGGTCGATTCGTCCAACCGTGGCAGCGTGATGTGGGGTGGCGTCATCGTGAACAACGCGGTCCTGGAATCCGGTACACGCCTGGATGTACTGGCCTATCCGCTCGACCGTATCGGTCGACCCCTGCGTGGTCGCGAGAGCATCGGACGATTCGTCGCGATCACGTCCGATCTACTCGAACCCCTGGACTTCGCGCCGGGGCGCGAGATAACCCTGCTTGGCAGTCTGATTGAAACGACACAGACGAGCATTGGCGAAAGTCGCCAGGAACTCGCTACAGTGCGCATCACAGACCAGAAACTCTGGCGGCCGGGCGCGCCGGATCAGCCGCGCGTAACCTTCGGTTTCGGTATCAGCATTCGCAATTGATCGCAGGCTCGGCTGACCGCAGCGTCAGTTATTCGACCACTTGCGCGCTTTTCTTGGCTTGCATTTTCGCTAGACTGGGCTACGCACTGCCGTCACAGCCGCCATCAGAGTGGGTCGGACACAGTGCTTGGGGTGGGAGCAATCCTGCGAAACGTGATTCGCCGCCGCCCGACCTTGCGAACCAGCCCGCAGCGATCGTATCTGACGCGAGCCACGGGTCAACAGCGTCAGGTCGGCGTCGATACCACGCTGCACATGGTGATTTTGCCGGGGATACATACCGACGAATGCTGATATCTGCCAGAATTGCGGGTGGGTCGGCGTGGCTGTTAGCGCTGAGTGTTGCTGCCATGTCGACGACGACACTTGCCGATACTGCGGCTGCGCAAGGTGCGGTGCGTCAGGTATCAGTTGAGGCGGATACCGTCATCAATGCTGCGCTCCACACGGGTAACTCGGCGCTGACGCGCCCCAGTGCAGCTATTCGGTCCACCTCTCTGTCCGTACAGGATTTCTCCTTGCACGGGCGTTGTGCCGGGCCAGATGCGGCGGCGCTCGCGGCGGTCCTGCCCGTGGCAACCGATCACGGCAGTCACGCGAGTGGCGTGGTGTTTGCCCCCGGACGGGTCCTCACTGCCGCACATGCCGTTCAAGGGGCATCGCACTTTTTTGTTCGCACCGGACGAGACTTTCGCCGCGCCGATCTGATCTCCGTTGACCACGATGCAGACCTTGCCGTGCTCGCCATCGATACCGGCAACATACGACCGCTACCGCTGTCCAACACCGATCTGAGTAGCCGAGAACGCGTCTGGGCGGTCGGATTTCCGCGCGCCAAGGGCCTCGAGATGTCAGCCGGTGTCTTTCAGCGGCTGGACGGGGGTGCGGTGCACTCGAGTGCATCGATTGATTCGGGCCAATCCGGTGGCGGCCTGCTGAGCTGTGACCGGGGCGAATACGCTATTGCCGGCATGCTGCGTGGCTACGGTGCCTATCGCTCAGGCGATCGCTACGTGAAGCTCAACAATCATTCCGTATCGGTAGCAGCGGGTACGATTCACCGATTCCTGTCGGCTACCGCGCGGTAGTCGGCTCGCCCACGTCGTGTCTGCCAATCCCCGTTGATGGCCCCATCAATGGCCCCGTCAATCGCGCTGACCAGACCTTACTGAAGCCACATCGGGTAGTCAGCCACCAGCAGGCGCGCGGGTTCGGTGTCTTCCTCAATGTCGGCAAATCGTCCGATGGGCTCGAGGAAAATGTTGTCGGTCAGATCGTCGTTGACGGCTGACACCTCTCCGATCAGCACATCGCCGCCTTCACCCCAGAACGCATGCCAGCTGCCGGGAAGCAGCGTCACGCTTTCTCCGGGCGCGAGACGCAGGATGTCTCCGGGTGCCTGACGGCGAGGCACGCCGTCGCAGAGCACCTTGACCTCGCGCTTGGGGTCGAGTTCGCCGGCTTCGTCGGACTCGAACAGCTCCAGTGCAAGCGTAGCCCCACCGCGATTGATGATGTCCTCGGCTTTGACGATATGGCGGTGCATCGGAGACACCTGATTCTGGCGCGAGATCATGATCTTCTCGGCGTAGCACATGCCGCCACCCGCCGCGAGGTCGGCAGCTGACCCGTTGCGCAAGGTGAACAGAAACAGACCCTTGCGTTCGAACTCACCCAGGCCGTAGTCGGTGATGTCCCAGCCGAGTCGAGCGTCGACGATGCCGTCAATGTCAGCGCGTCTGGCTTGCATGTCTTGCGGGCTCCAGCGAGCGAACGGCGGGAGCGGGAAACCGAACGAGGCAATGTAGGCCTCCGCTTCGGCAATAATCGCGTTGATCTCGGAGCGTTTCACACGAATGTCCCTGGGGGCGTTGGTGGATTGATCGGGTGCCGGGTCGCTGCCAGCGTACCGGCGCGTGACACGCATCAAAGTTCAGTTTGGTTTCATTTTACTTCGGTACTGTCTGCGGCACTGGAAATTTTCGGGCGCGTCGACTACGCGTTCGCGCCACAGAGCTCACCTCACGTGTTCGGACTGTTCAAGAAGGCTGATTTACCGACTGCCCAGGATGCCCTGCCGGGTCGCGAGCAGGCCGTGGAAGTGGCCGACACGCACGTCGTGCTCGGCAATCCCGTGCGTGGCCCATGGCCTGCAGGTTTCGAGGTCGCGGTATTCGGGATGGGGTGCTTCTGGGGTGTAGAGCGGCTTTTCTGGGGGATTCCGGGCGTGTGGAGTACCGCCGTCGGGTACGCGGCAGGGCTCACTCCCAACGCGACCTATCAGGAAGTGTGCTCCGGCATGACCGGACACAACGAAGTCGTGCAGGTGGTGTTTGATCCCGCCAAGGTGTCCTACGAGGACCTGCTCACCGCGTTCTGGGAAAACCACGACCCGACACAAGGCATGCGTCAGGGGCCGGACCGTGGCACCCAGTACCGGTCGGGAATCTATACCCACGGCGCCGCGCAGCAAGCGGCGGCCGAGCAGTCCGGTGAGCGCTATCAGCAGGCCCTGAATGCCGCAGGCCAGGGTGAAATCACCACGGAGATCCTGCCTGCGCCCCCGTTCTACTACGCGGAGGACTACCACCAGCAGTACCTGCACAAGAATCCGGGTGGCTATTGCAGCATGCGCGGTACCGGTGTGCGGTGTGCCGGTGAAGCTGAAGCCAGCCAGAACGCGCCGGAACCTGTGGCGTGAGTACCCCCTTCGCACCCCCTGCGTCGCCGTTTGCGGTTCCGTTCGCGGGTGGGTTCAGTGTTGCCGATCAGGCCACCCGCCCGCCGGAAGACAGCGATGGCAAGAAGGCATTGAAGAAGGCGCTGGCCCGCCAGGTAGATCGCATCAGTGATCTGCAGCGCAAGCTCTACGCTGACGATCGTTATGCTTTGCTTGTCGTCTTTCAGGCGATGGACGCCGCTGGCAAGGACGGCACCATTCGCGCGGTCATGAGCGGCGTCAACCCGGCCGGTTGCGAGGTGTCTTCGTTCAAGTCCCCGTCCAGCGAGGAGCTCGATCACGACTGGCTGTGGCGCACGGTCAAGGCCTTGCCGCAGCGCGGGCGCATTGGCATCTTCAACCGCAGTTACTACGAAGAGGTACTCGCGGTTCGCGTCAACGAGCCCTATCTTCAGGCCCAGCGCCTGCCGGCACTCACGGACGGGACCGACCGCGAGTCGCTGTGGGCAGCGCGTTTCGATTCCATTCGAGACCACGAACTGCACCTTGCCAACAACGGCACCGTTGTACTGAAGTTCTGGCTCAACGTATCCAGTGACGAACAGCGCAATCGCTTTCTCGAGCGGCTGAGCACGCCGGAAAAGTACTGGAAGTTCAGCAAGCATGATCTCTCGGCGCGCGATGGCTGGGACGACTACATGCAGGCCTACGAGCAGCTACTCAACGAAACATCACGAGCGCACGCTCCCTGGTTTGCTATCCCGGCAGACGACAAGCCGTTCATGCGGTTGAGCGTTGCCACCATCATTGCCGACACCCTCGAGGCACTGCCGCTGCAGTGGCCGGAGAAGTCGGCCGAAGAACTTGCCCGCTTTGGCGACCACATTGCTCGGCTCAAGGGAGAGGCAGCAGCATGACCCTCTCATGTTCGCTAGCTGGTCAGTCTCTTGCAGGCACAGCCCGAGTGCTCGCTACGCGCACCGGATTCGGAGAGTAGTACGTCATGGCATCACGATTTGATAGGCAAGCACTTGCAGACGTGCCCGTTGCCTACTCGGCACTGGTCGATCCCAACGATGAGACCATCGAGACCGAAATCACCGAAGAGATGATCTCGTCCGCACTCGAGGCGGTCGAAAACGAGCAGGTATGGCCTTTTTGTAGCGACGTGCCGATGGTCGCGCGTACACCACGCCCGACCGCAGAAGTGATTCGATTTCCGGGCTGCTGATCAGGGCGCGACCGGCGCGCACGTAGCGGACAGACCACTAGTTGACCAGCTGATTCATCTCGAAGATCGGCAGCAATATGCCGAGCACGATGGTCAACACCACGCCGCCCATGATCAGAATGACCACGGGCTCGAATAGCCCGAGGAACACTGCCATCACGGCGTTGAGTTCGCGTTCCTGGTGGCTGGCTGCCTTCTCCAGCATGCTGTCCAACTGACCCGAGCTCTCGCCACTCGCAATCAGGTGTAGCAACATGGGTGGAAAGTAGCCGGTGCGCTCCAGCGCATCTGACAGGGTAGAGCCCTCGCGTACCTGAGACGCTGCCGTCTTCACCGCTTCACGCATCGGCCGATTGGTCACTACCTGCGAGCCGATATCCAGTGCTTCGAGCACAGGGACTCCCGATGCTGCGAGGATCGACAAGGTGCGTGCGAACTGAGACGTGTTGTGTCCACGGATCAGTCGCTTGAACATCGGCAGCTTCAGCAAAAAAGCGTGCACGCGCAGCTTGAACGACTCACGACGCATCGCGCGGCTGAACAGTATCCACGCCACAACGCAGACACCGGCAACCACCAGGCCCCATTCGCGCACGAAGTCTGATGCGGCAAGCATGCCGACCGTCAGTGCGGGAAGTTCCTGATCCATGCCGTCGAACACCTGCACGACCTGCGGTACGACGTAGGCGAGTAGAAACGACACGATGAGGATCGATGCAAACACCAGCATGGACGGGTAGATCAAGGCTTTCTTGACCGTGGCGTTGGCCGCCTGTCGTTCTTCGGTGTAGTCGGCCAGGCGCTCGAGCACGGCGTCAAGGTGACCGGACTGCTCACCGGCAGAGACCGTTGCCTGATAGATTTCAGGGAATACCTTGGGGTAGTCCTTCAGCGCGGACGCAAAGCTATGACCCTCGAGTACCTTGGCGCGCACCGACAACAGCAGCGACTTGATGCGTGGCTTCTCGGTTTGTCGGCTTACCGCCGACAAGGTTTCTTCCAGCGGTGTGCCTGCCGCCGACAAGGTTGCGATCTGTCGCGTCAGCAAGGCCAGGTCGTTGGTCTTTATGCCTCCGCGGAAAGTCGGTGTAGCAGCACTCCGGTCGCCTTCGGCACGCGGCTTGCCACGTCCCGAGGTCTCGCTGACTTCGAGCGGGGTAAGGCTTTGCTGGCGTAACAGGCTGCGGGCCAGGCGCGCCGTATCTGCCTCGAGTACGCCCTTCTTTTCGCGGCCACGTTCGTCGAGTGCAAGGTATTCGAAAGCGGCCATCAGCGAGCGCTACTGCCTGCGTTCAAGGTCATCGGGGTTACTGCTCGCGCGTTACGCGCATCACTTCTTCAAGTGAGGTGAGCCCGGCGAGGACGAGGCGCGCACCGTCGTCATTGATGCCCGGCCCCTGTGTGCGCGCGTAGTGCTCAAGATCCTGCTCGCTCTCGCCATCGTGGATCATGGTGCGCATCTGTTCATCGACCTGCACCACTTCGTAGATACCCTGGCGACCGACATAACCCGTGTGATTGCAGTGGTCACAGCCATGCGGCGAGTACACCTGAGTAGCTTCACTGGCACTGGCCTTGAGTGTCTTGAGTTCGATGTTGCTGGGGGTGTGCGGGCGTTTGCACTCGGTACACAGCACGCGCACGAGGCGCTGAGCCACAAGGCCAACCAGACTGGACGCAAGCAGAAACGGCTCGACACCCATGTCGCGCAATCGTGTAACCGCGCCAACGGCGGTATTGGTGTGTAGCGTGGAAAGCACGAGGTGACCGGTAAGTGACGCTTGTACGGCAATTTCCGCGGTTTCCACGTCGCGAATCTCACCGACCATGACGATGTCCGGGTCCTGGCGCAGAATGGCGCGCAGGCCGCGTGCAAAGTCCAGCTCGACCTTGTTGTTTACCTGCGTCTGGCCGATTCCGTCGATGTAGTACTCGATCGGGTCCTCGACCGTGAGGATCGAGTAGCGTGATGTATTGAGGCGAGCGAGGGCGGCGTACAGCGTGGTGGTCTTGCCCGAACCGGTGGGGCCTGTCACCAGCACAATGCCGTGAGAAAGAGAGAGTGTTTTCTGCAGCCCTTCAAGGGCGTGCGGAGGCATGCCGAGTTGTTCCAGATCGAGCCGCCCGGCCTGCTTGTCCAGTAGTCGAAGTACCACACGCTCGCCGTGGCCGGAGGGCAGGGTAGAGACGCGCACGTCGACAGGACGTCCGGCCACGCGCAGGGAGATTCTACCGTCCTGCGGTAGACGACGTTCGGCAATATCCAGTTTGGCCATGACCTTCAGGCGGGAGATCACCAGAGGGGCAATTGCACGTGGTGGCTCCAGCAGTTTTTGCATGACGCCGTCCACTCGGTAGCGCACGGCAAGGCGTTTCTCGAAGGGCTCGATGTGAATGTCCGAGGCTTGCTTGCGCACCGCTTCGCTGAGCATCGCGTTGATCAGCCGGATCACCGGTGCATCGTCGGTGGACTCCAGCAGGTCTTCCGGCTCCGGCAGGGCATCGGCCAGCTGCTCGAGATCAAGGTCGTCACCGAAGTCGTCCATGATGTCGATGGCCTGACTGGTCTCGCCTTCGTAGTGGCGGGTGAGCCTTCCGTCGAACTCGTCGGCGTCTACTGCCTGCAGGCTGAGTTTGACGCGTGCCTTGCGGCGCGCTTCGGCCAGCGCCGTCAAGGAGACGCCAGGTCGGTGGATCAGCAGGGCGGAGTCGGTATCGCCGGGTTCGAGCAGCACGCCGTGCCGCTTGGCAAACGTGTAGGGAAGATCGCTTGCTGGCGATATACGTTGGGCCGGGCCTGTCGCGGGAGTCACCGGCAGCGCATCGTTGGTACTCGGGGCACCGACATCGAGCGTGTCATCTGCGAGCAGATCGCGCACCGACGCGTGTGACCCATCCAGCGTCGCATCAAGATTGATGTCGGCGTCGTCTACACGTTTGGGGGCGGGGTTCTGTTGCACCATCTCGCGGTTATCCGGGAACGTCCTTCAACCTACTACTGTTCAAAGGTGTCAAATGGACCACTGGCTGCATTGTCCGCGCCATCTCGACCCGGCAAGGCGGCAATGAGAGGTCGACTCGCTCCCAGATCAGGTTCTCCGATGGCGCGGCCGGCGTCTGATGTCGGCACGATGGTGTTGAGGGCATCGGTGGTCGCAGAAACGCGTGAACCCTCGAAGTACAGATGCAGCGCCGGCAGATTCGGGCGCAGGGACTGCGCCAGATCGTTTTCCTTGTCAAACAGCCCGAGTTGCGCATTGCGCACATCGTCGTATTTGGAGCGGCTGTAGAAGTCCGCAGTATCGGGGTCGCGCAGAATCGTCGGGTGCAGGAACACCATCAGATTGCGCTTGCTCTTGTTGGTGGTGCGATAGCGGAACAGGCTGCCCAACAAGGGAATGTCGCCAAGGAAGGGCACCTTGTCGCGCGAATCGTTGACCTGATCGTCGATCAGGCCGCCCAGCACGAGTGTCTGGCCGTCTTCAACGAGTACGGTGGTCTTGATGGATCGCTTGTTGGTAGTGATGTCGGAGGCGCCCGTTACTGCCGTGGTGCTGACATCAGAGACCTCTTGTTCGATCTCCATCTTGATGTTGTCGCCTTCATTGATCTGCGGCTTGACCTTCAAGCTGATACCGATGTCCTGACGTTCGATGGTCTGGAAGGGGTTGTCGTTGGCGGAAGACAGTTGCGTACCTGTCACGAACGGCACGTTCTGGCCAACGACGATCTCGGCTTCCTGGTTGTCCATCGTTACCAGCGTCGGCGTCGACAGGATGTTGTTGTCTGAATCGGATGCAATGGCGGACAACAGAAAACCGAAGTCCACACCGCTGGAGCCAAAGCGTCCAAGCGCAAGCGACAGGCCATTGGCAAGCACACTGCCCCCGGAGGCAATCGTGCCTGCCAGCTGCTGAGTGGCGCCGCCCAGGTTGGTATAGGCGGCCGGTCGGTTGCTGTCAGTGCCATCGACCGCGAAGTTCACGCCCAATTGGGACGAATTGTTGGCCGATAGCTCCGCGATGATCGCTTCCACGAGAACCTGAGCGCGGCGAATGTCGAGCTGTTCGATAACCGCGAGAATGCTGCGCATCTCATCTGGCGGTGCCGTGATGATCAGAGCGTTGGTGTCCTCATCGGCCTGAATGTCGACGTTCGGGCGGGTATCTTCGGTCGCGCGGCGAATCAGTGATGCGGTAGGGACCGTGGCCTGCGGCACGACAACACCGTTCGCGTCTACCTGAGGGGCCGCGGTCGTCGACGCCGTCTGGGTACCACCGCCTTCGTCATCGTCGGAGCCGGTACCAATGAGAGCCTGGCCGGCCGATACGCCGGTCAGTATGCCGAGCAGGTCAGCCGCGTTTGCATAGCGCAGGTAGATCACGCGCGTGTTGCCGCCGGATTCCACCGGCGTGTCGAGGTTCATGATCAGGCCGCGGGTTCTGACACGCGCTGTCTGTTCACCTGACAGAAGGATGCTGTTGGTGCGGTCGTCTGCGGCAAAACGCACTTGCCCGGGTGTCCCGACGACCTGCCCCGCGCGCTGTTGCAGCGACTGCAGGATTCGAATGACTTCGCTTGCCGAAGCGTAGGAGAGCCGAACAACTTCGACCTCTTCGTTGTCGGGCGTATCGACGTTCTCGATGATGTCGATCAGTCGAGCGATGTTGGACGCGCGGTCCGTGACGATCAGGGTATTGGTAGACGCGTAGGCGGCAAGGTGACCTTGCTGTGGCACGAGCGGTCGTAGAATGGGGACCAGTTGCGCGGCTGGTACGTTCCGCACCTTGATGACCTGAGTGACCAGCTCGTCGGAGCCCGACAGCGACTCTTCATAGGAGCGAACCGGGCCTTGCTTGGCGTTGACGTCCGGGACGATCTTGCTGAGATCGTCGCCAGCAGGTACCGCGGCGTAGCCGTGCACCTGCAGTACCGACAAGAAGGTCTCGTACAATTCCTCTGACGACAGCGGTTGCGCGGAAATCACCGTGACGCGTGCCTTGACGCGCGGATCCACGACGAAGTTGCGACCTGTCTGTCGGGACACCGTCTGGATCAGGGAATGGATGTCGGCGTTCTTGAGGTTCAGCGTGAACGTGCCCTCTTGAGCCTCAGCGGTAGCCGGAAGCACGCTGAGCGCCACGGTTCCCGTTGCCAGAGCTATGCCCAGGGCAACTGCACTGAGGCCTCGTCCTGCCGGGCGGTGTATGAATAGAGAGCGAACTAGCATGAGCCGAGTGTAGCCCCTGAAGCACGTTTACACGGCGCCGAATGCAGGACACCGATTGCGTGCTGTACATAAAGCGTTGACTGCGTCATCACCATGACGCGCTATTGGGCCAGGGAGATGTTTATGGGGATCTCGATGCCGTCTCGCAGTATCGTCACCGCCAGATTGTCGGCTTTGACTGCGTTACGCAAGGCACGAATACCTTGCTTCTGACTGTTCAGCTGAATGTTGTTGACGCGCGTGATGACATCCCCGGCAACGATGCCCTGGGCTTCAAGGATTTCCGGGTTCTGCTTGGGTGTGATGCGGTAACCCACCAGCTTGCCGTTCTCCTGATAGGGCTCGGCCGCTACCACGCGTCCCAGAATCGAGGGGTTGCGCGCCAACGTGTCTCGCAGTTCACCCGGGCTGCTCGGTAGCGTCAGCGGTTGCGATAGATCCTCATTCTGTTGTGAAGAGGCCTGCGTGGTTTGCGCGGTGTTGCGGCTGATGGTCGATACCGCCGCCGGCTGAACGGTTTCCGGCAGGGCAAGCTTCTCGTCCTTGCCGCGGTTGGTGATCACGACGTATTCGGGGTAGACCGACTTGAGCGTTATCTCACCGGTAATCTTGTCGCCGACCCCGTAAGCGGATTGTTCGGCGCTTCCCGAGCTGATGATCGCAATGGCGTTCTCCTGCGGATCCGATGCAAAGACGCCCGCCAGCTGCAAGTTGGTGCGAGTGTCCTCGATGGGCGCGGCGCGTTCGACCGGAGCGGGTTTCGGCTTTTCGGCAGCATTGCCGAAGATGTGATGTGCGGCAATGCCGCGGGCGAGCGTCATAGTGTCCGGGCCACTTCGCTGCGCGCTTGCGGGTACCACAGCTGTGTTGGGCGCGACAACAGCCGAATCGGCCGGCAGAATCTTGATGGTCAGCAAGGCGAGCGCAACACCGATCGCGGCCACCAGGAGGGTGTTGGTCCAGCGGGGCAGGGACGAGCTGCCGTCGCCCGCTCCGTTCAGGGAGATCACGTTCATCAGGACTGACTCAATTGATACGGCATCCATGCGGATACCGAGAGGTACGCTTCAGTGAAGCGGATCGGTGCAGAGAATCAAGTTTGACGCCAGATCGGCGACAAGTTTCTTTTGATTGCCTGATCGTCAGTCAACAGGTCTTTGTGTGTGATGCCTGTATCGCCAGATTATTGACGATATGTCGGCTGCGTCGGCTGTATCACTGGCTCCTGGGTTCGAGCACCGACGGCGCGTAGTCGCGCGCTGTCCGGGAGGTCAAAGTACCGGCTGGCGCGATGAACGCGCCAGCCGGTCTCTTCCTATGGCGACATCAAGGATGCGAGGTCCTCAGACCATGTCCTTGAGGTTCTTGAGGGCGACGATCTTGACGACCTTGCGTGCCGGCTTTGCCTTGAAGATGGTCTCCTCGCCGGTGAACGGGTTGATGCCTTTGCGTGCCTTGGTGGCGGGCTTCTTGTTGACGCGGATCTTCATGAGGCCGGGAACGCTGAAGTAGCCCGGTCCACGCGGCTTCAGGTTGTCCTGGATCAGATCGTTGAGCGAGTCGAAAACCGACTGGACCTGCTTGCGTGAGAGATCCGTGCTGTCAGCGATCGAGGTGAGGATCTCCGACTTGGTGGGCGGCTTCTTGTCGGCGCCGGCCGCCGCTTTTTTCTTGGAGGCTGCTTTCTTCTTTCCAGCTGCCTTCTTGCTGGCTGCTTTCTTACGTACCGGTGCGCGCTTGGCTGTTGCCTTCTTCTTGGCAGACGCCTTCTTCTTTGCGGCCATGGATGCTCCTGAATAGCTATGGCTTGAGTGAGTGCAACGCGTACCGGCTTGGTTGGCTGAGCCTGTGTGCTCCGGTCGCGAGGCGCGCGCACGGTATCACGAAAGATGCGCGCTTAGCATGAAAGTTTCTGCATTCAATTGCAATAACCGCTGTTTTTTCAGGCTTTCGTGCTAAGGCGTCCCGAAAACACTGATTTTTGTAGAGGTTTACGCCCCCCGAACGCGCAAGAAGTGCCGGTCGCTTCAAGCGCCAGCAAACTGTAGAAGCACGCCGTCGACAAACTTCTGCGCTGCAAACAAGCCAATGATCGCGATCAGCGTGGACAAGTCGAGACCACCGATAGGCGGGATGACACGTTGCAAGGGCCTGAGCACCGGAGCGGTGATCGCATGCAGAAGCCCGCTCGCGGGATTGCCTTGTGAATTGGGCAGCCAACTCAGCAGAGCTTGTATGAAGAGCGAGAAGATGAAGATATTGAACAGCAGATGCACCAGATCGATGAACGCGAAATAGAACAGCAGGGGAGCGGCTTCTGTTGCCGGATTGAGCATCTTGCCGAATGCGGGCGCAAAACCCAGCGACAACAGCTTGAACGCAAACAGCTTGAACGTGAGTACCAGAAACGCAAGCAACAGTGATGAGGTGTCGTAGCCGGCAATCGCCGGGATGACTCGGCGCATGGGTACCAGCAAGGGGTCTGTCACGCGCACGACAAACTGCGCGATCGGGTTGTAGTAGTCAGCGCGTACCGCCTGCATGACGAATCGCAGCGCCACCACCATCGCGTAGAGATTGAGCAGCGTGCCGATGATGAAACCAAGGGAGCTGAGCGCCGGTCCGGTCATTCTGGGAGTTCCTGTGAGTGTGGATCAGAGTGGCGGCGGCTATGCCGAGTCCATCTCTTCGCCAAGTTCGTGTGCGCGGGCGCTGGCAGCCGCCATGCCCTGTCGAATGCAGTCGTCGAGCCCAGCCACGCTGAAAGCTTCCAGCGCAGCCTGGGTGGTGCCGCCGGGAGAGGTGACCTTACGGCGCAGTGTCGCCGGGTCGTCTTCGCCAGCTTGCATCATTGCCGCCGCGCCTTCGATGGTCGCTATACCAAGGCGTGTCGCCTGCGCGGCATCGAGTCCGAGCGCCTTGCCGTTCTCGATCATCAGCTCCGCGAGACGAAACACATAGGCAGGCCCGCTACCTGAGAGCGCGGTAACCGCGTCGATATCGGGCTCGGCGTTCACGCTGATGGCGGTACCGACCGCGTTGAGCAGGTTCAGCGCCGCGTCTGCTTGAGTTGCAGACGCATCCGCGGCATACAGTGCGCTGGCGCCTTTTCCGATCAGCGAGGGGGTGTTGGGCATGCAGCGCATCACGCACCAGCGAGTGTCCTGACCCAACCAACGTTGCAAGGAGCTGCACCGCACACCTGCCGCGACCGACAGCAAGGCGGGGCTGCCTGTAAAGCCTGCGTTAGCGAGTGCAGTGCAGGCAGCGAGTGCCACGTTGGGCTTGACCGCCAGTACCACCCCCAGATCCCCGTCGTTTGCTGCGCGCCAGTGTGCATCTGCGGCGAACAGCAGGTCCAGGCTGGCAGCCGTGCGCACCGTCAACTGCTGCGTCAGTCTTTCCCGTGTGGGTTCGGAAGGATCGACCACCGCAATGTCCGAGGCCCGCGCACCCGAAGCGACAAGGCCGCCGATCAGGCTGGTGGCCATGTTGCCCCCACCAATGAAAAGCCAGCGCATGAGCAGAGCTTCCGGTAAGCGTTTATCGAGTGCAACGCATGTCGACTAGCTCGCGACCCGTGCGCGCTCGCTCGCGATGGCTTCGAGCAGGCGATCAAAGGCCTCGGTGAACGAGGCGATGCCGTCGGCCTCCAGCTTGTCGGTGATATCCCCGAGGGACACGCCGACTTCTGCGAGCGCCGCGAGTTGCTTGCTGGCGTCGGCCAGGCCCTGAGTGAGCTTGGGGGCCACTGAGCCGTGGTCACGAAACGCGTCGAGTGTTTTCGGCGGGACGGTGTTGACGGTGTCGGGGCCGATGAGCTCCTCGATGTAGAGCACATCGGAGTAGTCGGGATTCTTGGTGCCCGTGCTGGCCCACAGCAGGCGTTGCGGATTGGCACCCTGGGCGCGCAGCTTTTCGAATGCGGCGCTGCCGAACAGGTTGGCGAAGTGACCGTAGGCCACCTTGGCATTGGCGATTGCGATCTTGCCACGCAGGGCCATGGCTGCGTCTCCACCCTTGGCTTCCAATGCCCTGTCGACTTCGCTGTCCACGCGGCTGACAAAGAAACTGGCGACCGAATGCAAGCGATTCAGCGGCAGGCCGGCTGCGTGACAGCGCTCCAGGCCACGAATCCACGCGAGCGCAATGTCGCGGTAGCGGCTCACGCTGAACAGCAGGGTAACGTTGACATTGATACCGAGAGCGGTGATGTCCTCGAAGGCCTGTACGCCGGCTTCGGTGCCGGGCACCTTGATCATGACGTTGGGACGATCAATGCGCGCCCAGAGATCCTTGGCCATGGCAACCGTGCCAGCAGCGTCGTGTGCAAGATCCGGCGCGACTTCGAAGCTGACCATGCCATCGAGGCCGTCGGTGGCTTCCCAGGTGTCACGAAAGGCATCGGCGGCAGCCTGTATGTCCGGTATGGCAAGGTGATTGAACAGCTCGAGACCTTCAAGCGCAGGTTGCTCGTTGACCAGTCGGGCAATCTCGGCGTCGTATTCGTCGGTATTGGCAATGGCCTGTTCGAAGATGGCGGGGTTGGACGTCAAGCCCATGATCCGGTCTTCACTGATCATGCGCTGCAGCTCGCCATCCAGAAGACTCTTCTGAATGAAATCAAGCCAGATGCTCTGGCCGGCGTCCAGGACTGCCGGGAGGGGATTTTGATTGCTCATGGTGTCAAGTGTATCAAGTTGGTTTCCTGTTCAAGGCCTTGCGAGTGCGGGCGAGGCCATCAGCAGTCGCTAGTCGTTAGACGTGCGTGCAGACGCGTCCCTGGCACCGAAAATGGCGGTACCCACCCGCACGAGAGTTGCCCCTTCCGCGATCGCTGCTTCAAGGTCGCCCGACATGCCGCAAGAGAGTGTGTCCATCGACGTGTAGAGCGTTGCCAGATCCTTGAGAAGACTCGCCAGGTGAGCAAAGACGTCACGTTGCCGCTCCAGTTCCGTGCGTGGCGCAGGGATGGCCATCAGCCCGCGCAGGCGCAAACCGGGCAGGGCGGAGGCAAGCTGCGCAAGTTCTGCAAGATCTTCTGGTGCAACGCCGGCTTTGCCGGGCTCGTCATCCAGAGCGACTTGCAGGCAGATGTCCAGTGGCGGAAGTGCTGCCTCGACGCGTGCGCGCGACAACCGCTCTGCAACCTTGGCCCGATCAACCCCGTGAGCCCAATCGAAATGCGTGGCAATGTCTCTGGCCTTGCGTGACTGAATGGCGCCGATGAAATGCCAGCTCAGTGGGCTGCCATCCTCTGCGTTGCGCCCGATTTCGTGAATTTTTGTGATCGCCTCATCAACGTAGTTCTCACCGAAGCTGCGTTGTCCGGCGGCCATGGCAGCGCGAATGTCGCCGACAGGTTTGGTCTTGCTGACCGCTAGCAGGGTGACATCGCCGCTCGCACGCCCGTAGCGTTGCTCGAGTTCGCGGATTGATGCCTGCACGGCTGTCAGGCGTGTCGTGATGGGGTCAGACATGGAGAGCAAAGGATCGGGTGGCGGATTTCTGGTTGGTGAGAGTGCGTGTCGGGCATCGGATCGGGCACCGGGTCACCGGGGTAGCGAGCGCCGCATTTGTCGGATACGTCAAGCCGTGACGTGTTCCGGCTAACAAATTGGTCAGATTGACCGATAGCCGACCCAAGTTCGCAATCAATAACCCTCATGGATATCGCTCAGCTTCTGACCTTTGGCGTTAAAAACGGCGCTTCGGACATGCACCTTTCAGCCGGCCTTCCGCCGATGATACGGGTCGATGGTGACATGAGGCGCGTCAACGTGCCGGCTCTGGACCACGCCGCGGTTCAGGCGATGGTGTACGACATCATGAACGACAAGCAGCGCAAGGATTTCGAAGAGAAGCTCGAGACCGATTTCTCGTTCGAGATTCCCGAAACGGCACGTTTTCGTGTCAACGCCTTCAACCAGAACCGCGGCTGCGGCGCCGTGTTCAGAACCATCCCCACGGAGATCCTCAGTCTCGAGCAACTGGGTGCGCCGAAGATCTTCCAGGAGATCGCGAGCTTTCCACGAGGCATCGTGCTGGTTACCGGTCCCACGGGTTCGGGCAAGTCCACGACGCTGGCGGCGATGATGGACTACAAGAACGAGAGCGAGCTCGGACACATCCTCACCATCGAGGATCCGATCGAATTCGTGCACGAGTCCAAGAAGTGTCTGATCAACCAGCGTGAAGTGCATCGCGACACGATGGGATTCTCACACGCGTTGCGATCCGCCTTGCGGGAAGACCCCGATGTCATCCTCGTTGGTGAGATGCGTGACATGGAGACGATCTCCCTGGCACTGACCGCGGCAGAAACCGGCCACCTGGTGTTTGGCACTCTGCACACGAGCTCTGCCGCCAAGACCGTCGATCGAATCGTCGATGTATTCCCGGCTGGCGAGAAGCCGATGGTGCGGTCGATGTTGTCGGAGTCCCTGCGCGCGGTCATCTCGCAAACGCTGATGAAGAAGAACGGCGGCGGTCGAGTGGCAGCGCACGAAATCATGATCGGGACGCCTGCCATTCGTAACCTGATCCGTGAAGACAAGGTCGCGCAGATGTACTCGGCCATCCAGACCGGTCAGGGCGCAGGCATGCAGACGCTGGATCAGAATCTCAAGGAACTGCTCAACCGTGGAGTCGTGGATCTTGCAGAAGCACGCAAGAAGGCACAGAACCCGGACAGCTTGAACTAGTCAGCGGCTAGCTCCACACACCCATTTGCGAGGAAAGAGTGATGGACCTTAAGGTCGCGAAGCGCTTCATGGACGATTTGCTCGTCAATCTGTACAAGAATGGCGGATCAGATCTATTCATCATTGCCGGTGCAGCGCCTGCCATGCGCATCCACGGCAAGGTCAAGCCGGTGATGGACAAGAAGCTCACGGCCGAGCACACACTGGCACTCGCCCAGAGCCTGATGACCGAGGCCGAGCGTGAAGAGTTCAAGACGAGCAAGGAGTGCAATTTCGCGATCGCCTTGCCGGATATCTCCCGCTTTCGAGTGAATGCACTGGTGCAGCGCGGCAGTGCGGGTCTCGTGGTCAGGATCATCCCGAACGAAATCCCGTCTTTCGAGGACCTGCACCTGCCGGATGTGCTGCAGCAGATCGCAATGACAAAGCGCGGACTCGTGATCTTTGTCGGCGGTACCGGTTCGGGCAAGTCCACCAGTCTCGCGTCCATGATCGACTACCGCAACGAGAACTCCAACGGTCACATCATCACGATCGAGGATCCGGTGGAGTTCGTTCACCACCACAAGGGCTGCATTGTGACCCAGCGTGAAGTGGGTACGGACACCGAGAGTTTCGAGATCGGGTTGAAGAACACGCTGCGTCAGGCGCCGGATGTCATCCTGATTGGCGAGATTCGTGACCAGAAGACGATGGAACACGCCATTGCCTTCGCAGAAACCGGACACCTGTGTCTGGCCACGCTGCACGCCAACAACTCGAATCAGGCCTTCGACCGCATCATCAACTTCTTTCCGGAATCTCGACACAAGCAGCTGCTGCTGGACTTGTCGTTGAACTGCAAGGCGTTTATCTCACAGCGACTATTGCCCACTCCCAGTGGGAAGGGGCGTCGTTGCGCTGTCGAGGTGTTGCTGAATACACCGCTGATGTCGGATCTGATCATGAAAGGCGAGATTCACGAGATCAAGACGCTGATGGCCAAGAGCAAGGACCAGGGCATGCAGACCTTTGACCAGGCCCTGTTCGAGCTGCTTCAGGAAAACGCCATCACGATCGAAGAGGCCATGCGCAATGCCGACTCGGTCAACGACCTGCGCTTGCGTATCAAGCTCGAAGGCGGATCTTCCTCCGCCGTCGACGACATGATCTCGAGTTCCATGACGCTCGAGGACGACTCCGATCACGATCCGGGTCACCGCATGGTCGGCTAGGAGGTCCTTGCCTCTCTCCAGTTGACATGCGGTAGGGTGGCACGCTGTCATAGCGTGTCACCCGGTTCCCCGTGCCAGAGTCCAGTCAGTTTCGCGTTGTCGCGCCGTATCGGTTCAACCCGCTCGGTGCTCACATCGATCATCAGGGCGGTTGCGTGCTTGCGCGCACGACCGAGCGGCATACGGGCCTGCTCGGCTCGCGGTTGCCGGCCCCCACGCTGCAGCTTGCGACCGTTCTTGCCGACGGCAGCCAGTCAGTCTTTGAGGCGGCACTTGGCGATATCAACGACACCCAGCCCCGATGGGCACGGTATGCCACAGCGGCGGCGTACGTGCTCAATGAACGTCATGGGCCTCTGCCCCGCGGTCTGGATTGCCAAATGCGCGGATCGATGATTGCCGCCGGACTGAGTTCCTCGGCGTCGTATCTGTTGGCAATCCTCGCAGCCTTGTGCGAGGTCAATGATCTGCAGCTCGACAAGCCTGCACTGGTCGAGCTGGTGCGTGAGGTCGAGCACGACTGGTTCGGGCTGACCAACGGGGTACAGGATCAGTTGTCGATACTCCACGGGCAGGAGAACGCGTTGATCCTCGTGGACCCCGACGCTGTTTGTGCGGATACCGTGTCGGACCCTCGGAGTTTTCTTGATGCCGGGGCGTGGTTACTGTGTTTTTCGGGAGTGTCACGCGAACTGGCCGACTCCGGTTACAACCGCCCCGTGGCGGACTGCCATGCCGCGGCCGCATTGTTGCAACCGGGCGCAACTCGTCTTGGTGACGTCTCTCCAGAGCGGCGCGAGTCCGCCAGTATCGATGCGCTGGACCCGCCTCTCGCTCGTCGAGCACGTCATGTCTATGGTGAGATGGCGCGTGTGGCGGATGGAGTGAACGCCTGGAAGGCAGGGGATCTATCGCGCTTTGGCGAGCTGATGAATGCCTCTTGCCACAGCTCGATCACCCTCTACGAATCGGGTAGCGAATGGTTGGTCGCCTTGCACGAAATTGCGGGAAATACCCGGGGCGTGTACGGCAATCGTTTTTCGGGTGGTGGCTATGGCGGATGCCTCGTCATGTTGGTGGAACAGGGTCGAATCGACGATATTGCAGCTGACGTGCTTGGTCAGTACCTCGCGCGTTATCCCGATCTTGCCGACCGTGCGCACTGCTTTGCGGCGGGCACTGCTGCTGGCTTGCAGGTCATGACGGGGACGGGATGAGCTCTGTTCACACGCCAGTTCATACCGCCGTGCTGCTTGCGGCGGGCCGCGGTACGCGACTGAGACCGTATACGGATACCACTCCCAAACCCTTGCTGCCATGGCAGGGGCGTCCGACTGTGGATCACATCCTCGAGTCGCTACACAGCGCGGGTATCAAAGACGTTGTGCTGGTGGTGAATTACCTTGGCGAGCAGATCGAGCAATGGGCGGCGCTCCGCGACACGCCTGAGCGGCGCGTGCGTTGTGTGTATCAGACAGGTCTGGGTGGGACGGCCGATGCCGTGCAGGCGGCCATGCCTGTGCTGTCGCAAGGGCCGGTGCTTGTCACCGCGACGGACTACCTGGTCGACGCCACGTTTTATGCGGACTTGCTGGACCATCACCGGTCTCATGATGCCGATGCGTCGGTCAGTCTCAAACGCTTGCCCGAGGCGGAGCTGAGTGCACGTTCGAGTGTGCGCTTCGGTGATGGCGATGAAGTGCTTGAGGTCGTGGAGAAGCCTGAGCCGGGCAAGGCGCCTAGTGCGATAGGCGCGAACCTGGTGTTCGTCTTCCCGAGAGCCGTCATCGATCTCGTACCTGAGGTGCCGGTCGGTGCGCGAGGGGAGCGTGAGGTGCAATCGGCCCTCAACGCGTGGCTTGCAAAAGGAGGTCGGTGTCGTGGACTGATACAAACGGTACCGCCTGAGTGGCAGCCACCGCCAGCCGCCACTCCCTGACAGGGGATCCGAACCGACCGGTCGGGCAGGTATGCTGGCCGCTTGTCCAAGTGTGTGGTCTTTGATCAGTGGCTCAGCTCTACTTCTATTATTCGGCGATGAACGCTGGAAAATCCACGTCATTGTTGCAATCGGCGCATAACTACCGTGAGCAGGGCATGCGACCGCTGGTCTACACCGCAGCAATCGACGACCGCTTTGGTCGCGGTGTGGTGCGTTCCAGAATCGGCCTGGAGGCCCAAGCCAGCTTGTTTGATGACAGTACCGACTTCATGGCCCTGGTCTCCGGTGCTTTGTACGACGGCCCAGTCGCTTGTGTGCTGGTGGATGAGGCGCAATTCCTGGCTGCAGCTCAGGTCGATACACTGGCCCGTGTAGTGGATGAGTGCTCTGTGCCAGTGTTGTGTTATGGCATTCGTACCGACTTTCGTGGTGAGCTGTTTCCAGGCTCCGCGCGTCTGTTGGCGATTGCCGACAAACTGTCGGAACTCAAGACGGTGTGCACCTGTGGTCGCAAGGCCACGATGACCTTGCGCATGGGGGCGGACGGCCACGCAATGGTGGACGGCGCACAGGTAGAGATCGGTGGCAACGAACGATACGAGTCGCGCTGCCGGCAGCATTGGGTCGCTGCCATGCGCGACGCTGCGATGCCGTGCAGTTAATCGTCGACGAGCACGGCCGTCCAGTTGACGATCAGCATCATCAGCGCTTGCTGTGACGCTTCAAACGGTGAGTTGTGCCGGTGCCGGGACGCGAATCCAACCGTGCCATAGCGGTGACCTTCTCGCATGATGGCCGCACCGATGTAGGAATTGCAGCGTGAAGCGGCCAGTACTGTAGTATTTTCGGTGGGCTCGGTCTCGGCATCGTGAAAATGCACGATGTGCCGGCCATCAGGTATCGAGGAACTGAAGGAACCTTGCAGCGGGGAACGCGTACCTGCCGAGAGGTCGCGAGCACCGTGGGCTACGACGCTGGCGATGACCAGCAGATCGTCGTCGACATGCTGATAAAGCACTCCGTAGTCTGCCTGAAAGAACGCGGTACCGATTTCCAGCAGGCGCTTGAGCTTGTCCTGACTACTCAAGCTTGCGTCAGTGCCAATGTTCACCAGGAGTTCGAGCGTATGAGCGAAGGCAGGGTCGTCGCTGAGATCCGGGTCGGTACCATGATTGGTATCCACGTGACCACCCCCTCCGGCGATGGCACGTGTAAATCCACCCGCAATGGTGATCTTGCCGTCCTGCGATTTCCGCCGAACGTGGGTGTATCGAGCCTCTCCGGCAGGAATTGTCTCTAGAAAATCGAAAAAGCGCTTGAGTCGCATGTCGACGTGCCCGGTGCCGACGTCGGGCATCTTCAGCAACTTGCTGATGTCGGCGTTGGCTTCGGCAAGCTCATGGATCTGGCGCTTGTTCTCGGCGTTGATCGTGATCAGTTCCTTGTTGACCGAGTGCAGCTCATCGTCGGTGTCTTGCAGCTTGTTGTTGGCAGCTGTCAATTCCTGATTGGCGGTCTGCAGCTCGTCATTGCTGGTTTCCAGTTCTTCGATCGTGGTCTGCAGTTTGGCTTCGGAGGCGCCGAGGCCCGCTTCCAGAGAGTGGATACGCTGCATCAGGTTGGCGACTTCAGCAGGACTTGTCTGTACAGAAACGCTTGCCACATCGGGGGCCAGTGCAAGTACAGGATTCGTGTCGACATCGTCCATTTTACGTATGGTGATCAACAGGAACTGTTCGTTTTCGCCTGTCTGTAGCACGTCGATAGGTGTCAGTGTCAAATCGTAGGTCTCGGGCGAGTACTCTTCTCCGACGTGCAATCGGCGCTCAAAGCGCTCAAAGCCGGGGTCCTGAGCAGACTGCAGAGCAGATAATACCGACGCCTTGAGGTCGTGGCGTATCAGTTCGGTGAGGTTGTCGCTGAAAGCGCCGCTATTGACCGGCATGAACGTACCCGCATCGCCAAAGACGTGCACCACATCCCCGGCATGTGTCAGCAGGAAGCCGGGCGGCGCATAGGCCCCGACCATTTTTTCCAGCGCCATCTTGTAGGCACGTTTCAAGCGCAAGGTTCGTGCATCAGGCAGCAGGTGTCGCGAACCGTCGGCCAGGTTGATGTGGGTGCCGTTAACCGCTCGCCTTTGAGGCATCCGCGGCACCAAGGTTGTGCGTTCGGGTCGCGCGCCAGATCGGACGCGCGCTTCAATGGTGGACAGTGCAACGTTGCGCCGTTTTTTGTACAAGCGCCAACGATCGTCGAGTACGTCGAACTCGTCGGCTATCGTTACTGTTGATTCACTGGGTCCGAGAAAAAGAGCGCCACCCTTGTGCAGGGAAAAGTGAAACTTGGAGATGACCTGTGCCTGCGTCTCGTTGGTGAGGTAGACAAGCAGGTTGCGACAGCTCAGGAGGTCAATCTGGGTGAAAGGCGCGTCGCGGATGACGTCATGGGTGCTGAACAGGATCAGCTTTCTCACTTCCGGCTTGATCTGCACATGGTTCCCGTGGATTTCGAAAAAGCGGCGAACCCGTTCGGAAGACAGATGATGGATGCTCTCACGAGGAAAGCGTCCCGCATTGGCGTTTGCCAGTGAGCGTGTGAGTGCGTCCGTTGCAAGTATGCGTACCTTTACGGGCACAACGTCGGCTTCCTCGGCATGCTCGATCAGCAGCATGGCGAGCGAGTAGGCTTCCTCACCGCTGGCGCAGCCGGGGACCCAAATGCGCACGTCGTCTCCGTTGCGGAGCTTGTCGACCAGTCCGGGCATCACGTGACGCTCGACGGCGTCGAATGCCTTGGGGTCACGGAAAAATGAGGTGACCTCAATGAGAATGTCCTTGTAAAGCGCGTCCAGCTCGTCCGGGTCCGCACTTATGCGGGCGTAGTAGGCGTTGAGGTCACCTTTATCGTGCTGGCTCGCACGGCGCTCTATGCGCCGTTGTACCGTAGCTGGCTTGTAACGATCAAAATCGACGCTGATGGAGTGCCGTATCAGCGCAATGATTGACCCGATGGGATCACCTTCAACTGGCGCCAGTGCTGGTTGTGTCAAGGACTCACCGGAGGCCCAGCGACCGACCAGTGCGGCAAGTTCGTATGGGTCGCCGCTACCGTCTTCGATACGAGCGTTCACGATCGATTGGGGCATGCTCTCGAAGCGCGCGGATTCTGGCGACTGCACGATTACCTGACTGCCGAACTGCTTGAGTTTTGCAGCGCCCTCTGTGCCATCGCTACCGGTACCGGACAACACCACGCCGATGGCGTTCTTGCCGTACTGCTCCGCGACCGAACCAAACAGCAGGTCGATGGGCCGATATCTGTCTGCGGGTTTGGCAGAAGGGGTCAGTCTGAAGGTCTTGTCTTCGAGCGTGACCGTAAGCCGCGGCACGTTGAGATAGATGGTGCCGGGTTCGAGCTTCAATCCGTCGCTGATACGGCGGATGGGCATATCGGTGCGGCGTGCAAGCAGCTCGTCCATCACGCTGCGAAAGTTCGGTGACAAGTGCTGCATCACGATAAAACTGCAGGTGAGTTTTTCGTCGGTGGCCTCAAAAAACCGTTCCAGCGGTTCAAGGCCTCCGGCCGAGGCACCAATCGCGACCACGAGCGGACGCGTAAGGTCAATCTCAATGCCGCTGTTGCGTGCCAACGCTATGTCTGAAGGTCCCTTCGGCGCATCATGTCGGTTTTTCATGCGGGATCTTCTCGAGGCCCACATACGGCTGACATCAGCGCCTCTCCTGTGGAGCAAGCCTGGACCCGGACGCGAAGCTCTCGGTCCTCGCGGCCCATTACCAGACGCGTGTCAGTAGAACGTCTGTTTCACGGATGTCGTGTGCATGAGTGTCGCGGTCCAACCCCTTGGCACTTGTCTGCATCTCAGGTGCGAGCGCTTCGACTCTCTCTGCCGATGCGCCGATGCCGACGGTCGATGTCGGTACGCTCGAGCTGATCTCTTGCATGCATGTGGTACCTGGTCCGATGATGGTGCCGGATCGCCGGCGCCGTCAGAGGCCGCAGGGAGTTTTTTATCGCTACTTCAAACGGATGGTCTCACACGTGCGCAGGCGACAGTTAGCTTTTGAAAACTTCTACAACGTCGATCTGTCGAGGGTTTCTCAGGCAGTTTCGAGCGAATTCTCTGATGAGGCTGCGCGTGACGGTAGCGAGTCGGCGAGCGCGTCCGCCGCGAGTGCGCGCGAATAGTGGAAGCCCTGGTATGTGGTGCAGCCACTGTTCCGCAGGAGCGGAAGCACGGACGCCTCCTCTACGCCTTCGGCGACGACGTGCAGGCCGAGTGAGTTGGCCAGCGCGAGGACTCCTGTAACGATAGGAAGGGCTTGCGGACGGGAAGTCAGGTTCTGGATGAAGCTTCGGTCGATTTTCAGTTCGTCTACGGGGAGTTGCCCCAGGTAGGCGAGGGACGAGAAACCGGTGCCAAAATCATCGATGGACAAGGCAATCCCAAGACCTTTGAGTTGCGCGATGGTGTCGCTTTCAGACGGGTTGACGAGCACCGATTCCGTGATTTCCACAACCAGGCGCTCTGCGGGCATCCCCTCGTCAGCGAGAATCTGCTCCACATCGCTGATGAATGTAGCGAGCCCCAGCTGTTTGGCCGAGACGTTCACGGACAAGCGGGTCTTGCTTGTAATTACGCCGGTCTCGACCAAGCGGCGATAGTCGCTGCACGCCTGTCGCATGACCCAGGCGCCAACCGAGCCAATGAGTCCGGCATCCTCCAAGGCAGGAATGAAGTCACCGGGGCCGATGTCATCTCGCGGGGCCTTGGGCCAGCGCAACAGTGCTTCAAGTCCCACGACCTTGCCGCTGACGATATCGACCTGCGGCTGGTATGTCACCTCGAACTCATTGGCCTCAAGGGCAAGGTGCAAACGACTGACCAGCACGGAGTGATCGTGTCGGGCACGGTCGAGTTCGCTGCTGAAGAACACGTGGCGCGCACGCCCGGAGCGCTTGGCGCGATACAGGGCAATGTCGGCGTGTCGGATCAGTTTGGTGTGGTCGTCAAAGCCAAGGCTGGCTAATGCGATACCCACGCTGCACGATATGTACACCTGCTGCCCGTCTATCAGGTAAGCCTGCTTCAGTCGATCCACTAGGCGCTGTGCCAGCGCATCGGCTTGCACGCTTACGTTGCGGCGGGAGATCACGATGGTGAACTCGTCGCCGCCGAGGCGTGCTGTGGTGTCGCCGGATTTTTCGAATTCCCTGAGGCGGTCTGCAACCTGTTTGAGAAGTGCATCACCGGCGTGGTGCCCCAGCGTGTCATTGACAGCCTTGAAGTCATCAAGGTCCAGGTACAGCAAGGCAACTTCAACACCGTTACCTCGTCTTGCCATGGCTTCGGGTAATCGTTGCAGGAAACTGGTGCGGTTGTGAAGGCTGGTGAGTGCGTCATGGTGCACCAGCTGGCGTAGCTGCTCGTTGGCGCGGTGACGCGCGGTGACGTCCGTGACTACCATCAGAATACCGGTCACGCAACCGTTACGCGTGACGACACCCGTCGCGCTGAGATTGATCCAGGTCAGCTGGCCGAGCGGGGTCTGTAGGCGGACTTCCTTTTCGAAGATTTGTTGTCGGCCTATCGCGTCGCACATGCTGGTCAGCGTGTCATCGACATCATCGAGATGGATCGCATCGATCCAGCCATCGCCGAGCGCTTCGTCCATGCTCAGGCGGCTGAGCTCACACCACTTGTCGTTGGCGTACAAGCAGCGCCAGTGGTTGTCGAGTTCGAGAATACCGACGGGTGCCAATCGCGTCAGCGTTTTAAAACGCGATAGTGCTGTTTCAACGTCGGCAGGGTTGCCGCGCTGTTGCTCATTGGGGAGCCCCAAGATGAAGGTCGTTGAGGGGTAGTCAGCGCTACCTGTGAAGTAGGTGCACAGTTTGAGCTTCAGCTGCTCGCCACACGCGTGCCGTGCTTGTAGTTGGTATCCCTCGACCCCCGACGCCCAGCCGACGGCTTCGAGGCACATGGCCGTTGCGCCTTCGGGTGTGCACAGACGAGAGCCAATGGATTCGATCAACCAGTCTATCGGCCGCCCCAACCAATCACTGGCGGCAACTCCAAGCAGAGTCTCGCTAGCGGAATTGAGCTTGGTGATACACCCTTTGTGGTTGGTGCGGATGATGGCCTGGTCGAGGTGGCTGGCGAGTCGGCCAGCGACCGCACCCGGGCCCATTGGTAAATCAAAATCCATGAATCTGCACTGTTGGACTATTACATCTGACAAGTCACAGACGCATCGCATGTTGCGGTTGGTCTTGACTTCCGTCCCAAGCTGTCATCAGCAGCGAAAGTAAAGTTTTACTTTGTTGATCAGTTGCTTGCGGCGCATTGCCCAAGCGGCGTCATAAGGGTGAAATGCTACCTTTTTTCTTGACGCAGTAGACACTCTGATCACGTGCGGAGGCCACAGTTTACAAAGTGGCATATGTGCCGGCAGTTGCAGTTACGAAGCGTGTGACTTCGCTGGAAACTGGCGTGATTCAGCGTGCTCGTCTGGTGTTTTTACGCGTGCGATGCTCGTGGCGGGTAGGGGGCGTGAGCAGTAGTAACCCTGATACGTGGAGCATCCGCCTTGTTCGAGCA
Organism: uncultured Granulosicoccaceae bacterium; assembly: GCA_938006335.1. Lineage (GTDB taxonomy): Bacteria > Pseudomonadota > Gammaproteobacteria > Granulosicoccales > Granulosicoccaceae > Granulosicoccus. Next base: position 23,933 of record CALLMF010000034.1, on the reverse strand, counting down.
GTGGTAACACGTCGGCACTCTCCACGCCCTCGGCAACGACGTGCAGCCCGAGCGATTTGGCCAATGCAAGGATGCCATTGACCAAGGGTAGATTCCGCGATGTCGAGCTGAGGTTCGTGATCAAGCTGCGGTCAATCTTGAGCTCATTCACTGGCAGCTGGCCGAGGTAGGCAAGTGAGGAATATCCCATGCCGAAGTCGTCAATTGAGAGCGCGACTCCGAGATCCTTCAACTTCAGGAGCACGTCATGCCCTGATGCGTCAACCAACACGGATTCGGTGATCTCGAGGGTCAGGCGATCCGCTGCAACGCCTTCGGAATCCAGTATCTGCTCGACGTCTGCATGGAAGGTGTCGTGCCCCAACTGAGTGGCAGACACATTGACTGATAAACGCGTTGTGCTTGTTACCACGCCGGCGTCTACCCATTGCCGGTAGTCTCGGCACGCACGTCTGAGAACCCAGCTACCCGCTGCGCCGATGAGCCCGGCATTTTCGAGTGCGGGAACAAAGTCCTTCGGGCCGAGATGCTCTTGCGGTGCGGACGGCCAGCGCAGCAGCGCCTCGAACCCGACGATCCGGCCGGACCCGATATCGGCCTGTGGTTGGTAGTTGACCTCGAACTCACCGGTTTCCAGAGCCGCGTGCAGACGGTTCGTCAGGAATGACTGTCTGCGTCTCTCTCGGTCGAGGTCGGCGCTGTAGAAAACATGATGTCCACGGCCGGTGTTCTTGGCGTGATACAGCGCGGTATCAGCGTGACTCACGAGCGTGTTGTCGCTGATGGGCTTCTTGCCCGACAGGGCGATGCCTATGCTGCAAGAGATGATCGTCTGTTGCCCATTGATGAAGTAGGGCTGCTTTAACCGGCTGATCACCCGGCGTGCAAGCACGTCGGCGCTTTCGTGTGCATCTTCCCGACGGATGATGATCGTGAATTCGTCTCCGCCCAATCGTGCGACCGTATCATCCTTCGTTGGAAACTCGCGCAAGCGGTCTGCGACGTGTTTGAGCAAGGTGTCGCCTGCCGGGTGGCCAAGCGTGTCGTTGACGTGCTTGAAGCCGTCCAGGTCGAGGAACAGCAACGCGACTTCGGACCTGGCCGTCGTCAGTTTCAGCGCCTCGGGCAGACTCTTCAAGAAACTGGCGCGGTTGCACAGACGGGTCAGTGTGTCGTGATGGGCGAGCTTGTGTAGCTGTTCACGAGCATGATGGCGTTCAGTGATGTCTGTGGCAATGACGAGAATGCCGTCGATACAACCGTGTTTTCCGGTAGATCCCGTAGCGCTGATACTGACCCAACGCAGTTCGCCGAATCGCGTCAGAAAGCGTAGCTCTGCCTCGAAAGTGCCCGGCTTTGCAAGCGCCTCACGTATGCTGTCGAGCGTCTGGCGCACGTCGTCAGGGTGCATGGCCTGAGTCCAGCCGCTTCCCAGCGACTCTTGCATGCCAAGCTGGCTGAGTTCGCACCACTTGTCATTGACGTGCAGGCAATGCCAACTCTGGTCCAGTTCCACGATGCCGACCGGCGCCATGCGCGTGAGCGTCTCCAGACGCGTCATGATGTTGCGGGCGGCGATCGGATCGAGCTGATACTCGTCGGCGATCTTGATGACGATGGTGCTCGAAGGAATTCCCAACGTATAGCCGAAATAGCTGGATAGCTCGAGCGCCAGGCGACTGCCATTGGGAAGGTCGGCAGTCAGTGGGAATGAATGCACACCCAAGGCCCAGCCAAGCAGTTCAGAATGCGCAGCCGCTTCGCTGGCCGGGCAGTAGACGCGCGTGTCGACGGCGCCCAGCAGACTGTCGAGTGTTGAGCCGATCCAGTCTTCAGCGGATACACCGAGCAGCAATTCGCTGGCACCGTTGAGCTCGAAGATCCTCCCGGACTGATGCGTACGGATCACCGCGAGGTCGAGATTGTTCAGCAGCAGGTCTGCGACAAAGGACAATCGCGAAGAGGGGACTAGATCCATGGTCACAGCCAGCTCGAGCACATCAGCGTGGCGGCCACGTCCACTGGAACGTCCACGGCTATCAAGAGCCCCTACCAGGAGCGCAGTCGGTCGATGACCGATTTACGCGGATGTCAGGGCGCGTTTAAACCAAAGTGTTACATATAAACCAAAGTGCTGCATATGTGTATCAGTCGAGCAGATTTTCGTATCAGTCGAGCAGGTGTCAGCGTGGAATCTGCGTCGTTACAGGCTGAAAGTATGGTCGTCAGTCTGGGCCGATCGATGCCATCACTGGGTCGGCCGGTACCGTTGCTCACCAGAGGTTCTGTCTACGTCCGTCTTCCAGCCGATACCCGCGTACGCACCCCGGCAGCGGCGTGCCATCCGGGAGTACCGCAGCGGTTGCCAGTGGTGAATTCCTGCCATGACTCAGCCAGGCATCGCTGATGCTGTCTGTCGTCACCTCGATGGTGTCATTTGTGGGTGAGAGGCCCAGAATGTTTTCTGGGGCAGCGCTTACCGCATCCAGCGCCCGATTGCTCGGGATGCCGCAATACTCCGGCAAGGCCAACCAAAGACCAATGAATCGATCAAACACGGACAGCCCGGGCTCGACCTGAGGGAAGGGGGCAAGCGAGGCGTCGGTGTCCAGCGGCGCATGGTCAGAGCAGATCGCGTCGATGATGCCGTCGCGCACGCCTCGACGCAGTGCGTCCCTGTCTGCAGACGAGCGGAAAGGGACTGCCGAGGCAAATCGGGCATCAAAGCCATCGATGTCGCCTTCGGTAAAATACAAGTGCGAAATGCCAACGTCGGCCGTGACTGCAAGCCCTGCGTTGCGCGCCTCGGCAATCATGTCGACGGCACGTGCGGTCGACAGTCGCGTGACATGCAAGCGGCCGCCAGTCTCGCGCAGCAGTTCCAGCAGCCGCGCGAGCGGTATGGTCTCGGCTGCCGAGGGTATGCCGTGCAGGCCCAGTCGAGTGGCGACCGGTCCTTCATGAGCGCAGCCGTTGATGCCGAGTCGCGCGTCACGAGCACGCATGATCAACGGGAAATCAAAGCTTGCGGCATAGGCCATGGCGTCGTACAGGAGGCGCGTATCGGCAAAGCTTTCATCGGCCTGACTGGCGGCTACGCAGCCGAGGTGTTTGAGTGTTGCAAGCTCGGTAAGCCGCTCACCCTGCAGTCCCACGGTAAGCGCGGCCATTGGTAGCACCTTTGCTCCGTTGCTGGCATCGGCATGGTGCTGTACCAGCTCGACCGTGGCGGTGGAATCGGTCGCAGGATTGGTATCCGGCGCGGCACAGACTCGGGTAAACCCTGCTGCGAGTGCCGCTCGCGACTCGCTGGCCAGGGTGCCACGACGTGAAGGCCCGGGCTCGCGCATGCGTGCGTACAGGTCAGTGAAACCGGGCAGTGTCAGCGTATTGCTCATGGGCCGACTCCTGGCGCCTGATGTGATTCGACGCGGTTGCTGGTGTGGCTACCCAGCACCATCGACATCACCGCCATGCGCACGGCGAGTCCGGCCGTGACCTGCTCGAGAATCACCGACTGCTTGCCGTCGGCCACATCGCCCGCGATTTCCACCCCGCGGTTGGTGGGGCCGGGGTGCATGACAATGGCGTCCGGTTTGGCCAGTGACAGACGCTCGGCGGACAAGCCGAAATGCCGAAAGAACTCGGCGCTCGACGGGACCTTGGCGCCATTCATGCGCTCGCGCTGCAGGCGCAATCCCATGATGACATCGGCTCCTTGAAGCGCATCGTCAAGACGCGGTACAAAGCGCGCACCCAGTGCCTCGGCATCGGCGGGTACGAGTGTGCGCGGACCAACCACACGGACTTCCCCCGCGCCGAGAATCTTGAGCGCGGCAAGGTCGGAGCGCGCTACCCGCGAGTGTCTGATGTCGCCGATCAGGACCACCGTGAGCTGACTGAAGTCTCCCTTGTGCCGACGGATGGTGAACATGTCGAGCAGACCTTGAGTCGGGTGCGCGTGCTGGCCATCGCCACCGTTGACCACGGCGATGCCCGGCGCGATGTGTTGCGCGATGAAACGCGCAGCGCCACTTTGCGAGTGCCTGACGATGAACATGTCGCATTGCAGTGACTCGAGCACCCGCAGGGTGTCCAGCAAGGACTCGCCCTTGGCGGTGGACGATGACACCAGATCGATGTTGAGGACATCGGCGGACAAGCGTTTGGCCGCCAGCTCGAAGGCAGTGCGCGTGCGCGTCGAGTTCTCGAAGAACAGGTTGGCGACGGTTCTTCCGCGCAGCAGGGGAACGGTGCGTACCTTGCGCTCCCCGATCGGTGCGAAGCCCTCGGCCGTGTCGAGGATCGTGGTCAGCGTTTCGCGGGACACGCCATCGAGGTCCAGAAAGTGCCGAAGCGCGCCGTCAGAGTCGAACTGTGGATGGGCAAGTGTCACTTGGGGTCCTCCACACGGGTACTGTGGTCGGGTCTCATCCGCGCGTTCCGACCGTCACGCGTGCACGGACGGTGTCGAAAGCGATGTAGGCATTGGCAGGTACATCGAGGCGCACACCGACGATATCCGCTCGTATCGGCAGCTCGTGGCCCTCTCGTTCGGCGAGTACGGCCAGAATGATGCGTGACGGGCGACCATGGTCGAATATTTCGTTCATGGCCGCACGTACGGTGCGGCCGGTCGCCAGCACATCATCAATCAGTACGATGGTCCTGTCGTCCACGCTGAAGGGGACCGACGAGGGGCCGACGACCGGGTGCAGGCCCGCCTGTGCAAAGTCATCCCGATAGAACGCAATGTCCAGCTCCCCGAGAGGCGTCTCGGGCTGAAGCCGTTGATGCAGTCGTTGCGCGATGGCCACGCCGCCCTTGCGGATGCCTATCAGGCCAGCATCCGGGGTGACGCGCAGCAACTCCTGTAGTGGTGAGATCATGTCGTCCAGCCACTGATCGACCGTCTCGGCGCGGTGTTCGGTCATTCTCCGTTCTCCATGAACCAGCGTTCCAGTATGACTGCCGCAGCGGTCGCATCGATGTCGGCGTGAGTGCTACGCCGCGTGCGTTGGCCGCTGGCGCGTTGCTGGCGAATGGCCTCACTGGCCTCGATCGACGAATATCGTTCGTCGCAGGTCAGCACCTCGCACTGGGTGCGCGCTCGCAACCGCTTGATGAACCCCCGCGTGTGGCGTGTAATCGCCTGCTCGCCACCGTCTTCGGTCAGTGGCAGGCCGACCACGAGGATGCCCGGCTGCCACTCGGCGATCCAGCGCTCGATGGTCGACCAGTCGGGTGTACCGCTGTGGTTGACCACGACGCCGAGCGGACGTGCCGTTCCGAGTTCCCGATTGCCAACCGATACGCCGATGCGTTTTTCGCCGTAGTCGAAACCCAGGCAGGTCACGCGTGTCCGGCCTCTCCGCTGATGTGCAGCAGATCGATACCGAGCAACTTGCCGGCGGCGTCGCGCCGAGCGTCGGTAGCCACGTTGAAGATCACGTTCGTGTCTGCGTCGCAGGTCAGCCAGGCGTTGGCGCCAATTTCGTCTTCGAGCTGCCCCGGTGCCCAGCTCGCATGCCCGAGCAGTACGAGGTGCTGCTCGGGGGCGCCACCAGCGGCAAGTGCGACCAGCACGTCACGCGAGCTGGACAGGGAGATCCCGCCAGGGAAGTCGCGGGTTGTCTCGAAGTTGGGACCCGGCGGGTGCAGCACGAGGCCGTGCTCGGGATTGACCGGGCCGCCACAGAGCACGCCGGTAGCCGCGGCATGCGGTTGTGCATTGTCGATGTCGAGTTGCTCGAAGATCTCACCGAGAGCCATCCCCATGCGCTGGTTGATGATCACACCAAAGGCCCCGAACTCGCCGTGATCGAGCAGGTAGACCAGACTGTCTCCAAAGTCGCCGTCAGTGAGTTGCGGCATGGACAGCAGAAAACTATGGGTCAGGTCCACTAGGTAGAGGGGGAGCGTACAGACCCGCCAATGGTATCAGTCCGATCTCAGTAGGTCGTGACGCTATCGTCACCCCGGAATTCCCAGGTGCGCGTGATGTAGATGATGTCGGCCTGCTCGGCGAGCTCACCCTGGAGTGGTTCGAACGGCGCAGACAGCTCGACGATACGCTTGGCCGAGTCATCGAGCACGCGCTGTGCCGAGGATTCATCGATGCTGATGCTTTCGATGTCGCCATTCTTCATGATGCCGACAGTCAGTATCAGGGCGCCTGTGAGGCTGTTGCGGCGCGCGGCATCCGGGTAGTTGAGGTTGCCGACGCGCTCGACCTTCTCGATCCAGTACTTCATGTACTCGGCCGAGGCCGCCTCCTGGGTACGCGCGTTGATGAACTTCTTTTTCGGGCGCTTGGCAAACTCCTCTTGTTGCCTGTCGATCTCGGCGGCGAGCTTCGCGATATCAAGATTCTCCTCGATGACCACGCGGTCGACCCGAGTGGTGTCGGTGAGGTTTTCCTCGGCGTCGGTCTGTGCGGCCGTTTCTGTGTCCGAAAACACGGCGGTGAGAACGTCTTCGGATGAAGACTCGGCGACCTCCGGGGCGCTCTTCACAACGGGCACCGGCGCCACGCCGTTGGTGTCGAAATCGCGTTCGCTGGTGAAGGGAGAGGACGGACGCGTGTTTTCGTCGGTCTCGCCTCCGCCATCCTGCGACACCTGGGCGATATAGTCGGCTTCTTCCGGCGCCACGCTGTCGCGCTCCTGGACCAGGATGACCTCAAGTGAGGGCGGCGCGGAGATGGCGGTGGAGAACGAGACGAAGCCGAGACCCAGTATCAACAGTGCGTGCAAGGCCGCCGCGATGAAGAGCGTTACCGTCAGAGCGTCGTTCTTGAGGCTGTTCACGAGGCGTAGCGGGTCTGTGGCGATGGACGGCGAGGACCGTGGGCTTCAGGGCCGGGTCCGGAACACCGCCCGCAAAATGTGATGACGAGCTTGCCTGAGTCTAGGACAGGTCCTCTGCCCCTGCCGTTACGTCGCAGACCTTGACGCGCGGTGGACGTTGAGGCGCTCCGTCATTACGTCGAGATAGCGGTCAGCGATACCTGGAACATAAGGGCGCGCCGAGCTGATGTCGGTGACTTCCCGGCCTTGTGCGTGTGCATCGAGCTCGCGCACGCAGGTAGGACTGGTGACATTGACCTCGGTCAGGACGCTGCCGATGACATCGAGTCCGACGAAATCCAGGCCGCGTCTGACCAGCTCTGGTCCCAGCGTGTCGGCGATGCGGCGCTCGGCGTCGCCCAATGGCACCGGCACGCCGCGCCCGCCCGCAGCGAGGTTGCCGCGCGTCTCGCCGGCGGCAGGGATGCGAGCCAGCGCAAATGGCATCGGCTCTCCGCCCACCACCAGGATGCGTTTGTCGCCGTCCACGATCTCCGGCACATAGCGCTGCGCCATGATCTGGCGCTTGTCGTCGAGGGTGATGGTCTCGAGAATGATGTTGATGTTGGGATCGGCAACACTCAAGCGATAGATGCCGGCCCCGCCCATGCCGTCGAGCGGTTTGACAATCACGTCTCCTTGTTCCTCGATGAAATGCTTGAGTCGTTCCGAGGAAGCCGTGACAAGCGTTGTCGGGCAGAACTCGGAGAACCAGGCGGTGAACAGCTTTTCGTTGACATCGCGCAACGATGATGGGCGATTGCCCACGATCACGCCGTCGGCTTCTGCGCGCTCGAGCAGATACGTGGTGTACACGTAGTCCATGTCGAACGGGGGGTCCTTGCGCATCAGGATGATGTCGTGTTCCGACAGTGGCACGTCCTCGGGCGCTTGCGCTTCAAACCAGTGCGTCGAATCGTCAAACACCTTGACCCGGCGACGCCGCCCGAACGCACGCCCCTGCACCAGATAGAGGTCCGGTTGCTCGAACACGTAGGTGTCCCAGCCGCGTGCCGATGCGGCAAGCAGCATGGCGTGGGTGGTGTCTTTGTAGGGCGTGATGGATTCGATCGGATCCATCACTACGCCGAGTGATACGCTCATGCGGGCAGTATCGCACGCAGCCTTCATCGGATACCCTACAAGCCGAAGAAGTCGGGGAAGAGGCCGCGCGAGCATGATCAATAATCGGGACGTGTTCTCACGGGCATGAGTGACGCCGACACACAAGCTACAGACGATGCTGCGCCCTTGCTTGGCCGTCATTTGCTGGTCGTTGACGACAGCCGCACGGTGCGCCGCAGCGCAGCGTCCTACCTGGAGTCTGCCGGAGCCAGCGTCAGTGTTGCCAACGATGGCTTCGAGGCACTTGCAGCCATCGTGGACAAGGCCCCGGACGCCCTGGTTGCCGACATCGTGATGCCGCGTCTGGACGGATACCATTTGTGTGCGCTGGTCAGGCACCACGAGAAGTTCCGCGAGCTACCGATCCTGTTGTTGTCCAGCAGGGATGGGCTGTTCGACGTGGCCCGAGCCAGCGTGGCCGGAGCTACCGAGCATCTTGCCAAACCGTTTGATCGCGAAGCGCTGGTCAGTGCCGTCACCGAAATCATCGCCCGTATGCGTTCGGTGCAGCGGTCTCGTCCATCGTCCGGCATAACCAGTAGCTAGCTCGACATGGCCGACGTACTGGTTGTTGAAGATTCCCCTACCGAGGTACACGCCTACGGTCGGATCTTGCGTGATCATGGACACAAGGTGTACGTGGCCAGCAACGGTGAGGAGGGGCTGGAGCTTGCCGCTCGCGTGCAGCCCGATGTGATCCTGATGGATGTCGTCATGCCCGGTGTCAACGGGTTCGAGGCCACACGACTGTTGCGACGCGAGTCATCCACCTCGCAGATTCCCATCATCATCCTGTCGACCAAGGCGCAGGATACCGACCGCATCTGGGGCCTGCGCCAGGGAGCCATCGACTACCTGGTGAAGCCTGTGTCGCGGCCGGTGTTACTGCGCAGCATCGACGCCGCCCTGGCCGACGCATGACGTCCGCCACCATCAATATCAAGCAGCCCGCTACCGGCGCGGCGCCGGCCGACACCACGCGTGACGTCGCTGACCGGCAAACGGCGCGGGGACTCGTGTTTGATGCGGGTGGACAGTGCTGGTCCGTGGCTGCCGATTGCGTCTGTGAAGTGCATGCTGCCTTGCACGTGCAGCCTGTCGCCGGTACGGCTGCGTGGTTTCTGGGCACGGCGCTGGCGCGTGGCCGGGTGCTTCCGGTGAGTGACTTTGGCGCCTGGCTGGGACAGGCCGAGCCGGTACAGAGTTACATCGAGTTCAGCGACGGCTTCGTACTCGGTGTCGCGCAGGTCAGACCGGGCGTCGATGCGACGCCGGTCGACCCTGCCCGCCTGCTCGTACTGCCTGAGTTTCTTGATGTTCGTGGCTCGGGAGGTTCGCCTTCCCTGGTGCCCCAGTCATGAAGCTGAACCGTGACAGGCGGATGTCGGAAAATACCGGCGAAAGCGCGAAGCTGTGGTTGCCGTTGGTCAGCCTGGTGCTGCTGCTCGTTGGTCTCGCCGTCGTGTTGCGATCACAGGGCTGGTTACCGCTGACGCTCGTCGCCTTGAGCGTGGTGTGTTGCGTGCTGCTCGGATTTGCCGTGTGGCAGCAGCGACAGCGGGCGCGGATTCGTAACGAAGGTCGTGAGCGCCGTCAGCAGGCGGCCATCCTCAAACTGCTCGACGAGATGGGGCCGTTGGCTGATGGAGATCTGTCGGTGCGGGCCACCGTGGATGAATCGATGACAGGCGCACTGGCCGACGCGTTCAATCACGCCGTCACAGAGCTGCGCTGGTTGGTGGGCGCGGCCGTCGGTTCTGCAGAGGCGGTACGGGTTGCGGTTGCCAGCACGAACGCGCCGATGCGTGCGCTGGCCAATGGGGCATCCGTGCAGTCGCGAGAAGTGCTGCGCTCGTCCAACTACCTGGGTGCCATGAGCGGCGTAATGACTGAATTGTCGGTCAATGCGAGTGAGTCTTCGCGGCAGTCGCACGCCGCGCGCGAGGCGATGTCGCGTTGTCGTGAATCGCTGGCGTCGGTACACGACGAGTTCACGCGCATTCGTGATGAGGCATCGCTGACCACGCGTCTGACGCGGCGCCTCGCCGAGAACCTCGTCGCCATCGATCATGAATCCGGGGCGATCAGGGAGGTTGCGGATCGTACCGATCTGCTGGCGCTCAATACCACCTTGCGTGCTGCGGGTAGCCGAGGACCAACAGGCACTGGCGACTATGCACGCGTGTCCGACGACGTCGCCGATCTTGCGCGAGTGCTTGATCGAGCCAGTGTGCAGATCGCGCAGTTGACCTCGGTAATTCGCGAGGACGCCGACGAAATCCTGCGCGCCATGTCGAGTACCGATGCCGCTCTCGCAACGACCGTCTCCGAAATCGAGTCATTGCATGGCGGTCTCGAGTCGATTGAAGCCAGTGCAGCGGAGCTCGACAGCTTGCTTGCCGAGACCGCCGGAAGCGCGACCCGCCAGGCACGTGTACTGGGGCGGGTGTCCGGCAACATGACCGTGATCGATCGCATCTCTCGCGAGGGGGCTGAGGTTACGGCGCACGTTGCGCAGGCGCTCGATGACCTGCAGTCGCTGGCCGATGATCTCGAGCGAAGCGTGGCGGGGTTTCGTCTTCCGGTGTCACCGCGCCCGCGCCGCGAAAAGCAGAAGCTCGGCAGGGAAGAAGCGTGACCGCTGATCCCACCGTATCGACCAGTTGGTCTGTTGCAACGTCGCGTGTGCTCGAAAGCCTGCACCTGGAGTTGAAACAGGCGGCTGCGGATATCGAGCAGGCGCTGCAGCAGGACGATGCCATCGTGATGGCCGGTCTGGCGCGACGCCTGGCACGCATGCGCAATGCCTTGTTGATGATCCGCAAGCCCGCGATCGCCTGGGTTGCCGGTGAAGTCCAGGCGGTGATCGAAGCGGCTGCAGCCGGCACGCTGGATCAGCGCGTTGGCATCAGCGACAGGGAGCGTGCCCGAATCCTCGTGGACGCCATCGATACCCTGGATACCGCTGTGGCCAGTCTCGATGAATCCGCACGCAACGACACCGCGCTGCCGTGGCTGGATCGCGTCAACGACATGCGCGCGCTGCGCGGCGAAGATCTGGTCGGCGATGCGCTGGTGCTGGGTCTGGATATCGATGTGGACGCTCATCTTGAAGCGGATCAGAGCAGCGTGCAGTCCTTCGCCGATGAACAGGAATGGACGCAACTCTGCCGCCAGCAACGCCCGCGCGTCGTGCGCTCGCTGGTGGACTGGTTCAAGGCGACGTCCAACAATGATGACAGTGCACGGATGCATGCGCTCAGCACCATGCGTACCTGTCTTCAACCACTGGTCGATAGCGAGGACGCACCCCGTGCAGACGCGCTCGTGTTTCGCACGGCTTCTCGCATCGTCGCGTCGCTTGCCGACGGTTCGCTTGAAGACACGGGTTCGGCAAGACGATTGATGGCTCAGGTGGAGCGTCGGCTGCACGACGGCACCGAGGTGCAGACCTTGCCGTTGCTGCGGAATCTCTTGTATTACGTGGCTCTGGCCGGACGACGCGTCGAGTCGCGGGATGCCGTGCTGGAGCAGCTCTTCGATCTGGACAGCGTGCGTCTTGCCATCGCGGAATCAGCCAGCTGGCGACACGCGGCGCCGGCGCTGAGTCGACGTTTGAGTGACGGCATCCACGCGCGTTCGATCGAGTTGCTGCACCCGATCGAGTCCTGGCTTGAGGCTGGTGCACATGGTCTCGACAAGCGGGCGCGCGATTTGCTTCTAGGGCGCTTGCGTGAACTCGACGCCTTGCTCACGGTGTTCGGTGAAGACGAGGCGCGCAAGACCGTTTCGGTGGCAGCGGATCGCATCGCTGCCATGCAAACCGGGCACAGTCCCGACACGTCGAGTCGTCTGGCGCTCGCATCGGACCTGCTGCGCCTGCGCAAATGTCTGGAAGACGGTCGATTGCAAAGTGGGCGCGTTCGTCCGGCGCTGGAACGCGCCCCCGATGCGGCTGATGAGGGACTGTCCACCGTGTCTTCCGAAAGCCGCACGCTTGCACGGCGCATAGAACAAACGGGCAACCCGATATCCAGTGAGCGCTCAAGCGACATAGATACTGCGCAGGCAGCCCTTGTCAATGAAGCAAGACATCAGCTGAAAGAGCTTGAGCCCTCGCTCGAAGGGCTCCTGGGCAACGACGTTGCGTCCGCACAGCCTCTGGACGCCGTACTTGTCCGCTTGAAGCAAATGTCTGCGGCGCTTGGAATACTTCCCCTGCCCGAGGCGAGCGCGCTGCTCGACGGACTGGCGGATACGCTCGAACTCGGCGCGCCGAGCTCTGACCATCGATTCCGTGACGCTATTGCACGTCTGGTGGTCGAGATGGATGCCTGCCTGGAGGCGGCATTGCAGCCGCAGCAAGCGAGTAACGATGCTCTGGAGCGAGCAGAATCCGCGTTGACCGATGTGCGCAGCGCGTTACCAGGAACGCGCTTGTTTGACACGGTGCTTGCCGGGGCCGACACGCGAACGACGCATCAGGCGCCACAGCAGAATACGCAGCAGGCGGAGTCCCACGCACATGCAGACGATCCAGATGCACGTGCCTTGACCGACGCCGCGCTGGTGTCCCTTGATGGCTTTGTCACGGGGATGTCTTGCATGCCCGTGACAGCGGCCCCCTTGATCGAACCCTTGCGCACACTCGAGCGTATCGGGCGACGTGCCGGTCACGAAGCCCTCTCGAGGGTGTGCGGTGCTGCGCTTGATCGTTTGGATTCAAAGGCGGATGGCGTTCCGGAAGAGCAGTTGCACGAGCTGCATGCTGTGTTGCCGCAGTTGATTGCCGACATCGAGGCACCTGCAGGTAGCGCCGGCAATGTGGCCGTGGATGAGCTCGTTGCGGAGCTGGCACTACCGCGCGAACAGCAAGGTGAGACCACAGAGCGTCGTGCCGATCCAACGCTCGAGCAGGTGTTTGTCGTTGAGTGTGAGGGACACTTGCGCGTCATCGAAAGTGAGCTCGCCGCAGCGCCGTCAGTACCGGGCCAGCGCATGCTACGCGCCCTGCACACGATTGATGGTAGTGCCCAGACCGTTGGGGCAGCAGACATCGTTACGGCCATTGGTCCGCTACAGGCACTCGCTGAAGACCACTATCAGCATGGACGGGCGCTCGACGAAAAAGACATCGGTACATTCGAGAGCGGTGTTGCCCGAATCAGGGCCTGTCTTGACAGTGCATCTCTGGCCCCCGTATTTGCCGATCGGATGTCCTCAAGTGAAGGGGAAGACGACGACGAGGGCATGCTTGACACCGGTGGCGTCGCACTCGCCGATGTCTTCGCCGATGAAGCGCAGGAGCTCATTGCGCGCCTGCGTCCGCGTTCAGATCATGGTGAGTCCGATACGCGCAGCGATGCCTTGTCGGCATTGCACACATTGAAAGGCAGCGCACGGGTTGCGGGATGGCCGGGCCTTGCAGAACTGGCACATGAACATGAGGCCAGCATCCAGGGCGTGTCGCCAAAGGGGCTCGCACAGGCTATCGAGCAAGCGCGCCGTGAACTGGACGCCGCCTCACCTGGACGCCTCGCAGGCGCTGCACCTCACGATCAGATCATTGCCACCGGCGATACACGCGTCACCGAGGATGCCTGGGAACGCCTGCTGGGACTCGCCAGTGAGCTGACCACGAGCCAGGCCCGCCTGACTGTCGAGATCGATCGACTCACGCACATGGCGCGTGAGCTGGAAACCGTGGCGCACCGCTGGCGCCGTCTGCCGAACGCCTCAGACCTGCTCGAGAGCGAAGCCGCGCGCGAACTCATCGCAGACGTGGCGACGATGCGCGACACATTGGAAGCTGCGGTGCGCGGCGTCGACACCGAACGCCGACATGGTGCGCGTTCGGCGCGTGCCCTGCAGCAGGATCTTGTGCGTGCACGCCTGGTGCGGTTTGGCGATACGGTGCCACGCTTGCAGGACGTATTGAACGACGCTGCAGCGGTTTGCGATGTTCAGGTCGCGTTGCAGGTCACGGGTGAAGATCTCACGCTGGACGGTGCGTTGTGTCGGCGCTTGTTGCCGGCCATCGAGCACGTGCTTCGCAACGCGGTCGCCCACGGACTTGAATCCGTGTCCGAGCGTGAGTCGCACGGCAAATCCGGCGTAGGCACCGTGTGCGTGGATGCTGCATTGGACGGCGTGGATCTTGTGGTCAGAGTCAGCGACGATGGACGCGGGCTGGCGGCGGGTCTCGAATCGCTGGCTCAGATCGAGCAAACGGGATTCAGCACCGCGCGCTCGGGCGATTCCTCTCGCGAGCAGCTCGCAGGTCACGGCCTCGGGCTTGCGAGTGTGCGTCGTGTGCTCACCGATCTCGACGGAGATCTTCGACTTGTCGACACGCCGGTGGGAGCTTGTTTTGAATTGCGCGTGCCGCAACGCGTGCCTGTACAGCAAGTGGTGCTGGTGCAAGCGGGCTCGATGTGTGTCGGCATATCCGTCAATCACGTTCGCGATGTACTGCCGTTCGATGCGACGGTGCCTGCGATCGAACTGTCTGCGTGTCTTGGAGCGGAACCCGCGTCGGTGGACGATCACAATCAACGGCGTCTGTTGATACTGGCCAGTCATGGCGAAGAGGTGTGTGTGTCCGTGGACGCGGTGGCGGGATACCAGGAACTGGTGGTGCAAGCGCTCGGGCCGCAGTTGGCCCGCTTGGGTTACTACTCCGGGGCTGCTGGACTTGGCGATGGGCGTATCGCGTTTCTGCTCGCTCCGTCAGCCTGGCGTACGGTGGCTGATCCCGGGGCGTCGGCCAGCGTCGGTGCTCCCGGCACAACAGCTCAGGAGGCGATACGGCAGAGCAACAGCGTCGCTGCCGCACGTGTGCTCGTGATCGACGATTCACCGACGCAGCGGGCGTGGCTGCAAGAGCAGCTCGGTGCCTGGAACATGGACGTGACCGAAGCCCACGACGGCCAGCGGGGCCTGGATATTCTCAAGACCGCGGCGTTTGATCTGATCCTGCTCGATATCGACATGCCACGCGTCGACGGCTACGGTGTTCTCGAAGCGCTGCGGGAGACCCCAACGCTGGCGTCGAATGCCCCTGTTCTGATGCTCACCAGTCGTACCTCGACACGGGACCGTGAAGCTGCTCTCGCGCTTGGCGCGTCCGGCATGCTGGCCAAGCCCGTGTCGAGCGCGGACTTGCAAACGGCCCTTGATGCCGCGTTGGACACCTCTGTGTCGCCGAGCTGATCTGGCTCCTGATCCCGTGTGGGCCCGGGGGCGTGATACAGCGCAACCCGGTCTGATAACTGCTCCGCCTTTTGCGCAGCGCGTCGATATTTTCACGTGGGCCGGTAAAAAACCGCTTGCGTCTGGCCGCTGTCGTTCTAGTATGGGAAAAAATTCCCACACACGGAGATGCTCATGATTCCTGGACCTGTCTCGACACCACGGACTTGCCGGCCTGACAGCGGGCTCCTCAGAGCGTCGGCGCTTGGCCTGAGCGCACTGGTGGTGCTGTCAGCCTGTAGCGACTCTTCCTCCGATGCGTTCGAAAATGGCCCCGGCCCGGACTCAGGCAACCGCTCGCGGCTCACGACGTTCGACAGCGGCGAGGACTTCATGACCGCGGTGCGCGAGGCCTTGCTCGCCCAAGGGCAGTTTGGCGGTGATCCTGGAGGACAACCGGAGTCTATCGCTGGCGGCGATATCGTCACCGACGACGTCGCCTTTGTCGACGCCGAAGCGTCCGCGCCAGCGGCGTCAGGCGACTCGGCAGACAGCGCCGCGGATGCGGACGATGTCACCGGAACCAATGTCCAGGAAATCGGTGTCGACGAAGCAGACAGGGTCAAGACCGATGGTCAGCGCCTCTATGTGCTGCAGTCGCGATACGATGGATACATCGACGACACCGTCGACGTCGAGATCGAGCCTGTCGCCGTGGATGGGACATCAATGCCTGCACCTGAATCGGCTGATGCGACCGTGCTGCGTGTGCTCGAGATGGACCGGGACACACCGGATGCGGTGCCGCTTGCGGATATCACGATCGACCTCGGCGGACGCTACGCCGACGGCTTCTACCTCACAGGCGGGCAGTCGACGTCGGCCGTGCTGGTATCGGAAGGCTTCGGTGGCTACAACACCTGGGATGACTCCATGAGTTTCAGTGGTGCCGATACGCTCGTGGCTCGCGTACCGTTGGCGGACCCTGCGACCGCGTCAGTCGACGCTACGTTGTTGATGGACGGTAGGGTCGTGTCCAGCCGACGTATCGACAATCAGCTGTTTCTGGCCTCACGGTTCTATCCCGTGCTGGATGGCGTTGATCCCTACAGCGTAGATCCGGACACGTGGGCCGCCGCTGTGGCCGGTGCGTCCGACGAGGACTTGCTCCCGTCGTGGACAGACACCTCGGGTAATCGTCAGACGTTGATTGACCCGTCGGCCTGTTTTGTGGCAGCGCCGTCAGACGGCGAGCAGCCGATCACAGCCGATATCGTGGTGCTCTCCGTGATCGATCTCGACACGCTGCAACCGCTCGATAGTGAGTGTTTTCTAGGAGCCAGCGAGACCCTGTACGCGTCTCCGGAAGCGGTATTCCTGGCGACCACCCAGTGGACGTACTCACACAATGTTCAAGAGGACGAGCTGGTAGACACCGATGTGATCTCGACCGATGCCGTGATTCAGGACCCGCGCGTGGACACGGATATCCATCAGTTCGATATCAATGATAGTGGTCTGAACTATGTCGGCAGTGGTCGCATCGAGGGACATCTCGGTTGGAATCACAACCAGAAGCCATACCGCTTCAGTGAGTACAACGGCGACCTGCGGGTCGTGTCCATGCCGGCAATGCTCGACTACGACAGCAGTCCGATCATCATGAGCGTACTGCGCAGCAATGGCCAGGGCGAGCTGGTCACTGTGGCCCAACTTCCCAATGATGCGCGCCCCGCGCCCATCGGCAAGCCGTTCGAGCAACTCTATGCATCCCGGTTTCTCGGTGACCGGGCCTACCTCGTGACATTCCGCCAGACCGATCCTCTGTATGTGATCGATCTGTCGAACCCGTCGGATCCGGCAATACTTGGCGAGCTCGAGATCACCGGTTACAGCGAGTGGTTGCTGCCGATGGGTAACGATCACCTGTTGGGTCTCGGCAAGGATGCGGTGCCGGTTGAAGATGGGCAGGGTGATGGGCGAGGCGGCTTGTTCCAGGGGATCAAGCTGTCATTGTTTGATGTGTCGGACCCGACGGCCCCGCGCGAAGTCTCCACTCAACGCATCGGTGAGCGCGGCACGGAGTCGATTGCGCTGTACAACCCGAGGGCAATCACGGTACAGGCCGCCACTGATGAGCACCCGGTACGTATCGCCATGGGAATCGACGTTCACGGTTCGGCGGTGTCGCCGCCACTGGATACCATCAGTGATCCGTGGCAGTGGCGTGATTGGTCGTACACCGGTCTGCACGGTTTTGATGTGCGTACAGGTTCCGATGCGCGCATAGAGGCTCGCGGTGCGCTGGTGGTAGAGACGGCTTCTGCCGGTCAATACGGTCCTCGTGCAGGTCAGGACCGGTCGGTTCTCGCAGGGGATGCCGCGTTCTACATCCATGGCAGTCGGGTGCATGCCGCACCGTGGGACAACCTTGCAAATGGTGGTGCTGGAAGGTAGACCGAGGGTCACGAGTGTCGGTCCACTCGCCTCGTACGCGCACGTCGCTCAGGCCCTGGGCGGCGTGCCATACTCAAGTGCATGGTCAAGTCATGCAAGCGAATTGGCATCATCGGCGGCACCGGTTACACCGGAGTCGAACTGTTGCGGTTGTTGTTGCCGCGAGATGATGTAGAGGTTGTCTTTGTCAGTTCTCGAGGGGCTGCAGGTACTCGGCTCGACGCGCATTTTCCAAGCTTGCGCGGATTCACCGACCTTGAGTTCGAAGGGCCGGACGCGGTGGGAGACGCAGGCTGCGACATCATCTTCTTTGCCACGCCCAACGGCACGGCCATGCGTCAGGCGCCGGCGCTACTCGAGTCGGGTGCGCGTATCATTGATCTGTCGGCCGATTTTCGTATCAAGGATGTTGATGTCTGGGCCGAGTGGTACGGCGAGACGCATCTTTGCCCGGAACTGGTCAAAGAGGCGGTCTATGGGCTGCCGGAGCTGAACCGTGCAGCTATTGCCGACGCTCGCCTGGTCGCCTGTCCCGGGTGTTATCCCACCGCGGTACAGCTCGGCTTCTTGCCGCTTGTTGAAGCGGGGCTGGTACGCCTTGACTCATTGATTGCCGATGCCAAGTCCGGGGTCAGCGGTGCAGGGCGCGGGGCATCGGTGCCCATGCTCCTGGCGGAGTCGTCGGACAACTTCCGCGCCTATGGTGCTGCGGGTCATCGTCACTTGCCGGAAATAGAGCAAGGGCTTGCCCACATTGCAGGCGCTCCGGTCGAGCTGACGTTCATTCCGCATTTGTTGCCGATCATCCGCGGTATCCAATCGAGCTTGTATGCCGAGCTCACGCCCGCCGGCCGTGAGGCCGACTTGCAGGCGGTATTCGAGAGTCGATTCCGCGAGGAAGCCTTCGTGGATGTGCTCCCTGCAGGCTCGCACCCCGAGACGCGCACCGTTCGTGGCGCCAACATGGTGCGTCTGGCGGTGTATCGGCCACAGCAGCGCAACCGCGTGGTGGTGTTCTCGGTGGAGGACAATCTCGTCAAGGGTGCTGCCGGTCAGGCCGTCCAGAACATGAATCTGCTGTTGGGTCTTGATGAGACCCAAGGTCTGCTTGTGCCACCGTTGCTGCCGTGAGTCGTGCCCGGGGCTTGCCTGCCCGACCCATCCTGGCGATCGGTGTGATTGCCGCCGCGCTCGTGTGCGCCTGGCAGGCCGGCGTTCATCAGGCACGCAACGTCCGGGATCAGGATCACGCCTCGCCGATGCAATCCGTGCAGGGAGCGGAGGAAAGGATCGCGCAGTTGATAGAAGAGCGCGACCTTGCGCGAGCCGAGGCTGTGACACTCCGCGAGCGGTTGTCGGAAGCCACACGTGTGTCTGCCGACGAACAAGCGGAGCTGCAGCTCTACCGCCGTATATCTGACACCCGCGTGCCGGTCGGGCTCGGCGTGGACAAGGTTCGGTATTCCGCCGATAACGGGCGCACCAGCGGTGTGCTCGATGTCACCGTCGTACAGTCACGCGGACGTGGTCGTGTGGCGGGCGAATTGCGTGTATCCCTGATGCGCGACGGCGAGGCCCTGCAGGTCGTGGATGCCTGGCCGGATGGGAGCGCGTTGGTGTTCGATTTGCGCTTCTTCGAAACGCTCGGCATACCGCTCGAACTCGCAGAAACCGGGGAGCCGGACGCGGTTGTGGTAGAGGTCATGCCCGATGGAGATCGGCACGACGACGTTTCGGTGAAGCGGGCCTGGAACCTCGTCGCGAAATAGTTGACCAATCTGGTAGGTCAAGTACACTGCCAGCACGATTCAGGAGATGCACAGTAATGAGCGCTGAAGTCAGTATTGACGACTTCGAAATGCCGGACCCGTTGGTGTTCACGGAATCTGCGGCACTCAAAGTCAAGGAACTCATCGAGGACGAAGGCAACCCGGGGCTGATGCTGCGGGTATTCGTTTCCGGTGGCGGGTGTTCGGGTTTTCAGTACGGGTTCACATTCGACGAAGTCATCAACGACGGTGACACCGAAGTCCAGAAAGAGGGGGTCAAGCTGCTGATCGATCCGATGAGCTTCCAGTACCTGACAGGTGCCGAGATCGACTATTCCGAAGGGCTCGAAGGGTCGCAGTTCGTGATCCGTAATCCCAATGCGACCACCACCTGCGGGTGCGGGTCGTCTTTTTCGGTCTGATCAGGCCCGGTCTCCCGGTGTAGCCGGGTAGGGCAGGGCGACGGGCCTGACTGGCCCGTCTTGCCCTGCGGCCCCGTGTGGGCAGCCAGTCGCAACTACTACGGCTTGGACGCGTCGGCGAGCTGCTCTGCAGGTGGGATCACGCTGCGCATCTGCGCGATCATCTGGTCGCTGATCAAGGTCAAGTCGTCGCGGTACTTCTCGGCGAGCGGGGCGGCCGCCGGCAGCTCGACCAGCAGTGGATCGACGTGCACGCCGTGCTTGCGGAATTCATAGTGCAGGTGGGTGCCCGTGACGCGGCCGGTTCGACCGACCTTGCCGATGACATCTCCCTGACGAACTCGCTTGCCAACGATGGACCGGGCGTCGATGTCCGACATGTGCGCGTACAGGGTCTCGACGCCGTCGCCGTGGCGAAGTACCACGGTCTTGCCGTAGGCGCCCTTTTTTCCGGAGTACTGAACCACGCCATCAGCGGTCGCATAGATTGGCGAGCCGTGAGGTGAGCCATAGTCCACACCGCGGTGGGCACGGACCTGGCCGAGCACCGGGTGCATTCGTTGCAGATCAAAGCGGCTGGTGATACGAACGACGTCTACGGGGTGGCGGTCAAAGGTGCGCTTCTTGGAGCGTCCGTCCGGTGAGTAGTAACCGGTAAAGCCGTCGTCAGTCGTAAAGCGAATGGCGCTGTAGGTCTTGTTACCGCGAACAAACTCCGCAGCGAGGATGTCGCCGTCACCGATGTAGCGGCCCTCGCGGTACAAGCGGTCGTATACGACGCTGAACTGGTCACCGCTGCGGATATCACGCGCAAAATCGAGCTCCCACTGAAAGATGTCCGCCAGTTCCATGATGGTGGACTGCTTGAGGTCGGCCTGCTCGGCGGCGAGATACAAGGACTGCTCGATCGTGCCGGAAGACACCACCCGCTCTTTTTCTACCGGCAGGTCGATCGCCGCGACCGCAAAGCCATCATCGGCACGTCGGATGGTGACCCGACGTTCCTTGCCGACCTTGGCCGACAGACTGTGAAAGCTGCCGTCGGCGAGCGTAGTGACATCAAGCTTCTGGCCGATTTTCAACGAGGACAGGTGCTTCTTGACCGCATCGTCTGTCAGCACATGCGGCATCTGCTTGCCCTTGACGCCGAAACGCGAAAGCAGACCGGACAAGGTGTCGCCGCCTGCCACGGTATACGTATCGGTGGAAGCACCCAGCGGCGCCTCGTGACGGTCGCGCACCGCGCGCAGCGACGGGTGTGACGCCAGCGCGGTCGACACCGCCGCATCAGCGCCGATGCCGGGCAGGCTCGTCGCCAGCGCCTCGGCGGCGCCCTGCACCAGAGGATCAGCGATCAAGCCGTCTGTGTTCGTCGTGGTCGGGATGTCGACACCCGGAAGGGTCGCGGAAGCCGCATGGGCACCAGCCCGCTCCTGCAGTGCGTCGCTCTCGTCGTCGTAGAAAAAGGCCGGAGGAGCGATCGCCGCGGAGGCCATCAACAGGCGTGGTGCCTGCTCGACTGTGCCGGTGCTGGCCGTGGTCACGAGAATCCCGCCCGCGGCAAACACCAAGCCGGCAATGACCTTGCCGGTATGGCGCGGGCTGGTCTCGGAGGTGGCAGACAGGCGCACCGCTCCGGCAGTCGCCGTCTGGTTGAGGGTCCGACGCTTGTTGTTCCTGTTACGCGGCGCTGGTTCATCGTTCCAGCAGCCGGAAGCGAAGTCGACAGATGACAGTCGCATGTTAGGTGTCTCGTTACCCAAGGCGGAACCCGTATTGTTGAAGCAGTGGCGAGATGCGAACCGCGGGAATTCCGCTATAGTTCGCGAGCGTTGCGCGCCCGGGTAGTCAGTGTAGTTCATGGCTACAAAAATGAGACCCGATTCGCGCTCCCTAATTCATGTGACGTCCAGGTGGCGCACGCGACCCATCCAGCTGACAGACAGGTGTGCATGAGCGGCTCTGGCCCGACCAAGGTGGCGGACGATTCGGCGTTTGCCGTTGAGGCACGCCGGCAACTCGCCGAACTCAGACGTGGTGCTGATGAGGTTCTGCTCGAGAGCGAGCTCGAGGGGAGGATTGCGCAGTGCTTGTCGGAAGGCAGGCCGTTGCGCGTCAAGGCGGGTTTTGACCCGACCGCGCCCGACTTGCACCTGGGGCATACGGTGCTGCTTGCCAAGATGCGGCAGTTCCAGGAGCTCGGGCACACCGCGATATTTCTGATCGGCGACTTCACGGGACGTATCGGTGACCCGAGTGGGCGCAATGCCACACGCCCGCCGCTGGATGACGAGCAGGTCAAGGCCAACGCCGACACCTATCGTGAGCAGGTGTTCAAGGTGCTCGATCCCGAGCTCACCGAAGTCCGCTTCAACTCCGAGTGGTTTGGAGACATGAGTGCGGTCGATCTGATACGACTGGCGTCGCGGCAGACGCTGGCGCGCATGCTGGAAAGAGATGACTTTTCCCGGCGCTACCGGGAGCAGCGGCCCATTGCCCTGCACGAGTTCCTGTACCCGATGGTGCAGGCCTACGACTCCGTGGCGCTCGAAGCTGATGTGGAGCTCGGTGGTACCGACCAGAAATTCAACCTGTTGATGGGACGTGAGCTGCAGAAGGCCAACGGCCAGCCCAGTCAGGTGGTATTGACCATGCCGTTGCTCGAGGGGCTCGATGGGGTCCAGAAGATGTCCAAATCGCTCGGTAACTACATTGGTGTCGAGGACGAGCCAAACGACATGTTCGGCAAGCTGATGTCGATACCGGACGCTCTCATGTGGCGGTATTTCGATTTGCTGAGCTTGCGGCCGGTCGCGTCGATCGAGCGGTTTCGCCAGCAGATCGCTGATGGCGGCAACCCGCGTGACGTCAAGTACGAGCTCGCGCTCGAAATGGTCGCGCGTTTTCACGGGGAGTCGGCGGCAGAGCCTGCGAAACAGGCTTTCGTGGCCCGGTTTCGCGATGGCGCCCTGCCGGATGATCTGCCAGAGGTGTCCGTGGACGCCGGGGAGGGAAGGCCGCTGGCAAACGTGCTGGTTGATGCCGGATTGACGGGCAGCACCAGCGAAAGCCATCGCATGGTCAAGCAGGGTGCGGTTCGAATTGACGGTGAGCGGGCCAGCGATGGGCGACGTGTTCTGGAGCCCGGTTCGGTCGTGTTGCTGCAGGTCGGCAAACGACGCGCCGCACGGGTGCGTTTGAGCTGAAGCGGACGGTCTTGCGGCAGTCCGTTGCTGCCTGATGCCTGCATCTCTTTTCGCTGCAAGATCACGAAAACCACTGTATTCGTAGGGCTTTCGTGCACGTCCATGTCAACTGGCTTCTCCGCGAAGTAAGTGGACTTGAAGAAAGTTGAAGTTTTTTTTCGAATTCGGTTGACGCACGATTTCGGATGCTTATACTGCACAGCTCCTCACCGCAGCAGCGACACGCCGCAGCGACCGAGGGACACGGTTCGACGAGTTTTTCACACACGGCCAATTCGGCGTGTTAAGCTCCTCGAACTCGGCGCAGCGGAATTGTCCCGCTCTGCCAAACGCTCTTTAACAATCGAACTTTAGTAACTTACTTGGGTGCTTGGGTCGCGTCGGTTGCTCCGCAATTGATGTAACTGAAGTACCTGAAGCTTAAGCTTTAATTCTTGAGTGGACGGACCTTCGGTCAAAAGTTATTCCGCTGCAGAGCGGTTCGGTTCTTCTTCGGAAGGCTGAAGACACTTTTAAACTGAAGAGTTTGATCCTGGCTCAGATTGAACGCTGGCGGTATGCTTTAGACATGCAAGTCGAACGGTAACAGCAGAGCTTGCTCTGGCTGACGAGTGGCGGACGGGTGAGTAATACATAGGAATCTATCCAGTAGCTGGGGATAACGTGGGGAAACTCACGCTAATACCGAATACGCACTACGGTGGAAAGAGGGGGATCTTCGGACCTCTCACTATTGGGTGAGCCTATGCCGGATTAGCTTGTTGGTGGGGTAACGGCCTACCAAGGCGACGATCCGTAGCTGGTCTGAGAGGACGATCAGCCACACTGGGACTGAGACACGGCCCAGACTCCTACGGGAGGCAGCAGTCGGGAATATTGGACAATGGGCGCAAGCCTGATCCAGCAATACCGCGT
>CALLMF010000033.1 GCA_938006335.1 uncultured Granulosicoccaceae bacterium | reverse complement strand
GGTTGCTGAGGTTGCTGAGGTTGCTGAGGTTGCTGAGGTTGCTGAGGTTGCTGAGGTTGCTGAGGTTGCTGAGGTTGCTGAGGTTGCTGAGGTTGCTGAGGTTGCTGAGGTTGCTGAGGTTGCTGAGGTTGCTGAGCCGATTCCTCAATCGATCCCGGAGTCCATACCGGAGCTCACACAACAATCCATACAAGAACCCGCACCCGCACCCGCACCAGAACCTGAACCTGAACCAGAACCTGAACCAGAACCAGAACCAGAACCAGAACCAGAACCAGAACCCGAACCCGAACCCGAACCCGAACCCGAACCCGAACCCATCGCGGAGTCCTCACGCGCCACCGTTGCCGACTCGACTGTCAGTCCGATTTCGGACGAGGCGGTGGCCAACGCAGAGTCACTGGCACTCGACGCTGCGCGGGCGGATGAGTTGTCGGTTTTGGCGGGTTTGTCGGCGCGGATCCGATTTGCGCCTGACGATGCCCGTTTGAACCAACGATCGATGGAGGCTCTGGATCGAATGTTCGAGCCGCTCTTTGTGTATGCGGAGACCGATATCGATGTGCAGATCAGTGGCGCTGGCGGAGAGTCCGCGATCGAGCGTCGTCGCCTGGCCGAGGATCGGGCTAGTCAGGTGGTTGATTACCTGGTGGACCGCGGCCTCGAGCGCGAGCGTTTCCGTGTGGTCGTGGAGCCGGTCATCGAGGCGGACGGAGAGGCCGGTGGGGCATTGCCGGAAGCGGAGCAACGTGTCAGAGTCTCCGCGGTCCCGAGGCGCTCTTGATGTCTGGTATTTCGTTGTTGCTGCTAGCTCTTCTTGTCATGGCTGCCCTTCTGGGTGGTCTGATCGGATATGCGATCTCGCGTCTGGGAGAGCGCGCCCGGCGAGATGCTGCGCTGCACCAGGCAGAGCTGGCGCACCAGGCGTCTGTGCGCGAACTGTCGGTTCGGGTCGAGGTACTGGGTGAGTCGCTTACGCGCGAGCGCGATGGCGCCCTGCGCGACAAGCAGCGCTGGCAGGAGCGGGATTCTGCGCAACGCGCTCGGCAGGATGCGCTTGAGGTACACGCGCAGTCGCAAAAACATCGCATCGAGGCCCTGCTTGAGGAGCAACGCTCTACGGAAGAGCGGCACATGCGTCTGGAACGACACGTGGTCGCGCTCAGGCACGAGTTCGGGATGGCGGCGCGGGATCGTGTTATCGCCCTGCCGGCGCCGTCCGTCGTGTCGGAGTCGCCTGCTGCATCGGCCCGATCTGCAGGTACATCGCGCGATGGTGTGGTACCCGTGCTCAACCGGCGGGTCAGCGAGCGGCAATCACGGCAACCCGAGAATGCGTCGTCCGATACACAACGCAAGTCCGGTAACGGGGTGGCTGCCGACAGTTTGCCGCAGTACGGAGATATTCCGGTGTTGGCGGAGGCGGATCTGCCAGCCTCAATGGACTTTGACGATATCGTTGATGAGCGTTGACCTCGTTCCGCCGTCCGGTCGATCTGCCGGGAGCGGGTCAGGCGGCGTATCGGATGTCTCTCGTCCGATGTGGCGTCAGCTGTTTCGAGTGGACTCCTCTGCACCGCAGAGTCTGCAGTCGCAGTTGAGACAAGAGTTGGTCAAGGCGATTCTTGATGGACGTATCGCATACGATAGCCCGCTGCCATCGTCCAGAGCGTTGGCTTCCGAATTGGGTATTGCACGCAATACGGTAGTGCTTGCGTACCAGCACCTCGTTGACGAAAACTACCTGATCGCGCGTGAGCGTCACGGCTATTTCGTTAACCCCGAGATACTCGCCGGGCGGGTGGCGGCTGAGCCCACGCAATCCGACGATACGTTTGCCAACACAGCTCCAGGCGTGCAGGACCGCGATCCAGGCCTCGTCATGGACCTGCTCACGCAGCGTAACCTCAATCGTCCACAGGATTGGCAACGTTACGAATTCCCCTTCATTTACGGGCAAATCGACGAAACGCTGTTTCCGGTCAATGATTGGCGTGAAGCGGTGCGACTGTCCCTTCGCGTTGATGCCATCGCCCGCTGGACGCAGGATCGTACGGATGTCGACGATACCTTGCTGGTCGAGCAGATTCTCACGCGAGTGCTCCCGCGTCGCGGTGTGTGGGCCGAAGCTGACGAGTTGCTGATTACGACCGGCGCGCAGAACGCATTGTTCCTGATCGCGCAATTGCTGCTCGACAAGACGTCGGTTGTCGGGATCGAGGATCCCTGCTACGTCGATGCGCGCAATATCTTTGAGCTGTTTTGCGGGGGCACAGAGACCTTCCCCGTCGGTGACAACGGTGTGGTGACCGATGAGCGACTGGCCAAGTGCAAGTTCATGTACGTGACGCCGAGCCACCAGTGTCCTACCACCACGACCATGCCGTTGGCTGCACGCCAACAGTTGCTGGCAGATGCAGCGGCAGGTGATGTGACGATCATTGAGGATGACTACGAAAGCGAGCTGAACTTCAACGGCGAGCCCACACCGGCATTGAAGAGTCTCGATGTCGATCACCGCGTGATCTACGTCGGTAGCTTGTCCAAGACGCTCGCACCTGGCCTGCGTGTCGGCTTCATGGTGGGGCCGCCGGCATTCATAAGGCAGGCACGTGCGCTACGCCGTCTGATGTACAGGCATCCTCCGACCAACACTCAGCGTACCGTCGGACACTTTCTGGCGCTCGGCCATCATGACTCGGCAGTGCTGCGCATATCGCGTAGTTTCAGGGAGCGTTTCACGACGATGGAGGCTGCACTTGCAGCTCATGCGCCCTTGTCAGGGAAGGCGCCAGCGTACGGCGGATCGTCTTTCTGGGTCAGTCTGCCGCCGGGTGTCAGTGCCACCGATCTCGAACGAGAGGCGCTTTCCCAAGGTATTCTGTTGCAGGCGGGTGGTATCTACTTCAAGGATCCGTCCCGACACAAGGCGTATTGCAGGCTTGGATTTTCATCGATCCATGCCTCGCAGATCATGCCTGGCATCGATCGTCTCGCTGCGGTGGTCGAATCGATGTCGGCACAACCAAACACTACGCGCTGATTGTTCCTGAGGTGGCCCGGCGCTGCCATGTGATGCTACGGTGCGGGTGTAGTGTGTCTCGCTCATGGCAGTTCAAGGAACGGAGTTTTATTCAATGTCCACCGTCGCATTCATTGGTCTGGGGGTCATGGGTTATCCCATGGCGGGGTATCTGGCAAAGGCCGGGCACGACGTTCGTGTCTACAACCGGACAAGCGCTACAGCCGAGCGCTGGTTGGGTGAACATTCGGGGAGTCAGCATGCCACCCCGTCGGAGGCCGCCAAGGGCGCGAGCATCGTGTTTGCGTGTGTCGGTAACGATGATGATGTGCGCGCCGTAACCTGCGGTGAAGACGGTGCGTTTCACTCGATGGATTCGGGCAGCTTGTTCGTTGACCACACCACCGCTTCCGCCAAGGTCGCCAGAGAGCTGCATGCGAAAGCTGCAGAAAGTGGCATCGGCTTTCTCGATGCGCCGGTGTCAGGTGGGCAAGCCGGTGCCGAGAATGGTCAGCTGACGGTCATGGTGGGTGGTGACGAGTCGCACTATGCGACGGCTGAGCCCGTAATTGCACACTACGCGAAGTCCTGTCGCCGTCTCGGCGAGAGCGGTGCCGGTCAACTCGCCAAGATGGTCAACCAGATTTGTATCGCCGGTCTCGTTCAAGGGCTCGCCGAGGGCTTGCACTTCGCCGAGCAGGCAGGACTCGACGGCGCGGCCGTAGTCGATGTCATCGGCAAGGGAGCGGCCCAGTCCTGGCAAATGGTCAACCGGTATCAAACCATGCTGGACCGCGAGTTCGACCATGGTTTTGCCGTCGACTGGATGCGCAAGGACCTGTCGATCTGCCTTGATGAGGCACGCCGAAACGGTGCCAGCCTGCCCGTTGCCGCCGCGGTTGATCAGTTCTATGCCGAAGTCCAGGCCATGGGCGGTGGTCGGTGGGACACCAGCAGTCTGATTGCTCGACTGTCCGCTTCAGGCACCGGCGGCAACTGAGTTTCGATGCTGCGCTTCAGCCGCTTGGTGCGCGGAGCTGAGGTGTGGTCCGCAAAATGACTCCACATGAGTCGTGATCCTGGCGGCTCAAGCCGCTAGCGATTCCATGTGGACGACTATCCGTACAGAGGGGCGCGGCTGCGCTTCGGCCCAGTGTCGAGCAGCGATTTTTGCCGTGTGCGCGAGCGCAACGGTCGTGCTGACCAACGGCTCCTTGAACGCGGCGCCGGATGCCAACGAAAGCTGGCGAACGGTGGCCGGGTCTACCGGTAGTCCGCGAGCGCGACACGAAGCGTCTGGCGCCGCTGTCGATGGCAAGTTCTATCTGATGGGAGGCCGTGGTTCCAAGCCAATCGATGTCTATGACGTGGCGACCGACACGTGGAGCACCGCAGCTGATCCACCCATTGGTTTCAGTCATTTTCAGGTGTCCGTCCTCGGCACCGACATCTATGTGATCGGTGCGTTTGTCGGGTCCTACCCCAATGAGGACTCGGTTGCCGAAATTCATGTTCTGGATACGGTCGCCAACGAGTGGCGCATCGTCGGAGAGATGCCCGAAGGTCGCGTACGCGGCAGCGTTGCCACGGCCGTCAGAGGTGACTGGATCTATGTACACGGGGGTAACACTCAGGGCCACAACGGCGGTGCCGTGCCGTGGTTTGACCGCTACAACGCTGTCACCGGTGATTGGGAAGTGCTGCCCGACGCCCCAGAGGCACGTGATCATCACAGTGCTGCCTGGCTGGGCGATGCCTTTGTGACCAGCGGTGGTCGCCGCAGCGTGCAACCGAACCCCTTCGCCAACACGGTCGGGCCCACGGATGTCTACCAGAATGGCGCCTGGACCAGTGAAGCGTCCATTCCGACCGAAAGGGCCGGTGCGCTGACCGTCGGCTACGAGAACGAATTGATTGTTGTTGGTGGCGAGAATGCCACCGACGCCTTGGATGTTGCCGAAGCCTTCGATGTGGTCAATGGCACCTGGCGCAATCTGCAGAGCCTGAATCTGCAACGACACAGTGGGGGAGCAGCAATCATTGGCTCGCGCCTTCATGTCGTCGCGGGTGCCACCGGTCGCGGCGGCGCTGGAGAAACAGCATCGCACGAAACCTTGGAACTCGATTCCGGTGACCAACCTGACTCTGACAACGATGGTCTGAGCGACTTTCTGGAGAACGAGGAATACGGCACCGATCCGCTCGACTTCGACACCGATGACGATCAACTTGGCGACGGTGAAGAAGCCAGTCTCGGCACTGATCCGCTTGACGAGGACACCGACGACGATGGTCTCGACGACTACGAGGAGACGATAGCGGGCACGAATCCTTCGGATCCTGACAGCGACGACGACGGACTTGCCGATGGTTTCGAAGTCGATGATTCGGGTTCCGACCCCTTGCTCGCCGATACCGATGAGGACGGATTGGACGACGCAAACGAGTTGAATCTTGGCACCGACCCCACGCGTGCGGATACCGATGAAGATGGTGTCAACGACGGTGATGAGCGGGATGCGGGCACCGATCCGCTCGTCTTCGACGACGTCGATGACGGTGCCGGGGATGACGGTGCCGGGGATGAAGGCGCCGGGGATGACGTTGGCTCCAACGACTCGGGAACGGATGACGCAGGCACCGACGACGTAGGCACCGACGACGCCGGCACCGATGACGCTGGCACCGATGACGTGGGTTCCGATGACGTGGGAACAGATGACGGCGAGGACATTGCGTCGTCCGGTAACCGCGGCGGTGGCGGACACATGGGTCTTCTCGGCCTGCTGATCCTGCTTGCCGGGGCGCTCATGCGCGCGAGGGCTGGACCTGCTCGCGACATAGCGCGCCATAAGTGACAGAAAATCGACGTTGAACCTTGGGCGAATCAGTCCGACAATAGAAGGTCTCGATGCGTGAGATCCACGCTTTTTCCGGAGACCGTCTTGACCAAGAACCCTGCTGGTTCGTATCGAACCTCACAACGACGATATTTGACCTGCTGTTGTGCAACAGGTGCGGTCATATCCCTGTTCAGCTTGTTTTCTGCGACCGCAGCAGCGCAGTCAGTCGATAACACGCAGACGCTACCGGATGCCAAGCCGGGCGAGTGCTACGCCAAGGTCATCACTCCTGCGCGATTCGTCACTCGTGCCGAAGAAGTGATCGTGCAGGAGGCCTCGGAGCGGATCGAAGCGGTGCCGACGGTCTTCGAGTCAGTCGATCAACGCATCGTCGTCAAGGAATCAAGCTCTACCATCACGGTGACGCCGGCCACCTACAAGGCCAGTTCGGAGCAGGTTGAAGTGCGTGCTCGTGAACTCGACTGGACTGTCGGTTCAGGCAATAGCCAGCGCCCGGCCAACCCGATGGCGGTGAACGCTATCGAGGAATCCGGAGTCGATCTCGATGCCGTGGAGCCCGGCAGCTGTTTTTCCGAGCACTACACACCGGCAGGCTACCGCACCGAATTGCAGCGAGTGTTGGTCAAGGAGGCCGGCGAACGCATCGAGACGACGCCTGCGGTCTACGAGACCGTACAGGAGCGAGTCCTCGTGAGGGAAGCGTCCTCACGCATCGTGGATGTGCCAGCCGTGTTCCGTACAGAACAGGAAACGGTACTCGTGGAGCCTGCGCGCAGTGTCTGGAAGCCCGGCCGTGGCCTTGTCGAGAAGGTCGACAACGCGACCGGTGAGATCATGTGTCTGGTTGAAGTACCTGCGCGCTACGAAACGGTCACCCGTACCGTACTCGAGACCGCTGCAACGTCTCGCAAGGAAACCACGCCCGCCGAATACGAGACCGTGGACGTCCAACGCCTCGTTTCTCCTGCCAGTGAGCGTCGCGTGGTCATCCCCGAAGAGTATGAAACTGTCGAAGTGCAGCGTCGCGTCGAGCAACCCGAGTTCTTCTGGGTGGCCAAGGGAACTGACACGGTCGACGGCTCGAGTGCCACGGGCCAGGAAGTCTGCTTGACCGAGCGGCCGGCACAGACGCGTACGGTGCCGACGGAGATTCTGGCATCGCCCGCATCGACATCGATTACGGCAGTGCCCGCGGAGTACCGCACCTTGTCGGTACAGCGCGTGGCAAGTGAGGCGCGTGAAAACAGGATCGCGATCCCGGCAAAGACAGAATCCATCACCCGTCAGGTCGAGGTTGAGCCGTCACGTCTCGAGTGGCGACCGGTGCTGTGTGAAACCAACATGACGACAAGCATCGTGACCGAGATTCAGCGTGCGCTGGACCGCGAGGGCTACGACCCGGGTGTCATCGATGGTGTGGTCGGTTCAGACACCTTGAGCGCCATCGAGGCCTATCAGGTTGACAAGCAGCTTGACCGAGGTGGTATCACCTATCAGACCCTCAACCACCTTCGGGTCGAAGACAAGTCCTGATCGTTCTTTAAAGGACGATGGGTTCTGCCCTGGCGCTTGGTGGCGCTAGGGCAGGATCACGCCGGGCTCCCCGGCGAGCAACGCAGCGATGACCGTACCGGCGGCAGTGCGTATCGGCGTTGTTGGCGGAAGGTACAGACTTGACGCAAAGGCAATGACCAGCAGCACGACGCTGCCCGCCCATCTTCTGGTGTCCACCGGCTTCAATGCCGTGCCAAAACTTCGCTTGATCTTGACGCCCGCGAAGTCGACGGACCAGAGTTCATCAAGCAGAAGATGAACCAGGTAACCGATCGCGGTAAACAACCCGACCAACCACGCCAGCAACGCGTCGGCCCCGGTCAGCTGATAACTGACCGCTGCGACGGCAAGCAGCGTTGCGGCGCATGCCAGTAGCGAGTGGGTGGCGCCGCGATGTACGGTGAGCGTGCCGAACACCCACGAAAGCGGCCAGCGAATGCCGATGAATATTACAAGCCCTGTACTCCACAGCGCTAGCGCGCTGTAATCGTCAACACGTGCGAACACCCACGCGATCGCAGAAGCGACCCCGAATACGGTAAACAGTATCCGCGATGGCGTCGAACGTTGCAGATCGATATCCGGCAGGACGCCGCCGACAATGCAGCTGCCAATCAGCAGGAGCGAGTGGTCGGCAGGTAGTCCGAGTACCTTGGCAACCACAGTGGCGGCAAGACTGCCTGCCGCCGTTGCGCCGATGAGGTGTGTGCTAAAGTCCGCCACGTTTGCAATGATTCAAGGTGCGCTGAGCCGCAGGAGCCCGTAACGTGCTGGTGACGTTCAAGACCACGTCTCACCCGGACATCACGATGTTCGGTACCGCCGCTGTCGCGCTACTCAAGCTGATGGGGCAGAGCGGCAACGTGCCGGGCGCCATCATGCCAGCGGACATACCCGCCGCGTTGGAAAAGTTGGAGGCGGGGCTGGGAGCCATCCCGGATGAGTCTGCCGACACCCACAGCGCGCCGGATGATGCTGATGGTGAGGACCAGCAGGCTCCCGTCTCTCTCAGTACGCGAGCACGTCCCTTGATGGACTTGCTGCAATCAGCTAGAGACACGGGCGACAGCGTCGTCTGGGACGACTAGGGCGGCGGCAGTACGTTGTCCCGGGACGGCCTGGGGCGCCAACGCCCTCAGGCTTGTCCGAACAGACCAAGATCCTGCTGCGCGAAGTTGGCAAGATTCGGAAGTGCTGCTGCAATCTGTGCTTCGTCCATGCCCATCCAGCGCGACAAGGTCGCGGCATACTGATTGACCGAGATGCGCGGGATGATTCTTCCGGCAAAGCTGCCGTCGTCTTCACCGGCGTCATCGGGGTTGTTTGTCATCGCGTAGCTCGGGGTGTCGCCAACAACGCGCCCACCCTGAACAGCCCCGCCGAAGACAAACCCGTGTCCCCCCCAGCCGTGGTCGGTGCCGTTGCCATTGCTGGTCAAGGTGCGACCGAAGTCTGATGCGGTGAACGAGGTGACCGAGTCAGCCAGGTTGAGATCGTCCATCGCGCCCTGAAAGGCCTCGATCGCATCGTTGAGCTGACGCATTTGCGCTGGCATGCGCTCGAGCTGATTGGAGTGTGTGTCCCAGCCACCCATGCGCACGAAAAACACCTGCGCGTTCATGCCCAGCGACTCGCGTGACGCAATCAGCTGCGCGACAAGCTTCAGCTGATTGGCAAGCTTGTTGTTGGAATCGACCACCATCGAGTTGACAGGATTTTCGCGCAGCGAAGCAAACAAGGCCGCGGTGGACTGGTTTGCCCGCCCGACCGCGCCGCTGATGGCACGCATCAACAGCGGATTGCGCGAGTCTTCGCCTACAGCGATCAGCTCATCCAGTGAGCGTCCGACCTGCGACAAGCGGGTCGGCGGAATCCAATCTGAGATGTTGTCGTAGCCGAACATGCGCTGTACGCCGACGTCGGCATTGAGCGTGGTGTAGTTGCCACCGGCGGAGGCCAGCCAATCGGCACTGCCGGAGATGGAAAAGGCGGGCGCGACCGCAATGTTGCCGTTGCACTCGGCTGCATGTTCACTGATGGCACCGCCCCAACCGAAGGCGTCACTGCCGGTGACGATGCCGGCGCCGGTTTGCCAGAGCTTCTGCTGGGTATTGTGAGCAAACAAGGACTGCGGAATCTCGACGGAACCGAGATAGTCGGACTTGTTTGTCGGCCGAATGAGTGGTCCGACATTGCTGACCACCGCAAGACGGTTCTGCTGGTAAAGGTCGGCCAATGCAGGTACTGCGGCATTGAAACCGAAGCTGCCCTGAGAGGCATCGCTGACACCGATCAGCGAGTCTTCGTCTGCGGCGAGTTCGTTACGCGTGGCGCGGTATTCGTCGTAGGCACTGCCACCAGGAACAAACAGGTTGAACGAGTCGGCACCGCCGGCCAGGAAGATGCAGACCAGTGAGCGCCCGGTCGGGCAGGTGGCTGCGCGTGCGGCACTCGTGTCCGCCAGCAGCGATACGCCGGAGGCGAGTGGCAAGGCCGCCAGACTTTTCAGCAACCGGCGGCGATCGCTATTCAGGGAATTCTTCATCCGTCAGCTCCGCGTCAGCGTTGAATGTGGAAGGAGGGCGATGCGAGCACGAGGAACAAGGTGTCCTGTGCTCGAGCAAAGCGTCCGGCATCGTTGCTGCCGAGCGTGTCCATGTAGTCGTCGATGATCTCGCGCACATCGTCCGGCATGTTGCCGGCGTAGAACACGAGGTTGTACCAATCGAGCAGATCGACCGGGTCTGACGCGAGGTCTGCCAGAGGTTCGAGGTCGATGATGGTCACGCGTGGGTTGTCGTCGGAGAGATCCGCGCGATTGTTGAAGCGATAGACGTGGTGATGAAAGTTGTTGCTGGTGGCAGCAAGGTTCGCTTCAGACATGATCTGCATCTCCGGCGACAATCGCGTGCCACCGGGCACAATCGGGTTGTCCGGAAGGTAGAAGTTGAATACCGAGGGCGAGCTCAGTACCGCCTGTCCTGTGAGTTCGTCGAAGCGATACAGCGAGTAATCCGCCGTTCTGTGCACGCCGCCGGATTCAGGGCCCGGTACACCATCGAGTGCTCGCCAGAAGTGCGCAAAGCGCACCATCGGTTCGCGGATCTTGCCAAAGTCGGGATCGGTGACATGACCCTCACGCGCTACGGGGTCAAGCAGAATGGCTCGAACCACCGCACCGAGATTACCGCGTGTGCCTGCACCATCATTGTTGAACACGGCGGTGATGCGTTGTACATAGTCGGGCGACGGATCACTGGTGACAAGACGCTGTATCAGCTGTTTGCTGATGAAGGGGCCGACATTGGGGTGGCTTGCGATATTGTCCAGCGCTGCCTCGAGGTCCTGCCGTGCAGACAGACCCGCAGGTGCGACCGCACCTTGCAGCAGCAACTTGGATCCGGTGTCGTGAAAGGCCTCGTTGGCTAGCATCGGCGATGTGAATTGATCACCGGTGATGTTGGTGTCACCCCAGAATCGTGATCCGGGATAATCCCAGCCGGTGAACACACGCGCAAACTCTTCTATCGTGGATTGCGAGTAGGTGGGTATCGGTCGTCCATTGCCGTCCAGCACCAGCTCGCCGCGGTCATCGAGTTGGTACAAGCCGATGGAAAACAGTTGCAGCACTTCGCGCGCATAGTTTTCGTCCGGGCGGATGTTCTCGCTCGGGTTGGCCTTCTCGTTCTGCACCATCGACAGGAACACGCCCATGGTCGGGTGCAGGGTCACCTGTTCGAGTAGCTCGCGATAGGTACCAAAGGCATTGACGGCAAGCATGTCGAAGTAGTTCGCCATGCCGTACTGGGCATTGGCGAGTGCCGAATCGATGTCTGAAATCACGAAGATCTGACTCAGCGCAAGGGCGACTCGCTGCCTCAACTGATCTTCGCCCGCGAGGGCATTGTTCCACCAGATCTCGTGGCGCGCCTCGGGGTTGCTGCCATTGCTGTTGACGCGTGTGTAGGGCTCGGTCAGTGAGGCGGGCGTTGCCAGTTGAGCGTCTATCCAGGCAGCTTGCGAGGTAAAGCCGCGCAGTTCAGCGATGCTCTCCGGGGTCGGGCCAAAGGTCGCCTGCATCAACAAGCGTGCGGCCTCGATATCTGCCGGGTCGAGTCGGCTGGCGGAATCGGTCTCCGGTTGCTCGCCGGTGGGCCCGTCGCCTTCGGGCTCGACGAGAGGTTCTGACGCTGTCGACCCGCCGGTGCCAGTCGTGCCGCCGCTCGTCCCTCCGGTGGTGCCGCCTGATGTCGTGCCCGCTGTGGCGCCGCCTGCGTCGACGACGCTGCCGTCGGAGGCGACCTGGACGCCGCTATCACCGCACGCCGTCAGCGCCAGCAGCACGGCCAGCAGCGCGGCGTTGGCACCTCGCCGAGCACGCGGTCCTGGGACGTCAGGGTGTGAGCAGGCACCACCAGAAGAGGGACACAGCGAAGAAGGACAGGGCGAAGGGGGACAGGGCGTCATCGAGCGTTGAGTTTCGTGGGAAACGTTCATCTTGGTGAAGGTAGCACTCCGGGCGCGGTGAATTAACGCAACCATTCCCGTTATCGGGCGACGGTAAATGGAGTAAGCCCGTTAGACTGTGAGGATGAGAGCCCGTTCACAAACGCGGGCCCACAGCGCGGATAGCACCGGAGATTTCGCATGTTTGTCATCGTAGGGCTGGGATCGTTCCTGCTGGCAGCGGCCGTGCGCTGGTGGATGATGCGAACCTACAAGATCTGGGGCCAGGTCGCCAATCGACTCGGTGCCGATGGCAAACAGGTCGCGCGGCACATCCTCGACGTCAACGGGCTGCAACACGTCACGCTCGAGCGTTCCCAGGGGCAGCTCAGTGACCATTATATTCCCAGCCGTGAGCTGATTCGGCTATCGCCCGCTGTCAGTGACGATGCCAGCGTGGCGTCCATTGCCGTCGCCGCTCACGAGGTCGGCCATGCACTCCAGAAAAACACCCAGTATCTGCCGCTGAAGGCCAAGGGAGTGCTGATGCCTCTGGCCGCCATCGGCAACAAACTTGGCATGGTCTTGTTGCTCGGGTCCGGGGTCGCGGGTATTCCTGGTCTGCTCAATGTTGGAATGGTGCTGCTCGCCTCGGGTGTGTTCGTACAACTGCTTACGCTGCCCATCGAGTTTGATGCCAGCCGCCGCGCACTTGATGAGTTGCAGCGACTGAAGCTTGTGGACGAACAAGACTTGTCAGGTGCCAAGACGATGTTGACGGCCGCTGCGCTCACCTACGTGGCAAGTGCCGCGTCGTCCATGGCCTACGTCGCAGTCATCGCGATGAGTTTTCTCAGACGAAGGTAGCGAGACAAGCGCGCTGTGGAACTCGATGCCTTACAAGTGACCGCGCTGGTGGTCGGCCTGCTCGTAACCGGAGGAGTGGCGGGACTGCTTGCCGGTTTGTTGGGCGTTGGTGGCGGTATTGTCATCGTGCCGATACTGTTCATCGTGTTCGATCTGCTGGATTTTTCTGAAGCGGTGGCCATGCCATTGGCAGTGGCCACCTCGCTCGCCACCATCATCCCGACATCGATGTCGTCGGCGCGGGCACACCATCGCAAGGGCAACGTGGATACCGACCTGTTCAAGCGTTGGGCACCCTTCATTGCATTGGGCGCAGCCGTCGGTGGTCTGCTGTCGTTCGTGGTCAGTGGCGTTGGCTTGAAGGTGATATTCGGTACGGTGGCGTTGGCAGTCGCCATCAACATGGCGTCCCCGAAGTCTCTGGTACTCGGCAAGCAGTTGCCTTTCGGCAAAGCGCGCAATGGCGGCATGGCAACAGCTATTGGCGGATTCTCCGCGCTGATGGGCATCGGCGGCGGTACCTTGTCCGTTCCGGTGTTGTCGATGTTCTCGTTTCCTACGCATCGCGCCGTCGGCACGGCATCGGCCTTCGGCATTGTCATTGCCGTGCCCGCGGTCATCGGCTTCATCGCGTCCGGTATCGGGGTCGCTGATCGACCGCCGTGGTCGTTCGGTTATGTGAACCTCGCCGCCGCTGCCATCATCTTTCCGGTCACCACCCTGGTTGCGCCGATGGGGGCTCGCATCGCACACGCGCTGCCGGCGGAGCGCCTGCGTCTGGTGTTTGCCGTGTTTCTCGCGATCACGGCTGTTCGCATGTTGTGGACCGCAGTCGTATGAGTGGCTTGTTTGTCATTGCCATTGCCGTCGTCGGCTGGATGCTTTACCAGAAGTACTTTCGTGCGCTTCTTGCCCAGGGACGTCCAGGGCAGATCAGGATCGCGATCATTGTGCTCGGGCTTGTATTCCTGTTGTTGGCAGTCACGGGCCGTGCATCACCGGTGTTTGCCGCCATCGGTGGTCTGATGGCGATGGCGATGCGGCTGTTGCCGGTGTTGTTGAAGTTGGCGCCGTGGCTGTCGCGCTCGCTGGGTGTCGACATACCGGGCATGGGTGGACAAGTATCTCAAGTGCGCACCAATACGCTTGTGATGAGTATTTATCCAGATACCGGAGCGATGCACGGCAAGGTGCTGCTGGGTGAGTTCGAGGGGCGTGTGCTGGATGCCCTCAGTGATGATGAGTTGCAACGCCTGCACGAGTACTGCCGCCGACA
This sequence comes from uncultured Granulosicoccaceae bacterium, assembly GCA_938006335.1. Classification (GTDB taxonomy): domain Bacteria; phylum Pseudomonadota; class Gammaproteobacteria; order Granulosicoccales; family Granulosicoccaceae; genus Granulosicoccus. The sequence continues at coordinate 95,004 of CALLMF010000033.1, read as the reverse complement.
GGATGTCGAAGGACTGCGATTGCTCGAGTCCTGGCTGGTACGCGAGCGCCCGGAAGCCTGGGGCGCCAAGCCCGGAACTGCAGGGCCGGGTGGGGCAGGTAGTGGTGCGGCTGCCGGTGGCTCGGGCATGAACGTGGATGAGGCCTGTGAAGTGCTCGGTGTGGAGGCAACCGCCACGCGCGATGAGATCGTGACGGCCCACCGGTCATTGATGGTGCGCCTGCACCCCGACAAGGGCGGGAGTCACTACCTGTCGGCCAAGGTGAACGAGGCCAAACGGGTGCTGATGGACCGTCTGGCCTAGCGTCGGGTTCGTAGCCTCAGGCGCGAATGAAGCTGCCGTTTTGCAGCTCCCGCATGGCCTGTTCTATCTCGGCGTGGGTGTTCATCACGATCGGGCCGTGCCAGGCCACCGGTTCCTGGATGGGTCGGCCGGATACCAGTAGAAAGCGCACCCCTTGCTCGCCAGCGGTCACACGAATCTCATCGCCAGTATCAAAGACCACCAGCGTTCGATTGCCCGTCATGTCGCGGACGTGTATTTCCTCGCCGTTCAGTTCCTTTTCTACCTGGACGCCGACCGGTGCTGATGCGCCTCGAAAATCCGCATGGCCATCGAAGATGTAGGCAAAGGCCGAGCGCCAGGCGTCAATCGCGATGCGCTTGGTGACGTTGGGTGGCAGCGTGATATCGAGGTACTGCGGCTCTGCGGCTATGCCATCCACGGGCCCCTTGATGCCACGCCAGTCGCCAACGACCACGCGCACGATCGTGCCGTCGTCGTCGATGCGCTCCGGGATGGCCTCACTGCCGATATCCTGGTATCGCGGTGCCGTCATCTTGTCCCTGGCGGGCAGATTGGCCCACAGCTGAAAGCCATGCATGCGCCCCTGTGCATCGCCTTTGGGCATTTCCTGGTGCAGGATGCCGGAGCCTGCCGTCATCCACTGCACGCTACCAGGACCAAGTGAGCCGGCATTGCCCAGGCTGTCGGCATGGTCCACGCTACCCGCCAGCACATAGGTAATCGTTTCGATTCCCCGATGCGGATGCCAGGGGAATCCCGCCTGATAGTGCTCGGGCACGTCGTTCCTGAAATCGTCCATCATCAGGAAGGGGTCGGTCAGTGAGGAATCGGCCCCCTGCCCGAAGCCGAATACACGATGCAGGTGTACGCCCGCACCCTCGAGGGTAGGGCGTGTGGTAGACACCGACTTGACAGGGCGCAGGGACATGACATCACTCGAACAAGGACCTCCCGCGATCTTAGCCTGATATCAGTCCCAGGCTGGAGAGTGTCAGGATCACCTGATGCGCACAATCATCGACGCTGAGGTTTTCCGTTTGTACGACCAGCTCGGGAGACTCAGGTACATCGTAGGGGTCCGAGATGCCGGTGAACTCGGCGATCTTGCCGGCACGGGCCAACTTGTAGAGGCCCTTGCGATCGCGTCGCTCGCACTCCTCGATGGAGGTCGCCACGTGCACTTCGATGAATGCGCCATAGCGCTCGATGTCCTGGCGCACGGCCTTGCGTGTCGTTGCATACGGTGCAATGGGCGCACAGATCGCGATGCCCCGGTTCTTGGTGATCTCCGAGGCGACGTAGCCGATCCGGCGAATGTTCAGATCCCGATGCTCCTTGGAGAAGCCGAGCTCTGACGACAGGTTCTTGCGCACGATGTCGCCGTCGAGCAGGGTCACTGGTCGCCCGCCCATCTCCATGAGCTTGACCATGACCGCGTTGGCAATGGTGGACTTTCCCGATCCGGAGAATCCGGTAAAAAACACGGTAAAGCCCTGCTCGGCGCGAGGCGGGCGAGAGCGCCTGAGCTCTTCGACCACGGCCGGGAAGGAGAACCACTCGGGGATCTCCAGGCCTTCGGCCAGACGTCGGCGCAGCTCGGTGCCTGAAATATTGAGTACCGTTGCGCCGTCTTCCACTTCGTCGGCGGGCTCGTACTGCGCGCGCTCCTGCACGTACACCATGTGCTTGAAGTCGACCATCTCCACGCCGATGTCGTCGCTGTGTTCGCGAAACAGCTCCTGCGCATCGTAGGGGCCGTAGAAGTCTTCGCCGGCTGAGTTCTTTCCGGGACCCGCGTGGTCGCGCCCAACGATCAGATGGGTGCAGCCATGGTTGCGTCGAACCAGGCCATGCCACACGGCCTCGCGCGGGCCCGCCATGCGCATGGCAAGGTTCAGTAGCGACAAGGTCGTTGTCGACTGCGCGTATTGATCCAGCACGGCTTCGTAGCAACGCACGCGAGTGAAGTGATCGATGTCGCCCGGCTTGGTCAAACCGACCACTGGATGGATCAGCAGGTTGGCCTTGACGTCGCGAGCCGCGCGGAAGGTCAGTTCCTGATGCGCACGATGCAGGGGGTTGCGCGTCTGGAACGCCACGACGCGTCTCCAGCCAAGCTTGCGAAAGGTGCTGCGCAGCTCGTTCGGTGAATCCCGACGTACGCGAAAATCATAGTGTTGTGGACGCTCCAGGCCGGTGATGCGTCCACCGACGTAGACGTCTCCTGCCTGCTCGTGCAGATACGCCACCGACGGATGTGCGCGGTCGTCCGCGCCGAACACGGCCTCGGCCTCCCGGGACTTGTCCGGCGTCCAGATGTCGCCGACTTCCAGTGTCGCGAGTATGACGCCCTCCAGATCCCGGAGTGCGATGTGCTGACCTTGCTCGAGGCTCTCAGCAAAGGCTGTGTCGACGTCCAGAGTGATCGGGATCGGCCAGAGCGATCCATCCTCGAGGCGCATGTCGTTGCACACACCCTCGTAGTCTGCTTTGTTCAGAAAGCCGGTCAGCGGATAGAATCCGCCGTTCATCAGTAATTCGAGGTCACAGATCTGACGCGCTGTCAGGTCCCAGGACGTGAGCTCGGCGGCCGCACTCTTGAGCGAATCGACGCGATCAAAAGCGGCGTACAGCTCTGGCACGGGCGCAAGGTTGTTCTCTGGCATGTCAGTCCCTAGGGTGACGGGTCTCGGTTTATGGGGCTTGTATTGTCAGACACCGGCAAATTTCATACCGATAGCACGTATCCTATCGTCACCATGAGTCATCAAGACAGGCCTGATCCGGAAGCGGTTCTGCTCGACAACGGCGAGCGTGGCGCCACGCCGCACGACGTGTTCGCAGCCTTCGATGCGCTGGGTATCCAGCACGACACACGGGTGCATGAGCCGTTGTACACGGTCGAGCAAGCGCGAGCGCAGAAGTACGGTCTTGAAGGCGCGCACACCAAGAACCTCTTTTTGCGCAACAAGAAAGGGCGCATGTTTCTGCTGGTGCTCGAGCGCGACCGTCAGGTGGACCTCAAAGCCTTGCGAGCACAACTGAATCTGACCGGAGGCCAGCTTGCCTTTGCCAGTACCGAGCGGCTCGGCAAGTTTCTGGGCGTGGTGCCGGGCTCGGTGTCCCCTCTGGCGGTGATCAACGATCACGGTGGCACGGTGTCGGTCTATATCGATACCGTGTTGATGCAGCATGAGCACATCTATCTGCACCCGTGTCGCAACACACACAGCACCTGCATGAAGACCGACGACCTGCTCACGGTGCTCGAGGCCTGGGCACACCCGGCCGAGCTTGTGGATTTTCAATCGTCACGCTAACGTCACCCGCCCTGCCGACCGAGATTATCCATGAGTACTGATTCCACATCCTTGCCGACAACACCGTCGTTTCGTCTTGATGGGCGCCGTGCGCTGGTCACGGGCGCCAGCCGGGGCATCGGACTCGGCGCTGCGGTCGCACTGGCGGAGGCGGGCGCCGAGGTGGTGGCTGCTGCCCGATCAGAAAAGGATCTGGAAAGCTTGTGTGCAACGCTTGCCGAGCGCGGTCACAAGGCGCGCGCCATGCCCCTTGATGTGTCCGACCTCGATGCGACCCGCACTGCCATCGAGAACGCTGGCGCGTTCGATATCCTGGTGAATAACGCCGGGGTCAACAAGCCCGCACCCATGGTCGACGTCACGGTCGAGGATTTCGACTGGATCATGGATATCAATGTGCGGGCGGCCTACTTTGTCGCGCAAACCGTGTTGCGCGGCATGATCAAGGCAGGACGCGGTGGTTCCATCATCAACACCTCATCGCAAATGGGGCTGGTTGGCGGCATCGATCGTACGGTGTACTGCGCAAGCAAGTGGGGTATCGAAGGTCTGACACGGGCGCTTGCGATAGAAGCGGGCAAGCACCGTATCCGCATCAACACGATCTGCCCGACCTTCGTACGCACCCCGCTCACCGCATCCACTTTCGCAGACCCGGAGCGCGTGGCCTGGGTCGAGAGCAAGATAGAGCTCGGTCGCATCGCCGAGATCGAGGACATGATGGGTCCTGTGGTATTCCTCGCCTCTGACGCTGCAGCAATGATCACCGGCACCTCACTGGTGGTTGATGGTGGCTGGACCGCCAGCTAGTGGCTGGACCACTAGTGACTGACCACTAGCGCTTGCCGAGCAGTACCTTGTCGAGCAGGCGCGTCGGAAACAGCCGGCGCAGCACGGCGGCAAACTTCGTCGGTGTGGTGATGCGATATCGCGCCTTGGGTCGCGCGGCTGTCAGTGCATGGACGACCGCATCGGTCACCGCTGATGGCGGTAGTTCGAAGCGATCCTTCTTGGTGTCTGGCTTGTATAAACGTGGCATCAACTCGTTGCGGTAGGCCTCGGCCTCAATGGCCGAGTCCACGTTGAGCCAGCGCTCGAAGTGGGGAATGGAGTTCTCGCGAATATTGGTTGCAATCGGCCCGGGCTGTATCAACACGACGTCGATGCCGGTGTCGTAGAGCTCGAGGCGCAGCGTATCGGCAATGCCCTCCATCGCAAATTTCGTGGCGTTGTAGGCACCCCGCCAGGGCATCGCGGCAAAGCCAAGCACCGAGGAGCAGAACAGCACGCGTCCACGACCCCGTCCGTTGTTGGCGCAGCGCATGGCAGGCAGTACCGCGTTGATGACTTCCAGCGGACCGAACAGGTTGGTCTCGAAGATGGCTCGCAGCGCATCCCGCGGCAGGTCCTCGACGCGTCCCGGCGTTGCGTGGGCCCCGTTGACGAAGACCGCATCGAGCGTACCGCCGGTGCTGGCCAGGACCTCCGAGACGACATCTCTTATCGACTCGCTGTCATCGTGGTCCAGCACGAGGCTGGTCAGACCCTCGGTTTCCAGTTGCGCAACATCCTTCGCGCTACGGCACGTCGCAAACACCTGCCAGCCATAGGCATGCAAGCGACGGGCGGTATCCAGGCCGATGCCGCTGGAACATCCGGTAATGAGTATGGAACGAGCCATTGCGGATCAGTGACGGGTGAGCCCTTTGCGAGGCAGTGCACGATTCGTGGGAACTGCGCTGACAACGATAACAGCAGACGCTGACGGTGGTAGCCGATAGGCTTGAAGCTCACCATCAACACGCACGGAGGCGTGATGAAGAGGATCAGGAAACTCGTTCTTGCTGGACTGTGTGTGGGGCAATGTCTCGCGGCGTGCGAGTCGGAAGAGGTGCCGGAGCCTGCACCGGACCCCGTGTCGGACCCCGCGTCGGACCCCGCGCCCGAGGACATCGCCGAGGAGGTCGAGCCACCGACGGCTGCACCCGCTGCGTCGTTACTCGATGCCTTGCGCACGCGCTACGTATCGGCTCAGGACTTCGATGTGTGGCGCTGCTCTTCTGACTTTACCGACATACCTGTTGCCTACCTGTTCCCGGATTCAGCTGCCGGCACCTACGTGGTCATTGATGCCGCGCAGGGGTTTAGTGCCGGTTTTGAGGCGACGGTCGCGAGCACCGTGGCGGGGGCCGACGTCCTGTTGTTGACCTATGCCGACACCGGGGTTGCGGAGTCGGTGGACGAGGTGCTCTTTGCCGGAGACGATCGTTGGGTCGGCAGCAGCAATACCGATGGTGCGCTGACGTGCGAGCGTCAGACGATCCGGCTGTAGTGTGCTCCCGGTCCGAAGCCTGGCGTGAACTGCGAGGGCCCGGGAGTTGCGAATTTCTCATGTTGAAATGCACGGCGCGTCCGCGCTGGTGGCGAAAACCCGCGGCGCATGGCCGTTTCAGGCCAGACTACGTCGCCCTCGACCAGTTCGCATTGCAGAACCGGATGAGGAAGCTGGTACATTGTGTCCACCAGGGAGGCCCGCGGGTACGTCCCTCGGTAGCGTCGGCGATATCTACCGGCGTTAGCCACTATCTTGGAGATAATTGATGACAGCACGTAAAACAGTGGTCTCGGCAATTGCCGGGGCTGTAATCCTCGCTGGCGCACAATCTGCGCAGGCGCAAGAGTCACTGAACGTTGGCTACTTCCTTGAATGGCCGATGCCCTTCCAGGCTGCCAAGGTTGCAGGCGAATATGACGAAGCGCTGGGCGCTCCGGTCAACTGGGTCGCTTTCGACACCGGAACGGCCATGTCAGCTGCGATGGCTTCTGGTGACATCGACCTGTCGGTATCTCAAGGTGTGCCGCCGTTCGTGGTCGCGACATCTGCGGGTCAGGATCTGCAGATCGTTGACGTTGCCGTCTCTTACGCGGAAAACGACAACTGCGTCGTCCGTTCCGATCTCGAGATCGACAAGGACTCGGCTGGCGAACTCGCGGGCAAGAAGGTCGCTGTACCGCTGGGCACCGCTGCTCACTATGGCTTCCTGAAGCAGATGGACCACTTCGGTGTTGCTGTCGATAGCCTCACCGTTGTCGACATGGCACCGGCAGAAGGTCAGGCAGCTCTCGCTCAGGGCGCGGTAGACATGTCTTGCGGCTGGGGCGGCGCGCTGCGTCGTATGCTCGAGTCAGGCAACGTTCTACTCACCGGTGCCGAGAAAGAAGAACTCGGTATCCTCGTGTTTGACGTAACGTCAGCGCCGTCTGCCTTCGTTGCTGAAAACCCCGACGTGGTTGCTGACTTCCTCGCCGTGACCGCCAAGGCCAACGCTGCATGGAACGAAAGCCAGCCGGCAGAAATGCTCGCAGCTATCGCCAAGGACGCCGGTATGTCAGAAGAAGACACCGCATCAACGATGTCTACTTTCGTCTTCCCGGGCGTTGACGATCAGCTTTCCGACAAGTGGTTGGCTGGTGGTGCACAGGAGTTCATGAAAGGCGTCGCGGACGTGTTCGTAACTGCCGGCTCCATCGATGCAGCCAAGGACAGCTACGCAGACAATGTCGATACGGCTCCGCTGACTGCTGTCCAAGGCATGTAATTTCGCCTGGTTGCGCAACTCGCGCACCCGAGGAGGCGATCCTGGCGGTAGTGTGCCGGGGTCGCCTTTTTTTTGTCCTGTAGTCTGGCGCCACGGAGCTCGGCTCCACGCAGTATTCGCTTCACGTCAACCCCGGAGAAACCCTGGTGTCCGGTTTATCGATTGATGATGTATCCATGCGCTTTGATCTGCCCAATGGCGGATCAGTACAAGCGCTCAAGAATGTCAGTCTTGAGTTGAAGTCCGGCGAGCTGATGAGTGTGCTCGGCCCCTCGGGCTGCGGCAAGACAACCTTGCTCAATATTCTCGCGGGCTTTCTGGCACCGACCGAGGGGAGCATCGTACTCAACGGCCACAAGGTCACCGGCCCGGCCCCGGAACGGGGCATGGTGTTCCAGCAGGGTGCGCTGTTCGAGTGGATGAGCGTGCGCAAGAACGTCTCCTTTGGCCCGGACATGAAAGGTGTCCCGCGCGCCGATAGCGCAAAGATCGTTGACCACCTGCTCGACATCGTTGGCCTGCAGGACTTCAAGGAGAAGATGGTGTACGAGCTGTCCGGTGGTATGCAGCAGCGAGTGGCACTGGCGCGCTGCCTTGCCAATGAGCCGGATGTCATCCTGATGGACGAGCCGCTCGGTGCACTCGATGCGCTGACGCGCGAGAAGATGCAGTCGCTGGTTCTCGATCTGTGGAAGGAAACGGGCAAGACCATCATCCTTATTACCCACTCGGTCGAGGAGGCACTGCTGCTTGGCGAACGCCTTTTGGTCATGGCGCCGCGTCCCGGCCGCATCCACAAGGAGTACCGGTTGCCGTTTGCTGACCTCGGTGCGGGTAACGACCTGAGAGAGGTCAAGAAGCATCCGGACTACGCCCCCACGCGCGAGCAGATCCTCGAGATGATCTGGGAGATGGAAGAAGAAATCATGGGCCGATCGGAGGACGAAAAATGACCGGTTTTATCGTACTTACGGTCTACGTCGCGCTGTTCCTTGCCAGCCTGTTCGTTGTCAATTGGGTTACACGGGCGTTCAGCAGCAAGCGTGACTACACCGCGCTCAAGACCGTAACCTTCGGTGATGAGAGTGCGGTCCGGGCCAATCGTGTTGCGAGCGTTCTGTCCGTGCTGGCCATTCTTGCCTTATGGGTGGCATTTACCAACTCGACGCTGCCGCTGCCGCAGGCGAAGGGACCCTACAGCGGGCAATTCACGTTCACGTACACCGCTCAGAACGAAGCTGGTGAAAGCGATGACGCCCAAGTGACCGTGCTGGTATACGAGGAAGATATCCAGCTACAACGCGATGCGGAAGGCAAGCCTTTGTCGATTCCTTCTGCGCCTGAAGTCGATGAAGGCGAGGGTATGGCCCTGAACGACAGCTTGAGTATTCCGCGCTATGGATCAAAGATCATCAATGTGTTTGCCAATGACGAGTTCTCGCGTCGCGATGGGGCCGTCGTCACGGCCTTCAATGGCCAGAGTGTCGAACCCGGCGACAAGCTGGATCTTGACGAGGGCTCGTTGTCGCTGACCGCCAAAGGTGGCGTGTTCTTCGAGCCATCGCCGGGTTTTCGCATGCCGCGCTTGTACCTGCCGGCCCCGGAAGTCACGGCGGACCGTTTCCTTGAGCTGAATGCCGATGGCTACCGAAACTTCACGCTGCTCGAGCATACCTGGGCTTCGCTTCAACGCGTACTGTTCGGCTTTTTCTTTGGCGCCTTGCTGGGTATCCCGCTCGGCTATGCGATGGGTTTGACCAACTGGGCACGTGGCTGGTTTGATCCCATCGTGGAGTTCATGCGACCGGTACCACCGCTCGCGCTGATTCCGCTGATGATCATCTGGTTTGGTATCGGTGAGGAATCCAAGATCATCCTGTTGTTCCTCGCTGCCTTGTGGATCATGGCGATTGCCGCCCGCTCCGGGGTGTCTGGAGTTGCAATATCAAAGGTGCATGCGGCGTACTCGCTCGGAGCCAGCAAGTCGCAGATTCTGCGCAAGGTCATCATCCCGAACTCGCTACCGGAGATATTCACCGGTGCTCGGGTTGCCATGGGTGTGTGTTGGGGTACGGTGGTTGCGGCAGAGCTGGTTGCGGCAGAAAAGGGCCTCGGCATGATGATCATGGTGGCGTCCAAGTTTCAGCTCACCGAGATCGTCATCGTCGGCATCATCCTGATCGGTGTCATCGGCTTTTTGATCGATGTCGGAATCAGGATGCTCGAGACCTGGCTGGTGCCCTGGAAGGGCAAGATTTAGGCTTTTGCCGCCACGTTCCGGAAGCAGCGCTTACTCTGTTGCAGTCTTCCGGAGCGTGTATCCGACGCCCCATACGGTGACGATTCTGCGGGGGCTGGACGGGTCCCGTTCTATCTTGGCCCGGAGTCGGTTGATGTGCGAGTTGATGGTATGGCCCTTGGCCTGCGCATCCTGGCCCCAGATCCTTGCCAGTAGTTCTCGACGCTTGAACACCTTGCCAGGGGTTTCGGCAAGCAGGTAGAGCAAATCGAATTCCTTGGGTGTGAGGTCGAGGCGTCTACCGTCCAGCGTCGCAACCAGCGTCTGTTGATCGATTTCAATGTCGCCTACGATGGTGAGTCCAGTGTCGTGGGTAGCGCCCATTGACAGTTGAGTGTGTGTTGTCGCGAGCACTCGCCGCTGTATCGATCGGATGTGGGCGTTGAGTTCACGTGCGCTGATTGATCGATCAAGGATCTGATCAGCCCCACTTTCAAGAGCGCAGACGCGTTCCTGTTCCGTGGCATTTGTTGCCACCATGATGATGGGCGTTTGATTGCAGCGCGCCCGAAGGGAGCGGCAAGTGGCGTATCCCTCGTCGTATTCGAGTGCCGCGTCGACGATGAGAAGCCCCCAGGAGTGATCATCGATCACCTTCAGCGCGTCAACACCTGGCCTTTCGTGGGTCACTGAATACCCTTGGCCTTGCAAGCCCAGTGACAACTCGTCCGAGATGCTTGAAGTCACTCCGACGATGAGCACGCTGTCTGGCAGACGGGCCTGAGATCTACCCCAAACGCACGTGTGACTCACGCATTTTCTCCCGTCAGTACCGTGGTCGTCACCATCGCTTGGCGACGACCACGGCTTGCCACACTATTGTGTGTAGATCCAGGCTCCCGAAGCGGCCTAGTTCGTGGTGACGGTCACCGAGCTGGACTGACCACGTCGCCCTTGTGCATCGATGGCGGTGACTTCAAACACGTAGTCGGTCGCAGCGTCGAGACCTTCTTCGAAGTAGCTGCGAGCGTCACGGTCTGCGACGATCTGACCATCGCGAGTGACTTCGTAGTTCGTCACTACCGAATCGGCCGAAGTAGCGGCCTCCCAGAAGATCTCCACAGCCGTCTGTGAATACGCGGTTCCGCTGAGCGACCCGACTCTGCCGGGACCTGATGTCGCGTCGAGAGCTCTGACAGTGACACGAGCGACAGGGTTCAACCAGCGATGCACATAGGCGTTGATATCGCTTGATCCGCCCGTTCGGTTCGCGTCTCCGATCACATTACGGTGAATGTGCACGAAGCCCTCTGCCGTGCCGGGAACACCGGTACCACCCGTGCCAGTGCCGCTGGCAACAACGGGAGGCGGTGCCGGGAAGCCAGGCTCGCCCGGAGCTCCGCTGCCAGCAAGCTCATCGTTTGCTTCGGTGCCGGCATCGTAGCCCGGGATGTCGTGGGTGCCGCTGGCGCCGCGCAAGGGCAGTGAGTTCAGGCCGAGAAAGCCGTCGTTGGTCGGAAGCAGCATTGATGCGACCGACAGAAAGTCGTTGCCTTCTGTCGTGCTGATCGTGAACGTCTCCGAGGCACCGGGAGCAACGAGGCCACCGCCGGTCTCGACGTTGGCGCCGATGCTGCCAAGCAGCGCCGCCATGGGTCCAACGTCGCCGCCTTCGGCAATTGCCTGCAACTCGCTGGAAGCTGCGGTACCTGCCTGAAACATGCGCACGTTACCCGGATGCGCGGCCACGATGACAGGCGTGAAATGCAGGCCCGAGGTGAGATTGGTGACGGTGACTTCATAGTCGGCGGCCATCGCAGACGATGACCACGCCGCTGCGCTGAGCAGGGCAGCCGTGCCGATGGTTCCGGCTTTCGGGAAGACGGGTAGTTGCATGAAAAGCTCCAGGTGGGTTTGGGGGATGGTCTATCTCAACGGAGTGTTCAGCTCCCGGATCGACTACCGATCGGACCCACGACGCTGCGAATAGTTGTCACGAAAAGATCACGGCAGTAGGATCGTTGCCACCAGCGGAACTTTTTGCCGCTCAAGGACAACAAAAGCGGTCGATGTCAGAACTCATCCTGCACCACTACCCACCGTCGCCGGTGTCCGAGAAGATCCGGACCGCGCTCGGATTCAAGGGATTGGCATGGCACTCGGTCGAACAGAATCGGCTGCCGGAACGTCCCGAGCTGTTTGCCATGACCGGAGGCTATCGGCGGATACCGGTCTTGCAGATCGGTGCAGACATCTACTGCGATACGCAGCTGATCTTTCGCGAGCTCGAGGCGCGTGCGCCGCAGCCCAGCCTTTTTCCGCCCGAGCATGCAGGTATTGGTTTTGGTCTGTCGCGCTGGATCGATGGTGAGTTCTTCGAGCTGTGCGTGCGGGTGGCCTTTGCCCCGGAGGCTGACAAGCTGCCGCCGGCGCTCGTCGCGGATCGCACCCGTCTGTACTTCGGTCCGGATGGCGACATGGCGCGCGAGCGTGAGGATTTGCCGCATACCCTGTCGCAGCTGCGCACTCAGCTCGGCTGGCTGGATGACAAGCTCGCGGCGGGTGGTCCGTATCTGCTGGGCGACAAGGCAGGCCATGCGGACCTGCTTGCGTGGTACTGCTACTGGTTTGTACGCGGTCGCTATGCGTCGAGTGAGACGTTCCTTGCACCGTTCTCGGCGTTGGCTGCCTGGGCTTCGCGTATGGAGGCTTTCGGGCATGGTGAGCACACGGATATGTCACCCGAAGCTTCACTGGCGGTGGCGAAGGATGCCAGCTCTACAACCACCGTGCGGGTGGATGCGTCGGATCCTCTGGGGATTGCAGCGGGTGCTGACGTGTCCGTGCTACCGATCGCGCGTAACAATGTCGAGAAGCCTGTAGTCGGTTCCCTGCATGCGCTCACACGCGAGCGCGTGTCTGTTGCCCGAACCGATGCGGCCTGCGGTGATGTCGTCGTGCATTTCCCGCGAGCGGGCTATCGCGTGGCGTCTGTCACTTAGCCTGTAGTCGCCGGCCCCTTGTGTCAGGCTGAAGAGCTTCTGGAGACAAAAGCCGCGGCAATGGAGCGCAGCGCAGGTCAGGTGGTCGGAGTCTCCGCCGCCGATCAGCAAGTAGGCATGCCACTGGACCGCCTGCATGGCTTCGAGCCACAGGCGTGGATAGTGTTGACACAGCTCGGCCTCATGGTCGAACGAGTGGCTGTTGGAGGGGCGCCAGCTCATGGTGGGTCAAAAGGCGTGAAAAATATTTTTCGAATTCGGCCGAATAAATCGGCGAGTGGGGGGATCTATAGGTGACAGAGGCAGCTCGCGCCGTGCGGCGGCCCTGACACTGGAGGATCTCATGATCAAACGCGCTTTCGTATCTCTCGCTGCCGCGGCAGTCCTGACAACAGCCTCTGCGTTGGCCCACGCCGATGGTGGCGGTTGGGCACTCGACGCGGACGCGTCCCGCGTGGCTTACGGCTCCATCAAGGCCCAAGTCGCTGGAGAGGTCAACAGCTTTTCATCCGTATCCGGCTCCATCTCACCGGAAGGTGCGGTATCAGTCGATATCGCGCTTGCGTCCGTTCAGACCAATGTCGATATTCGTAACGAGCGCATGCTCGAACATGTGTTCAACGCGGGTCCCAGCGCGACGCTAAACGCTCAGGCCGATATGGGCATCATCGATGGAATGGCAGTGGGCGATACCGGGCTGATCGACGTGGTCGGTGGACTGACCCTCAACGGCAACACGCTCGATATCAATACCGCGATGTTTGTCGCCAAGCTCACTGACGATACGGTGATGGTCACCACCAATGACATGATCATGCTGTCTACCGCCGAGGCGGGCCTCGACGAAGGCATCAACAGGCTGATGGAGCTTGCCGGACTACCGAGCATCACACGGGTTTCTCCGGTGACGTTGCGTCTCGTGTTCACGCACGGTAGCTGAGCAACATGACCTGCTCGGGTACGGTGTCGTGAAGCCGTGCCTGGGTTAGTTGCTCTACCTGTGCGTCCGAAATGGTGTCAGGCAGAAAAGGCGTCGGCGTTTTTCTCCACGATGGTGGGCTTCAACAGCATCGTTGCGGGGGTGGCACGCTTGTATCGCCAGAACAGCAGGATGACTACCGCGGGCAGCAGGTAGCTGATGAACAGACCCGCGGGGCCTGGAAACAAGGCGGTGCTTGACCAGTACTCAGCCCTGACCCCGTGAATACGGAGCCAGGGCCAATCGTTGAGAGAAAGATTAACGCTCAGCGGGGTGAAACACCCAGCTTGCGTACGGTTTCGACGTTCAGGTACTCATCAACCGGGAGTCCCTTGGCACGCTGGAAGGCGTTGACCGCACTCATGGTTGATGCGCCGATGTTGCCATCGATGGCGCCGGGGTTGTAACCCGCAGAGCGCAGTGCACGCTGGATATCAGCAACCTTGTCCGGTGTGGTGTTGGTTTCACACAGGATCTCACGCCAATCCATGTGGCCATCCTTCACGAGCTTCTGAGACGTGACCTGAGTGTACTTGGCCGGGATCGCAACGCGACGCTCGGTACCAGGTGTTACCAGCTCGGTGACCATCACGTTCGAGTACTCGGCGGGGATGGTAACTTCCTTGGTGTGAGCCGCGACGTCGACGACGCGACGGCTGACAGTCTTGTACTCGGCTTCGATTTGACGTGAACGCGTTGTAGCCGGTGTCTTGACGACCTTCTGTTCGATGGTCTTGTAGCTCGCCGGTACTTCAACCAGACACATGATCTCACCGGTAGATGCATCAACACGCTGGATCGGGCCGGTGCCCTTCTTCCAGATGGTGTGCGCCGGCTTGTCGAGTACCTTGACCATCTTGGTTTCGTATTGAGCCGGAACCGTTTCGGTAATCGTGCGTGCGGGCTTGACCAGCACGCGTTCGGAAACGGTCTTGTAGGTGGCTGGTACGGTGATCAGCTTGGTGGAGGCCTCGCTGGTCATGACGCGCTTGGATACCTGGCGGTACTTGGGTTGTGTGACTTCGATACGCTCACCGGCTTCTGCCAGCAACTTGCGTTCTGCAACGGTCTCATATTGAGGCTCCATCCAGATACGGGTAAAGCACTGTCCGGGAGCCGCGTTGGGCGGCAGCAGATCAGAGCTGCCACCGGCATTGGATACAGGCATTGCAGCGGCTGTACGCAGTGAATTCTCACGTTCACTCAAGGCCGCTTCGCGTTGTGCGAGTTTGGCTTCCTTGGCTTCCATCAGGCGCAACTGCTCGGCATCGGCGCCGGCGACTTTGCTACCGGTGCCACCACAGGCTGACATTGTGACGAGAACCGAAATCACGGTCAGTGTTCCCAGCTTTGGGTATTTCATGGGTTAAAAAATCCTCAATCGATTAAATGTTAAGGACAGTGCAAACGCTACAGATGTGGTGGCGAAGAAGCTCTTCAACGCTTTACCTTCGGCTGAGATTCACTGCCTTGTGGGGGTGCTTGCAGGAACCGCCCCAACTGGAATCATCCGTACGTGAACAACTGTGAAGCGTACGGTCCAGTGGGAACCATGGCGAAAAACCGTGACAGATCTTGGCTTGAATGGCGCGGCTCGTGACGCGACAGTCAGGGTGTAAAAACTGAATGGGAAGTTCGCCAACCCTTGAAACTCGCTAGCGGCCGTCTGTCCGTCACTTGCAGCGACTCAGCTCTCACTTCTGTCGGTGAGCTGCAAGGGCGCCATTGAATTTACATTGTGTAAACGTTCAGCAATCGTCGGGATCTACAGATGTGGTGAGTAATGAACTCATCACTTGTTACGCTGTATCCGAAGTCAGTGGCATTGGACATTGGACTGTGCGTAGCTCGCTGTAGGGCGTAATCACGCGTACAGCTCCCCGTGCACGATGCGCTGAGCGATCGGCGCATCCTGCCGGGCAACCGCGTCTACAAGATCGGGTCGTTGCAGCAGTCGCGTGGCGGTGGCGCGTAGCTTCTCGACGGTCTCGATGTTGGTACGGGTTTCTTCGCAAGGGTCGAGTCCCGACAAGTCCGGAAAGGTATCAAAGTAGATCGTGCTGTCGTATCCGATGCGCGCGAGTTCGACGAACAGCTCGACGGTCTGAACCGGGTGCACACTGCCGATCATCAGTCCGTCGTCACGCTTGCCATAGCCATCGTTCAAGTGAACGCCGAGCAAGCGCGAGTAGCGGTCAATCATCGCGGCCGCGTGGGCAGGCATCTCGTCGGCGTACAGCACGTGCGCGAAGTCGAGTGTCACGCCCGTGTTGTCTCGGCCCAGCTCCTTCAGCGCGAGCAGATTGGCACCGACATCCGGCATGAGTGAATACGAGCGTGGCTCGTTTGGCTTGTATTCCAGCGAGATGTCAACAGCACGGTTGTGATCGCAGACTTCTGCCAGCGCGTCGATGGTCTCGTCCCACAGCCTCGAGTAGTTGGCCTGGAACGAGTAGTCGAATCCGTCCTGGCCCAGCCACAGGGTCATCAACGAGCCGCCCATCTCTGCAACTGCGTCGATACCGCGTTTGGTCAGGTCTATCGCGTCACGGCGGATCTTGGGCTCGGGGTTGGTGAACGCGCCGAGCTTGAAGCCTGGGTTGGTGTAGTAACGCATGGCGAGTCCGTTAAGGCGTACGCCAATGTCGTCGAGATGAGCGCCGAGCTCCTTCGGAGTGTCGTCCTCGAAATGATCGGGGTAGTTGAAGTCTGCTGCATCGAGTCCCGGCACTGTCGCGGCGCGAGTGATCAGATCGGTGACGGTGATGCGGTTCTTGCCGGGCCAGTATGCATCCGCACCGATCTTGAACGCATTGAGCCGAGCAGCATATGACGGGTTTTCGGTAGTCATGCGGTCTCTTGTAGGGTAGACGTCAGTGAACAGAGTGGGATGACAGCCATCAGACGTTGTGTGTACCGGAGACATGCCGTGCGGCGGTGTCGTTGGCGCGTGTCACTGCGGACTTGATGGTCGCGCCAGCGAGGAGCTCTGCGCACAGCACGCCGGTAAACATGTCTCCGGCGCCGTGAGTACTGCTGACGTTGATGGGCACTGCAGGCAGATGCCACGCGGGCTTGCGTTGATCAACGACTGCGACACCGTCTCCACCGAGGGTGACGATGACGGTGTGGTGTATGTGACCGAGTATCGATGCGGCTTTCATGCCACTCTCCCGCTCGGTCACCTCGTGATCACATAGTGCTTCGGCTTCCAGTGCGTTGACCACAAGGATGTCAGTGTTTGCCGCGAGTTCGGGATCATGCTCGCGAGCGGGCGCTGCGTTCAGGCAGACGCGGATGCCGCGTCGCCGTGCTTGCGCGGCGGCTGTGCGATTGAGTTGTGCATCAACCTCGTTTTGCAACAGCAGCATGTCGACACCCTGCCACAGTGCATCGTCATTGAGTTGTAGCGTATCAATAGCGAGATTGGCACCGGAGACAATGACCGCACCGTAGTCACCGCCGGCATCGGAGATGGCAACACTCATCCCGCTAGGGTGACCGGGCAGGGATGCGACCCACCGGGCGTCGATGTTTGCGTCGTCCAGTGCGTGGCGAAGCGGCACGGCGAAGTCATCGTCGCCGATGGCGCCGAGCATGCGAACGGAACATCCACTGCCAGCGGCTGCCACCGCCTGATTACCGCCCTTGCCTCCGAACTTCGTGTACCACAGCGAGCCTGTCACCGTCTCTCCCTGGCGTGGCAGATGCGGTGCATCAATCATCAGATCGTGATGAAGGCTGCCGATCACGAGCAGGACGGCAGCGGTGTCGCCGGATGCGCTCATTGCACGCGCTTGCCGCTGATAGCTTCCATGGTGCGATCCAGACTGGCCCGTGCTGCCTCGACGTCATGGTTGGTAACGGCGACAAACAGCGCGTCAAGGATATTCAGCTGGGCGATGCGTGCCGCGGCGTTCTCACTCAGCAGGGCAGATCCGCGTGCGGTCGCGCACAAGGCGATGTCGGCGGCAATGGCCAGCGGGGAGTCCTCGTAGTTGGTGATCGCGATGGTGCGCGCGCCGTTGCGACGCGCCAGTTCGACAGGTTCGGTAACCGCACTGGTGCTCCCGGAATGCGAGAACGCGAGCACGACATCATCGGGTCCGAGCAAGGATGCAGAGATCAGCATCATGTGCACGTCGTCGTGCGCGTTGACGCGCAGGCCTATGCGCAGGAATTTGTGCGCGACATCCCGTGCGATCTGCGCTGAACCGCCGATGCCGTAGAAGTCGCGATGCCGGGCATTGGCCAGCAAGTCAGCAGCCCGCTCGAAGGTATCGACATTGATGATCGCCATCGTCTCTTCCAGTGCCTGCACCGATGTACGAAACACCTTCTCGATGATCTGTCCGGTATCGTCGTCGGGCGATAGCTCGTGAAACAGCGCGGCCGAGTCGGAACGGTTGTAGCTGACGAGCCCTGCGCGGATGTCACGAAACCCCAAAAAGCCGAGCTTCTTGGCGATCTTCACGACCATCGCGTCAGAGACGTCGGCATCGTTGGCCACGTCTCGGAGTGAAGTTGATTCGTCCATGTCGGTCATGGAGGTCATGACCTCGACAACGCGGGCCTCGGTGGGCGTCAGCTTTGGCATCGCCATGCGAATACGCGCGGCGACCGCCTGTGGGCTGGTCGTGTTCATCTCCATACGTAGGTGGTGATCCTGGTACGCGCAACGGGTACAGCGGTGAAGAATTTCATTCGCATGGATATGCCTCAACGACGAAAGGGGTTTCAGGATGCGAAGAAAGCGTGCAAGCGCTCTGTACCATTGCTTCACGATATCACCAAAAATCGTGTAGTCATGAATTCGTTGTCGAGGCTCCGAGCGATCTACGTGAGGGTGGGACGCCTGCGGGCGCGCAAGTTCGCCTCGATCTATCCCTGGGTGGTGTGTGCCTTGCAGCTTTGGGTCGATGATGCGCATCGCGCCGATGACGCGGCCATCGAGTTCCGCAATCTAGTACTCGTTGTACTCTTCCTGTGCTGTGAGCTCCTCGGGCCAGCAGGCATCGTCGAACGCTGGGCTTGTGCCCGGATCGTCGGAGGTGGCTGTATTGATGTGGGGTTGCCGGTCACACCGCTCCCGGACAGCTGCGTCGGACGGCTGCGTTGGACAGGGTGGGCGGGACAGGGTGGGCGGGACGGAGGGTGCGCGTGGAGGTCATGAGCAAGCGCGCGGGCATGTTCAGCGGCCCGTGTTCTTGCCTCGACCATCAGTGTGATCTGGCACTATGGTTCTGCCCGCCGGCCACCTGACCACAGACCACCAGATGAGCATTGAAAACTACGACGATATCCCAGGCACCATTGTATTCGACAGCCAGCAGGCGGCCCGTGGCTATCACCTGAATCAGTTCTGTATCAGTTTGCGGCTGGAGGAAAATCGTGATCAGTTTGCCGCTGATCCACATGCCTACATCGATCGCTTTCCCATGACACCAGAGCAGCGAGACGCTGCCTTGAACCAGCAGTGGACACTGCTGCTCGAGCTCGGTGGCAACATCTATTACACGTCCAAGCTGGCCGCTTTCCACGGGATCAATTTTCAGGAGCTCGCGGGATTGATGACAGGTATGGGGTCCGAGAAGTACCGGGC
This sequence comes from uncultured Granulosicoccaceae bacterium, assembly GCA_938006335.1. Classification (GTDB taxonomy): domain Bacteria; phylum Pseudomonadota; class Gammaproteobacteria; order Granulosicoccales; family Granulosicoccaceae; genus Granulosicoccus. Next base: position 75,956 of record CALLMF010000033.1, on the reverse strand, counting down.
GATGATGATGGATGGCGGGCGGCCGATCGAGGGTAATCGATACAAGTCGGAGTGGGAGGGGTAATGCCAAAGGCCTACTGGATCGCACGTATCACCGTGACCGATCCCGACAGCTACCCCGACTACCTCGCGGCAGGTGCGGCATCGACATGCCCCCCAAGCAAAACGTAACGACAGTACGGGCGGTCTGCCCTCACGATTGTCCGAGCGTGTGCGCGCTGGAGGTCGAGCTCGACGATGGCCAACGCGTGGGTCGTGTCCGCGGTGCCAAGGATCACACCTATACCCGCGGAGTGATATGCGCCAAGGTGTCGCGCTACGCCGAGCGCATCCATCACCCCGATCGCTTGTTGAAGGCTCTGGTGCGCAAGCCGGGTGTGGCCAAGTCCATAGCGTCGCGTGATGCCTTTGAAGAAGTACCGCTGGGCGCAGCTATTGATCATGTGGCAGATCGGCTTCGTCACGTCGCGGACACGCACGGCAGTGAGTCGATATGGCCATTTCATTTCGCGGGCACGATGGGTCTGGTGCATCGCGATGGGTTGGATCGTTTCCGTCATGCGATGGCTACGTCGTTGCAGCATTCGACGTATTGCACCACCTTGCCGGATGCGGGCTGGGCCGCAGGCGCCGGCTCGCGCAGAGGGAGCGATGTACGTTTGATGCGCGAGTCTGATCTGGTTGTGGTCTGGGGGGGTAACCCGGTCAACACGCAGGTCAACGTGATGCACTACATCGCTGAGGCACGGCGCGAGCGCAAGGCCCGGCTTGTTGTAGTCGATGCCTATCGGACGCGCACTGCGGAAAAGGCGGACTTGCATCTGATGCCACGTCCAGGCACCGATGGGGCTCTCGCGTGTGCAGTCATGCACGTGTTGTTCAGGGACGGGCTTGCTGATCGTGAGTACATGGCGCAGTACACATCGGGTGCCGATGCCCTGGAGGCGCACCTGCAGGCCCGCGGGCCTGCCTGGGCTTCGGATATCACGGGAATTCCTGTCGCTGATATAGAGACCTTTGCCGCGTGGTACGGCAGCACGCAACAGAGCTTTCTGCGTCTGGGCTATGGATTTGCGCGCTCGCGCAACGGTGCGGTGAACATGCACGCTGCCTCCTGTCTGCCTGCGGTCACGGGTGCATGGCAGGCGCAGGGCGGTGGTGCGCTGTATGCCAATGGTGCGATCTACTCCCTGGATGTGACTCTCATAAAGGGTCTGGATCTGCCGGATGACAAGGCGCCGCGGCGCACGTTTGATCAATCTCGCATCGGGCGGGTGTTGTGCGGGAGCGCGTCCGAGTTACAAGGCGGTCCACCCGTGCATGCACTACTGGTGCAGAACACCAATCCCGTTGTTGTCGCCCCGGAGAGTCGGCGTGTGCTGGAGGGCCTGCAGCGTGCAGATCTCTTTGCCGTGGTGCACGAGCAGTTTTTCACCGAGACCGCAGCGCTCGCCGATGTGGTGCTACCCGCCACCATGTTTCTCGAACATGGCGACCTCTATACCGCGAGTGGGCACACGCAATTGCAAGTGAGTGAGCGGCATCTGACGCCACCCGGAGACACCATCAGCAATCATGACTTGCTGCGGGAGTTGGCCAATCGCCTGGGGCTTGAGCATGCGGGCTTCAACATGACCGATGCGGAGTTGGTAGATGCCACGCTGCACGCCTCGGGACTACCCAGCCGTCAGACCTTGCTGGATGACGGTGGAAGTATCGATCTTGCACCCGCTTTCGAGACGTCCAACTTCCTGGATGGCTTCGGGCGCCCGGCTGTGGAATTGTCCGATGGTAAGCGTGAAGTCAGCACCGCACCGGCTGAGCGTTTTCGATTTGCGCCGGATTGGGCGTCTATCGGGCCGAACGCGGACGGTATGCCGGCCTTGCCTGATCACTGGGAGGTGATTGATGTCGCGAGTGAGCAATACCCCTTGCGTCTGGTCGCAGCTCCCGCCCGGCAATTTCTCAACACGAGTTTTGCCGAGACGGCCAGTGCCCGCCGCATGGAGGGCGAGCCGCATGCCCGCGTCCATCCTGATGACATCGCGGCCTGTGGAGTGCGTGACGGTGAGTTCGGCACCTTGTCCAACGCGCTGGGTGAGGTAAGTCTGCGTGTGCGTGCCGACAGTGACATGCGGACCGGCACGGTGGTGGTCGAGGGCCTGTGGTACAACGCGGACTTTGCCGGGGGGCTCGGCATCAATACGCTCGTCAGTGCGGATGCCGGCCAGCCCAATGGCGGGGCGGTGTATCACGATACGGCCGTCGCCCTGAGTGCGATGAAGGTCTGATCAAGTGTGCACCGCCTGTCGCAAAACAAGTGGCTGGGGAACCATCAGCCCAGGCTGTCGTCGAACTCGGAAGTTCCAAGGCCGGCACCTGCACATGCTTCTGCGTCACTTCACGTTCCCTGCGCTAGTCGTCATTTTTTCGCTCTTGTTCAGTGCCGCCGGCACGGCATGGGCTGAAGCGCCCGTCTCCAAGTCGCGTTTGGGCGGTGTGGCCATCGGTGGCCACGATACGGTGGCCTACCACGACATCGAGCGTGATCCGCAAGCGAATGCCATCGAGGGCGCCAAGCGGTTCCTGGTCGAGTACCAGGGAGCCAAGTGGTATTTTGCCAGCGAAGAAAGTGCGGCAACATTCTCGGCAGACCCGGACCGCTTCAAGCCTGCCTACAACGGACACTGTGCGAACGCCCTGTCACTGGGCGAGGGCCTGGTCCGCACCGATGGTGAGACCTGGGAGATCTTCGGTGATGAACTGTTCCTGTTTTATGCGCCACGCGGTCGTGTCCGCTGGCTGGAGGCCGGGGATGCGTGGGCGGACTACCGTGCACAAGCGGATGCGGCCTGGGCTGAGCTATCACGCTGACAGATCGCATGGGTCAGCGCGCAGGTAATCTCGTGTGGGCCTCAGCCCTTCGAGGCACCGAGTGTAAGCCCGGCAATAAAGTGCTTTTGCATCGCGAAGAACATCAGCACCGGTGGCAAGGCGGCGAGTAGCGACGCTGCCGATACCAGATGCCATTGATTGACGAACTGGCCGTTCAGGGAGCGTACACCTGCGGTGACCGGTAACAGGTCATCACCGTTGATCAGCACGACTGCCCAGAAGTAGTCGTTCCAGATGAAGGTGAAGATCAGCACGGCAAGGGCCGCGATGGCCGGGCGTACCAGCGGTAGGACGATGTGCCAGAAGATCTTGATCTCGCTGACCCCTTCGATACGTGCGGACTCGATCAGCTCGAACGGTAGCGCCTTCATGAAGTTGCGCATGAACAGCGTACAAAAACCGGTCTGGAATGCCGCGTGAAACAACACCAGTCCGGTAATGGTGTCGTAGAGGCCGGTTCTTACCGAGAAGTCGCGTACTGGCACCATCAGGATCTGGAAGGGTACGAAGTTGCCGGCGACAAACAGGAAGAACAGCGGCACAGCCCAGCGAAAGCGGTAGGCGGATAGTGCATAGCCCGTCAGACACGAGAGGCTGACCGCGATGATGACCGTCGGGATCGTGATCTTCACCGAATTCCACAGGTAGGTCATCGCCTTGGACTGCTGGAACACGGCCGCGTAGTTATCGAGAATCTGCCACTGCGAGGGCCAGCCGAAGACATTGCCTGCGGTGATGTCGCCACCAGGGCGCACCGACGTCATGAAGATCGCCAGCAGCGGCAACAGCCAGATCAGTAGCGCGATCGGCAGAAACAGCTGGTAGCCAGTTCGAAATCCCGGACTTGCTTGTTGTATGGGGCGTGGAAACATGGCCTAGACGCCTCGAGTGCCGGTGATGATCATTGCTGTTCGTCCTGGTACATGCGCCAGAGGAAGTAGCTGATGTACACCAGCATGATCAGGAACAGTACGGTCGCAATTGCAGATCCATAGCCCATGCGGTAGCCGTACTCCGACAATGCAGTTTCAAACATGTAGTAGGCCAGCACGTTGGACGAACCGTAGGGTCCGCCTTGCGTCATGATGGCGACGAGATCAAATGAACGCAGTGCACCGATCACGGTGACCACCACAGCGATGAAGGTGGCGGGTTTGAGTTGTGGGATGATGATGTACCAGAGCATCTTCCAGCCGCGGGCGTTGTCAAGGCGGCCCGCTTCGATCTGATCGGGCGACACGTTGTTGAGCCCGGTCAGGTACAGGATCATGCAGTAGGCGATCTGCGGCCAGAGGCCCGCGGCGATGATGCCGTAGGTCACCAGCGTTTCATCGCCAAGAATGGAGGGCGGCGTGGCGCCAAAAAATTCCCACACCTTGCCGACGATGCCAAAGCTCGGGTTGTAGAACCAGCCGAAGATCAGCCCGACGACCACCTGGCTGATCACAAACGGAAAGAAGAACAGGCTCTTGTACAGGCGAATGCCTGTGACCGTCTGATTCAGGAACAGCGCAATACCCAGGCCGATGGGTACGGCGAGCATGTAGAGCACCAGCCAGATGACGTTGTTCTTGAGCGAGGTATAGAAGCGGTCGTCGTCGAGCAGCTCCTCGTAGTTACGCGTGCCTATCCAGATCTTTTCGCCGAGTCCGTCCCATTCGTAGAACGAATAGAGGATCGACTGGAAGATCGGCGCGATGACGTAGACGGAAAAGAACAGCAAGCCCGGTACCAAAAACAGCCAGGGCGACAGCGCCATGCGGTTGCGCTTCCACCAGCTGTACGACGGTACGGTCTCTGTGCTGCTCATGCGTCGGCTCAGGCCCTTCAAACAAAACAACCGCAGGGGTAAATACAACAGCAGGGCCGGCGTTGGCCAGCCCTGCTTGAGGTCAATCAGCGCTTAGCGGTAAACGCGCTGCTGTACCTTGTCCAGACGCTCGAGGATCTTGTCGAGACGATCCGGGTTCAGCATGAACTCCTGAAAGCCTTCCATGCCTGCCTTGGCCATCTCTGCCGGGGCATCGCGGTCGAAGAACTGTGCAAGACCCGCCGCGGTGCTTAGGGTTTCAAAACCCTGCTGCAGGAACTTGGAATCACCGACGGTTGCGTTGGCGTTAGGTGGCAGTTGGCCGATCGCTTCGTTCCACTGGGTCTGGATTTCCGGAGTGGCAACAAAGGCGAGGAACTTCTTGCCGTTTTCCTTGTTCTTTGCGCCAGAGGGGATGAACAGCGCATCCGCCGGTGCGTCTTCTGCACGCGGAACGTCGGGGTTGATGGTCGGGAAGGGGATGTAGCCGATCTGGTCTTCGGTCAGGCCCGCTTCGGTCATCGCGCCAATCGCGAAGTTACCCATGACGTACATTGCAGCATCGCCGGATACGAAGGGGGCGAGCGCATCCTGCCAGCTCATGGTGGCGTGATTCTCGACGAAGTGCCCCGGCTCTACCAGCTCTTTCCAGTGCTCGAAGACCTGGACGACCTTCGGGTCGGTAAACGAGACTTCACCGGCGGTAAGTGCGTTGTGGAAGTCGTAGCCGTTGGTGCGCAGGTTCAGGTAATCGAAAACACCGGCTGCGGTCCACAGGAATTTGGTACCGATGGTGAAGCAGTCCTTCCCGGCTTCGTCGATGGTGGTGCAGGCAGCGAGCAGGTCGTCCCAGGTTTCCGGAGGGGTGACACCGAGCTCTTCAAGTACGTCGGCACGGTAGTAGATGCCCCACTGGTAGTAGGAGTAAGGCACGCCCCACTGCTCGCCGTTCATGGTCATGGTCGGCATGATGGACGCGAAGGATTCGTTGAGACCTTCGGATTCCCAGAGATCGCTGATCGGCTCGAACAGGCCGGCATTGACGAAGGGCGCCATGCGGTTGCCCGGATACCAGGCAGCGACGTCCGGAGCATCAGCGGTCAGGAAGTTGCGGATCGCGGTCTTGTAGGCTTCGCGGTCCTGGTTGTTGACCTCGATTTCCATGTCAGGGTTGGCTTCCTGGAAAGCCGCAACCACGGCATCGAAGGCCGCCTTCTTGTCGGGGTTCAGGTCATCGAAGTTGATGACGAGATCGGCGCCAAAGGCCGGGGCAGAGAGCGCTGCGCTCGCTACCAGTGCCGCCAGTAGACGGCGAGAGGGATTCAACATGTGTAGTCAGCTCCAGTGGTGAAATGCCAGTAAATGACAGGTCAAGAAATACAGACGTAAACTGCAGGGAAAAGCGTTGACGCATCTCGCAAGCTGAGCGCTCGGAGTTGCGGGTCGGGCAACAGGTTTGTTACGGGCGCTGTCGGGCCCGGTACTCGGCTGTGCCGTGGCGAGTCTTGTAGCGCTCGTGTCACGACAGCTTGGAACAGAGTTCCAACGAACGATACCAGAGCTTGCCTGCCTTACGCCACCCGCCAGGCAACGACCCCGGCTGGCTCCACCATGCGGGCGCCGAGCAGTACTCGCTCTGCTGTCGCTTCCGGGAACAGCTTTGCGATGGCCACGGGGCCGGTGCCGATGTTGAAGGCAAAGCGTAGTTGGCCGCGACGCCGCGTCCGAACCCCTTCCGGCATCGTCGTGATGGTTAGTCCGCAGCGCTGGCCGATGGCTTGCAGCAGCCGCTCGAGACTCTGCGGTTCCGGGATCGCGTTGATGTAGTGCACGCGCCCCTTGGTGTAATGAAATCCCCAGCCGTCATCGAAGGTGGCGATTGGCGTCAGTGGGCTGCGTATGCGTTCGCGCCATGACATCACCGTGGAGGTCTCGGCACCACGGGCCACCGGGCATTCCTCCGGTGGCAAGGTTTCCGAGCGCACGACCGTCACGTCGATCAATTGCCGAAAGGCCCCGGGGGGCAGGGCATCGGGTATCGCCGACTCCGTCGTTCGACTGCCCGTGCGCGGAAACAACACCACAGTGCCGTCGACCTGTGCGAGCGACGCCACCAGTGCTGTGTCCTCGATGGTGGCGTTGGGCACGAGTATCAGCGCGTAGCCGCTGAGGTCGCTGTCCGGCGCGACCACATCGATGTCTAGCCCGAGGCGGCGGCAGGCGCTGTACACCTGCTGCGTGAACAGCAGCGGATCGTGGGTCCGCCCGTCCGGTTGCTGGTTGCGTTGAACACGATCACCGGTGTAATCGAATACCAGAGCCACGGGTGCCTGTTGCGTCGTGAGGTCGACACCAGCCGTCTGTAGCGCATCGATTTCTTGGGCGACTTGCAATACCTCTGCGGCAGCCACGTCCTCTTCACCGTTGGACAGCAGCAGACCCGTGTGCATCTGCTCTTGTGCAAAGGGGGCTTGCCGCCAACGAAACCAGCTGGTGACTTCGGCGCCATGGGCAAAGGCTTCCCATCCCCAATAGCGCGCCATGCCATCGCGGGGTGACGGGTTGTACGGTGCCCAGTTAACGGGCCCCGGTTGTTGCTCCATGACCCAGAAACGTCCCTTGCAGCAGCCACGATACAGATCGTGATGAAAGGCCGCACCGTCCGGTGAGCCGGTCCGCAGGTAACGCTTCTGCTCGTCGGGGTCCACGCCGTCGCGTGTGAGGAAGCCGAGCGGGTAGCTGTCCCACGTGGCGATATCAAGCTGCCTTGACAGTGCGTGGTGATCGAACTCGACGAAGTTACCCATGAAGTTGTGTGACACATCCCGCCCCGGCGAGTGGGCACGGATGATGTCGACCTGCACGCGATCAAAGGCGATGACCGCATCGCTTGCGCAGCGCCAATAGGCCAGACGGTGTGCCGGGTTGGTTTCTGTCACGGCGCCTACCGGTGCTTCGATCTCGCTGAAGTCGCTGTACTCCATCGACCAGAACACGTTGCCCCAGGCAGCATTGAGTGAGGCGATATCGGAGTATCGCTCCTTGCACCACTGTCGAAACTGCTCCACGGCCGCTGGCGAGTAGCTCAGTATCGTGTCGTGGCAGCCGTATTCGTTGTCGGTTTGCCAGGCGATGAGGGCGGGGTGTTTGCCAAAGCGCTCGGCAAGGGCTGTGACGATGCGCTTGCAATGTTCGTGATAGGGCTGATAGCTGAAGCAATAGTGACGGCGCGAGCCGAAGCCGCGCGTGTGCCCGTGCTCATCAACGGCAAACATGTCCGGATGTCGCTTGACCAACCAGGCCGGTGGCGTTGCCGTGGGAGTGCCGAGCACAATCGATAGGCCGGCGGCGTGCAACGTGTCCATCGCGCGTTGCAACCAGTCGAAGTGCCACTCGCCGTCGGCGGTCTCCAGGCGCGACCACGCAAATTCGCCGATGCGCACCACGGACAGTCCGAGACGTCGCATGTGTGCCGCATCCTGTTCCCAGCGTTCCTCTGGCCAGTGCTCCGGGTAGTAGCACACCCCGGTTCTTAGTGTGTCGGACGCAGTCATGCAAAGCGCTCCGGCCACTCTGAGACATCAATGCTGCGGAGTCTGCTGGCCGCTTCCTCAGGGCACAAGGGATTCACGATGTTGTTGGAGCCGCTTTCAAAGCCTGCAAGATACTTGAGCTTGTCCGGATCGCGCAGCGGTGGATGAAACGCGAGATGAAAACACCAGTGATGGTTGTCCGGGTGATGGTCGGTCGGGGCGTTGTGCAGCAGGCTGACGTTGGGCGCGACGCGGTCAAACAGAAGATCATAGCGACGCACCTGTCGTTGATACAGCTGCCCGAGACTATCGAGCTCGGCATCGGACATGTCGGCAAGGGACATTACGTGGCGGTTCGGCACGATCCACGTCTCGAACGCAAAGCGCGCCGCAAACGGCACGATGACACTGAAGTGCTCATCACCATCGACATGGAGCGTATCGGTGGTGTGAGGATGATGCAGCAAGGACTGCAGCAGCGATGACCCTGCCTGCTTGCGTGACCACGCCGCCTGATGCTCGCGCATGCGCGTGGCCGTGTCGGTGACAAAACTTGTCGCATAGATCTGGCCATGCGGGTGCAGGTTGGAGACGCCGATCTCGGTGCCCTTGTTTTCAAAGATCAGCACATTGCCGATGTCAGGCTGAGCGGCGAGCATCACGTATTCATCGCGCCACAGTCGCACCACCTGCTCAAGCTCTGTGGTGCTGAGGCTTGCAAGCGTTGCGTTGTGTCGTTCGGACCAGCAGAGCACGCGGCACCGACCATGGGCCGGCGCAACGGCCAATAGCGCGTCATCGTTGATTGATGCTGGCGCCTCCATCGACAGGGACGGGAAGTCATTGTCAAAGGCGAGTGGCCCCTGATAGTCGAGATTGTCAGTGCCGTTGGCGCGGCGCACGCGCGGGCAGAGGTAACAGTCCGGGTCGTGGCTGGCGGCGCGTTCTGTCGTTCCATTGCTGGTAGCGCCAGACCAGGGTCGCCCGGCCGAGCGTGCCGATACCACCACCCATTGTCCAAGAAGGGGTTGCCAGCGTCGCTGCCAGTTCTCGTCGTTCAGGCCAACTGCGGTCGGATCACGCTGGGTCATCAGTCAATCAATCTCTACCACTCTGGCACCCGCACCCGGGCTGACACGATAAAAGTCCGCAGTCAGACCTGTGGCCTCCCGGTAGCGCAAGCCGACCGAGCGTTCAAAATGTGCCAGGGCATCCTGTGCCACGAGATTCACTGTACACCCACCAAAGCCTGCACCTGTGAGTCGCGCGCCGAGCACGCTATCGGTTGCCCTTGCCGCGCTCACCAATGTGTCGAGCGGTACGCTGGACACACCATAGTCGCTCGCCAGTGAATCGTGCGAGGCGTTCATCAGTCGGCCGAACTCGATGAGGTTGCCCGCTTCCAGCGCCGGTACCGCATTCTGCACGCGCTCGTTTTCCGTGGCGACGTGTCGTGCACGAGAGAACGCCACCGCATCGTGTGCGAAACATGCCTTGTGGGTGTCCAGCGCTTCTGGCGTCAGCTCACCGAGGCGCGATATCCCGGTGTGAGGTGCCAGCAGATCAAGCGCACGTGCGCACTCGGCGACCCGTTCGTTGTAGGCAGACTCATTGAGTTCGCGGCGCTGGTTGGTGTTGATGACCACCAGTGCGTGATCCTCCAGCTGCAGCGGCACTTGTCGATACTCGAGGCTGTGGCAGTCGAGCAGAATCGCGTGGTCAGCTTCTGCCATCGCCACGGCGAACTGATCCATGATGCCGCACTGCATGCCGACGAAGTCGTGTTCGGCCTGTTGTGCCAGACGCACCAGCTCCAGATTGTCGAGACCTGCATCGAGCAGCGCGTTCAGACCGACGGCAGTCACGACTTCTATGGAGGCGGAAGAGCTGAGTCCGGCGCCGTTGGGTATGTCTCCACTGAACAGGCAATCGACGCCCTCGGCTTCAATGCCGCGACGACGAAACTGATCGATAACGCCAAGCGGGTAGTTGATCCAGGTGTCGCCCCATTTGCGGTCTATCTCGTCGCGGTGCAGGTCGCCCATCAGCTCGAAGTTGGTCGACGCAAATCGAAAACGACCCGTCGCATTGCGGCGTATGACCAGATGACTGCCTCGATCAATCCCGCAGGGGAAGACGAGACCACCCGTGTAGTCGGTGTGATCCCCGATCAGGTTGACGCGACCGGGTGCGTGAAAAACACGCTCTGCATCGGTGTCTTCTGACGGGCGCCCGAACTTGGCGCGGAAGCGCCGTAACAAGGTGTCGGTATCCATCGCCGTATGATTGTCCGTCTGACTCATCTTGCGTGGCACGACACCAGCAAGGCCGACTGAGGAGGCAGTACCGGAAGCGGCAGGCCTGTCTTCATCAACAGCTCACCACTGATCAGCGGACCCGTATCGGTTGCGCGGTCAACGTCGTTCAACCAATGGGGTAGTTGACGGCTGAACACCGCAATCTCCGCGCGATTGAGGCTCTCCAGGGCAACACGATAGTGCACTGTGGCATCGAGTCCTGCGAGTTTGATACGACCGGGTCGGCTGTGCGGGTGTGCTGTGACGGCAACAACGGTCAGCAGCGCGATGCGCGCGTCGTCCGCAACCTGCATGCTCGCGACCAGTGAGTCGTGTTGCCCATCCAGTCGGTAGTAGACGCTACGCGACAGCCACTCACGATGCTTCCGGTACATGGCGGTGTAATGGGCAAGTGCTGAACGTTCTGTCGCATCCAGTCGGCGTGCATCGATCTCGAAGCCGTACTGACCCTGCAGCGCCATGATGGCGCGCGTGTGCAAGGAGGTTTCTCGTCCGGTCAGGTGAGCCGCCTTGTGGCCGACATGGGCGCCCATGATCTCCGGCGGGTAGATTCGCAAGAAGCCTGCTTGAATCTGCGCCCGTTCTATCGGGTCGATGTTGTCAGATGTCCACACACGGCCGGTGTGCTTCAGGATGCCCATGTCGACACGCGCACCACCGGACGAGCAGCTTTCGATTTCAAGCGTTGGGCACGACGCGCGTATCTGCTCGAGTAATTGATACAGCGCGGGCGGTTGCGCGAGCGCTCTTGCCTGTTCGCCGTTGCCCGCAAGCACGAGGTCGCGGTTCATGTCCCACTTGATGTAGTCGATCGCGTACTCGTGCACCAGGCGGGTGATGCAGTCGAACAGGTAGCGTCGAACTTCCGGTATCGACAGATCCAGGACCAGTTGCGAGCGGGCCAGAGGCGTGTCGATACCGTCGAGTCTCAGTACCCACTCGGGGTGCTGTTCGTAGAGTGCGCTGTCCGGATTGACCATTTCGGGTTCAAACCACAGGCCGAACTGCATGCCGTGCTGACGTACCCTGTCGACGACGGGTTGCAGTCCATCGGGGTAGACCTCGGGGTCGACAAACCAGTCGCCAAGGCCTGCGGTGTCGTTGCGGCGGCGGCCAAACCACCCATCGTCGAGCACGAAGCGCTCTGCGCCGAGTTCTGCACAGGCGTCGATCAGGCCAAACAGCTTCTCGGTCGAGTGGTCGAAGTACACCGCCTCCCAGCTGTTGGAGTGTATCGGGCGAGGGGTGCGCGTCCACGGCGGCAGGATATGCTGACGCACATGGGTGTGCAGCTGATGGCTGATCGCGTTGATACCTGTGCCGCGTGCCGCGATCACCGGCGGTGCCTCAAAACGTTCTCCCGGAGCGAGGATGAGCTCGCCCGGCAAGGGCAGCACACCGAGCTGGACGCTGGCGTGGCCATCGTTCATACGCTCGATACGCAGGCTTGCATTGCCGCTCCACGCGATGTGTGAACACAGCACCTCCCCGTGCTGGTCGCCAAACCCCTGTGGCCCGGTCATCACCCAGGGGGCGTGCTCGTGGCTGGTGCGCCCGTGGCGGTTACTGATGTCGGTAAGCCCGGGGTGCAGCGCACGGCGGTATTCACTGAACTCTCCGCCCCAACGCCCGTGCTGGCTCAGCAGTTCGGTGTGATCCTCTGGCAGCGGCAGGGTGGCGCTCGCAAGCCAGTCTACGGTCAGGTCATCCTCGCCGCGGTTGACCACTGCGGTGTTAATCGTGAGGATCGATGTCAGTTCATCGAGCTTCAAGGTCAGATGCATCTCGATGCCCGCAGAGGCATCGGCCAGCTGAAAACTCAGCGAGTTTGCCTTGTGTTCGGTGTGCACGTGCTGCAGGCGGTGCGCAAAGCGTTTGCCGTTGCGATGCGCGGCAAGGCCAGGCGAGCCTGCGTGTCCGAGGCTTGCCTGCGGGCACAGGGAGAGGGCTGTCGGCTCATCCAGTGAGGCGTGCAGCACCGAGTCGTCACTGAGTTGTCGCAGCTCCTCTGCCGTGATCTCGGCACCCAGTGCAGGTCCAAAATAATGCAATTCCGGCACGTGTTTGCCGGTGAGCACACAGACAGTGGTGTTGGCGGCATCGAGGCGCCATGAGGAAATCGGAGATGACATGACGCGTGATTCCGGCAGAGGCCTTGGCGGCCGTCGGTGTACGCGCTGTTTGCGCCGCCGAACGAATAGTGGAACAATGTTTCAAAAGTATATGAGTCATGTCAGCGACGTGTCAACGAATCTCCCCAGCGGCGATAAGGGCGGCGACACCGCAGTGCGCGGTGCCGAGTCGCGGCGTACCGGCAGCAGCGTATCGCGCGCCATCCGCGTGCTGGATATCGTGGTAGCTGATGGTCCCTTGCGCTTCGCCGAGCTCGAGGAGCTGGCGGGTCTGCCCAAGGCCAGCTTGCACCGCCTGTTGAAAGAACTTGCCGATGAACGGCTCATCTCGCTTGATGAACGGTCGATGACCTGGTCGGCAGGTTTCCGGGTACTCGAGCTTGCCAATCGCATCTGGACGCGCTCGGACATTCGCCATCTGGCGCGCGATCAGCTGCTGGCGCTATCCGCACTCAGTGGCGAGACGGTCGAGATCGCGGTCCTGGCAGACACGCACGTGGTCGTCATCGATCATGTGGAAAGCGCCGAGAGCGTGCGTCATTCCAGTGCCGTGGGCAATCGTGCACCGGTCTACTGTAACGGCAATGGCAAGGTGCTACTCGCCTGGTGTGAAGCCTCGCGCCAGCGCGACATCCTGGGGCGCGTGTCCTTCGCCCGGACAACGCCCAACACCATCACGCATCCGGACGAGCTGCGTGACGAGCTGTTGCTGACCAGCACGCGCGGCTACGCCATCGATGATGAAGAACACTATGTTGGTATCCGCTGCATAGCAGCACCCGTAGTGGATGTCGATGGGCAGGCGATTGCCGGGCTGTCGATCACCGCACCGAGTTTTCGGGTGGATGCCACGGCGCTGGACTCATGGAGAGATCCTCTGGTGGCAGCGGCCGCTGAAGTGTCCCGCCGACTCGCGCCCCGCACCGGACTCGCCGGGGTGTCACCTTCAAGTGGGCATTAGACGCATGATGGCTGCCCACCGCGACCCTGTGGACACTACACAAGGCGCACCGAACACCGAGGATCACGAATGGCTGACGTAGAGTTCAAGCAGGCGTGGAAGCGCTACGGTGACATCCCTGTCGTGCACGGCATTGACCTTGCGCTCAACAGTGGCGAGTTCATCGTGTTCGTCGGGCCCTCGGGGTGCGGCAAGTCGACGTTGCTGCGCATGATCGCAGGGCTCGAGTCGGTCTCCGAGGGAGAGATTCATATTGGCGGGCGCGATGTGACTGCTGTGGAGGCGGTGGATCGCGGCATCGCCATGGTCTTCCAGACCTATGCCTTGTATCCGCACATGACGGTCGAGGAGAACATGGGTTTTGGTTTGAAGATGTCTGGCATGCCGAAGGCCGAAGTGCGTGCCAAGGTGCAGGACGCAGCGGCCACCTTGCAGTTGGACAAGCTGCTGGATCGCAAGCCAAAGAATCTGTCTGGTGGGCAGCGGCAACGTGTGGCCATCGGCCGCGCCATTGTGCGTGACCCCAAGGTGTTCCTGTTTGATGAGCCCTTGTCGAACCTCGACGCCGAACTACGAGTGGAGATGCGGTTGCAGATCGCCAAGCTGCACCAGCAGATGGGCGCGACGATGATCTATGTGACCCACGATCAGGTCGAAGCCATGACCATGGCGGACAGAATCGTGGTGCTCAGGGACGGCCGCGTCGAGCAGGTCGGTACGCCACTGGATCTGTATCACCATCCCGACAACCTGTTTGTCGCGGGTTTCATCGGTTCACCCAAGATGAACCTCGTTGCGGTCGAGATACTCGAAGGTACGCCAGGCGCGGCGCGCATCAAGCTGGCGGATGGCACCGAAGCGCAGCTGCCCGTCGATGCTTCACGCGCGGCGCCGGGCGATCGTGCAACGCTCGGCATGCGACCCGAGGACCTCGGTGGCTCGACGTCAGACTTCGAACTTGGTATGCAGGTAGAAGTGTCCGAGCGACTCGGTGGCACCTCCTACCTCTACGGCTCCTGCCATGGTCTGGACAACTTTGTCGTGCAGCGTCCGGGGCTGGACGACACGCGCGTCGGCGACACGGTCAGCATTCCCGTTCGTGCCGACGCCTGCCACCTCTTCGATAGCGATGGCCATGCCTTCAAGCGACTGAGCTGAACGCTGCGGGCGAGTCGGTCAGACCTTGTCGACGCGCTGTGCGTTACTGACCGCCGAGCGCTCGCTGCACGGCGGTGTACGCAGGTTTCGGCTGATAGGCCTCGTCCAGCAGTAGCGGAGTGTTGGGTGCGCGCCAGGTGTAGCGGTCTGTAAAGCCCCAGGTTTGTATGGCCTTGCAGGCCGGTTGCGCAAGACAGGTGCGTATCGTGTTGGCATACACGGCAGCCTGTTGTACGTCGGTGTCGCCGTCGACCCGATTGACATCGAGTTCGGTGATGTAGATGTCGAGATTCAACGCGGCAAAGCGCTGGAAGGTCTCGGCAACAGCGGCAAAGTCGGTGAATCCTGTCGTCACGTGCATCTGGAAGCCGACACCGTCTATCGGTACGCCGTCGGCGATGAGGCGTGACACAAGGGCGTACATCGCATCGGTCTTGGGGCCACCGGCTGCGACGTCGTAGTCGTTATAGATGAGGCCGGTGTCCGGATCGTTCTGCCGTGCCCGTCGGAAGGCCTTGTCGATGTGTTCCTCTCCCATGGCCTCGTACCAGACCGAGTTGCGGAAACTGCCATCGTCTTCAAAGGCCTCGTTGACGACATCCCAGAAGGCCACGTTCGGGTAGCGGCTCACCATCACGTCGATGAACTGGTTCATCAGCGCTTCGCGTTCGCTCACCTCGGACTGTTGTATCCACTGCGGCAGGTTGGCGTACCAGACCAGGGTGTGTCCGTGCACGTCCATATTGTGTGCTTCGGCAAAGGCGACCACGCGGTCAGCATCTTCGAGCCGGTATTCGCCGCGCTCCGGATTGGCGAATCCCCACTTCATGGAGTTCTCCGGTGTGACGAGGTTGAAGTCGGCCGCTGCGAGATCCTTGTACAAAGCGCCATCCGGACGCGCGTGTATGTTCAAGAGCTTGGCAAAGCCGAACTGAATGCCAGCCTGGTCGGCAAGGTCGCGCAGGCGGCTACCGTCCAGCACGAACTCCTCTGCGCCACGAAACTCCAGCGTCGCTGTCGAGGTGGCGGTCAAGCTTGGATCCAACGCGTCTCTGGCGATGAAGCTGAACTCGGTGATGCCGATGTTCCAGGGGTTGCTCTGATAGCGCAATTCCCGAATACGCGGATCTTCCTCGAGTGCGTTGAAGCTGTAACCCGGCGGCGGATTGAGGATCTCGAGGTTCGGCACCGTACCGTTGGCATCGACGGCCTTCACACGCATGACGATCGGGTCGCCCGCGCGAACAACAAAGTCATCAACGCGGTCGATTGTCGGCGGGCGGTTCGGGATGGTGGAAAGATCATCCGGCAGCACCACGGTCAGCGTCAGTGTGCGGGATGTCTTCAGCTTGGGATCTTCGGCATCAGCGGTAGTGATGTCGATACTGTGCACGCCAACGTCAGGCTGTAGCGGTTGCCAGCGCAGCGTCCGTGAGCCATCGCGGTTGTCGATCTCGTTCATGCCTTCTGGCGTGTCGCCAATGGTCATGCCGGGCACGCCGCCATCAAGGTCGTCGACCTCGATCCGGTACTCCCAGATCGGACCGGCTTCGATGCGCTGGTCTTCAAGGTTCACGAAAAACGGTGCCTGATTGCCGCGATCGGGTAGTGCGATCCGTCCGGACGCTGCCGAGAAGTTGCCATCATCGTCAAAGGCGACAACGTAGTAGGAGTTGACGTCTTCGGGATTGGCGTTACCGGTGAAGCGGGGTTCGAATACGGTGGTGACGTACTCGTTGTTGCGGTACACGTTGTAACCCTTGACCAGCACATCATCGCTGGCGGCCTGCCAGGTGATCTCGACATCGCCGCTGGTCGCGTTCATGGTGCCGAACAGGCGCGATGGTGTGGTGGGTGCAGCACTGTTGGAGGGTGGTGCTGGCTCGTCGAGGTTTTCCGACGTGAAGGTGTTGGTGATCGGGTCGGGGGTTACGACGACGGGGGCTGGGGTGTCATCTTCGGTCGTGTCGTCGGTGCCAGCGTCGGTGCCTGTATCAGTGTCGCTGCCTGCTGTGCTGTCGTCGTCAACAGGTGATGGGCTTGCAGCCTCGGTACGCGATAGCGTGATTGGCGCTGAAGTCGCTGACTGATTGACGTGGCTGTCATAGGCCGATACTCGAAATTCATTGACCGAGCCTGCAGGCAGCGTCAGTGTGATGCGTGGGGTCGCCGTTGTCGCGGCGAGGTTTTCGTTGATGTACACGACATAGCCGAGCACCTGCCGATCGTCTGTCGACGCCTGCCAGCTCAGCGTAAAGCGTTCGTTGTTGTTGTCACCCGGAGTCACGCTACCGGTCACGTTGGTAGGGACCGTGGGCGGTGTGCCGGTCATCCTCGTGGTATTTGCGGCTGCATGGGTACTGCTCGCGAGTACCGCCGCCAGCGTTACTGCACATACTGCCGTCCTAAGCGCCACAGGGTGGCGTGAGCATCTTGCTGTCAGCATTTCAGGGTCCTGGGATCGTGCAGATTTTCCTGACGCAAGCGTAACGTGGACCCTGTGTCGATGGGTTCACAAGTTCGCGTACAAACGCGAATTTGAAGGGTTTTGTGAAAAAGACCGCGCGCGTCGACAGCGCACTGCCACACGCGGGACCATGAACGCGCCTACCGCTGTGGGAACTCGTCTTCCGTTTAGTGAGGCAGTTCTGCAAGGACATCATTCAAGGCCTGCCCGACCGCATCGAACATCTCGTCGATCGCGTCTTCGCCAATGATCAAGGGAGGGCAGAACGCCACGGTATCTCCGGGCACCGGTCGCACGATCACACCGTGTTCTTTCGCCGCGTTGGCGACGGCCATGGCGATCTTCTGTTCTGCTGGAAACGGCGCACGCGTGCTCTTGTCTGCGACCAGCTCGATCGCACCGATAAGACCGACACCTCGGGCTTGTCCTACCAGCGGGTGGTTCTGCAGCGCTTGCACGCGCTCCAGAAAACGTGGGCTCACGGTTTGCACGTGCTCGAGGATGCCATCGTCGTGGTAAATCCTGAGTGTCTCCAATGCCACGGCGGCGGCGACCGGATGGCCGCCATAGGTAAAGCCGGTACCAAACGTGCCCAGTCTGGTGCTTTGCTCTTCCAGCGCGTCGTACACGCGTGCGTTGACGAGGGTGGCCCCGATCGGCTGATAGGCACTGGAGAGCTGCTTGGCACTGGTCATGATGTCCGGGCGGATATCGTAGGTGTCGGATCCCCACCAGTTGCCCGTACGCGCAAAGCCGCAGATCACTTCATCCGCGATAAACAGGATGTCGTGCTTGTCGAGCACTGCCTGCACGCGGGGAAAGTAACCGTCAGGTGGTAGCAGCACACCACCAGCGCCCATGACCGGTTCTGCAATGAAGGCGGCGATGGTGTCGGCACCCAGCCTTTCTATGGTGGTTTCGAGTTCTGCGACCAGGCGCGACACAAAGGCGTCGTCCGATTCATTGTCGTGCGCTTCGCGATATGCGTGAGGTGTGCTCAGGTGCTCCACGGGAATCGCTGGCAAGCCAAAACCGTCGTGAGCATAGGGCAGGCCGGTCAGGCTGCCGGCGGCAATGGTGACGCCGTGGTACGCCCGTTTGCGGGCAAGCATGGTCTTCTTTGTCGGGTTGCCGCGTGCCTCGTGGTAGTACCACGCAAACTTGATGGCGCTGTCGACAGCTTCCGACCCCGAGTTGGTGAAGAAGGCACGTTCGATACCTTCGGGTGCCATGGACACCAGCGCTTCGGCCAGTTCGATCGCCGGTGGTGTTGAACGGTGCGCAAAGAGGTGCGAGTAGGGAAGGTCCTTCAGTTGCCGGGTAGCGGCGTCTACCAGACGCTGCTCGCTGAACCCGAGTGAGGTGCACCAGAGCCCGGCCATGCCTTCGAGGTAGCGCTTGCCGGTGTCGTCGTACACGTACACACCGTCGCCACGCGAGATCACGAAGGGCCCGTTTTCCCGATGAGCCTTCAGCGGTGTGTAGGGGTGCAGGGAGTACTGCTTGTCGCTGTGCGCCAGCGCGGAATCAGTGGACATGGCGTAAGGGTTTCGCAGGGTGTTCAGATGAGCGTGACCAGGTCCGGCTTCTGGTGCAACTGCAGGTGAGTGATGTTGTTGAATTCGACCAGACGTGCCTGTTCACCGTCGTAGGCGAAGCGGGTAATCGATGCATTTCGCACGCGCCATATCGCATCAATGCAGTGCTCGAAGTCAAGATCGAGCACCGCGGCGAGAACAGTGGAGATGATGCCGCCGGAGGTAAAGAAGGCGATCGTGGCATCGTCGGGATGTGTGCTGGCCGCCTGGCTGATCGCTTGCCAGCCGCGCGCGGCAAACATTGACCAGTTTTCAAGCGGTTCAGGCACGCTTGGGCTATCGCGCCAGCGTCGCATGATGCTCGCGTAGTCGTGGTATGTCATCGACTCCGGGTTGCTCGGTGCCGATCCATTGTCGACGTCGATGACCTGCTCGCGCATGTGTGTATCGACAAGGCGATGATTGTACTCGTCCAGCGCGGGAAGTCGCTGGCACTCAGTCGACAGGTCGGCGGCCTGCAAGGTGATTCTCGCGGTATCCCGCTGCCGCTCCAGCGTGCCGTGGTAACAGGCGTCAGGTGCAAAGTCGTTGCGTTGCCACCAATGCCCGAGCAGTTGCGACTGCTCGCGACCGATCGCCGACAATCGGTCGTAATTGGCGCTACCGGCCGATGCTTGGCCGTGGCGGATCAGAAGAAGTGTTTGCGTCACACTCCGAGCATACAGCCAGGCGCGATCCGGCGGTGTCGGCGCGCCTGGCCAAGGCTTACCGAAGGGGCACGCCAGGGTCGTAGGGGTTGGTCGGGTTGATCGCGGAGTTGCGCTGGTGTGCGCGTCGTGCCTCCGGCGTGCTCGCAATGCCGATGGTGCAGCTACCGGTCTGTATATGCTGAAGGGCAACGCTGAGCATGCCCTCGTCGGGAGCCCCGAGTGTGCTGAGGTAGTCGTCGCTGGCCGCACAGGTGGCGGCGAGTCCATCGGCATAGCCTCCGACGCCGGAGTCGTTGACAAACTCGACTTCCACCGCGTGCATGACCTTGTTGCACTCGTCGTTCAGCGTGACGCCACGGGTGCCGAAGGGCTTGCCACAGGTAGTTTGCCCGACAGTCACGACATCGATATGCGGCGCAAGCCCGTTGATCACGAGCTCTGAAGCGGAGCAGGTGCCATCCAGCTGGAGCACATATACGCGCGGTAAGTCGAGCGAGTCGGACAGCTGCTCGAACGGCAGTCGCAGATCGTCCGGGTCGTAGAGATCCTGGTAGCGATCATTCAACTGGTATCGCAGAAAATCCCGGTCGCGGCCGGCGTCACCGATGACGCGACTCGCGAGCACGTTGGACACGTCAATGCGCCCACCGCCGTTGAAGCGCAGGTCAATGACCAGCTCGTCGATGTCCTGAGTGGCGAACTCGGCAAACACGGTCTGCAGTTCGTCACGTGCGGTTTCTATGAAAGTCAGAAACGAGAGGTAGCCGACGCGCGTCGTGCCCACTTCGATGACCTGGGAATCCAGCACGGCTTGCACCGAATACAGACCTCGCGTGACGTCTACCTCGCGCACGTTGCCGTCGATACCTTGAACGCCGAGGGTGATGGTGCGGGTGTCGTCACCGGTGCCGAGCAGGTCGTTGACCTGTTCTGAACTCGTGATGTCGTCGAACAGCACACCATCTACGCTGAGCATGACTTCGCCGCGTACGACGCCTGCGACGGCCAGTGGTGACTGCGGTTCAACGAGTGCAACGGCCAGGTCACCGTTGGCACGCCGGCGCAGTCGCCAGCCATAGCCAAAGCTCTCTCCCTCCTCGAAGAATGCCTCGTTGAGCGCAGCATCCCCGACATAGCTGAACCGATCTGGCGGGACGCGCAGTGCCTGAATCAGCTCTTCGGCGCTTGCATGGTCCTCGAGCGGTAGTACGGGCACCTGGTCGTAGAACAGGTAGTAATCGCGCATGTTGGCATCCACCCACTCGCGCTGAGCATTCAGGCCGCAGACGCCGCCTTCCTCTTCGTTGAACGGAACGTCGAAGATCGAGTCGCCGCCGCCCGAGCTGCCGCCGTTCGAGCCTTCGCCTTCAGGTGGATTGAAAATCGATGAGTCACCCGATCCACCTCCGCAACTCGCGACCAGTAGTGCCGCGAGGCAGACGAGCGATGCGCGAGGCGGTGAAATCCCGTGTTCCATAGGCGAGTTCCTGTTGGCTGGCCTGTTCAACGGCGGCGGTCCATACCGTCTTGGCGGCCTGATGACCGGCATCTGAAGGGCATCACAATTTGGCATGGCGTTGCCGAAATCGTGTCCTTGAGTGTGGACGCTTTGACCGACTGTGCCACCTTTTGGTGCCCACGCGTACTTCAATATCGTAAAGGTCGTGGGGGATGGGGCCGCTACTCCCAGTATGGAAGGGAGAGTTCCCAACAGGTCTGAGACCAACGTGCACGGACTGCGCTTGCTGAAGCGGGTGCTGCTCGTCGACGTCGAGCCGCACGTCCTGCAGGTCATGAAGTCGACCCTCGACCGCAATGGCTTTGAGGTCGACACGGCCTTAACGGTCTCGGCGGCGCGGCAGTCGTTTGCCGAGTACAGTCACCAGGTTGTGGTGATCAATGGCGATGCTCGCGAAACACTGGTCGATCCTCTGTGCGCTGAACTGACCCAAGTGCCTGTCGAACGCCAGCCGCTGATTCTGCTTGCACTTGCAGGTGACGCCGATGCGGAGCTGACCATAGGCTCGCTGCCGTGCGAGAGCCTCTCCAAGCCACTCAGCTTGCGCTACCTCGTGGCGCGACTGGCCGGGCACTTCGGCTGTTACCAGGTCTTCCACGCTAACGCGTGATGTGTGCGCCGGCTTCTTTCGGCTGGCGGCCCAAGCCCTCGACAAGCCCCCTGGATTGCGCTGCCTGCTAGCATTCGATGCCCGGCAGCAAGGCAAGCGGATGACCGAAGCAACTCACCAGCACATCCCGACCGGCATTGAGGCGGTGCGTAGCCCCTTGTTCGGTTCTGGGCTTGCATTGATTGGCTACAGCGTTTTCTCGCTGCACGATGCGCTGATCAAGAGTGTGCACGGTGTGCCGGTGTTTCAGACCGTGTTCTTCGCGGTGCTGTTCAGCTTTGTTCCCTTTTCGATCTATCTCGCCGTATCACGCCCGGAGCGTTCGTTCCGACCACGCTTGCCCGGTCTGCTGGCCTTGCGCTGCGTGTTCATGACGATGGGTCTGGTGGCCGCTTTTCATGCGTTTTCCTCGGCGCCGATGGCAGAGGTGTATTCGCTGCTGTTCACCGCGCCGATACTGATTACCTTGCTCGCCATCCCGGTATTGGGCGAGCGCGTGCGGGCGTTTCGCTGGTTTGCGATCCTCATGGGGCTCTGTGGTGTCCTTGTGGTGCTGCGTCCGAACGAGCTGCAACTGTCCGCCGGGCATCTGTCAGCGGGCTTTGCTGCTCTGTCCATCTCGATCTCTGCCGTGGTCACGCGGCGTATCGGTCCGCGCGAGCACGGCATCACCTTGATTCTGTACCCGATGCTGGTGACTGTTCTTGTCAGCGGTATCGCCACCGCTTTTGTCTATGAGCCGATGCCTGCCAGCATGTTGTGGCGCATCGCGTCCCTAGGTGTTCTGACGGTGATCGGACAGGGCTTCGTGTTGTGGGCCTATCGGACCAGCGAGGCGCAGTTTGTCGCGCCGATGCAGTACAGCCAGATGCTATGGGCCTTGCTCTACGGTGCGCTGGTGTTCAATGAGCCGATCAATACCCAGGTGGTGGCTGGTGCTGGGGTCATCGTGCTGTCCGGCCTCTTGTTCATCTGGCGTGAACTCACTGCCTCCTTGACTCGGCCGGTGCTGCGCACGCGCAACCTGCGTGCTGCCAGTGGTCCGTCAGCACAGTCGGGCGATACGGACGCGCCAGACCTGACCTTGTATCAACACACGACACCAGACGAGGGTGGTGGCACCAATGCCAGCGAGCCACGAGATGACTGAGCTCGATGCGGATGGCCAGGAGCTCGTCGCGGCCGCTTCCATGCCGATGCCCTTCGGGCGGTTTGCCGGCACCCGTCTCATTGATTTGCCGGAACCGTATCTGGTGTGGTTCTACCGCGAAGGTTTCCCGACTGGCACGCTCGGCAGGCGCCTGGCGCTCATGCACGAGATCAAGGTGAACGGGCTCGAGAAGCTGATACGCCCCTTGCTCGTGACGCCTGATGAGGCCGACGAGAAGTGACCCTGTTCGCGCATCTTGCCCGGCTGTTGACCGCAGCAACGCGCGCGTCTAGTCTTCGCCAATGATCACGCGCACGCACGGCCTCGCTCTTCCACGCCCGGCCTCCCTCGGGAGGGCCGGGCTGCTGTAGAGCCTTGGGCCCGCGGGCTAAGCGGACCACGATTCCCCGTGTGCTTGTGGCCTCGGGGTTCCAGAATTTTCGTCGTATCCTCCGCTGCTCTGCCAGCCGGGCTGGCTTGAACCGTTGATGTGAATGTTCGGCGGTTTGCCAGATGCGACATCCGCGAGATCACCACGATGCCTATCGACCCGAAAGAGAAGTACCGTCCGTTTTCCCCCGTCGCGCTGCCTGACCGAACCTGGCCCGACCGCACCATCGACCGCGCCCCTGTCTGGTGCAGCGTGGACTTGCGCGATGGCAATCAGGCGCTCATCGAGCCGATGGGGCACGAGCGCAAGCTGCGCCTGTTCCTGTTGCTCGTCGCTGCTGGCTTCAAGGAAATCGAAGTCGGTTTTCCAGCAGCGAGTCAAACGGATTTTGACTTTGTCCGCACATTGATCGAGGATAAGCTGGTCCCTGACGATGTGACCTTGCAAGTGCTCACCCAGGCGCGCGAGGCCTTGATCGAGCGCACCTTCGAATCACTGCAGGGTGCGCCACGCGCGCTGGTGCATCTGTACAACTCCACGTCGACGCTGCAACGTCGTGTGGTGTTTGGTCTGGACCGCGATGGTATTCGCCAGATCGCTGTAGACGGTGCACACATGGTGGCCGAGGCGGCGGCGCGTCGCCCCGAAACGCAATGGCGCTTTCAGTATTCTCCCGAAAGCTTTACCGGAACCGAGCTCGACTATGCCGTAGAGGTGTGTGACGCCGTGACGGCGGTATGGGCACCAACGTCGGATAACCCGACAATCCTGAATCTGCCGGCAACGGTCGAGATGTCCACACCGAACATTCACGCAGATCAGATCGAGTGGTTCTGCCGACATGTGTCCAACCGGGACAGCGTGATCATCAGCCTGCATCCGCACAACGACCGCGGGTGTGCGATTGCCGCGACCGAGCTGGGCCTGATGGCGGGCGCCGATCGGGTAGAGGGCACCTTGTTTGGTAACGGCGAGCGTACCGGCAACGTGGACGTGGTCACGCTTGCATTGAACCTGTTCAGCCAGGGCGTGGATCCGGGGCTGGATTTCTCGGACATCTTTGCCTTGCGCCAAACGGTGGAGCACTGCAACCAGCTGCCGGTGCATCCGCGCCACCCCTATGCAGGCGAGCTGGTGTTCACCGCCTTCTCCGGCTCTCACCAGGATGCCATCAAGAAAGGCTTTGCGGCCATGCGCCAAAGTGATTCGCCGATCTGGGAGGTGCCCTATCTTCCGATTGAT
This sequence comes from uncultured Granulosicoccaceae bacterium, assembly GCA_938006335.1. GTDB lineage: Bacteria > Pseudomonadota > Gammaproteobacteria > Granulosicoccales > Granulosicoccaceae > Granulosicoccus. The sequence continues at coordinate 51,522 of CALLMF010000033.1, read as the reverse complement.
CCGGCAGACATTGGCCGCACCTACGAGTCGGTGGTGCGGGTCAACAGTCAGTCCGGCAAGGGCGGAGTCGCTTTTATCCTGGAGCAGGATCACGGCTTGCAGTTGCCACGTCGCCTGCAGATCGAATTCAGCCGCGTGGTGCAGCAGATCAGTGAGAAGACGGGTGGTGAGGTGGATTCCGCCGCTATTCGTCGGGCCTTTGATGAGGCCTTTATAGAGCGGGTATCCCCACTCGAGTTCCTCAAGCACACCAGTCAGGCAGCGGATAGCGGGGGTGACGACGAGCGCCGAGCCTTGACAGCACTCGTGATGTTTCAAGGTAGTGAACGCGACATTGCAGGCGAAGGTAACGGACCCATCGACGCGTTTGTCGATGCCATACGCAACAACCTCGGCATCGATTTCCGCATTGTCGATTACAGCCAGCACGCCACCGGTGGCGGTGCCGATGCCCAGTCCGCCTGTTATGTCGAGGTTCAGATAGGGCGGGGTGAAACGCGATACGGGGCCGCGCTGGATGCGAACATCGTGGCGGCATCATTGAAGGCGGTGTGTAGTGCGCTCAACCGCGCGTGGGCCGACGAATTGTTTGATGGAGAATCGAGTTAATGGCTGTTGACGACGAACGCGATCAGTCTCTGTCCGAGGCGGCGCTGGCGTATCACCGCTATCCCACCCCCGGCAAGCTCGAAATATCGGCGACCAAGAACATGGTCAACCAGCGCGATCTCGCGCTGGCCTACTCGCCCGGTGTTGCCGCCGCCTGCAAGGCTATCGAAGAAGACCCGCTGGAAGCGGCAAGTCTGACCACGCGCAGCAACCTGGTGGCTGTGATCACCAACGGCACAGCAGTGCTCGGTCTCGGCGCCATCGGCGCTTTGGCCTCGAAGCCGGTGATGGAAGGCAAGGCGGTGCTGTTCAAGAAGTTCGCCAACGTTGATGTGTTCGACCTCGAGCTCGACACCACGGATGTGGATCGATTCGTTGATGCGGTTGCGTTGATGGAACCCACCTTCGGCGGTATCAATCTGGAAGACATCAAGGCGCCAGAGTGCTTCGAAATCGAAAAACGCTTGCGCGAGCGGATGAACATCCCGGTGTTTCATGATGATCAGCACGGCACGGCGATTGTGGTTGCAGCCGCGGTCACCAACGGTCTGCGCTTGTCCAACAAGTCCCTTGAGGAGGTGCGCCTGGTGTGCAGTGGGGCGGGCGCAGCGGCGCTTGCGTGTCTGAACCTGCTGGTGTTCATGGGTCTCAAGCGCGAGAACGTGACGGTGTGCGACGTCGAGGGTGTGGTGTACAGCAGGCGAGAGTCCGGCATGGATCCCTACAAGGCGGCCTACGCGCGTGACACCGATGCGCGCACCTTGTCCGATGTGATTGCTGGTGCCGATGTATTCCTCGGCTTGTCGGCACCTGACGTGTTGAAGGCCGACGATGTCGCAGCCATGGCAGATGGGCCCTTCATTCTGGCACTTGCCAACCCCGACCCTGAAATCAGCCCGGACCTCGTACACGCCACTCGCGATGACGCCATCGTCGCCACCGGCCGCTCGGACTACCCGAACCAGGTCAACAACGTACTGTGCTTCCCCTTCCTGTTTCGTGGCGCACTTGATGTCGGCGCCACTGAAATCAATGGCGAAATGCAGGCCGCGGCCGTGCAGGCCATCGCTGCGATCGCCGAACGCGAAGCCCCCGAGGCGGTGTCGGCTGCCTACGGCGGTCAGCCGCTGCGTTTCGGCAAGGACTACCTGATACCGAAGCCATTCGATTACCGTCTTTTGCTGGAAGTGCCGGCGGCGGTGGCACGCGCAGCGATGGACTCTGGCGTTGCCACGCGACCCATCGAGGACTTCGATGCCTACCGTCGCCGTCTGCGCCAGTTCGTGTTCCGATCAGGTCTCATCATGAAGCCGGTTTTCGAACGTGCACAGGCGAATCTGCAACGAGTGGTGCTTGCAGAAGGTGAGTCACCGCGCGTACTCAACGCAACGAAGATCCTGGTGGACGATGCGATCTGTCGTCCGGTGTTGATCGGTCGCATCGAGCGGGTTACGGCGCAGATTGCCGAACTCGGTCTGAACATGAAGATCGGTGAAGGCTTTGACCTCGTCGATCCGCAGGACAACCCCGACTTCGACCGTCAGGTAGATGTGTATCACCGCATCACCGAGCGTGCGGGTGTCTCTCCGGAATACGCGATGAGCGTGATTCGCAGCCGACCGACAGCCCTTGCTGCGGTGATGGTGCGCGAGGGGTACGCCGACGCACTGGTGTGTGGTGCGCAGGGCGCGTACAGCCGGCACTTGCAACACCTGTGCACCATCATCGGACTGGCTGAAGGCATCCGCGATGTCTCGGCCCTGATGCTGATGCTGATGCCCACCGGCACCGTGTTCCTGAGCGATACCCACGTGACCGTGGACCCGAGTTCAGTGGACGTGGCAGAAACCGCCGCCATGGGCGCGCGCCTGGTGCGTCGCTTTGGCATGACGCCGAAGGTGGCCTTGTTGTCACACTCCAACTTCGGTAGCCGGGACAATCCCTCGGCGCGCAAGATGCGCGAAGCGCGCGAGATCATCACGACGCGATTCCCGGACCTTGCCGTGGAAGGCGAAATGCACGCTGATGCCGCACTTTCGCAGGAAACCCGCGATCGGATCTTCCCGCACGCGGCGTATACGGGCGGTGCCAATCTCCTGATCATGCCCAACCTCGATGCGGCCAACATCACCTACAACATGATGAAGGTCCTGGGTGACGGTCTACCGGTAGGGCCCATGCTCATGGGTCTGGACAAGCCGGCCCACGTAGTGACGGAGTCCACTACCGTGCGCGGTATCGTCAACCTTGCCGCTATCGCCGCGACCGATGCCATCGACAGTCGTACGGTCGATAGCGACTGCTAGTATCTAGCCTCGCAGTTGCGACAGGTCTCGACACGTTGATGGAACTGGAACTGTTTTTGAACCGGGTGCGAAACCATCCGGAGGCCATTGAGTTCCCGGATACGGTGGCGCTGATCAATCGTCTGTATCGCTTCGTGCCTACCGCGTTTCGCAACGCGGACATCACCAACGAAGCTGGGCAGAACAGTGGCGCCTGTCGTGTCTTTGCCTTCGCCAGATTGCACGACCTGAATCAGGAGGAGACACTGGTGCTGTTTGGCGCCTTCTATCGAGCTGATGTGCTGCGCAACCCGGAAGGGGACAGTCATCCGAACATCCGGCGCTTCATGGAAACCGGCTGGGGCGGCATCGAGTTTGATGGCGTGCCACTGCGCGCGCGGAGTCATGTGGAGCGCTGAAGATCGTCGTCTACAGGCCGATCAAGCCCGCAACCAGACCGATAAGGCCGCCGAACACCGCACCCCAGACCACCAGCCAGCCGAGATGACGTCTGATGAGTCGGCTCATCAGGTCACGGACCATCTCGGGGGTCAGTTCGTCGAGTCGTGCCTGCAGCAGCAACTCGAGACGTTGACGAAAGCGCTCGCGGTTGGCTTCGCTGTTCAGCTGGCGAGCGACGGCGGCCTGGAGTTTCGGTGAGCGAGCGGCGTCGTTGAGAATACGTTTGAGTCGCTTGCCAAACGGCTCACGCAGTGGCTCCAGGGCACTGATGCCTCCAACCATCTGCAGCAGATTGCCAAACGAGGAAGCCTCGACTGTTTCGAGCAGTTGATCAAACGCCGCGTTCACATCAATGCTGTCGACCAGACCGGACATGTCCACGCCGTTGACGGTCTCGGAGGCACCTTCGGATGCGGTGCCGTCATCGCTGTCAGCGGTGGTGTTGCTTGCGGCTGAGTCCGTCGCGGACTGGGCCTGCTTCTGCAGCGCCGTGTCGAACAAGCGCTCGACCTTGTCCTTGCCGAACAGCTCTTCGCGCACCAGATCGATGATGCCGCGCTTGAGGTCTTCGAAGCGCAAGGCGATGACGCCAGAGCCGTACAGGCCCGGTACGCGTTCGAACAGCATGTGCACCGCGAGCCAGTTGGTCAGCGCACCGGACAGAGCAAACAGGCCCGTGCTGAGGACCACGCTACCGATCGATCCACCGAGCAGCCAGCCGCACAGTGCGATCGCGGCCGCGATGAGGTTGGGTAGAAGGGTCTTGCCTGGCATCACTTCGATCGTCGTCGTCGGGAGGTGCGTTTGCCGGCGCCGCTGGCAGCGCCGCCAGCGACGCTCAGGTCGCCGGTAAGCTGCGCCCGGGCACCGCTCGAGATCTCGCCCAGTCGACTGACGATCTCTTCGACGTCGGGTGCCGCTTCCGGAACCCGCCCGTCGATTGCGGCACGCATCGCTGCCACGTGCTCCGGCGTGGTTCCGCAACAGCCGCCGATGATGCGGGCGCCGGCGTCCGCGGCAAGACGGGCATAGTCAGCCATCAATTCCGGGGTGCCGTTGTAGACGATCGCATCCCCCTGCCATTCGGGTATACCGCAGTTGGCCTTGGCGACCAGGGGCAGAGCACTACCACGGCTGTCGCTTGCCGTGACGAAATTCCGGATGGCCGCGACGACTTCGGAGGCGCCAACACCGCAGTTGGTACCCAAGGCATCGATCGGCACGCCGATGCGCTCGACGGCGGCGAGAGTGTCGTCAGCGGTCAGCCCCATCATGGTGCGGCCGTTGGTGTCGATGCTGACGGTGTACACGATGGGGAGGCCGACATCGGCCGCTCCACGCACAGCGGCTTCGATTTCTTCGGCGGACGATATGGTTTCAATCCAGAGCATATCGACACCGCCTGCGGCGAGTGCTTCGGCTTGCTCGCGAAAGGCGGCCTGCGCGTCTTTGACGGATACGGCGCCGTTGGGCGCCAGAATTTCGCCGGTGGGGCCCATGGAGCCGGCGACCAGCGGTTTGTGGTATTCATCACGGTCAGAATACTTATCCACCGCGTCGCGGGCGATCCGGGCGGCTGCTCGGTTCAATTCCCCCACACGATGGCCTGCCTTGTGCAACGCTAAGCGGAAATGGGTACCTCCAAACGAGTTGGTAAGAAGGATGTCCGAACCAGCGCTGATGAATGCCTTGTGCAAGGTCTCGATACGGTCAGGATGATCAACGTTCCAGAGTTCGGGCGCGTCCCCGGTCTCGAGGCCCATGGCAAACAGGTTGGTGCCCATGGCACCATCTGCGAGCAAAATGTGGCCTCCATCGAGAAGGGTTCGAAACCGGTTTTTCATGCGCCGGAGGCTAGCACGGCCGCGCACGCACTACTCGTCGATAACGAGTCATTGGAGGTGGTGGATACGCTCGCCGGTTTTGAAGCGCTCAAGCCCGAATGGCAAGCGCTCTCGGGCAGTGATCGTCATTCTTCAGTGTTCATGGAGTGGGACTGGCACCACGCGTGGTGGCAGATATTCGCAAGCTCGCATGACCGGCTGCACATCATTACCTTGCGACGTGAGCAAGCGCTGGTCGCGGTGCTACCGATGTACCGCAAGCGCAGCCGTCTTTCCATGGGGCCGAGTCTGCATCTGATCGGCACAGGCGAGGCACGTGCCGAGGAAGTGGCAACCGAGTACGGTGACCTGTTAATGGTGGCTGGTCTCGATGAAGACACTCGGCTTCGTTGGGCCAGCTGTGTCATGCAACATCTGGTCGGATTCAGTGACTGGTACCGGGTGAATTTCATGTGCCTGCTCAACGAGTCGTGGATCCTGAGAGCCGCGCGTAGAAGCGAGGGCTCGCTCACCCGTATCGAGTCGCCAGCCGGACGACGTTATCGGGCACGACTGGCAGACGGAGAAGACGCTCACTTCGAACGGATGGGTGCCAGCCGTGGCCGTCGCATTCTTCGTAGCCGCAAGGCCGCTGAAAAGTGCGGAGGGCTGACGCGTTCCAGTCTTGTCGAGACACCAGACGGCACGTCGCACTTCGACGAGCTCGTCCGCTTGAACAACGAACGGCTCGACTCGCGTGGCAAGCGCTCGTCGTTCTCGGCGGTTCGCTTCGAAGAGTTCCATCGTGAGCTGATCCGTCGTTGGGGCGATACCGGTCGCGCGGACGTGATCTGTTACGACATTGGCGGGGCCACACGGGCAGCGATCTATTGCTTTGCCGACGGCCATACCTGCCACTACTACCAGAGCGGATTCTCACTCGAGGGGGCCAATCGCTTCATGCCGCTGACGCTCGCACACCTGACCGAGATGCAGCATCGCCGCAATGCCGGCTACCAGTGGTACGACCTGATGCGCGGGACTCCACCGTCTTACAAGGAAGAATTCGGCTGTGAAAGCGAACCGATGTGGAACCTCAGCATGTATCGATCCGCACGCGCTCGACGGATCCATCTACTGTTTCGTCGTTATCGGGCATGGCTGGTGCGTGTGCTCGCTGACCACAACATCACGCGGAACGCGTGAGTACCTGTGACTGCGGAGAATTCGTGAACCACTTCATGGCTTGTCACTGCAACTCGTCGTTTGATACGCGGACAATCTGTCAGTCGACAGTTGTGGGACGCGACGCAGAGCTACACTTGCGTGCCGCCCACGCCATCTGATCGCCCATCGTTTCATCACCATGTTATTCGGACTCGGCAAGAACACTCCTCCCAATACCATCGACACGGTCAATGTTCCCGGGTCGGTAGGTTGCATGGGACTGATGCCGTGTCCCGGAGTGCGGGTGGCGGATGGGCTTGCAGGACAAAAGCGGCATCTGCAAGCGGACCTGCAGGAGATCGAAGCCTGGGGCGCCAATGGTGTGTTGTGTCTGGTGGAGCCACACGAACTGAAAATGAACCAGGTCGAAGAGCTGCCGCACATGATTCAATCGGCTGGCATGTGGTGGTTGCACTTGCCGATCATCGACATGGACATCCCCAATCAGGACTTCGAGGATGCCTGGGCTGTGGAGGGCGAGCGCATTCGTCACGCCTTGCGCATCGGCGAGCGCGTCGCCATTCATTGTTACGCGGGCCTTGGCCGCACCGGCATGATTGCCGCGCGCATCCTCGTCGAGATGGGGGTTGATCCAAAACAGGCGGTCGCGGCGGTTCGTCAGGACAACCGTCGCCGTATCCAGACGCGCGGGCAGGCCACCTTCGTCAAGAGCCTGCAGCCGCTCGCCAGGGCCAGCTGACGGCCCGCACGTCGCACAGCGCTATGCGGCAGTCGCCGCGCGCCATGCCTGATTGCACGTGGCGTCGCAAGATGGCGCCATGACTGAATCCGACCAGAACACCGCCGCTCCGGCGCCACGACGCGGTAAACGTGGTGCAGGCCGCGCCGCAAGACTTGCTCGCGCCAAGTCGAGCGACACCAGCAGTGCGTGGATCAAGCGCTCGGTGCCTCCCTATGAGGTGCTCGACGAAGAAGGCCTTGTCCTGATCGAGGCCAATGCCGATACGGTGCTCGAGGAAATCGGCATCGAGTTTCGGGACGACCCGGAAGCGCTGGACCTCTGGCGTGAGGCCGGTGCCGATGTCGATGGCATGCGCGTGCGTTTTCCGAGGGGGATGTGCCGATCCATTATCCAGGCCAGTGCGCCGCGTGAGTTCACTCAGCACGCGCGCAATGCGCAACGCTCGGTGCGTATCGGTGGCGACAACCTCGTCTGCGTGCCCGCCTACGGACCTCCCTTTGTGCGTGATCTCGAAGGTGGGCGGCGTTACGCGACCATCGAGGACTTTCGCAACTTCGTCAAACTCGCCTATCTCAGCCCGGGGCTGCATCACAGCGGCGGCACCGTGTGCGAGCCGGTGGATCTTCCGGTCAACAAGCGTCACCTCGACATGCTCTACGCGCACATGCGCTACAGCGACAAGCCGTTCATGGGCTCGGTGACAGCGCCGGAGCGCGCCGAGGATTCGGTGGCGATGGCCAAGCTGCTGTTCGGGGATGACTTCATCGATCCCGAGACCGGTGCCGAGAGGACCGTCATGGTCAATCTCATCAACGCCAACTCCCCGATGACCTTCGACGACACTATGCTGGGGGCTGCGAAAGTCTATGCCCGTGCCAATCAGGCCTGCGTGGTGTCGCCGTTCATTCTCGCTGGCGCCATGTCGCCGGTGACGGTTGCCGGCACCACCACGCAGATCCTTGCTGAAGCGCTGGCGGGTCTCGCCTTCGTCCAGCTGGTGCGTCCGGGTGCACCGGTGGTGTTCGGAACGTTTGCGAGCTCGATTTCGATGCAGTCCGGTGCGCCGACCTTCGGGTCGCCGGAGCCGACTATGGTGATGTATGCCGCTGCGGCGCTGGCGCGACGCCTCGGCGTTCCCTTCCGTTCCGGGGGCGGGCTGTGTGGTGCCAAGTTGCCCGACGCCCAGGCGGCCTACGAGTCTGCCAACACGATCCAGGCCGCGGCGCTCGCTGGGGTCAACTTCATGCTTCACACCGCCGGGTGGTTGGAGGGCGGATTGGTGATGAGCTACGAAAAGTTTGTTCTCGACGCCGATCAGGCGAGTATGCTGCCAGCACTGCTCGGTGGGGTTGACCTGTCGGACAGTGGGCAGGCGCTCGACGCCCTGCGTGAGGTGGGTCCGGGGAAGCACTTTCTCGAATGCGCCCACACGCAGGAAAATTTCGTCAAGGCGTTCTGGCGGTCGGAACTCGCCGACAACAACAGTTTCGAACAATGGGAGGCCTCTGGAGCGCTGGATGCGTCTCAGCGTGCCAACCAGCGATGGAAGGACATGCTGGCCGGCTACGAAGCACCCCCGATCGATCCGGGTGTTGACGAGGCCCTGATTGACTATATTGAGAGGAAGAAGGCGTCGGTACCTGACGCCAGCCACTGATCGGGTAGCCGCTACCGGGTCGCAACACTTTTGACCCGGTCCGCAGTTGCTCGGGTCCTGCCTGGCGTCACATGGGATGTCGCACCAAGAATGATCGGCGCAGCCAACCGCACATCCAGAATCGCGTTCTACCTCACGCCGCAGCTCTCGTTCATCCCGTTTGCGAGCGCAATCGAGCCGCTGCGCATGGCCAATCAGGTGTCTGGCGATACGCTCTACGAGTGGACGCTGGTCTCCGCCGATGGATCAGCTGTCCGCGCGAGCAACGGTATTGATCTGGCCGCGGCACATGGTGCGGATACTCGCGAGCGATACGATGCGGTGTTCGTGTGTGCTGGCGTCAATGTGCACCGTCTGCAAGACGAGGCGGGGGAAGCCTGGTTGCGTCAGCTTGCCTCCACCGACACCGTCCTGGGTGCCTTGTGTACGGGTACTTACATGCTCGCGAGGGCCGATGTGCTCGACGGCTATCGATGCACTATTCATTGGGAATACCTGGCTGCCGCGCGAGAGCAGTTCCCGAACCTGGTGATCTCACCGGAGCTCTTCGAGATCGACCGTAATCGCTATACCTGCGCTGGCGGCATCGCGCCGTTGGACATGATGCTGTGCGAGATTCGGAACCAGCACGGGGCGGCACTTGCAAATCAGATCTCCGAGCAGTTCATGCACGAGCGCATACGCGATCAGAACGATCGTCAGCGTGTACCGCTGACGCAGCGCATCGGTGCCAGCCAGCCGAAACTGGCAGAAGCGGTGTCGTTGATGGAGGCCAATATCGAGGAGCCGATGACGCTCGATGAGCTCTCTCACCATGTGGGCTTGTCGCGACGGCAGCTCGAGCGCTTGTTCCAACGCTACCTGCATTGTGTACCGACGCGTTACTACCTCGAACTACGTCTGGGTCGTGCGCGCCAGTTGTTGCTGCAAACCAGCATGCCGATCGTTGACATCGCGCTGGCCTGCGGATTCATCTCCGCGCCACACTTCTCGAAATGCTATCGGGACAACTTCTCACTGCCGCCAAGAGACGAGCGTCGACGAGCGGCAGGTTTGCTCGCGACCCCTGACACCCCACCAGGCTCGCCAACATCGGGCGAGTAGTCCCGCCCGGTTCGTCAGATCCACTGTCCTTGCGTGACCTTCATCATCTGGTTCAGCAGCATCAGCTCGTAGCCGATCAAGCCCGCGTACATGCCCACCGCGGCAGCAAGAAAACTGCGTGCGCGGATCTTGCCGAGCAACAGGACATTGGCGGTCGCTACAAGAATGATTGCCGGGATCGCGGTCAGCGCCATCTTGGTCGACGTGAACAAGCTCACGCTCTTCTGCAGCATCGCGTCCATGACCGGGTTGAGCTCCTGCCCACCGTTGGCAATCAAGGTCAGCGTGAACACCGAATCCAGAATGGACAGGATCATCAAGGCAACCGCCAGCAGTGCGACGGGCATTTCCACCCGATCAATGATCGGATAACGTCGGTCCGTCTGGCGGCGGCTCGCCACGCGGCGCGGTGACACGATACTGCGCCACATCGTCACCAACGAATACGTCCGACGCCCGGCTGCTTCTAGTCGTTTTTCCATGCCGCATATTATTCCCGTGGGGTCGGACCACGGTAAGCCTTTGATTGCTTTTGGAATTCACTTCCCAAATGGGGGTTAACAAGTCGTTAATGGCGCAAGAAACCAGTGAAAACTGGTGCGTTAAGTCGCCATATTGGCCAAGAAATCGACCGAAAACAGGCCGTTTAAGGCGGTGATTCAGGGCTTTTTCGGGGTCAATGTCCGCCGAATCAATGACTTGGCGTGGTCCGACCCCATGCGGCGCCCCATGCGGCGGCGCATGCGGTCGATGAGGGTGACGCCGGTGCCGATGTGCAGGGTGTGGCAGCCGAGCCAGCGGCTGCGGGATGTGGGCAGGATGCGGCCGAGGTGGGTTTCTTCGTAGGTGTCGGGTGTCAGCGCGTCGATGCTGCAGAGATTGATGCCGTGCCCGTAGCGTACGCCGCCGTATTGTGAAGGGCGCACTAGGGTATCGCCGTCTTGGAACACAGGGCCTGCCATACGCGCCTTGTCTACTCCGGTAAGCACCGGATTGAGCTGGTGAGGTTGCCAGGGGCCGGTCAGCGCGTCTGCCCAGAACAGCACCAGCAGATCTCGCTCGTCGACGGCGCGGTGAGACATGAGGTTGGTGAACATCCACCACCGCCCCTGGTGGTGAAAGACGGTTGTGTCGGTCGCGTTGATGTTGTCGATCAACACGGTGTGTACTGGCCACTGTCCTGATGCAGCGTCCTGTCGGCGCAGCTCGATTCGATCGGCGGCACCGGTTTCAGGAATCATCCATCGTGCGCCATCGTGTTCGAACACGAAGGGGTAGGAGAAGTGATGATCGCCGCTCAACACGGTTTGCTCTTCGATGGCCTTGGCGGAGGGGCTTAGCAGTGCGCTGCGAATATCCGCATGCGTGTCGCTATGGCGCATGGTTTCGTACCAGACGCGTACGCCTTGTTCGGTCACCAGTGCATGTGGATCGGCTCGCAGTTTTTCGTCTGCTCCGAACACGGACGTGTAGTTTGCTACCGGTCGCTCGAGCAGCGTGGCAACGCTGGGGCTTGATTCCGGCACGGCTGCGATTTCCCAATGAGGTTGGGTCAGTTTCCTCAAGCAACTTGTTCGGTATCGCTTGAACAACAACAGGGCGCTGTAGAGCAAGCGTCGTTGAAGCGATACCTCGTTCAGCTGTTCGATCCTGGAGACGAGCGCCAGATCCGGTTTTCGCAGGGAACACGAGTTGGCGATGCGCACCAACACCGACAGGCACGTCATCGGCAAGGCTGCCTTCGCGGCAATACGGCGCTCTGAAGGTGCAAACGTCTGTGTTGCCAGCGCGTGTGTGGCGACGATGTGTGGCTTGCCATCCATGCCGATGCCACGAAGAATGACAGGTGCCAGATGCAGCGCGCCAAGCAGAGCCGCATCGGCATCGGCGCGAATACGCGAAGGATCGATATGCCAGTGGTGCACGGCCGTTCCGCGATCAAACACGGGCGCGCCGATACAACAATCAATCAGCACATCCGGCACTGCGCGGTCTCCCCTGTCGAGGAGGGCGCGAGCGGTGTAGTGATCTTCAGGAAATCGCGAGGTCCCGAGTAAACCGAGGACAACACCCGGTAGAGGAGAAGGCGTAGCGGAAGTGGCATCGCCAGCGTCGGGCAGCTGGTGGCAGACGAGCTTGAGCTGTGGGTGTTGCCGGATGGCCTGTGCCAGTGGCTCGGCCCACTCCTCGCAGCCGGCGCGGTATCGCAACGTTACCGCGAGCGCGTTTTCTGATGCCGCGGTGCTGCCAGCGGCCCGGTAGCATTTTTTGAGGGAATCGAGCATCAACGTCGTGAGGCGACCAATACAGGCAAAAAACAGGACGGCTCATCCGGAACAATGACCGAACTCAAGCACCAGCCCCGCAAAACACCGCGGGACCCCAGTCTAGCCTTGTTACAGCATCAGGTACGCACTCGTCGAGAATCCCGTCGTCGACGGCGCCGCGGATTGGCGGCGTTTGCTGCTACACGCGCGGGCAGATCGACCTGTTTGGCCAGCTCGGGAAACTCGGCGGTCTTGTGCGGGAACGCCATGGCCTCGACAAAATGTGCCTGAAAATCCGGCTCTACCGCGGTCTCGATCTTTTCGATGCGGCCGACGAGTTCAGTAATGCGCTGACGTGCCTGTACGTCGAGGAGAGCGATGCGTGCGCCGATGCCCGCGGCATTGCCTGCTGAGCCCACGGCATCCAGCGCGCAGTCCGGGATCAGGCCGAGCACCATTGCGTAGGTCACGTCGATGTGGCTGCCAAAGGCGCCGGCGAGACGAATGCGGTCGATCTTGTCGATTCCGAGCCGATCCATCAGCAGACGAACACCTGCGTACAAGGCGGCTTTGGCAAGCTGAATCTGCCTGACGTCATTCTGGGTGATGCGGATGCTGATTTCCGTGGCATGCGATGCGTCGAGATCAGGATCGTTGGCCGCGAGGTCAGGTGATGTACCGGGCGCGACAGGCCCGCAAAGCACATAACTGAACGTGCGCCCGTCCTCGACGATGCGTGGGTTACGCGCTGCGAGCTCGCCACGAATGGTGCCTTCGCTGTCGATCACCCCTGCCAGAAAGAGCTCGGCAACCACTTCGATGATGCCGCTGCCGCAAATCCCGGTGACACCGGTGGCGTGTGTGGCTGCTTCAAACCCCGCCTGATCCGACCACAGTTCGCTGCCGATGATGCTGAAGCGCGGTTCCAGTGTTTCACGGTCGATGCGCACGCGCTCTATGGCTCCGGGGGCTGCACGTTGCCCCCCTGAGATTTGTGCGCCTTCGAACGCGGGCCCTGTCGGGCTGGAGCAGGCGAGCAGCCGCTCGCTGTTTCCCAGTACGATTTCCGCGTTGGTTCCGACGTCGACCAGGAGACTGATCGCGTCTCCTTGTTCCGGCCCTTCAGCGAGTACCACGCCTGCCGTATCGGCGCCAACGTGCCCTGCCACGCAGGGCAGTATCCAGCAACGTGCGGCAGGGTGCATCTCCAGATCCAGTGCCGTGGCATCCAGAGCGATGGGCTCATCCACCGCGAGCGCAAACGGGGCGCCGCCAAGTTCTACCGGGTCTATTCCGAGCAGCAAATGGTGCATGACCGGGTTTGCCACCAGCGTGCACTCCATGACGTCGTCACGCGTAAGCGACGCGCCTTCCACGACGTCGCCGACCAGACCGTTGATGGCCTCGCGCACCGCGCTCGTCATCTGCTGGTCGCCGCCCGGATTCATCATCACGTAGGAAACCCGGCTCATCAGATCCTCGCCAAAACGAATCTGTGGGTTCATGGCACCTGAAGATGCGAGTACATCGCCGGTGACAAGATCACACAGGTGGGCAGCGATGGTCGTGGATCCGACGTCAACGGCCAGCCCTGCAACGCGTTCCTTGTAACCCGGCCAGATGCCCATGATCTGTTGGGCGTCGTGCACTGCGACTGTGACGCGCCAGTCTCCGGCACGGAGTGTCTTTTGAAGCGTGGGCAGTACGCTGGGGTGCACCTGCAGATTGTTCAGGCCGTGTTCACGCTCGAGCGCTTCACGCACGCGGCCAAGATCGCTGGACGGCTCGTGCATGTCCGGTTCGCGAACGTCCACGACATGCAGGCGTGTTGCAGGCGCGAGCACCAGATCGATAACCTCGGCATCCTTGCGCACCAGTTGTCGATGTACCTGGCTGTCTGCGGGTACGTCGACCACGAGATCACCACGCACCTTGGCCTGGCAGCCGAGTCGACGGCCCTTGGAGAACGCGCCGTTGATGCGCTGGTAGCGTGCCTCTGCGCGTGTACCTTCGGACAGGTGAGAATCGCTGGACACGATGCCGTGCTTGGCAAAGTCGCCATCGCCCGGGACGATCTGGCAGCGGCCACACAAACCGCGCCCCCCACAGACAGAGTCGATATCAACACCGAGGCTGCGTGCTGCATCGAGCACCGAGGTGCCATTCTTGAAGTGACCCCGCTTGCCGCTGGGTGTGAACACCACAAGCGACTCTTGCGGATCGGTAGCCGCGGTGGGCACTTCTGTGTGTCTGTCGTTGGCGTTCATTCAGGTACTACGTCGTCTCCGACTGGTGCGTCTGCCGCGCGCTCCTTCGCTGCCTTCCGCCGGCGGCTCGCGATACTTGCGGATCCAGGCAAGACAATCAGCATCGTTGCCCATCAATACATCAGCCGCCATGACCGAACGCATCACTTCTTCGTGTACCGGGTTGGTGATCGCACTGGTCATGCCATGACTGATGGCCATCGATAGAAATGCACCGTTGATGCCGTTTCTTTGAGGTAGCCCGAAGCTGACGTTGGACGCGCCACAGGTGGTGTTGCAACCGAGCTCCGTGCGAATGCGGTGCAGGATGTCGAACACCTGTCGACCGGCATAACGCATCGCACCGATCGGCATGACCAGCGGGTCGATGACGACATCGGCAGCGGGTATGCCATGGTCGGCCGCTCGTTCAACGATCTTCTTGGCAACGGCAAACCGCTCGTTGGGGTCTTCGCTGATGCCGGTTTCGTCGTTGCTTATGGCAACGACCGCCGCGCCGTGGCGGGCCACCAGCGGCAGTACCCGCTCCAGCACCTCGTCTTCGCCAGTGACCGAGTTGACGAGTGCCTTGCCCTGGTAAACCGCGAGTCCGGACTCGAGGGCTTCGATGATCGAGGAGTCGATGGAGATCGGCACATCCGTGATCGATTGCACGAGTGTGATGGCTTGTGCCAGCAGGGCGGGTTCGTCGGCCAGGGGGATGCCGGCGTTGACGTCCAGCATCTGTGCGCCCGCGGCGACTTGTGCCAGTGCATCCGCCTCGACGCGAGAGAAGTCTCCCGACTTCATTTCCTCGGCAAGGATCTTTCGACCGGTCGGGTTGATGCGCTCGCCAATGATCGTGAACGGTCTGTCGTCGCCGATGATGTGCTCTTTCGACGCGGAACTGATGACGGTATCCGTCATGTGTATTGTTCTTCCTGGTGTTTTTTGACCGTGGTGTCGCCGTCGTATCGATCGGGATGCCATGGGCGACGAGTGCCGAGTACGCCTGAGCGCTCGACGATTTCTGTAACGCGATGTTCCTGCCGATAGGCCATGACGTGGAGCCCTGACACGTCAGGAATTTCACGCAGTTCCTGCATCAGATCGATGCACAGCTGGATACCTTCCTCTTTCGGATTGTCTGCACCAGAGAGGCGTTTGATGACGCTGTCCGGTATGTGTACGCCCGGTACGTTGCTACGAATCCATTCCGCCGTGCGTGCCGAGGCAAGTGGCCCGACGCCCACGATGATGAACACCTTGTCGGCAATGCCGAGTTCACGGGTTTGTCGCAGGTATTCGCGCAGGCGGGGTACGTCGTAGCAGTATTGTGTCTGCACGAACTGAGCGCCGGCCATGACCTTCTTGGCCAGACGTTGCGGGCGCCAGTCATAGGGTTGAACGAAGGGGTTGGCTGCCGCACCCAGAAACACATGTGGCGCCGAGTCCAGCTTGCGACCGCTTTGAAAAGTGCTCTCATCGCGCATGGTGCGTGCGATTTCGAGTAGCGACATGCAGTCGAGGTCGAAGACCGGTTTGGCCTCCGGATGGTCGCCGGTCTGCACGCCATCGCCAGAGAGGCAGAGCATGTTGCACACACCCATGGCGGCACCGCCAAGGATGTCTCCCTGGATGGCAATGCGATTCTTGTCGCGACAGGAAATCTGCTGGATCAGCGCGTATCCAAGACGCGTCAGCAACGAACAGACGGACAAGCTGCCCATGTGACAGTGCGCGCCGCTGCCATCGGTGGCATTGATCGCATCGACCCAGCCATCGAACAGGGCAGCGCGCTCATACACATCGGCCGGATTGGCACTGTCGGGCGGCGCAAGCTCACTCGTGATCACGAACTCACCGGTACGAAGCAGGCGCTCGAGACGTCCCGGCGAGCTGTGTCCGGGCCAGACCGGTTCATCGTATCCGGGAACGTTGGTCGGTTGCTCGGCAGCGGATGCCGCATTCTGGTGCGCGGCTTCTGCGCTCATCGCTGACGCGTTCATGAGGGTGTGTGCTTGCCGGTGGCTTGCACGCGGGATTCGGAGCGGGCGGCGTCGACGCCTGCGGCGCTCTTCTCGCGCACCACGGCGAGCCATGAGGAGCGACCCATGAGCCTTCTGTCTACCGCGAACTGTACGGTCTTGATCGCGTCTCCTTTGCGCATGCGTTGTGCGCCGTCCCAGCCTTCAACCCAGACGCAGCGCATGTCCGGCTTGACTTCGCAGTTGCCGTTCTCGCGCACGCCACCGCAAGGGCCGTTGCGGATCTCCTTCGGGCAATTCATCGGGCAGGACATGCCGGTACTGGACAAGGCACATTGACCGCACATGCGACAGTCGAACAGTGCGCCCTTGACGAGTTTTTCCACCGCAGCGACGGGACGTTCGAGACGCTCGTGGCCGATGCGATCGAGCAAGGGGGCGGCGGCGAGTAGCGCACGCTCGACACCGGCATACGTCAGTTCCATGAGTCGTGCATGCCGAACCGAGAATCGGCGCAGCGCGTACATCAGCTGTCCCCCTTCATGTCTGCCAGCACGCCGCGTGCACGAGCGAGGGCGTCCAGCTGCTCGTCGGACCAGGCATCCTCGATCTCACGCGCGATGCGGTCAGCCGTTTCCTCGAGATCACCTTCACAGGGCTCACGAACGCGTTTCCAGTCTTCCATGTACGCGTCGGAGCCGCCTTTTCCGGCACGCATGGCTGCGCGATCGATTGCTTCCTGAAAGCGTGTTGACAACATGCGCTTGGCAGTCTTGCGACCGGCCTTGGCCATGACTTGCGACGGGATGTCACGCCATTGAATACGGATAAGTTCTGCCATGATCAGGAGGCGTCGTGGTTGATGATGGCGAGCGGCACCATGGCCGCCTGCAGTGCATGGGTAAATGGCTGCATGCAATCGCGTTCGATGACCAGGGGCAGCTCCAATGAGTCTGCCGCACGCTGTGCCGCGTCTTCGGTATCGGGGTCATCCCTTTGAACCAGCCAGGTGACCCGTCGGTAGTGTCCAAAGTAGGTATCGCGGAGTTCGGGATACTTGCGCAAACCGAGTCCCTGCATGATCAAGCGCTCGAAGTTGATCGCCAGGTAGTCGGTCAGCCATAGCGTGCCGAGCTCGTCGTCGGCGAGTGCATCAAATCGCTCTCGTCCGGCAAAGAACGAGTAGCAGTGCGGTCCTGGCAATCGCTCGGCACCGTGTTTCTCGAGCACGCGATCCAGCTCGCCACCGGTGCCGCAATCGCCGTAGGCGACAAAGCAGCGTCGGTTGTCGCTGGCGGCCTCTTTCAACAAGGTGTCCACGGCGGGGGCGATGTGTTGTGGTGTGTTGTGCCACTCAGCCGGCAGGCAGCGAATGTCCACGGCGCGCTCGAGCGAGTTGGCGCCGAGTACGGCAACCAGCTCGTGCGCGATAGCGCCGCAGGCGACGACCAGCGGCTTGCGCTCGGCATCATCGCGAGTGGACGGCATTGGACGCTCAGCCAGCCAGGGCGGCGCGACGGTCTTGTATGAGTGCCTTGGCCGTTTCTACAGCGACGGCGGCATCGCGGCAGTAGGCATCTGCGCCGACCGCTTCGCTGAATTCCTCGTTGAGCGGTGCACCGCCAACGAGCACGATGAAGTCATCACGCAGGCCTTGTTCCTTGAGCGTGTCGATCACCACCTTCATGTACGGCATGGTGGTGGTGAGCAGAGCAGACATGCCGAGGATGTCGGGCTTGTGCTCCTCGAGCGCTGCCAGGTAGTTTTCTACCGGATTGTTGATACCGATGTCGATGACCTCGAAGCCTGCGCCTTCGAGCATCATGCCGACCAGGTTCTTGCCGATGTCGTGGATATCGCCCTTGACCGTGCCGATCACGACCTTGCCGACCGACTCGGCACCGGTTTCGGCGAGCAGCGGGCGCAGGATGGCCATGCCGCCTTTCATGGCGTTGGCCGCCATGAGCACTTCGGGTACGAAGAGGATGCCATCGCGGAAATCGATACCGACGATGCGCATGCCTTCGACCAGTGCGTCGTTGAGGACCTTGTCGGCCGCCCAGCCACGCTCCAGCAGGATGTTGGTGCCTTCCTCGATCTCTTCCTTCAGGCCGTTGTACAGATCGTCGTGCATCTGTTCGACCAGCTCTTCGGTGTCGAGCTCGGCGAGAATGATGTCCTCTTCATCGAGGCCGTCGTCGGTCGGTGCGTTGTCGTCGGCCATGGTGTTCAGGTCCTGCAGTTAGACAGTGGGTACTTCCCCGGATGGTATAGGGGGATATCGGCCCACGGCGAGCAACCCACTGGCTCGATCACGACAGCCCATGAGTCCACAGCGACATGAGAGCTGTGCCTGGGCTGCTTTGATCGATCTAGAGTGCTCCCTTGGGCTTGGCAGAGCGAAAAAGGCTCGCAACGAGCACCAGCAGAAAGGCGCCAAACAGAGCCCGCAGCAGGTAGTCGGGTGTGCTCGTGTCCACCAATAGCGCGCGACCGACGAGCACTGGTGCAAACGCACCGAGCGACGCGCCAATGACGCCGAGCAGGATGTTGGTGATGAACACGGAACGGCGGCCGCGCAGAATCACTGCGGCGATGCCACCAAAAACGACGCCGATCAACAGCATCAGGACCAGATCAGCTACAGGCACGTGCCTTCCTCGAGGTTGTATCCAGGCCGCACTATCTTCCAGCGCGATAGCGGGCGCAAGTACCCGAGGTGCGATTGCGGTAATGTTTGGCAGAACTGCATCACGTTTTACAGTTTGACGTCAGATGCCTCTGGTTGGCACCTGCGTCAACGTGGGCGCATCAGCTTGTGCAATTCGTTGATGGCAAGTGACAGGGCGATATAGCTGGCATCGGTTCCGGCGCGAATGTCGACCAGCAGTTCGCGGTAACGGGCCACCCGAGCGTGAATACTGGACTGCCAGCGGTCGATGCGTTCGGCGGCGGTGCCCTCGTTTTCCAGTAAAGCGATATCAGCTGTCAGATGGCGGTGCTGATAGTGAAGGTCGCTGCGTAGCTCTGACCTGGCGCGGGCATGAAGGCGATTGTTCACCGGGATTTCCGCAATGGCATCGCGCAACCAGTGAAGGTCGAGATATTCGCCCAGTTCGAAGTATAGCGTGGCAATCTCTGCAACGGCCTGATCGCGACTGTTGGCGACCTCGATGATGTCCAGCGCTGATGATAGCGGCACGACCTGCGCCACGGCCGCGGCGGTGGCCTCCGGAACATCAGCGGCCACGAAATATTCGACGCGCTGACGGTAGGTGTCTGCCGGCGCCGCGGACAAGCATTCTGGCATGGCGCTCATGAGGGCGTCTGCGCCGCGCGCCCACACCTCGATCTGTTCGCTGCTGGGGGATGCGCCACGAAGGCTTCTCAGTACCCAGTAGGTGGCACGAGACGCGAGCCCCTGCACGAGAAAATGAAGCCTGGCTTGCACTTCGCCTTCGACGCGGTTGTCCAGTGCGTCGATCGAGCGGGTCAGCGCATCGATGGAGAACAGTGAGCGCACAGTGAGAAAGGCCTCGACCACTTTCGCGCCCGATACGCCGAACTCCTCCTGGCGCAGGTTCACCCACGTGGGACCAAGCGTGTTGATGGTGTCGTTGGTGACTACCGTGGCAATGATTTCGCGCGCCAGGCGATGCGTGGCGATGTCTTTCGGGAAGCGCTTGCGCAGTGGCGTCGGAAAGTAGTCAAGCAGATACGGGACGAGCGCGGGCTGGTCCGGAAGTTCACTTGCCAGCACCTCGTCATACAGGCTCATCTTGGCGTAGGACACGAGCACTGCGATTTCCGGACGAGTCATTGCGGCGCCGTTGACGGCGCGCTCGGCGAGCTGTTCGTTGTCGGGGAGAAACTCGATCGCGCGATCGAGTCGTCCGTGCTCCTCCAGGGAATCCATGAGCGCTGCCTGTTCGTCCATTGCCGCAAGGCCGAGCGCATGCTGTGTATCGATGCAGCCGGTCTGGCGATAGTTGTCGGCCAGCACCAGTGTTCCAACCTCGTCGGTCATTGATTCGAGCAGGGCATCGCGGTCGGCGGCCGGCAGATTCCCGTTGTTGATCGCAGCGTTCAGCAGAATCTTGATGTTGACCTCGTGGTCAGAGCAGTCGACACCTGCGGAGTTGTCGATCGCATCGGTGTACATCAAACCGCCGCGCAAGGAATACTCGATGCGGCCACGCTGGGTAAACCCGAGGTTGCCGCCTTCGCCGATGACTCGACAACGAAGCGCTGCGGCGTCAACGCGTACCGCATCGTTGGCACGATCTGATGCGTCGGCGTGCGTCTCGGTACTCGCCTTGACGTAGGTCCCGATGCCTCCGTTCCAGAGTAGATCTACCGGGGCTGCGATGATCGCCGACACGAGCTGATCCGGTGTCATTGATGCAACGTCCACGCCCAGCGCCTCGCGCACCTGGTCGCTCAGGCGAATGCTCTTCTCGCTGCGCGACCAGATGCCGCCGCCTTCGCTGATCAGGCTGCGATCGTAGTCATCCCAACTCGAGCGAGGTAGCGCGAACAAGCGTGAACGCTCGGCATGAGCTGCGAGTGTGCTGGGTGAGGGGTCGATGAACACATGTCGGTGATCGAAGGCCGCTACCAGTCGAATATGCTCGGACAGCATCATGCCGTTACCGAAGACATCCCCACTCATATCGCCGATGCCTGCCACGGTGAACGCTTCTGTCTGTGTATCGATGCCGACACCACGGAAGTGGCGCTTGACCGACTCCCAGGCACCGCGCGCGGTGATACCCATCTTCTTGTGGTCGTAGCCCACTGAGCCGCCGGAGGCGAAGCCGTCGCCCAGCCAGAATCCGTATTCTGTTGCCACCGCGTTCGCATGGTCAGAGAAGGTGGCCGTGCCCTTGTCCGCAGCAACGACGAGATACGGATCATCGCCATCGAGTCGCATCACGTTTGGTGGTGGGATGACACGTGTGCCATCCAGGTTGTCGGTGACGTCGAGCAGACCCGAGAGAAAGCTGCGGTACGCATAGAGCACGATCTCCATCGCTGCCGCGCGATCGTCGGGAAGTGTCGACTTCACATAGAAGCCTCCCTTGGATCCTACCGGGACGATGACCGCGTTCTTGACCTGCTGTGCCTTCATCAGTCCGAGCACTTCGGTGCGGTAGTCGTCGCGACGGTCTGACCAGCGCAGCCCACCTCGCGCCACGCTACCGCCGCGCAGATGCACGCCATCAACATGGGCAGAAGACACAAAAATCTCGAAGGCGGGGCGTGGTAGTGGCAGTTCCGGCACGCGCGAGCAATCGAACTTCAGTGATAGATAGTCACGTGGCTCGCCGGCGGCATCGCGGCACCAGTGGTTGGTTCTCAATACGGCAAGTATGGTACCCATGAAGCGGCGCAGAATCCGGTCCTCATCGAGGCTGGACACCTGGTCCAGAGCAGACTCGATATGCACTTGCGTGTCGGTGTCCGGATCGCTTGTGCCACTCGGCTTCGGCGCCAGGCGCTCTTCAAACAGGCGCACCAGCAGGCGCGCTACATGTGCATTGCTCACCAGCGCATCGATCATGTAGTCAGCGGAGAACGGTGCTCTGGTTTGCAAGGCGTACTTGCCCAGCGCGCGCAGAATGTTTGCCTGACGCCAGTCGAGGTCTGCAGCAAAGATCAAGCGATTGAAGCCATCGTTTTCTATGGCGCCGGTCCAGGCGGCCTTGAAGGCATCACTCACGCGCTGCGACTTTTCCGGATCGACTGCCGTGGTGGCATCGCGCGCCTGGCCGTCGACCCACACGTGCAACACGTGCATATGTACGGTCGGCTGTCCCCGACGACTGATCTCGAACGGCCGTTCGGATTCGATTCGAAAGCCGAGATTCTCGATCAGTGGTATGGCATCCGACAAGGACACCGGCTTGTCGAGCGCACACATCCGGAAGGCGAGGGGTTGGTCAGGCCGATTGGCGACCAACGGTGAAATCACCGGTGAGTCGGAACCAAGTTGGGACTCGATGAACAACACATCCTTGACAGCGACGTCGATGGAATAACGCTCGCGGTAGTCTGCTGGGAAGGCATCGCCGTAGTCGCCAACAAAGCGTGAAATCAGATCCTTGGGCGTTGCGGCTTC
Organism: uncultured Granulosicoccaceae bacterium; assembly: GCA_938006335.1. GTDB lineage: Bacteria > Pseudomonadota > Gammaproteobacteria > Granulosicoccales > Granulosicoccaceae > Granulosicoccus. The sequence continues at coordinate 29,030 of CALLMF010000033.1, read as the reverse complement.
CCCAAAGGCATGAGTCAAGCGTTCAGACCATGAGGTGGTTTCTGCGGCGATGGTGTCTTCGATACTCTCCCATTCGGGTTCGGCGCCGGCACGACTGCGCTGTCGCAGTACAAAGTGCAATCGCGCAAGGGGGGAGTACGAGGAAAATGTCGACTCGAAGCTGGTGGAGTAGGCATCAAGGCCCGCTTCCAGTTTGCGTTCGATGGTCAGGCGCAGATCGCGACTGTAGACATCGCTCGGGAGATAGACCAGGCAGTTCCAATACCTGCCCAGCGGATCCAGTGAGCTGAATACACGAGTACAACGATCATGCCCCAGGCTTGCAATACCTTCACTGATTTCCAGCAGCCGCGATGTGCGATTGTGAATCAGCATGTCGCGAGGCAGGCTACGCAAACTGTTCAGCAAGCCCTTGCCGACATAGCTTTGTTCGTCGACATTAGATGCCAGCATGACGCGGCTTACACGGTCGCGAAGCCAGGGTATGGCATTGACAGACTCGGCTTGCAGGCCGGGCACAAACAAACCGACGATGCAGTCGATCTCACGCAGGGCGCCTGATACGTCCCATTCCGCGACAATCAACAGATCCGCATGTTCGTGTCTGATCAGCGGTGAGACACGTCCCGCCTTGCACAGGAACACACGTATGTCCTGATCGAAGCGCGACTGGTCGATGCGTGGTGGCAGGAAGTCATCGCTGACCCAGGCACTGCGATCAGCACCTTCGGCGAGCAAGCCGGTTTGCTCGCTCAGTGCCGATGGGTGACCGGTAGCGTCCAGCTGTACGCGCGCAGCACCGAACGGCACGAACTGTCGACGGTCCAGCCAGCGGACGAAGGCCGCCTGCTCCGGGTCCGACATGGCGTTGGCATGAGCGGCCAGTCGCGTTTCGTGGATATCGGCGCTGCGGTTGACGGTCGCCAGCGCGTTGAGCATTTTTTCTACGGCCCGGCAGAGACGTGCACGGCCCGCCTGGTCAAGCACTTCGAGTTCTGCCTGCACGAAGGACTCGGCGATACCGTCCTCGGCCGGACCCTCGTATTCACCATCGGGCGACCGGCAAACGCGCAGCACCGGATGACGCAATTGTGAACATGTGTGTCCGCGTGTCTGCAAACAGTTGCGGAGCGAGGCAACCAGCCAGGGCATGTCGTCAACGGCGATCTGTAGCAGGGTATGGTCTGCGCCGTCGGGTACGGTGACGTCCACCCGCGCTGTGCCCGGTAATCGTGTGGGAGCGAGCGCCCGGTGCTCTGCGATGACGGCTGGCGAAACCGCACTACTGTCGTGGTGCGTGTCCATGTGCGTGATCAGTGGCTCCGGTGTGGGTGCTGCGGGTGTAGGCAGTGTTGCCGTGCGCCGCAGGCGAATGGTCTGCTTAACATCTCGACATAGCAAGGCCCGGGCCTCTCGCGCAAAAACAAGTTGCGTATGCTATTCAAGGCGCCCAGTTGGCGGGCGCATTGTGCTTAACTCCAGCGTTACTTCGAGGTGCGAACCATGAGACTGCAGCTGATTCGTCGTCGCCTATTGCGGACACCGGTGCCGGTGTTGCTATCCACGGTGCTCCTCGTGAGCTCGTGCACCTCCGTGAAAACGACGAGTAGTGGCGCGATCGGGCTGGATCGTACCCAGCTGATGTCGCCGTTCGTGTCCGAGCAGCAGCTGGCGGCCGGTGCCAATCAGGCCTATGCCACTGTGCTTCGAGAGCAGCAGGCCAAGGGCGCCTTGAATTCCGACTCGGCGCTCACGCAGCGCGTCCGCGCCATCGCCCGCCGAATCGTGCCGCAGGTCGACGCCTTTCGAGCCGATGCCCAGCGCTGGGACTGGCAGGTCAACGTGATCGAGTCGGAACAGCTGAACGCCTGGGCCATGCCCGGCGGCAAGATCGCGTTCTACACCGGCATCATCAACAAGTTGCAGCTCACCGATCCGGAAATAGCCGCGATCATGGGGCACGAGATCGCTCACGCGCTGCGTGAGCACTCACGCGAACGCGCCTCGGAGGCGGCGACCTTGCAGTTGCTCGTCGGTATCGGCGGCTCGCTCGCCGGGATCGGTGCCAATGCGCAGGCCATGGCGCAACTCGCCTACAACTCCACCTTTGCCATGAAGAACAGTCGGCTCCATGAAACCGAGGCCGACAGGGTCGGGGTAGAGCTGATGGCGCGAGCCGGCTATGACCCGCGTTCCGCTATTTCCGTGTGGCAGAAGATGGCCAAGGTCAGCGGCAGCCGCAGCACACCGGAGTTCCTGTCGACCCACCCGTCGCCCGAAACCCGTATCGCCGATCTGACCAAGTACGCGGCACTCGTGATGCCGCTCTACAAGCAGGCACCCAAGGCGCCGACCTGATCGCGCCGACCTCCGGGGTCAGCGGCCCACCATCTGACCGGCCAGGGCCGCGAGCGCTGCCAGCGTGACCACCACGCCAGCACCCAGCGCCACGGTGGCTGCGGGCGCTCGGGGCAGCATCGGCGACTGGCGCGCGCTACTCGCAATCAGCCAGGCGAGACCCGCGCCGGTCAGGGCGCCACCCAGATGACCCCAGAACGAAATGCCCGGCAGTATCAGCGGCAGCACCAGGTTGATCACGACCAGTCCAAACGCCGGGGTTTGTCGCAGGTCCGCGCCGCGTAACCACAAGGAGATGGCGAGCGCCGCGGCAATACCCAGTACCGCACCGGATGCGCCGAGCGTCGCTTGTGGCCAGTCGAACAGCATCACGGCGAGCGCACCGCCAAACAGCGAGCCGAAGTAGAGGATGGCAAAGCGGGTGCTCCCAAGACCTCGTTCCAGCTGGGGCCCGAGCGCAAACAGCAGAAAGCCGTTGAACCCGGCGTGCATCCAGTCCGCGTGCAGAAAGCCCCAGCTGAGCAGGCGCCACCACTCGCCACGCGATACGGCTGGCCCGTACAGCAGGCCATGCTGTTCGAGCAGGCCTGCGCGTAGCATCTGTTGCGCAAGAAAGCACAGTGCGATGACCACGAGCAGTCCCGTGGTGACCGGCGCGCGCTCCAGCTGTCCCTTGGCAATCATGCGTTCAGTGGTCCGCGTGACGAAGACCGACCGCCCGCATGTCTTCGGCCGGAAGTCTTGCCCCGAACGTGAGAATGAGATCGCGCGCAGCGTCGGCGGCGAGTTCCCCGCAGGCACGGAAGGATTTTCCGTGCGTGAGCCCGTACAGGAACGCGCCAGCGTAGATGTCCCCCGCGCCGTTCGAATCGACCGGTGTCACCGCGTCTGCTGCGATCTCGATGGTGTCATTGCCGTCAAACAACACCGCGCCCTTGGCGCCGCGGGTAATCACGAAGCGTTGGGCAAGGCTCTTCATTGACTGCACGCACTCGTTGATGTCTTTCGCTTCTGTCATCAATGTGGCTTCGTCTTCGTTGGCAAAGATCAGGTCCAGTCCGTCGCCGATGATCTCCTTGAGCCCGTCACCGAAGAAACGCACCATGTTGACGTCGGACAGGGTGAGGGCGACCGGGACGCTCGCCTGCTGCGCAATGTCGCGTACCTTGATCAGTGCGGCGCGTGCGTGTTCCTCGGTGACCGGATAGCCCTCGAGGTAGACGTGATCGGCATGCTTGACGGCGTCCTCGTCGATCTCCGCCACCGAAAGCGTGGACGTGATACCGAGGTGGGTGCTCATGCTGCGCTCGGCGTCGGGAGTGACCAGCACGATGCACTTGCCGGTAATGCCGTCAACAAGGCGTGCACTGTCGAGGTTGGTCTCGAGGCCATTCGCCGCCAGATCGTCGATGAAGAACACGCCTTCGTCGTCGTTGGCCACCTTGCACGAATAGAAGGCCTTGCCGCCCAGCTGTGCGATGGCGGTCATGGTATTGGCGGCCGAGCCACCGCCGCAGGGTCGGGCGACGTGGTCGGTGAGGCCTGCCAGCAGGGCGTGGTGACGGTCCTCTTCGATCAGCGTCATCAGCCCCTTGTCCACGGCCAGAGTCGTCAGCATGGATTCTGGCACCTCGAATTCGAGATCGACGAGGGCGTTACCGATGCCGTACACGTGATAGCGGGACATGAGACTCCTGATAAGAGAAAAGAGCGGTGGCAGAGGTGCCGTCGCACATTATCCACCGGTATGAGTGCAGTAAGGCTCTACAATGAGGAGTTTTCCTCGACCGGGTCTTCAAAACATGCGTTCTCACCCCTGTGGGGTGGTCAACCTCGACCACCTGGGCGAATCAGTCACGTTCTGCGGCTGGGTTCATCGTCGGCGTGATCATGGCGGGGTGATCTTTGTCGATCTTCGCGACCACACGGGCCTCGTTCAGGTGGTCTTCGATCCGGATCGCGCTGACACCTTTGCGCTCGCCGAGCAGGTGCGCAACGAATACGTGCTGCGCATCAAGGGCGTGGTTCGTAATCGCCCGGAAGGCACGGTCAACGAGGAGCTGGGTACCGGTGCTGTCGAGGTACTGGGCCACGAGCTCGAGATCCTCAACCGTAGCGAAACGCCGCCCTTCCAGCTCGACGAGGAAGTGGTGTCGGAAGAACACCGGCTGCGCTACCGCTACGTGGATTTGCGCCGTCCGGAGATGCAGCAGCGCCTGCGCCTGCGCGCACGTGTTATCCGCTCCCTGCGGGATGCGCTGGAAGCCGAGGACTTCATCGAGGTGGAAACGCCGATGCTGACTCGCGCAACGCCCGAGGGCGCGCGTGATTACCTGGTACCAAGCCGTACCCATCCCGGGGACTTCTTTGCCCTGCCGCAATCGCCGCAGTTGTTCAAGCAGTTGCTGATGATGGGCGGCATGGACCGCTACTACCAGGTGGCGCGCTGTTTTCGCGATGAGGATCTGCGAGCCGACCGTCAGCCGGAATTCAGTCAGCTCGATATCGAGATGAGCTTTGTCGACGAGAACACCATCACGAACCTGATGGAGGGCATCGTCAGAACCCTCTTCAAGAACGCGCTGGACGTCTCTCTCGATGACCCTTTCCCGCGCATGAGCTACGCCGAGGCCATGCTGCGTTTCGGGTCCGACAAGCCGGATCTGCGCATTCCGCTGGAGCTGGTTGAAGTGGCCGACCTTTGTAGCGAGGTGGATTTCAAGGTGTTTGCCGCGCCTGCCAAGGATCCGAAAGGCCGCGTTGCCGCGCTGCGCGTACCAGCAGGCAGCAAGCTGTCGCGCAAGGACATCGACATCTACACCGAATTTGTCGGCCGCTATGGTGCGAAAGGGCTGGCCTACATCAAGGTCAATGAACTGGCCAAGGGCGTTGAAGGCCTGCAATCACCCATCGTCAAGTTCTTCCCGGCAGACGTGCTCGACGCAATCATGAAGCGCGTCGGGGCAGAAGACGGAGACCTCGTGTTCTTCGGTGCCGACAAGGCAACGGTTGTGGAAGCGGCCTTGGGCGCCTTGCGCTGCAAGGTCGGCGAGGACATGGGGCTCGTCGAGGATGCCTGGCGTCCGTTGTGGGTCGTGGATTTTCCGATGTTCGAGCACGACGAGCGCGAAGACCGCTGGCAGGCGCTGCACCATCCCTTCACCGCGCCCAAGGTCGACAGCATCGAGGAGTGGAACAGCCAGCTCGAGGCCGATCCGGGTGCGGTGCTTTCGCGCGCCTACGACATGGTGCTCAACGGCACCGAAGTCGGTGGTGGGTCCATCCGTATCCACTCCAGCGAGATGCAGCAACGTGCGCTCGATGTGCTCGGTATCGAAGAAGAAGAGGCTCGCGACAAGTTCGGCTTCCTGCTCGACGCATTGAAGTACGGCGCACCGCCGCACGGGGGAATCGCGTTCGGGCTGGATCGCCTGGTCATGTTGATGTGTGGTGCCGACAGTATTCGCGACGTCATGGCGTTTCCGAAGACCCAAAGTGCCAGCTGTCTGCTGACGAGCGCACCCAGCAGCGTGTCGGAGCGCCAGCTCAAGGAGCTGTCGTTGCGTATTCGCGCCAAGCCGACGACGAGCTGATCGCAACGCGCGGCGGTCAACGACAAGCCAAGTGAGCGGGAAGCTGTTGGTCCGGTGCCAGAAATTTGCCGTTTTTTATCGCTTGGAAACAAGTCAGCAGGTGACCTGAATTATCGCTACGCTTGGGGAACAGCTGTATTTCCTGACAAGCGAGGGTCGTGTATGGACATGACACCGATGCAGGTAGTCGTGATCGCGGCGCTGGGACTTACTGGCGCCGTCGGCCTGCTGTTGCGCCGATTGCGGCGCTTGCGCTTGCGCGAGCTTGAGCCGGTTCAGGAGATGCCGTCGCCGCGAGAACGACTCAGCGCAGAGCTTCGCGATGCTCCGCGGCAGCAAGCCCGTCGTGCGATCGAAGATCATCCGCTGGACAGCGCGCCGCCGCTACCGGAGCGCTTTGTTGTTGAGCCGGAGTCTGGACCCGAGCTCGAATCCACGCTTGATTTTGAGTCCGACCTTGAGTCGCAACCGTCGACATGCGCGGCGTCGCAGGCGGCTACACAGCCGGCTACACAGGCGTCGTCACAGGCGTCGTCACAGGCGGAGTCGTTCATCGGTGTCGCGTCATCCGCTGAGCCAGCCACGCTGGAACACGCTCGCCTACGTTGCGCCGAGCTTGAGTTGTTGCTCAGGGAAAAGGACGACGAGTACCGGCACGCTCAGGCCTTGGAGCGCGCGGCCAGCGACCGCGATCGCACGCGCTTGCAAGCACGCCTCGACGCTGCACGGGCAATGCTTGAGGCGCGTGACAATCAACTGGGCGACATCAACGCGGCACTGCAGGAAGATGAATCGGTAGACGCGGTGATCCGGCGTGCGGATAGCGCGCGCGAGGGTCAGCAGGTGGCAGAGGACAAGGTGCGTGAACTTGAGCTTCTCGTTGCCGAACATGGCGAGTGGTTTTCCCATCAGCGCGCCGAGCTGATCAGCCTGAACAAGGAAGCACAGGAGCGTGCGATGGGTGCTGAGCGAGAGGTCGCCCTGGTGCGCGAAGAGAACGCACGACACGTCGAAACCCTACGTTCGCAGCAGGTAGCCATGCGGGCCTTGCAGGCAAGCACTGGCGATCTGGAGCGGACGCAACGGTCTCTGGTAGAAGCGGAACTCGCCTTGGCGACAGCCAGTGAGGAGCACAAGGCACTCGAGCAAGCCGCAGAGAGCGATATCAAGGCGGCCATGATTCGTGAGCAAAACGCCAAGGAAAAAGTCAGATCACTGGAGGAACAAGTCCGGCAGGACGCATTGACCGCCGAGCATGCAAGCGCGGCCGTCGAACATGCACTCGCGCTCGAAGCGGAGGCCTCGGCCTTGTCGGCGCAGGTTGACGAGTTGCGCCGAGAAGTCGAAGCGCGCGACCGGCGCATTGCCGAGCTGAAGGTCGAAGAAGATGCGTCCCGGATGACAAGTGATCAGCTGCGTGCTCGTGACAGTTTGAATCGTGAACTGGAGTCGAGCCGCGCGCGGGTCGAGCAACTACGGACAGCGCTCGACGCTGCACAGCAGCGCGTCGAGCGCGCGGGAGAAACCGATCTCGAGCTCCGCCGTCTGCGCAGCGAGATCGTAGCCCTGGAAGCACGTCAGGCTCGGCCAAGGAGCGATGCCGCCACAATGCGCGTTACTGCTGCAGAGAATACTGTCGTCGAGTCTCAGCGAGAATCCTCTACACCAACGGATCAACCCAAGGACTCGACGGCAGGGGTTCGCGTCGCGCGAAAGCGCCTGTTCGACACGCCTGCAGAGCGCGATGATCTCAAGATGATCAAGGGCATTGGTCCTGTCATGGAGCGGGTGCTCAACGATCTGGGCGTTACCACCTTCGAGCAGATTGCCGCGTTTACCGAGGATGATGTGGCCCGGGTCACCGAGGCGATCAATACGTTCCCCGGGCGCATCGAACGCGATGACTGGATCGGTGGGGCACGCAAGGCCTGTGAGGAGAAAAACGGGATGTCCGTTGACACGTGACCACCGTTGCAGCCGCTCAATGGAAGCGGCCCGAATCGATATTGGTACTGGTGGCGACTGTCAACGATCGTTATCTACTCATGGAACGTGTGTCACCGGTCGGGTTCTGGCAATCGGTGACCGGCAGCCTGGAGACAGACGAGTCGCCAGCACATGCCGCGCACCGTGAGCTCGTTGAGGAAACGGGCATTGACGCACTGCCTGTGGATCTCGGTTACTACACCGACTTCCCGATACGCGATGAGTGGAGACATCGCTATGCTCCGGATGTGACAAGCAATCGTGAGCATGTATTTGCCGTGACACTACCTTCAGAGGTGCCTGTGGAGCTAAGCCCGCTGGAGCATCGGAACTTCTGCTGGTTGTCTTACCGCGACGCGCGTCAGCAGATGTCGTCACCGACCAACCGTGCAGCGCTCGACGCGTACCGAAAGACAGCGCACCCGGTCTGAGTCTTGTCTGTCGATGTCTAGCGATCAAACGACTGGCGACACCGTGATCCTCGTTCACGGTATCTGGATGCATGGTTTCGTGATGAGCGTGATGGCGCAACATCTACGTGGCCATGGCTTTCGCACACACGAATACAGCTACGACTTCCTGCGCCAATCGCCGGCGGAGAATGCAGACGGGCTGGCCACTGCGATCGAGGATCTCGAGGGCGAGAAATGTCACGTGGTGGCGCACAGTCTCGGCGGTATCGTCACCATGCACATGCTCAACCGTCACACCAACGTGCCGGTAGACAAACTCGTGCTGCTGGGCTCGCCCGTTCATGGCAGCGAGGTCGCTCGTCGTGTGCACGCCAACAAGCTGCTGCGGCCGTTGCTCGGCCGCAGCGTCGAGAGCGGTCTGCTCGGCGGTGCGCCTGCATGGCCGGGCAACCACCCGCTGGGCATCATCAACGGTAGTGGCAGTCTTGGCATGTCGGCGCTGTTCTACCCCTTGAGCGAAGAGTCCGACGGCGTGGTCGCGGCGAGCGAGACGCTTGCGGATGCCGCGACGGATGTGGTCACCGTGCCGCGCTCTCACTCGACGATGATCTTCTCCAAAGAGTGTGCAGCGCTTGCGGCTCGCTTCATCAACACCACATCGTTCACGTGATGCCGACGATCGCGTGAGAACCTGGACCGATTTGGGGACGGGGCCCACGGATACCGCGAACAAGCGTTAAAGCCTTGCATCAGCGGCCGTTACCGGTGCATGCCGCCCCACAATCTGACAGCACATCCGACGATAGGCCCCATGGCGTGGGCCGTCGTGTCGCTGACCGCAGCCCTGATGGCTGCCTGCGGAGGTGACAGTAACGGTGGCGCCACAGCGCCTGCCAACGAGACGCCTCCGATGGTAGACGCAGCGGATACTCAGGGGATTGTCTGGATCGAAACGCGATCGACCAAGACGACGGTGGACGCCTGGTTCACCGAGCGCACATCGCCTGCGAGCTCAAGTGCGTCGTGGCAAAGTGGATCTGATCGTTGCAACGTGACTGAAGTCAGTGAGAACGCGGCGAGTGCAGGGCGAGGCGGTGCACCCATCACACTGGATGCGGGCGACCGGCTGACCTTGTCCGCGCGTAGCGGAGAATCCGTTGAACTCACCGCGCAGCGCGTCGCGGGCAAGGTGTTCTATGCGACGGACGAGCGTTGGGTGGAAGGCCCCGTTGCGGACGATCTCGTGCTGGAGATCGAGGGTGGCGATGCGTTTCCAGCAGCGAGCGGTCTCGCAGTCACGCTGGTTGATGTGCCGGTGGTCACGGCGCCGGAGGGCAATCTGTTGAGCGATCCCGGTGAGGCGATTCGCTGGAACACCTCGTTGGTGCCGAACACGCGCATTGCGTTGACCTTGCAGTATGGTCGAGCAGACACCGGTCGCATGGATGTCATTCAATGCGAGCTGGAGGACGATGGTGTGTTCACGGTACCGGACCTACTGGTTGCCGATTTGCCCGACGTGCATGGCGGCTTGCTGTTGACCCTCGGGCGTTACTACACCGAGGAGCACGCGGTCGGTGAATCCAGCTTGTCGGTCACGGCGTTGGCCTACCCCTGACAACGAGTAGGTGACTCCTGTCAGTCGGTAATGCTCACGCCATTACCGACGTTACGCAGCTTTTGCGGACGTTCGGAATCGATGGTGTTGCCTTCGAGCACCAGACCATCGAGCTCACCGCTGGCTGAACGACCGAGCCCTCCGGTGGAAATCTCGTAGGGCACGCATTTGCCGCGTGCCACGATGTGATTGTCACGCACCAGGTTTGGGCCGTCCTGCATGACCAGTGACGTACCTTCCTCGCAGACGAAGACATTGTTGGCGACCAGATTGTTCTCTGCGGTGTCAGTGAACTTGCCCGCTTGACCATCCAGATCCGCACACCAGCCTTCGTTGTGATTGCGCCCTTGCCGTGAAGCGATACGAAGCCCGCCAACACCGTTGTTCACGAAGCTATTGCCGGTAAACGTGTTGTTGTTTGGTGCGGTAGAACGAACCACCGGACAGACAATGCCCTTCAGCTCGCCGCAGTTGCGGTACACATTGATGGCCCCTTCTCGGTTGTTCAGAAAAAGGGTGTCGGTGATGTCGCTGTTGTAGGTGGAATCCCAGGCGACAGCTTCGCGTGTTTGGTTGTTGGCGATCACCGAATGACTCAGCGTGATTCGCTGGCTGCCGGATTCGGAATACACGGCGATGCGCTCGGTGCCATCGATGCGGATGCGGTTCATGGTCACGTCCTCGCTGAAGTTGCCGAGGTAGATGCCCACGTGCACATCCTCGATCACGAGGTCTTCAAGCAGGATATTGCTGTGACCGACCGGCAGCGGCTCATCCGGTCCGAGCTCCCCGTCGCCGCCGAGTTCACCACCAAAGAAGCGGGTGAGCTGCAGGCCCACGCCGCGGGTGCCACGCATCGTGCAGTTGCGCACGGTGATGTTGGATAGCGAGGTGTCATCGACCAGCCGCACAAAGGGCAGGCTACCGGTGCCAGCGGGCGTCACCTGACCACCCGGCAGGTCACGTGCGCCGTAGCGACCACGGCCAAAGTCGATGACGCCACCCGCGCAGTCGAGGGTCTTGTCGGACCGGTCGAACACCGCGGTGATCGGAATGGCGGATTCTCCGGGCTGAAAGCTCAGATCCGCATCCATCAGCATGCAGGCATGGCCGTCGATGTCGGCGCTACGCAGGCCGTTGGGGTAGTCGCTGGCGCGCAGCACGGTCAGACACTGCTCGATGCGCGTGTCCTGGTGGGGCACGGAGCAATCGATGTACTCCTCGTTGGCCAAGGCGGCGCAGCCGGGCAGAAAGCCCGCCAGCAGGGCGATGCGGACGAGTGGCGTGTGCTTGTTCATGCCTGTCAGCAGCAAGGTCCGCACCACCGCACCTGCGTCAGGGCGTCCTATGGTGGTCGGCAGTCCCCGGGATGTTCCCCGTGTGTTGCCGCGCTCGCCGCATCGTACTAGTCTGGTCGGCTGAATCTTCACGATCTTGCGCGCGGCGCGAGTTCCCAACCCTATCGAGAGCTACTGATGGCCGGTCACAGTAAATGGGCCAACATTCAGCACCGCAAGAATGCACAGGATGCAAAACGCGGCAAGCTGTTTACCAAATTCATCCGCGAGATCACCGTGGCCGCCAGGATGGGCGGCTCGGACCTCAATTCCAATCCCCGCCTGCGCCTGGCAGTAGACAAGGCGCTGGGCGGCAACATGACCAAGGACACCATCGAGCGGGCGATCAAGAAGGGCGCCGGCGAGCTCGACGATGTGGTCTACGAGGAAAACCGCTACGAGGGCTACGGTGTCAACGGGGTCGCGATCATGGTCGACACCATGACCGACAACAAGAACCGCACCGTGTCTGACGTCAAGCACGCTTTCAGCAAGTACGGCGGCAACATGGGCGCGCAGGGCTCGGTTGCCTATCTGTTCGAGAAGCTTGGCATCCTGGCCTACCCGGCAGGGGCCGATGAGGACACCATCATGGAAGCCGCGCTCGAGGCGGGTGCCGATGATGTCGTGACCAGTGATGACGGATCGATCGAACTGATCACCTCCGAAGAGAACTTCGTCGACGTCAAGGAGGCGATGATTGCCGCCGGTCTCGAGCCTGAGCACTCCGAGGTCACGATGCGCGCCTCCACCGAGGTGGAGCTGGATGCCGAGCAGGGCGGCAAGCTCCTCAAGTTGATAGACGCACTCGAAGACATCGACGACGTGCAGAACGTCTGGTCGAACGCCGATATTCCGGCCGAAGCCTACGGATGACTTTCGCCGCGTCGGGACTTGTCCGTGTCATCGGCATTGATCCCGGCTCAGTCGTCACGGGCTACGGTATCGTCGATACCGACGGTATCCGTAGCTTTCATGTCGCGCACGGCCACCTTCGTGTGGCCGGAGACACCTTCCCCGAACGCCTCGGCTTCATCCACTCGGCACTCAGCGATGTGCTCGAACAATGGCAGCCCACCGAGTCCGCGATCGAGCAGGTGTTTCTCTCCAAGAACGCGATGTCCGCACTGAAACTCGGCCAGGCTCGGGGCGCTGCGATCACCGCCATGGTCGCGCGCTCACTACCTGTCGCCGAGTATGCCGCGCGCTCCATCAAGCAGGTGGTCACGGGTTCCGGTGCAGCCGAGAAGGAGCGCGTGCAGACGATGGTCCGGCACATCCTGTCCCTTAACGATGAGCTGCAAAGCGATGCGGCGGATGGCCTGGCTATCGCGCTGTGTCATGCGCACTCGAGGGTGCGGGTGTCGGTGGGCGGTGCGTCGGGCGTGTCGCGGTTGCCTGAGGCGCGGCGCAAGTCGCGGGGACGAGGCTTGCGCCGCTAGACCTTGCCGCTACTTCAATAGTCGGTCGAGTATCGACTTGCCCTCGTTGAGCCCGAGTTGTTCCAGCGCTGCAGCATTCACCTCTTCTTGCCAGCCACGTTCGTCCTCGGGCCAGGTGCTCTTGATCCAGGACAGCACGGCGATGATCTCGCGATCGCTCAACAGACCCTCGTAGGCTGGCATCGCGGAGGCGTATTTCGGATCGCCCATGACCGCAGCGGGCCCGTACTTCACGATCTCGAACAGCAGATCATCGGCGTGGTGCCAGGTGTGTCCGCTCGCATCGTGCGGTGGAGCGGGCAATAGGCCGCTTGCGTTTCTTTCGCGCCAGTTTGCCTGGCCCTCGAGTGCCTCACCATGACAGGCGGCACACTGGGCGAAGTACACCGCTTCACCTTCAGCGAGAAGGGCAGGATCTCCGTCATCGAGTCGAGTCAGCGTGTCGTCGATACCGCGTCCCGCCAGGACGACACCCGCTACCAGAATCAGGGCGGCTGCCACACACGTTGTTTTGGTGATTCGTTTCATTGGATCAGTCCTGTTCGGCGCGGAAGTCGTCATGGCACTCCCGACACCCGCGGGCGACCGTGTAGAACAAGGGTTGTAGTTCGTCAGGTTCCGCACCCCGTTCATAGGCTGCGAGAAGCTCACGGCTGCGATCGACGAAGTCTGCGGCGCTGGCTTCAAACTCCTGACGGCGGTCCCAGATGGCATCAAGGGCCTCGGTGTTGCCGCTGGTCCGGCTATGCACGGTGTCGGGGAACTGCATCGGGATCATTTCCCCGTGTTGGATATACAAACGCGCAGCATCGCCAATGGTGTCGCGATCCATGGCGTGACGGCCCTTGTACATGTCTCCGATGTACTGGGTGATATCGCCGAATTCGCTCATCGCCTCCATGCGCTGAGCGACGATGCCGGACGCGCCCTCGTGGGCGACGGCAGCGCTGGTAACCACCAGCGCGGCACACGCGGTCTTGCACTGAAAAGGAATCATGTAAATTGGCCATACAAGGTTCGCAGACGCGAACGCAGCGCCGCCATAGGCGGCTGGAAAGAGGACGCAGGACGTCTCTCGCTACCGGCGTGCTATCAGCACACCGCAGGGTCAGGCAATCGGTGGTCGAAACGGTTGGCCGAGGGGACGAGATCGGTGCGACGCAATGCTCGTCCCTGGTTCCGGGTGATCCTTCACGACTGCCAAGGGCGCAATCGGCGAGCGCATGACTATCGTGGACGCCATCGCGCACAGTACGAGACAGTGCGTGTTGCACGACTCACCCGGATCGCAATCCGTAGACATCGCATGACCGTCGTGCAGGTCCGCGCTGTCCATTGGCATGGTCATGGCGTCTGATGGCAGGAGCAGGTGATGATCTGCGTTGAACCCCCACGTAACACCTGCATTCACCAGCACCATGATGGCGAGCAACAGCTGGGCGAGTGTGAGTGAGGAACGCTTCATCGAGGGCGTGTTCTATCAGACGTTTGTAGGCTAGCAGAAGTTCGCGGCCTGCTCGTGCTCTGTTGCTGTGGATCGCGCCGACGAGCAAGCTCCCTGTACAAGGCTTCCGGACTGACGCCGATTTCGTCGGCCAGTGATCGGCGCCTTCCACGCGCAGGCAGTTTTCCGTGGTTGAGATCCAGCCAGGCATCAAGCCGCTGACCGACGCCTTTCATCCGCAGGATTTCCGCCTGTGCGCGGCTACGTTGCAACTGCCTCGCAAGCAAGGTCATCCACGATTCCGTAAGCTCTTGATCGCTTGCCATGGCGTTGCGAAGTCGGTCGATAGAGACAGGTGCAATGGTGGTGTCGACGACCGCGACAGCATCACAGTGATAGCGACTCGACGCGATGGATCCCTCGGCCAGTAGATTTCCCGCAATCGCGCGTTGCAATACCAGGCGTGATCCACTCGCGGTGTCGCGTTGCAGAGCGACCTCTCCGTCCGTGACGAGATACAGGTACCTGACGAGGTCATCTCGTCGGAAAACGGCTTCGTTCTGCTGCCACTTGCGCGGCGCATCGGAGAGCTCACGGAGTCGGTTGAAACAGTCGCTCGGCATGATTCCGATCATGTGCGTTTTGTGGTCCGCGATGCAAGCTGTCTGTCCCACCTTCACACGGAGTTAGCGTTCATGCGTCCATTCATCGTAGCTACGGTTGTCGTGCTTCTGGTCGTGGTCGGTACTGTCCTGTTCCGCCACGGTGGCCCGTCGGCTATTCATGGACATCGCAGCGGTGAATCCGCGGGGCATGGCGCCGCCGATGGCGTGTCGCTGGCCGGTGAATATGCTTTTGCAACGATTGCCGAGATTGTCAGTCACCTCGATTCAGATCCGTCAACGGATTGGTCATCGGTAAACATCCCCGCCTTGCGGGACCACCTGGTGGATATGCATCACGTTACGATGCTGGCAAAGGCGTCCACGGATGTGACGCAGACGGGCGTGAACTTTCGTGTAACAGGCGACACCGAGGCGACGATCGCATCCATCCGACGCATGACGTCAGCTCATGCGATGACCATGGGCAGCACGTCAGAGGCGCCCATCGAGTATCAGGTCAAGACGATTGAAGGGGGTGCGGAGGTGAGCCTGTTGACGTCCGATGAAGCAACCCTTGAACGTCTGGCCGCTCTCGGTTTTCATGGGTTCCTCGCTCTCGGTAACCATCACCCGCAGCATCATCTGGCGTTAGCATCGGGGAGGGATCCTCACGCACATTGAACGGTATGCAGTCTTTTTTCATGCCTCGGCAAAAGCTGCTCGGCATTGCCGCGACAGCCTATGTGGTCATGCTTACGCTCTCACACTGGCAGTTGCCTTCGATTCATGTGTGGGTCATCGCGGCCGTGTTTTCGTTGCTGATGAACTTCACCTATCTCGTTGAAGCACTGTCGCTACGATCGTATGTGAAGACCGAAGCCCTGGTGGCTGCCTCGTTGATCGCCCTGTCAATTCTCGGCTTGTTGGTTTCGCCCTTGATTTTGATCGCGGCGATATTCGGACATGGGGTCTGGGACTTGCTCAAGCACTTCGGCCGGGGTGTGCCGTTTTTCTACTGGTATACGTGCTCGTGCTTTCTGGTTGATGTGGCTTACGGGTCTTCATTACTCGTCTATTTTTTTTACCCGTGCGTAACAGCCAGTATCTAGTCCGACACCCCGATCGCCCGCACCATCAACTGAAATTTCCCAAATTGCTTGTCGGCGATCATCAATCCGATCTGCCGTATCCGCTCGGGCCTGAGCGGCGGGGCGTCCAACACCTCGCGACCACGAAACACGGGTCGGAAGTCGGCGAGCGGGAGTTCGATCGTTGACCAGTCAGCCGTTGGCGCAAAATCAACGCGGTAGCTGATGCCATCAAACGCTTCGTCGGTACGAAGGTTGAGGTAGTAGCTTGTGGCCTCCGCTCGCGCCTCTATCCACACGTGTTGGGTTGTGCCGGGTAGCTCCTCCGACAACACGGCACGCACGGACGCGAATCCGCCGTTGTTTTCAGGTGATACCACGCCTTCAAAGATCGCGTGGCTGTCAGCTTGGTGAAATTTACTGCGAGAAACGCCGCCCATGACACGGTCGTCGACCGAGCGCCAGGAATCGACGGAGCCATTGCCCGATGCGCTTACAGCGCGCGGGCCACCGGAAAAATCGAAGAGTGTCATGCCTGCATGATGCCTGATCAGACAGTCGGTTCGGCTTCTTGATGGGACTGTCAGCGCGTGTGATGCGTATGGCTGGTCTCCGGTAAAAATAATGTCTGTGCGCTTACTTGCAAGACTTAGTCTAGGTTTACTCCGGTTTTGGGTGATTCATGCGCCCGATTTGCCGATAGCCGCTAACAGGAACTCGAATGCGCATCTGTCACTTACTGGCCTGCCTGGGCTTGTTCGCACTGTCAGCACCCGTTCACGCGCAAGCGTTCACGGACGTCACCGTTGGCAAGCACCATGTGTGTGCGCTGGATACTGCGGGTACTGCGAACTGCACAACGCAACCCTTCGCTATTCGTTTCGACACGCCGGAAGACCTGCCCGCGTTCTCGGCAATCGCCGCCGGGCATCAACACACCTGCGGCATCACTCTGGCTGGTGAGGCTGTGTGTTGGGGCGACAACGTCTTCAACGAACTCGATGTCCCGGACATCGATGCACCGCTGATGGATATCACAGCAGGCACCAATCACACCTGTGCCGTCGACATCAACAATCGCGGCTGGTGTTGGGGGCTGGATACCAACGAGCAAACACAGGTCCCCGGTAACGGCCTGGGTCAGGACGGAACGGGGTTCGTCAGGATCGAGACCAGTGCCAACGCCTCGTGCGGGATACAGCCTGCTGGCAACATAACGTGCTGGTCTACGGATACGAGCGTGACAGACACCAGCAGCCTGACAGGACGCTTCGTCGACCTGGCTATCAACCAGGGCAGTGCAGGAACGATGGGTTGCGGTTTGCGGGACACCGGTACCATCCAGTGCTGGACTGCGAACCATCAGCTCCCCCCGGCTGATGGACCCTACACCGATCTGGTCGTCAGCCCTGCGGCCATCTGTGGTCTGAACGAGAACCAGCTGCTGGATTGCTCGGCCCGGTCATCCGGATCGTCGATTATCGGTGACCTGGAGACGGGAACGCAGTTCAACGCCATTGAATCTGGCGAGCTGTTTTTCTCCGGAGATCTCGCCAATGTGTGTGGCGTCACTGTGGCCGGCGAAATCGAATGTCTGGCTGTTCTTCAGTTGCCGGAACCACCGGGATCCCCAGATGCACCATCAGGGGCTGAGAGTATCGAGCTTGATCTGGTTGCCAGGGTCTACTCCCGTAGCACGGTCGAACTGTTCTGGACCGATATCGGAGGGTTTCCGAACACACAGGTCGAGATCTATCGTGACAATGAGCTGCTCGCGGTCACAGATGCGCTGCGCAGTTGGCTCGATGACAGTGTGCCCGCGGCCTCTTCCGTGACTTACTCTGTGCGCGCAATCGATGTGTTTGGAGGTACCGGGCCGTTCTCACGTACGGTTACTGTTGACATCGATAACCTGACCGTTGGTGGCGACGACAACATCATCAGCAACGGCTCTGTCGTCAGCCCAGCCCATACCGTCGGCGCCATCAATGTCTCGGTCATTGCTGGGCAATTGCATATCTCCTGGCAAGGCTCGGTACCCGAGTCGTCGACTGGACTGCAAGGGTACGAGGTGCGAGTCAACAACGAGGTTGTGAGCACCACACGAGCACTGGTCCACATTGCTGATGAAGATGCTCCGGAGCTGGGATGTACGATCATCAGTATCGCCGCGATTTCTGACGACGACGCGATAATCGACTTCAATAGCCGCATCTTCCGACGCGCTGCGAATGGGTGGTCAGATCGTTGCTGACTGACCGCAACAGCCCTGCCGGTGCGTTCAGTCGTTGGCGAACCTGTGGTCGCAATAGAAGCGCGTCACCAGTGTCTCCGCTTCGGTAAGTTCAGGAAGGCTGGCGCCATCCGCACTGGCAGGATCAATACCCGACACCCTCCAACGCTCGTCGGCGTTGGGTCGTGACGCGGTACGTATCCCGCTGTTGGTCGATGAGCTTTGCGAGATGCTACCGCTCGTGATCTCGCACTGTTGGTCGGCGTCGATCGAATCGGCGTCCAACACGACCTCGTATTCGTAGCCGTTGTCCGACACGACGTCTCCGTTCGAGACAGCCGTCGTCGTCTTGTCCAGACGAGCGCTCTGGATGATGTTCCTGTCTTCGATGCTGCTGGTGATGCGGTAGTTCTGCTGCACGCGTCTGAATTCCGTGGTCACCGTACTCGTCCCGGTCCACATCACTTCGTTGCCGTCAGCCGACCGTGTGCCTTCGCGACGGATGGTGGAGGGTGCATCTCCCTCGGTGTAGACGACCAGCTCGGAGCTGTACGTGCCGTCGCCTCCGGCAGAGAAGTCGTAGGTGACGTCCTCTACCTCGCGCACCCCATTGCCTTCATTGACGATCTGCTCGGAGAAGCTGGCCGGAAGGTCCAGCGCTTTGAAGCGGCCTTCGACATGTGACAACCACGCGAGGTCCCTGTCGATGCCCGGAAAGTCGAAGCTTTCGATGACCGTTACAGGCACTGCGCCTGCGTCCGCAACCAGCGGATCGGTGCCAGCTCTGACTTCATCGTAGTTGCTCCGGCCATCGCCGTCTTCGTCCCAGGAGCGTGTATCAAACTCATCGTCGATCACGATTTCGGTCGGGTCGTTGATGAACGTGCTGAATCGCTCTTCGTTGCTGCCGAGCTTCAGATCTCCATTTCGATCAAGGAATTCGACGATCACCGTGAAGACTCTGCTGTTCGTGAAACCGCTGCGCTGGGCTGTCCAGAGTTCATCGCCCTGCCACTGCGCATCAAAGACGTAGTCGTCCTCCGAGATCCTCGGAACCGTGAGACGAACCTGGAGCTCGTCGGACACATACGGAGGCACGGTAATCGTGAAGTAGAGTGTTCGCAGTCCTCCTGCGTCCCCTGATTCGTCAATCAAGGGGTCCGTTCCCGCCGTCAGTTCGTCGATGTTGCTGACCCCATCCGCATCGTCATCCCAGCGGGCGGTATCAAAGTCATCGACACTGATTGCGAAGGACTCGGAGCTGTTGACGCCGGTTCTGTAGCGTGTCTCGAAACTTGCCAGCGTGATGGCGCCGTTTCTGTCAGTGAAGTTGACGACCAGGGGCTGTTCCGTTTCTGCCGGCAAGTCGCCAGTGGCCGTCCAGACCTGGTCACCGACCCAGGACGCTGCGAGTGTGAGGTCACCCCAAGCCACGTCGACGGACAACTGGTCAGAGGAATAAGCGGGAACCGTGATATCGAAGGTGACCTGCACCTGAAGCGGGGAGTCCGATTCCGGTGCCGTGACGTCGTCAGTAACGCCCGGTGATGAACCTGTTCCGTCCGGTATGCCGTCAGAGCCGCCCTCTTCACCAGAGGCTCCGTCCTCGCTCGAGACAGCGTCTTGAGGGGCGTCACTGTCCTGGTTACTGGAGCCGCCTCCACAGGAAGCCAGAAGCAGGACAATCGGTATTACCGCCACTCGGAGTGCAATCATGTGACTACTGTGCTTCTGGTTACCTCGCTATGCAGCAACAGTAGGGGGAAACGGTACGAGGTGTCGCGTAATACCCACCCGGTTCTGCGGGAAAATTACTGGCTCGCGTTCCAGAGTGTCCGATCTGCTGTGGGCTGTCGTCATGTTCCCGCCCTGCGCCACGGCATGCGACACTCACCCCGCAAACTCCACCCCCATGACACACCCCCGGGAGATGTCGCCCCCATGATCGGACGCCTTGCCGGCACCCTGTTAGAGAAGGCCCCGCCAACCCTCATCGTCGATGTGCACGGTATCGGCTATGAGGTCGATGTGCCGATGTCCACCCTGTACGAGCTGCCTGCGGTCGGGCAGCCGGTGTCGCTGTTCGCGCACCTGGTGGTTCGAGAGGATGCGCAATTGCTGTACGGCTTTGGTACGCGGCTCGAGCAACGCTTGTTCCGCGAGTTGCTGAAGGTGAGTGGTGTAGGCGCCAGGCTTGCACTTTCCATATTGTCTGGCATGAGTGTCGAGAGTTTTCTTGCCTGTGTGCGCGACAACGATGTCGCAGCCCTGGTCCGCGTACCGGGGATCGGCAAGAAGACCGCGGAGCGGCTGTTGGTCGAGCTGCGCGATCGGGTGGCGGGATTTTCTGCCGAGGTATTGCCTGCTGGTACCGCGGCAAGCGCCGAGAGTGCCCCGGGCGAGGCGCGCGCGCAGGCCGAGGAAGCACTGGCGGCACTCGGCTACAAGACCGCTGAAGTACGTCGTCTGCTCGACGCATTGCCAGACGAAGATCAGAGTGTCGAGCAGCTGATCCGCGCGGCATTGCGCAAGGCTGCAGGATGAGCATGGACGACGTCGACGCACCGGAGGATCGCCTGATCGCGGCTGATGCGCGCAGCGAGGATGCGCAAGAGCGCGCGATGCGCCCGCGGCGCCTGGAGGACTATCACGGCCAGCCTGCCGTGCGCGAACAGATGGAGCTGTTCATCGAGGCAGCGCGCCGCCGAGGTGAGGCGCTCGATCATGTGCTGATCTTCGGGCCGCCGGGCCTTGGCAAGACGACGCTTGCGAATATCGTTGCCAATGAGCTTGACGTGCGTATCGTGCATACCTCGGGGCCGGTACTCGAACGCCCCGGTGACCTTGCGGCCATCCTGACCAGCCTCGAGGCCAATGATGTTCTGTTCATCGACGAGATCCATCGCATGAGCGCACTCGTCGAGGAAGTGCTGTACCCCGCGATGGAGGACTACCAGATCGACATCATGACCGGTGAGGGCGCGAGTGCGCGCTCGTTCAAGATTGACCTTCCGCCGTTCACGCTGGTCGGGGCGACGACGCGCGCCGGACTACTGACCGCGCCGCTGCGCGACCGCTTCGGCATCGTGCAACGGTTGGATTTCTATGCGGTGGATGACCTTGCGGGCATCGTGCAGCGCTCCGCCTCGTTGCTTGAAGCGCAAATTGATGCCGGTGGTGCACGTGAGGTAGCACGTCGCGCGCGGGGTACGCCACGTATTGCCAATCGTTTGCTGCGGCGGGTGCGCGACTACGCAGAGATCCGTGCCGATGGCCTGATTACCGACGCCATCGCCGACGAAGCGCTGAACCTGCTGAAGGTGGATCTGCTCGGCCTGGACACCATGGATCGGCGTTTTCTGTCCGCGGTGATCGAGAAATTCGATGGAGGGCCGGTCGGCATCGACAACCTCGGTGCGGCCTTGTCGGAGGAGTCCGGTACGCTCGAGGAGGTGGTCGAGCCCTACCTGATCCAGCAGGGCCTGGTGATGCGCACCCCGCGAGGACGGGTGGCCACGCCCCACGCCTACCGGCACTTCGGGCTGGACGCACCGGATTTGCTCGGTCGCACATGACAAAGGCGCCGCAAACTGCACGAACGTGACGGCAAGTCGTCACGGTGTGTCGCGAACCGTCACGAACTGAGCGCCCATGGCCGAGCACTAGCGGGCCTTCGTCTGCGATAATCGGGCATGCGGGAATTCTCGACGCCTACACGCGTCTACATCGAAGACACCGATGCAGGCGGCGTGGTGTTCTATGCCAACTACCTCCGGTATCTGGAGCGAGCACGCACGGAGGCGTTGCGTTCCTGTGGTATTTCACTCCCGGAGCTGCAGCATGAGCAACGACGGCTTTTTGTCGTCAAATCCATCAAGGCGGACTACCTGGCCCCCGCACGTCTGGATGACGAACTGACTGTCCATGCCAACATGATCGAGATCAAGCGCGCGAGCCTGGTGTGCCAGCAACCGGTATTTCGTGGCGACCAGCAGTTGTTGGAATCATCGGTCATTCTGGCTTGTATCGATGCGGACACTGGTCGTGCGGTACGGTTGCCGGATTCTGTTCTGGGTGCTCTTGGGGCATCTGTCACTCACAGCCCGACTGCGGGCGCTCATTGATATGATCGGAGGCCGACTCGAATGAATGCCGACCTCTCCATGGTGGAACTGGTGCTCAACGCGAGCCCGGTGGTGCAGGGAGTGATGATTATCCTGGTGCTCGCGTCGGTGCTCTCCTGGGCGCTGATTCTGGGTAAGTCACTGCAATTGCGACGCGCACGCCGCGACGCCGAGGACTTCGAGGAGGATTTCTGGGGGTCCTCCGATATCTCGGGCACCTACTCGCAGCTCACCATGCGCCGCGGCACCCTGGGCGGGCTGGAGCGGATCTTTGAGGCGGGTTTCAGCGAGTTTGGCCGCCTGCGCCGCAAGACGGCCAACGATGAAATCATCATGGACGGCTCGGCCCGCGCCATGCGCATTGCCGTCTCGAGAGAGGCGGACGTGATCGAGCAGCATCTGCCGTTCCTCGCTACCGTCGGATCGATCAGCCCGTACATCGGGCTGTTCGGTACCGTATGGGGGATCATGAATTCCTTTACCGCGCTCGGTAACGTCCAGCAAGCGACGCTTGCGATGGTGGCGCCGGGTATTGCAGAAGCACTGATTGCCACGGCTATTGGTCTGTTTGCGGCCATTCCTGCGGTCATTTTCTACAACCGCTTTGCGACTGATGTGGACCGCCTGCTGAACCGCTACGACAATTTCTCGGAGGAATTCTCGACGGTGCTGCAGCGTCAGGCCATCAAGCGAGGCTCTCACGAGGCTGACGCCGCGTGACGGACATGACGCACCTGCCGGCTTTCGGGGAGCGCTGACATGGCTCGTGCGCATCGCGGGCTTCGCGCCCGACGCGTTCGCCGTCAGGTTGCCGAGATCAACGTCGTCCCCTACATCGACGTCATGCTGGTGTTGCTGGTGATCTTCATGATCACCGCTCCCTTGCTGCGTACCGGTGTGGAAATCGACCTGCCGGACGCCAATGCGTCCCCTATTGCCAACGCCAGCGACACCGGCGAGCCGCTGATCCTGTCGGTTGACAACAACGGTGAGTGGTACCTCAACGTAGGCTCCGACCCGGATGCGCCCAAGGCGCGCGATGAGGTCCAGCGGCTGGCCAGCGCCGTGCTGCGCAGAACCCCCGACCGGCGCGTGTTCGTGGCCGGAGACTCGGCAGTAGAGTACGGTGCCATCATGCAAGCGATGGTCACCCTTCAGATATCCGGCGCGCCAGAAATCGGGCTGATGTCCGAGCCTGCCAACTGAGTCGCGACCGGTGTTTGCGATTTTCAAGCGTTACCCGGTAGCCATACTGTTTTCGGTCGGGTTTCACGTCGTCCTTGCCGGCGCACTCCTGGTCCAGTTGCAAGGTCGGCCAAAAACCGGCGGCCCCGAGGCCGTCGACGCCGCTCCCATCCAGGCGGTCGCGGTCAGCGAGCAGGACATTCAGGCAGAAATGCAGCGCCTGGAAGCGCAAGAGCAAGCTGAGGTGGCACGCGCGGAAGAGGAGCGCGCTGCGGCCCAGGCCACGCTCGATGCGCTCGAGTCGGCACGTCAGGATGCCGAGTCCCGTCTGCAGGAGGCGGAAGCCCTGACCGAGCAGCAGCGCGCCGAGTCGGAAGCCGAGCGCAATCGCATCGAGTCGCTGCAGAACGAGGCGACCGAGCTGGAGCGGCAGCGCGAGTTGCAGCGTGTCAAGGCCGAGGCCGAGCAGGAGCAACGCCGCGCCTTGCGTGAGCAGGAAGCCACCCTCAGCGAACGACAGATTGCCGAGCGTGAAGCCGAGTTGCAGCGCCTCAGAGAAGAGCGCCAGCGCGAACAGGAGCGTATTGCGGCGGCCCAGCAGCGGGTCGAGGAAGAGACCGCTCGCATGGAAGAGACGCGCGAGCAGGCGCGAATCGCCGCAGAAGAACGGGCCAGCGCCGCCGAGGAGAAGGCCCGTCTGGAAGAGCAGGCGCGTGCCGCCGAGCTCGAACGGCAGCGGGTGGTCGCCGAGCGGGAAGAGGCGGAACGCGCCAGAGAACAAGCGCTCGAGGAGCAACGTCAGGCGGAAGAACGCGCTGCAGAAATCGAACGGGCGCGAATCGAGGCCGAAGCCGAACAGGCCCGACGCGAGGCGGAAGAAGCTCGCCAGCAAGCTGAGGCTGCGCGCCTGGAGGCGGAACAACAGGCCGCCGCCCGGGAGGCAGAAGCCCGCGCCCGGGAGAAAGCAGAGGCTGCCGCTCTAGCGGCTGAGGAGCAGCGCCAGGCCGCGGAAGCCGAGGCCGAAACCG
This sequence comes from uncultured Granulosicoccaceae bacterium, assembly GCA_938006335.1. Lineage (GTDB taxonomy): Bacteria > Pseudomonadota > Gammaproteobacteria > Granulosicoccales > Granulosicoccaceae > Granulosicoccus. The sequence continues at coordinate 4,576 of CALLMF010000033.1, read as the reverse complement.
CGCGCCAGGCTGCCGAGGAAGAAGCTGCGCGTGAGGCGGCAGAAGAAGCGGCCGCACAAAAGGCTGCCGAGGAAGAAACCGCACGAAAGGCCGCCGAGGAAGAAGCCGCACGAAAGGCCGCCGAGGAAGAAGCCGCACGAAAGGCTGCCGAGGAAGAGGCCGCACGAAAGGCTGCCGAGGAAGAGGCCGCACGAAAGGCTGCCGAGGAAGAGGCCGCACGAAAGGCTGCCGACGAAGAAGCGGCACGAAAGGCTGCCGAGGAAGAAGCCGCACGTGCCGCCGCAGAAGAGGCTCGTCAAGCCGCGGCTGCGCGTCGGGCTGCGGCGGAAGCGGCAGCGCGTGAGGCCGCGGAACGTGAAGCCGCTGAATTGGAAGCTGCCTCGCGGCAGCGCCTCGCCCAGCAGCAGGAACGGCAGCGTCAGCAGCTGATTTCGCGCTATTTCGGTGCCATCCGCCAGGATATCGAGCGCAAGTGGACGCCGCCGCCAGGTATTAGTAGCGCCAATTGCACCGTGTCAGTCATACAGAATCGGTCAGGTACGGTGCTCGATGTGTCAGTCGACAGCTGTGAGGGTGGCAATGCCGCTCTGGAAACATCGGTCGCTCAGGCGGTGTGGAAGGCGTCTCCGCTACCCACCGCGCCGGATCCGTCCCTCTTCGATCGCCAGATCCGCTTCTATTTTCGCCCGCAGTGAGCCACTCCAAGAGGAATGTTGTGAACGTCAATCTTCTGGACAGTACTGACGACCGGCCCTTCATGGCGCATCGCCTGGTGCGAGCCGTCATCTGTGGTGTGTGCCTGGCGATTGGCTTGTTGCTGCTCAACAGGCCTGCGTCAGCCCTGATCGAAATCGAGATCACGCGTGGTGTCGACAATGCGATTCCGATTGCCATCGTGCCCTTTGGCTGGAGCGGCTCGGGCGAGCCGCCCGCCGATATCGCTGCGATCGTCGGGGCCGATCTTCAGCGCAGCGGAAACTTCGCGCCGCTGAACCGAGCGGACTTGGTCGCCAATCCGGTCAGTGGAGATATCCCGCTTTATTCCAACTGGCGTTTGAGTGGGGCGGATTTTCTGCTGATTGGTGGCATGCGCCGGAGCCCCGACGGTTACGTCATGGAATTCCAGTTGTTCGACATCCTGCAACAGGAGCTGATGACAGGCTTCAGCTTTCAGGTTACCGACCAGACCATCCGGAGTGCTGCACACCAGATCTCGGACGAGGTCTACGAGGAAATCCTCGGCATCAGTGGCGCGTTCAACACGCAGATCGCCTTTGTGTCAGTCGAAGGGCGGGTGGGCGACCGCACGTATCGTCTGCAACTTGCCGACGCAGACGGGCAGAACTCCCAGGCCATGCTGACGTCTCCGTATCCGATCCTGTCGCCGGCGTGGGCGCCTGATGGTGTGCGTATCGCCTACGTCTCGTTCGAAAGCCGCCTGAGTTCAGCGATCTACATACAGGACCGCGAACGAGGCAGGCGCGAGAAGGTACTCGCACGCGAAGGCATCAACGGAGCTCCGGGCTTTTCTCCGGACGGACAACGTCTTGCGGTTGCGCTGTCGTTCGAAGGCAGTCTTGATATTTACGTGCTCGACATCGAAAGCGGCAAGCTCACGCGCGTCACCGATACGCGCGCTATCGACACCGAACCGGTATGGATCGACAACGACACCCTGGTGTTCACGTCCGACCGTAGCGGTGGCCCGCAACTCTATGAAGTCAGCCCGAACGGTGGCCGAGCAACGCGCCTGACCTTTGAAGGCAGCTACAACGCTGACCCCACCGTGTCACCCGATGGCAGCACCATCGCCTTTGTGCACAACAGTGGATCGGGATTTCAGATTGCAGCGATAGATCGTGCATCCGGATTGTTTCAGACCCTGACGCAAGGCACTATCGATGAGTCGCCGAGTTTTTCGCCGAACGGCCAGATGATTCTGTATGCGACAGAGCAGGACGGGCGCGGAACGCTCGGTGCGGTGTCGCTCGATGGCTCTGTCGTGCAGAGTCTGTCGCTTGATGATGGCAGCAACGTGCGTGAGCCTGCGTGGTCGCCGTACGCACGTTGATGTCCTCTGCATCGCAGATCGCACTCGTTGTCTTATGTTGTATTCGATTGCCCGGATAGCATCAGGAGCACCTCATGAAACAGTCTTACTCGCTCGGATCACTCTGGCGCTTCAGTGCCCTGGGGTTACTGGTCGCCGGACTCTCTGCCTGTTCTGGTAGTGGAGACACGCGCGACAGTGGTCTGACAGATCAGGTGGCTCGAAACCCGAGCGTCACACCGGTCACGATTGACGGAGCTCAGGACGGCACTGCCGTTGATCCTGGATCCATCGAGGGACGTGCACCGGTCGATCGCGTCATCTACTTCGACTACGACGAGGCAGAGCTGCGACCGGAATACCTGGACATCGTCGCCCAACACGGTCGTTATCTCGCCCAGAACACGGCGGGGCGGGTGCGTCTCGAAGGGCATACGGATGAGCGCGGTACGCGCGAGTACAACATCGCGCTCGGTGAGCGCCGCGCCAAGACCATCGCGCGCATGTTGCAGCTGCAGGGGGTGAGTTCCGCACAGGTGCGCACCGTAAGTTACGGTGAGGAACTACCGGTGGACGAAGGCCACAACAATGCGGCCTGGGCTAAGAACCGACGGGTAAACATCATCTATGAAGGCGCCTTACAGAACTGAGCCGGTGCGCATCCTGGGGGTGTTGCACGTGCTGATGTCGTGGCGTGCGCTATGCGTGGGCGCTTCCATGGCGCTACTGACGCCCGGCCTTGCAAGCGCTCAGGACATCGACGAAGTCAATGCGCGACTCTCTCGCGTGGAGCGCGTGCTGGATCAATCGCTGCTTGAGCAACTGCAACGCGTGGACGGTCTGGAGCGTGAGCTGCGCCAGTTGCGCGGTGAGATCGAAAGCCTCAACAACGAGATCTCAACGCTCAAGCGGCGTAATGCCGATCTCTACGACGACACCGATTTTCGTCTTACCGAGCTTGAAACCCTGGCAGAGTCCGGTGCCTTGCTGGCCGGACAAGCCGATGGTGGATTTGCCGGTCTTGACGAGGGCGCGTTCATCGAAGGTGGCGAGACTGGTGGCTTTGGCGGTGGTGGGCTGAGTGAGCCCGGGCTCGACGGCACCGCCTTGCAGGGCGGTGGTACCGGGTCCGGATCTGCCAGCGGTGGCGCAGGCGTCGCCTCGCCCGGCGTATTCGTGAGTGAGCGCGCACGCCCCGGCACGGCGATCACCGAAGTTCGCACCAATGCCACACAGGCAGAAAAGGCGGCATACACGCGCGCCTACGATTTGCTGGCGCGCGGTCAGAACGATGCCGCCGTCGCGGAATTCGACAGCTTCCTCGACGAGTACCCGGCCGGGCCGTATTCCTTCAACGCCTGGTACTGGAAGGGCGAGGCGATGTATGCCGAGCGGCGCTTCGAGGAAGCGATCGACAACTTCCGCCAGGTGACCGAAAAATTCCCGGGTAGCATCAAGGTGCCCGATGCGCGCCTCAAGATCGGTTTCTCACTGTACGAACTGGGCCAGTTCGACTCCGCGCGGCAGATTCTCGAACGCGTGCGCGACGAGTTCCAGGGCCGGTCCGCAGCGGTCCTTGCGCGCAAACGCCTACAGAAGATGGACCGCGAGGGCCAGTAACAGTCGATGTCGGGCCGAGGCTGGGTCGAGAGCCGAGCGCGGGACTGGCCTCAAAAATTGAGTGCTCGACACTACTGACGCTTGCGCGAGCATGCGATATCATGGCGCGCTTGAGTTAGCGGCCTGCCGCTAACTGCGGCCGCAGTACCCGGGGGGCGTTAGCTCAGTTGGTAGAGCATCTGACTTTTAATCAGGTGGTCGCTGGTTCGAACCCAGCACGCCCCACCATTTTTGCCGCTTCGGCCTGCATGTGGATTCTGCAAGGCGCCTTTCTCGGAACACGACGTTGTGTTGATCAGCTTGCGCTCAACAGCACACGTATACGCGAGTAAACAACAAGACACGTCTTCGTCTGCGCAAGGGCCCTTTCACTTGCTGTCGTAATGGTGGCATCGGCCATGATACGGCCCGTCGCGCAGAAGGAATGACCACCGGTGCCAGCAGCTACGCCTATCGGGGTGTGCCGTGTAACTTGCGCCAGCCGTGCGTGCCGGTGAGCAACTCGGAGCATGCTGTTCGCTCATCAGACAGAGCGCATCCCATGAGCGACACCTACCCCATGAATACCCTGATCGTGGTTGCCGACGGCACGAACGGGCAGACCTACATCAACAAGGCTGGCGATGGTGGCCTGAAACTCGAGAAAGCGGCCGAGCTGACGCCGCAGGAACTCGAAGACGATGGCCCGGCGGGCAACCGGCCTCCCGAGTCGTCGCCGCGGGAGACTGACGAAGCCACTTTTGCCAAGCAGGTCGCGGAGTACCTGTACCGCCAAGCCCATCGTGGGAAGTATGACCACCTTGTGCTCGTGGCTGATCCGCAGACCCTCGGCCAGATTCGTCCGAGCTTGCACAAGGAGGTGACCGATCGGCTGGTCAAGGAGGTAGCGAAATCGTTGACCAACTC
>CALLMF010000032.1 GCA_938006335.1 uncultured Granulosicoccaceae bacterium | reverse complement strand
ACCTACGCGATAGTGCAAGTTTATCCCCCGTCTGGGTGATGTGGCTCGCTGACCCACTGAGTAGCCTCCTCGCATCCGTCCGAGTGCCGCGCCGTGTCTTAAACGTTAGCGCTGTGTCTCGCAAATAGCTGCAATTCGCAGTTTAAGCGAAGGAGAGTAAACCATGACTTGTATTCGTCGACCCTGGCTTGCCCAGGCCGCTCTACTAGCCACGTGCGTCGGTACCTCCGCGGTCTGGGCGCAGAGCACAGAGTTTGCAGATGACTTTTCCACAAACACTATCCGCTATACGACCGAGTACCGGGTAAGTGGTGCCAATGGCGCAACTGCATCCAATGTAGAGGGTGGTGTGGAACTCAGCGTACGTTCCGAGAACGACGAATATGTCGAAGCGCGTGTAAGCGTAATTGAGCAGGTTCAATCGCTCGGCATCACCGGTCGCTTCGATACCACCGCGACCTCATTGAACGAGGGTGGGGATGCGTTACTTAGCATCGGCGGGACCCTGTTCAACGATAGCAACAACGGCGTCATTGATTCCGATAGCCACTTTGGTGATATCTACCTTGGTCTGAACAGCGGTGTCTTCCCGGATGGATCCACCAACCTGTTTGTTTGTATGGGACGCGAAGGCGAAAACGGCTTCGAGGACTACGGCATCTTCGAGGACGGTAATGCTTGTCAGGACTACTCCGCGATAGCTCCGGCAGCCGGTGATGAACTGGACATTGCTTTCAGTATCACAGGGCCGAGTGAAATAACGATCCGCTCCGGCGTGCAGTCGGATGTGATCACCTTGCCAGGTACTGTGCATGCGCCCAATCGCCCCTATAACTACATTCAGCTGGGTACATCGGGAAACTCCGGTACCAGTACGTTCCTGCTTGAGTCGGTATCTACCGACGATGTCGTTGATGATTTCTCGGTGACCCCGCCGGTACTTGATCGCTACAACATTTTCGCCGACGCCGGAGACAATGCTCTCAGCTGGCAGGATGAGCGTGTACGTGTTGCCTACAGCACCACGTCTGATGACTACTCGGGCGTGGATATACGATTCAACTCAATCACCAGTTATCTGGAAGCCACGTTGGAATTTTCCGCCGATTCGGATATCGCAAGCGTAGGTAGCTCGGTGGAGGCCGACATCAGGAGTGAAGTTGCCAACGATACGCAAGATGGAGGATTCGATGGGCGTGTCGGAGACATTCGGGCGGATATTTCTCTGGTCAACAGGTACAACGGTTTGCGTCGCGCTGAGTACTGTCTGTATCGGTACGTTGATGCTGCGGGCGATGAGCGCGAGGGCTTGCTGAATGGAGGCGCCAATCGCTGCGTGGAGTTTCCAGTGCGTGTTGAGTTCGATACGCCGTATCGTGTTGCGATAGCCGTCGACGAGGTCAGCGGTACCGTCACTTTTCGGCTGAACGGATTCAGCCATGTGGAAGCGTTGTCCGGACCACTATACGAAGCGGCAGAGCCTCGGATGCGGGTCAGCATGGGTGCCTTCGGGGGCGGCGAGCTGCTCGGCTATATCGACGATGTCAGAAACTCACCTTCGGCGTTGACTGCCTCGGAAGTAGCTTCTGGATCAGGCACCCCTACGGCCTTTCCGGCAGAGCCGTCAGCAGAATCCCTGATGGTGGACTCGACGCTGGATGCGCCGTTTGACTTGGCCGAGCCTGTCGGTTTCGTCGATGACTTCAGCTCCGATACCAGTCTGCTGACCATCGAAGTCGGTAGCGAGGCGGGTTCTTCTAGTTTCACTTATACCGATGGTGCCGTCGAGCTCCAGGCACACAGCACTCGTGATCCGGACGAAGGTGGTGGCTCTACGGCGTTCGATATCATCCGGCCCACCGATAGCATCAGGGTCCGAGCTGCCGTAACCAGTGACTCCCGTATTCCTGCGGGTGGCGATGCTGAGGCCAGTTTCGATCTAGAGGCCGTGTTTCTAAATGATACGGCTGATGGCGGCTACCAGGGTCGGGCGGGTGACATCCAGACCAAGATCCGTATTCGCTTCGAAGGCTCGGGTCGGGCTCGGGTCGAAGCCGAAATGGCGCGGCGCGATGAGTCTGGTAGCAATCAAAGACTCAACGTCTTTCCTGATGGAGAGGATCGCTACTACTTCAACGATTTCTTGCCCGTGCTGGACCAAGCCTACGATATCTCAATAAGGCTGGACCGTGAGCTCGGGGCGATGGTCTATGCGATCGACGAGGAGGAGATCAGGATCCCGCTGACATCGGACATCTTTGTTCCTGCTCAACGTAGGATTCAGGTTCGGGCATACCACCGGGGCACATCCGGCCGGGCTGTAGTACGCCTGTTTTCGGTCGAAACCGATACCGAGCTGCTGAATTTCGCTGAGGCGCCGCCGGTGATTGCTCCGTACCGAACTCCCTTTGATGCAACGGGTCCCGGGTCTGAGGTGAGTGCCGAAGCAGGTCGTTTGAAACTCATCACCGATGGACGGATCAGCGGTGATACGACCAATACGAACTTTCGTCTACGCGGCAACTCGACCCATGTTGGAGCTGAAATTGAACTCTCGGGTGATTCGGTGATAGGCGCTGCTGGTTTTGCCATGGTTGGTCTGGGTGGCAGCCTGTATACCGATCTGGACAACGGACCGGACAACAGCGAAGGCACTGTGTTCTCGACGGTGCGACTGCACTCAAACAGTGAGCAAGGTAGATATGTCGAGTACTGCGCGTATCGCTCCAATGATGAGTCGTTCTCGGATGCAGTCGAGTTGTTGGGCGGCGATCCCGACAATTGTCCGCGCTTTACTACTGTACCCGAGCTCGACACAAGCTATCCGGCTTCCGTATCACTGGATCCAGTAGCGATGACGCTGACCCTTCGGTTCGCCGACGAAATGCACGTGCACAACATCGGTACGGATATCTTCATTGACGCTGATCAGTTCAATGGTGTAAGAGTCAGAGCCAGCGGCAATAGCATGGCGGTAGGCTATGTCGACAATCTTGCTTTTGCCGAAGATGCCGTGCCTCTCGCGCAGTCAGATGACAACCTTGGAAGTATCGGCAGCGACACACCGGTATCGGGTGTTGACTCCGGTGATACCGGCAGTGATACCGGCGGCGACACCGAGGCGTCCGGTGGTAGCAGTGGCGGTAGCGGCGGTGGCTGCAGCGTTACTGGCAAGTCCGGCACTGCACTCTGGCTTATGGCAGGGGTAGCACTCCTGGGCCTGCGACGCCGCGCAAGAGCGTCACAGCTCAGGGTTGGTTAGTTCGGATATTCTATCAACTGACAATCTGCTAGTTGATTCCTCCACGGATGTTTCATCAGACATGAGTCTGTTTCCCGCTCATTTCGAACTCCGTGGAGGAGTCAGTGCGTGCAACTACTCCGTGGCTTCAATGGCTTGTGCATTTAATCCGCTTGCGTACCAGAGGCACGCGATGACTCTGAGGCGGTCTCTGGCAACGGTATGAACTCCTGCTCATCGCCCGGCACCGTGTCGAATTGCCCCTTGGCCCATTCCTCCTTGGCCTGCTCGATACGCTCGCGTCTTGATGACACGAAGTTCCACCAGATATAGCGCGGCCCTTCCATCGGGTCGCCACCAAACAACATGAAACGTGCGTCTTGTGTTGCCTTGATTACTGCATGGGTTCCCCGTCGCAGGATGATCAGCTGCCCCTGCTCGAAGCTGTCCATAGCTATGTCGATCTTGCCTGACAACACGTACAGCGCGCGTTCGTCGTACTGCATGTCGATAGGCAGCTGTGCCGATGCGGTGAGTTGCACATCAGCGTATAGCGTCTCGGAGGACGCCGCGAGTGGGGACTGTTCGCCGAGCAGACTTCCCGCGATCACGCGTGCCGTGACACCCTGATAGTCGACCACAGGCAGTGCATCAGCCGCATGGTGAATGAACGCCGGGTCGGATTCTTCCTGATCGGTCGGCAATGCCATCCAGGTCTGCAATCCGAATAGCGTCTGGCCGCTGGCTTTACGCGCATCGCTGGTTCTTTCGGAGTGAACGATTCCTTTGCCCGCCTTCATCCAGTTGACGGCGCCCGGCTGTATCGCCCTCTCTGTCCCCAGGCTATCCCGGTGCAGGATCTCGCCCTCGAGCAAGTAGGTGAGTGTGGACAGGTTGATATGCGGGTGGGGGCGCACATCAATGCCCTGATCGGTGAGGAATTCCGCAGGTCCCATCTGATCAAAGAAGATGAATGGTCCGACCATCTGGCGCTTGGCGGATGGCAACGCGCGGCGAACCGTCATTTCACCCAGATCGACGGCTCTGGGTACCACGAGTAAATCGACAGCGTCCGATGTTTTACGATCACCGGGAATGGGGTCGGGGCAAGGGCTGAAGCTCATCAGGGAGTTTCTCCGATTGTCGTTTGATTGGAGTGGGTGTCGCTTGGGGGCGCTAGGCCTTTGCCAGCTCACCGATGCGTGCTCTAGCTGCCTGCATGGCGTTCTCTGCATTCTCAGGTCCGGATGCCATACCTTCTGCTCGCACTGTCGCGACGTCTGTGATGCCCATGAACGCCAGAACGGCCCGCAGATAGCTCTCCAGATGTTCGGCTGACGCTGCGGGGCCTTTGCTGTACACACCCCCGGAAGACAAGACGATGAACGCCTTTTTCCCTTCCAGTAGACCAACCGGACCGTCGTCGGTGTACTTGAATGTCTGACGCGCAATGGCAACGTGATCGATCCAGGCTTTCAAGGTGGAAGGCACCGAAAAGTTGTACATGGGTGAGCCGATGACCAGGACGTCCGCGCTCTTCAATTGTTCGACCAGTGCTTTCGAGCGCGAGGCTAACGCCTCCAGCGCTGAATCGCGTTCTCCGTCCGGCGCCCACGCCTCGATGATGTTGGTTCCAATGTGTGCCAACTGTGCCTTGTGAACGTCCAATCGATCCACCTTTGCCTCGGGATTGGCGTGCAAAAGCTGCGTGACGAGTTCAGCGCTCAATTGCCGAGAGTGTGAATTTTCGAGAAGATTGGAGCTTGAGTCGATGTGCAGAATTTTCATGATCTGAATTGAAGTGTGTTGTCTAGTATCTGAATAGGAGTGTTGACGTGGACGATGACCTTCTACGGCAGTTCAAACAGGAGGAGCTCAGCATTGAAGCCACGATCAAGCAGCAACGTGCCACCGCCTTCTATGCCAACACCATCACCCTTGCCCAGCGCTTCTCCGTTCACGTACAGGCTGCCGTCAGCTACCTGAATCCAAGCGCGCTGAGTTTCGCCGAGATCATGCTCTATGGTCTCATCGCCCGTCAGCGTTGCGGCGAACACGCGCACTTTTGCACGTGTGCGTATGGATCCATCCTGACCGTCGGGCGACAGGAACAGCGTCAGCCTGCCGCGCTTGTCTTCCGGGTTGATATCCAGCGTGTCGTAGCGTGGCTCGCCTCCTGTTTTTTCAGGCATCAGCCACACCTGCAAGAAGCGCATGGGCTCACTCTGCGATGGATTGAACTCGCTGTGGCTGACACCTCGCCCGGCGCTCATGTACTGCACACCGCCAGCCATCACGGTGCTGCCATTGCCCATGGAGTCCTTGTGTGCCAATCCGCCTTCAAGCACGTAGGAGAAGATCTCGGCATCCTTGTGCGGGTGTGTGGGAAAGCCGCCGCCGCCGGCCACCAGGTCATCGTTGATGACGCGCAACGCGCCAAAATTCATGTGTTCCGGGTCGTGGTACTGGCCGAAGCTGAACGTGTGTGCACTCTTGAGCCAGCCAAAGTCGGCGACACCACGTTGGTTGGCTGGACGGCGAGTGAGTGTTGGTAGCGTGTTCATGTGTGTAGCTTCACTGTTGGAAACGCGCGATCTACGCTTGCAAGACACTCTATGAGTTCTCTTGATAGCAACAAAGAGGTATTATTTGTACAGACTGTGCGAAAAAGGAGAACAGTGTGGGGCGCTTGGAGGACCTCGAGACGTTCGTGTGCGTGGCCAAGACGGGCAGTGTGCGCGGAGCCGCAGATCAACTGGAGCGGGCGCCTTCGGCAGTGAGTCGCCGGATCAAGGAGCTGGAAAGTCGCTTGCGCGTACAGCTGTTGAACCGCACCACGCGACAGGTCACGCTGACCAGTGCTGGCGAACGATTTCTGGCGCGCGCACAGCAAATCCTTGCCGATCTCGAGGAAGCAGAAGAGGGCGCAGCGGCTGATTCTGAAGTCATCATTGGTCGGCTCAGGATCACGATGCCACTGAGCTTCGGTATCGCGCATCTGGTGCCGGCCATCAACGACTTCATGCATGAAAATCCGGCTGTCACCATTGATGCCGATTTTTCAGATCACACGGTCGATATTGTCGGCGACCGGTTTGACCTTGCCCTCCGTATCGGCAAGCTGAATGACTCGCAGCTAAGAGCGCGTCAACTAGCCCCGATTCACCATGTTGTCGCTGCCTCGCCAGATTTCTGGAGGGAGCATCGCAAGCCGACAAAGCCGGATCAGCTATCGGGGCTGCCCGCGCTGTGCTACTCCAATCTTGCTCACCCAACCACATGGCACTGGGCGAAAGCGCAAGGCCAAACAGGTCACGTCGACGTCAAACCGCAGTACATGGCGAGCAATGGTGATGCTCTGGTCAGTGCTGCCATCAGCGGACATGGTGTGGTGAGACTGCCAACGTTTCTGCTCAATGACGCGATTGTCAATGGGGCTCTGCAGCCGGTACTGATGAGCTACAGCTGGGGCTCGGCAGGCCTGTATGCCCTGTATCCCGACACCGTTTTTCTGCCCAACCGTACGCGCCGGTTCATCGACTACCTGATCAAGCGCTTTGGCGATCATCCCGAGTGGGATGCTTGCTTGAGCGCACATCTGAAATCGATTGGGCGTGCGCCCGAGGTGTTCGTGCCGAGGCACTGAGAGTGCTGTCAATGCCTGCCGTCAAACCATCCCATTTAGGTGTCGAGAAGGCCGTGCGTGGAGTCCCCCTGATCGGCTTGTTGCTGACTCTCTGCTTGCGTAATCGGATGGGGCTACCAATAATTTCCACGCAAAAAAAAGGCCGCGCATCAGGCGCGGCCACAAGGCTTAACGTCAGAGAGAGGAGAGAACTACGGACCTTAAGAGTTGCTTTCGATATGGTTGATCACCGTATCGATGCCAGGAGCGGCGCGAGCCGCGCGCTCTGCGGCCAGCGCATCGGTTTTCTCGGAGTAACCGAATAGCGTGACAGTGCTGCCATCCACGTCAACGTGGATGCTGCCGGAGCCAGCCGTTGCGGACGTGATGTCCTGGTAGACGTTGCCGGTAGTGATGGCGGAAACGGGGGCTGCGATAGCGAAAGCGGCGGCCAGGGCAGCGACGGCGAGAATGCGACGTGTGATCATGGACAGTGCTCCAGAGAGTGTGTGAGATGGATCAGCGGCGAATGCAATATGTTTCGAAACGGTTATTTGTTGTTTCGATAAGTACAGTATCGTGTCGCCCCCTTTCCGGCTCTTTGGCAGAAATTTACATCGGTGTAAATTGCCCGAGTCGCGGGTCATCTCGCGCCACGCTTCAGTAGCTTTCATCTCTCTTCCTGCAGCTGCCTCGCAAGTGTCATCAGAGAAGCATCCGCGCCACTGTACGTCAGTCGCCACTTGCTGAACATCGCTGACGATAGCCGTTCATGTGGTCGACCGTGTGCCTGTAACGTTCCGGCGTTCCTTTTTTCATGGCCATTAAAAAGGCCGTGCACAAGGCACGGCCAGAGGGGGGTACACGGTAGAGAGCAGAGGAAGTAGAGAGGTACAGGCCTTGCGAGTTGCTATCGATATGCGTTGAGGGTGGAAGTAATCGTATTGGTGTAATACGTGTCGAAGAATGTGAAGCGGGCGACATTGCGCACGATTGTGTGATGTCCTCCACAGAGTGTGTACGCTGAGAGGCGATGTGATTACCCAGTCGGTGAGTGCCTTGCATGACCACGTATCGCGCTATTGCCTTTCCAGATCCTTGGCGAAAATTTACAGTCCTGTAAATCAAGTGCAATCGACCTTTGGTCGACAGCATAGGGTGATGTTATTCGAGAGCGGGTACGACCGCAGGTCCTATCAGCCAGCCAGTCAATCCGTTTGTGGTGCGTACGCGCTCAGCTTCACCAAAGCGGCCAAGAGACACAGCGCCATCACGAAGATCGGCGTCGAACCTGCCAAGTGACGGCGCATCCGCGGACGGTGCGCTGCGCAGCATTGCATCGGTATTGATCGCTGCCTGCACCTCGTGCTCGCGCGCGGGTGCGAGTAGCGATCGCGCGATGAACCCGCGCGCACCGTCGCCAACCGTCACCCGCGCCCAGCGACCGTCGTCTACGCTGGCCTCGACACGTAAAAGTGAGCCGCCGTCGAGCGACGCGATGACTGGCGCGTCGGTACTCGGTGCACCGCGTAGATTCGCGCGCGTGCTGCTAACGGCAAGCCAATTGGGCAGTACGTTAGTCGGCGAGACGGTGACGGTGGGCACTCGACGTTCACCGGTCAGCGGTAACGGGTCCACTGGACCGACGAATCGACGGTACAGCCCGAAATGCAGGTGTGGCGGCGTGGTTTGGGCGTTACCTGTGTTGCCGACAGTGCCGAGCGGCTCGCCTCGTCGTACGTGTGTACCGGCCTCCGCAGTAACGCTGTCCATGTGGGCATAGTACAACGCGCCGAGCGGAACGCCGTCCGTATCGACGGCGCGCTGCCACACATGCAGACCACCACGTGGGGATTCACCTGTGCGGATCACAAGACCGTCGGCTGCCGCGAGCACGGGTGTGCCCCGGGGTGCGAAGATATCGATGCCGTGGTGTTCCCGGCGACCGCCGTCGCGAGGCATACCGAAAAAGCTTTGTACCGGATTTGTTGTATCGATCTCGACCGGAAAGTCGAGCACGGCTCGCACCTCCGTTCGCCACGCGAAGCGGCCGGTGCTACCTGGCAGCGCTTGCACACGGAGTGTGAGTTTTCGATCAACGGAGGCTTGTTCGAACGACAACCGCTCGTCGAACGGTGCCGGGCCGTAGGCGCCAATACGCCGCGGCCCTTCAACATTGCCGCCTTCAAACACGTCCACGAGTAGTCCACCGCGGGCTCCGTCGTCTGCTGTGGTAGCGATGCGTAGCACGCGCTCGGCCGCGAGTGTCAGGCTGAATACGTGCGGCGCGGTGTCAACCGAGCCGTCGCGGGCGAGCAGGGTTTCTCCGTATGGCGCGGTAATGGGGTGCGGATCACGCAGCGCAGCCGCAGCCTCCGTGCGCCAGCGCTCGAGCGTGCGCTGGGAGACGATATCATCGCGGCGTAGTCGGTCGAACGCACGTTCACGGGCGAGCGTACGCAGGGTGTCGTCGCGATCGACCACTGTGTCGATCCACAGCCCGAGGCGCAACGGGAGGTCTGCCGGAAGGCGCACCATGCTTGCGGGTACAAGCACGAACAGCAGACATATTGCGAGTGTTGTCGTTGATCGCACTAGAGCTTGGACCACTGAGCGCGGGGAAGGTTGCCACGTTCTGTCAGCAACATGTCTTGAGCGGCGCCGGCTATCGCCAGACCCGACAACTCCATCCAATCAACGCGAGCAGTGCCAGTTGTAGCGGTAGTCGCGCCCAGAGTGCCCAACAGGGAATGGATGCAAACAGATCAGGGCGCTGCAGCATGTAGATATGGGCCGGGGTCACGGCAATGGTCAACAGCATCAGCCCGACTCCCGCGGCACGGCGTGTGGGTCGCCACAACAGACCGGCTGCGCCGAGCCACTCGAATACGCCGCTGGTGAGTGTCGCAAAACGGGGCCATGGAAACCACGGTGGCACGATACGCATCTCGAGTTCGGTAGCGGTGAAGTGAAACACGCCGCCGATTGCGAACCACAAAAAAACAACGACCAGGCCGGTGCGTCGCCAGGTCATCTACGCCCCCGCTACGTTAGCGGGGGCGTGGATACCAGACACTCAGAGAGTGGTTACAGAAAGTGCAGACGATTGGTTTGAGCGGTTGTTGTCGTTATCAACCGCGACAACCGAGTAGCTGTAGGTGGTGCCTGACACAAGTGTGTCTTCAAAATAGCTGTTGCCGGCAACACTAGCGACCAACTGACCATCACGATAGACCTCATACATCAGTACGACACCATCGTCACTGGAACGATCCCAGAACACTTCGACCGCAGTACGCGAGTACACCGACGCGTTGAGGTTCGCAGGTGTTGTCGGGCTGCCGTTGCCGCCTGCATCGTGCGAGTGGCCATCATCCTCGTCGATAGTATTCGACAGGTTGCCGCGAATGGCACCGGCCGGAAATTCTGGGGTGTGCACATTGATGTAGAAGTCAGCGGGGTTGTCGAGAATGCGCTGAACGATACCGCTTTCACCCGTGGGGAACTTGCCTTCTTCTCCTTCTGTCAGGCAATCCGCAGCGTTGCCGCTATCAGGGCCTGCCAGAGCGGCGACAACGGGGCCGTTGGAGTCACGTTGGCCTTCGTGGATGTGCGCCGCGAGGCCTTCGGAAATCGGCACCAGCTGAATCTTCTCGACCAGCAGCGAGTAGCACAGTGTGAAGGGGTCGTTATCGATACCAAACACATAGCCGATACCACTGCCGTCTGGATCACCTACCAGGCGTTGCGTAGGATCGTCGCCGACTTCTTCCCGGCCATCCATCTTTGCGATCAAGACTGTGTTGAGATGACCCGAAAAGGTCACGGCTGGTGTTGCCAGCAAGCAGGCAAATCCTGCACTCAGCAACACGCGCGATTGACGAAAATTCATGTAATTCTCCAAAAATGGTGTCTCCCTTAATGTTCACCAAGGCAAGTACAGGGAGCGGGCAAGCCTACCGCAATATCAGACGAAGCCGGACGCTACGTAAACACTGCTGCGTCAGATGCATGTGGCAACATTTTTACATGTGGAAATTCGGTGGCGAGAGGCCGTCGAGGCCGCTCTTGGGCTGCGTGGGTACGTTTGTTGTATGGCCTTGCCCATCATTCGTAGATGGACTTGGACCTGAGCATGACTCCACGCTACACCGTTCTGCGCACCCGTAGCGCATGGCGACAGTGCTGCGGGCCGCTTGCCATCGTGTTGGCGACCCTGGTCGTGCTGGGTTGCGATGGCACCACGCTGACACACTTCAATACCGATGAAGATATCCCAGAGACGCGGGTTCAAGGTCAGGGTGCGATAAGCCTGTTGCCAGCTGTGTTTCCGCCGACATCCATGGACGTGACTCAGACGGATGCCTATGAGCAGGAAGACTTTGATCTTGTGACGTCGATACGAGTGACGTCGCTGCAACTGACGATCTCCGATTCATCGGATGATGAGCAGCAGGATAGCAGTGAAGATGGTCAACCAGACAACTTCGATTTCCTGCAATCGGTGGACATCATGATCAGCGCTGACATCAACGGTGCCGAACGGGAAGAGCGGGTGGCATTCCTTGCGGGGGACGACGCGCAGGTAGGTTCCGGAACCCGCCAGCTCGAACTGATCACCACGGGTATTGATGTCCTGCCCTTCATAGAAGCCGAGGGTGGGTACAGCATGCAAACCAGGGCCACGGGAGCAGCGCCGCCCGACGATCTCGTCTTTGGCGGCGCTGTCCGTTACCGGGTTGGCGTGGGCTTCAACTGAGCCCGGTACTGGTGAGCCCGGTACTGGCGGGACTTATTCCGCTTCTACAAGCAGTTCAAGAACAGCACGGTAGGAGTCTGGTGCTGCCGCGTTGAAGTCTGCGGGTGCCACAGTGACGGTGTACACGGCATTCGGTACGCCGAGACATTCCGGGTCGAGACGGTTACCTACCTGACCGGTGATCGGAGTGCCTGCGGTCGCGGGCGCAAGTCCGAACTGGACGGTATAGGGGATGGTGTCACTCGAGGTGGCGCCTGCCAGCTCGAAGCTTCCGCCAGCCTGATCGAATGTGATCTGGTACGCGACGTTCGACGAGAACACACAGATGTCATCGACACCGACGGCGGGTGCAACCAAAAAGGCCTGTGTACCCAGGTCGATGTCGTCGATCGCGCTGACCTGAACGTTATTCAGCTTGCTGATGGTAACGATTGACGATCCGTTCGATGTGGCGCCCGCCGTTCCCTGGGTCGCTGCATATGCATGACCGCTTGCAGCAGCGACGATTGACAGTGACAACAGTGTTTTTGCGTATGTATCACGTGAAATCATGGTTTTTTTACTTCTCTCTGACCAGTAGGGGCATGCCCTGTACTGTTGGTAACGTCCGCAGCACATGCCAAGTCCACCCTGAATTGACAGAGGCCGGCACCTCTGTGACCTGTACACGGGTTACAGGGGCAAATCTTCATCATTTTCTGATGCAGTGCCAGAATTGCCGGATTGAGGGGCAGGCAACAGCACCTTTGGTCGATACGAGTCCCATGGGTCCAATCACTGTGTGTCACCGCATCGCCGCCGTTCTCGGGCTCTGTCTGGCCACAGCGTCCTTCGCGCAGGCGGACATCTTCGTTGACCGCGCGATCTTGGAGTTCTCGCCATCCGCGCCCGCACAAACCTTGTTGGTGGGCAACGGAGGGGATGAGCCGGTCTATGTTGTGACATCACTCACAGAGGTACTGGACCCCGCCTCCGCAACGCCGCAAACAAGGACATATGAAGACCTGCGTCGCGCTCCGGTCATTGCCAATCCGCAGACCTTGCTGTTGCAACCGGGGCAGCGCAAGCTTGTGCGGGTCTTCGTCAAGGAAGCAGAGACCCGGACGGATCGGGTCTACAAGCTTACGGTCAAGCCCTACATTGAAGACATCGCGGTCAATCGACCGATCAGTGATGGGTCGAGCGGCGCCATCAAGGTGTCTCTGGGATACAACATTCTCCTGTTGCACCGTCCGGAAGGTAGCAGCCCGAACGTCGAGGTCAGTCGTGAAGGTGGCGACATCGTGTTCTTCAATGCAGGCAATACCAATGTCCTGCTCAAGGACGTGCGCCAGTGTCCGGCCGGTGATGAAGTTGGTGATGACGCTTGCGAGTCACTCGGAACCAACAGGCTCTACGCGGGTGAGCGTTGGCGGATAGACCTGCCGAACAAGGACACGAGCAAGGCTTTGCCGGTGCGCGCAAGGTTCATCACTGTCGACAAGGTCGAGGATCTTGAATTCAAGTAAGACTGCTGCACCTTACTGACGGATGCGCGCGCGACGGTTGCGTATCGCGTGCGCTTATTCAAGGCAGATCATCGGTGCTTCGAGCACCACGAAATCTTCGTCGTCGACTTCGGGTGCATCCACCCGGCACTCACTGCGATCACGCCGCTGCAATAACAGCTCTTGCCCCGGACGCACTTCGGCCTGCAGGATGCCATCGCTATTGGTGATGGCGGCTTCGTCGAGATTTTCCGCAATCGCGCCGGCAACAGCCACGCCCTGCAAGTCGACCACCTTGGCAATCAGCAAGTACTTGCCCGCGTTGTCGAGAGTGATGTCATGCACCGTGCCTGGGTAGAGCGTGAATTCATGGACCTCGTTGGAAATTCCCTGCGAGACACCTTGTTGGGGTTCAACGTGCAGTGAATATGTTCGGAACGGATCGAGCGGAATGAACACCGTGCGCCCGTGACGCGTTGTCTGGCGTCGGCTGTTGTCGATGTAGATATCAAAGGAATCATCGGGCTGTGCGCTGTCTGCCTCGACGCGAACAAGAACGCCGGCGCGGGTATAGCGATCACTGGCCATCGCAGCCAGGCCGGGACCGAAGGCCACGCTGCCACCGATGGCTGCATATCCGTCGTGACGACGATCTTCGTTGCTGTCAGTGACCACAAGTGCTGCCGAGGCTGTGATGGCATCAGTTGCCAGCTGCCCCTCCAGGCCTGTCGTCAGGTCCTCGCGGCGCAGTCGTGCGATGCTCGAGGCGGAGGCATCGAAGGTCGGATGCCGGGTGGTGACCCAGGCAGCCGACAACTCGGCACCCGGCGACAGCTCGCCGCGCTCATCGATCTCTACGCTGGTGGCGGCGCCGACAACCCGGTCAACGGTACGGCTGGTCATGCGAACACCGAGATACACTGAGTCGACATCGTCTTCGCGCTGATATCGCGCTTCGGCGGATGCGCGCAGACCAGCTCCACGAAGCCAGCGACGATTGACGTAGGCCGTGCTACGACTGGAGCGGCCATCGACGTCTGAATCGCTGATGCGGTGACGCGCACCCACACGATAGTCCCCAAGCGTTACGTCACCCCCGACAGACAATCGCGCAACATCACTCGGAATGAGTGATTCGCTGGCTTCAGACCGTGGTGTACCGGCGTCCGCGGTTCCGATCTCGCCTGCGACATTCAGACTGAAGCGCGGCGCGTGCAAGCTGCCCGCGGCGACCAGCCCGTAGTCACCCGTGTCGTCGACGGTTGCGGCCACCTGATACTGCTGGTTGTCTCGCAGGTGCAACCACTCTGAATGTACATAGGATCTGTCGTCCAGTTGCGAGACACCGGTAAGCAGGCTGCTGTTGTCGCCAATGCGCGTAGCGATTGATGCGCCGAGCAGTACCTCTGCACTGGACTCGGGAACGATCGCGTTTTGCCGGTATTCCAGAGGTGTTCCCGCGGATACGCTCGCTTGCACGTGGCCAGGTTCGGGCAGTGAGTCGAATTTGCTGAAACGGGTGGATTCCGTGCGCGTGGTGCCGCCGGTATCGCGGATCCGAATCTCCACTTCATAGCTACCGAGAGGCAGTGCCGAGGTGTCGAGAAAGTGTGTTCCTTCGTTGAGATACTGTCCGCTGTAGACGCGGTCGTCGACGGCAAGCTGCACCGTGGATGGTCTGGACAGCGTCACGTCCAGCGGTGTGCCGTATACGCGGTTACGGTCCTGTCGCAGCGCGTTCGAATGGTGAAAGCTCACTCCCAGCATACGCAGGTCATTCGAACTACCCCCAGGGCTGTGATCAAAGCTGCCGGCAATGAACTGGTAGTCAGGCAGGTAGTGCGTCAGCTTGGCATCCAGCAAGCGGTATTGTTCCCTACCCGAGCGGTAGTCGCCGTTGATCTGGATGTTGCCCTGGCCGTAGCCATACAGAAGGCCCGCTGCTGCATCAACGGTGGTTTCCTGTACATCGGATACGGAGGTGATTGCATAGTGATGCAGCACCAGGCTGTTGCCCGCCTGTGCTGGTGGAATGTAACTGCGTTGTGGCACCAACTGCAGTAACGTTCCCGCAAGGAACAGATCAATCCTGTCGGCCTCTTCATCGTAGATCGCTGCGACCGAGTCCGTGGTGACGCTGCCGCAATCGGGGGCGTCGTTGTATCCCAGGCAGAGCTTCCCGGCGTTGTGGTCAAGTGGGCCTGATAGCGCGTCGAGAACGGTTCTCTTGTCATCCACCGCATCTCCGAGCGTTGCCATCACGACGCGAGGTGCCGCAAACATGAACGTCGTGGGTTGGACAACAATGTCGGTATCGATGATGTGCCGACCCTGCCACCACACCGAGACGCGGCTGTCGCGAGGATACGCCGCACCCTGGAACCCGGGAGGCGCCTTCAGAGTCACGGAAAACAGCTTCTGTGGGCTTGGTGATAGCTGCTTTGCGGTTTCCGGCACCGGTGTCCCCGCAGGTGGAGAGGCGGGTAACCCGGAGCGTCCTGCCGCGTCGCCGTCGAACCAGCGCTCACGCCATTGCGTGTCAGCGAGGAGCGCTCCGGTGCGTGACCGCGTCAACGACCGGTCGATACGACCCTGTGAGGAGGCATGGGCGTCAATAATTTTATCGCTGCCAGCCTGTGTCGCCAGTGCCTGCTGTACGGCCCTGGCGAGCGTGTCCGCGTTGACGTAGGCGGAGGCAGGATCAGCGAGCCGCAGACCATGGCGGAGCAGGATGCCCTGCAGCAATTGCGCATCTGCCTGGCTCAGTCTGTCGGTCCGGTCCTGCGCCCGGACGTCATCAGCCAACGCCAGCGCGGGCAGAACCAGCAGTGTCGATAACAGCCATTTGCAGCCCCCGCTGCGACCACGACGATGCGTGGTCACTGCGACGCCTGCCATACGCGCTGGTCGCCAACCGCGACGATCTCGATCTCAACACGCCGATTACCGCGTCTTCCGGCAGCGGTGGCATTGTCTGCAACCGGGTGAGCCTCGCCACTGGCAGCAAAGCTGACGCGAGTCCCCGGAAAGCGCCTTGAAAAGTAAGTCGCTACCGATCGTGCCCGCCGAAATGACAGATCATGGTTGTAGGCCGCCCGCCCGATCGAATCGGCATGGCCGATGACATGGATGGACAGCAGCTGCTCCAGTGGCCTGAGTCTGTTGGCGAGCGCGTCGAGCCTGTCGGTCCCGTTCTCGGTCAAACTTGCCTTGTCGAAATCGAAAGACGCATCTCCCTGCAGCAGCACCACCGTGTTGAACGAGGTGTTCCGGGCTGCTTGTGCGTCAGGCTCGGTGGCACCAACCGTGGTGCCGAAGCACAACAGCAGGGCAAGCACCATCAGGGAAAGCGCCGATTTCATCGAACCATGGAGGATAGGATAGGTGCAGTGCACTGCAACCATGATCCGCTTGGACTCGATGTTTGTAGAGCGCCGTGACAAGCTCTGCTGCGTGTGCTCCGCCATCACGGGTGTGCGAGCGCGTTTGAGCATCGGTGATGTGCAAGCAGCCACCATCCTTGTTGCAATGCGAGCCGACTACCTGTGTCACTGACGGTTACTATCGGGTCGTCATACTGCGGCTGAACGTTTCCTCAATCCCAATGCCCACAATCCCCAACAACTGGTCTCCCTCGTCTCGCTACCCCGACCCCGCCGTCATCTCCCTCGATCCGGCATTCGACAAGTACCGACTGCCTCTGGCGGCCATCGAGCGCCTCGCTACGGGATGCCGCTGGTCGGAGGGCCCGGTGTGGTTTGGGGATGCGCGGTGTCTGTTGTGGAGTGACATCCCCAACAACCGGATCATGCGCTGGGATGAGGTCACCGCTCAGGTGTCAGCGCACCGCGAGCCATCCAACTTTGCAAATGGTCTGACGCGGGATCGAGTGGGTCGTTTGATTACCTGCGAGCACGGCGATCGACGTGTGACGCGCACCGAATACGATGGAACGGTCACGGTGTTGATAGATCGCTACGACGGCAAGCGCTTGTCTGCACCCAATGACGTGGTGGTGAAGTCCGATGGTTCCATCTGGTTCTCCGATCCACCGTTTGGCATTCTTGGCAACTACGAAGGCTACAAGGCTGAGCCGGAGCTCGGCCAGCACGTCTATCGACTCGACCCGGATACCGGGGAAGCGACAGTCGTGGTCGCTGACGTGCTCGGACCCAATGGTCTGGCGTTCTCGCCGGACGAGCGCACGCTATACCTTGTTGAGTCCAGGGGTGTGCCGAACCGAAGGATCCTCGCCTTTGATGTGGCGACAGACGGAATGAGCGTGTCCAATCAGCGCGTGTTGATCGATGCTGGCCCGGGCACTCCCGACGGCTTTCGCGTCGATGTCGAGGGTAACCTCTGGTGCGGTTGGGGCATGGGATCCGATGAGCTGGACGGTGTCATGATCTTCGACCCGGAGGGCCAGCCCATCGGTCGAATCGCCTTGCCGGAACGCTGCGCCAACGTGTGCTTCGGTGGTCGAGCCAACAGCCGCTTGTTCATGGCGGCGAGTTCGTCGATCTATGCCTTGTATGTGAACGTGGCGGGCGTTGCGGGCGGGTAAGGGCGACGAGATCGGCCGCCGCAACATCACTGTCCGTCGCGTTCTGCCAAAGTGTCGATGTCTCCCTGACGAAGCAGGTGGAATTCACGCACTACGCGAATCGTCGGTTTCAGTGCAAAGCACACACTGCCAATCAGGAACAGCCACGTAGCGATCACGACCGTCTGCTCGCGAAAAAACAACAGACTGCCGACCACGAAGCACAGCGCCGCTACAAAGTCGACGACCGTGAAGCTCAGCTCATACGCTGCATGCAGTCGGTGCTGATTCACCGTGTTCGGGCGTGAGTCGGGGCCAAAGAGTCGCATGGTGATCAGGAGCTGGGGCAGGTGCTTGCCATCTCAGGTCGGCATCTCATCCCATTGCGGCTTGTCGTCAGTCACCTCGAACCACGGCGCCCTGGATCCTGTGAAGATGTGTCCCTTGGCATCGGCGCCGGGCGCCTTGTCCAGACTCCCTGCGGGAATGTTGTAAGCGCTACCGTCCGCGCGGGCGCGCGGCACCGATGATCCGCAGGTCTTGCAGAAGGCGTTTCCGAAGACCTTGGCACCCGTGTGCGCGTAGTTGGTGATGTTGTCCTCGCCACCCGTCCAGCGAAGTTGATCGCCTTTGACAAACACGTTGGTGGCGTGTGCTGCGCCCTTGACCTTGCGGCATCGACTGCAGTGGCAGTTCATCACCATGGTCGGCTCGCCGGTGTACTCGAAGCTGACCGTGCCACATTGGCAATGACCCGTCACCGCGTCTGACCGCTCCGGTGACGCTGGGGTATCCACCACACGCGACAGGTCGCCATCGCCGTAGTGAGTGCGCTGTGGCAAGTCATCGGTAATCTCGTGGCAGGCGGCCTTTGATTCGACAAAGATATGCGCCTCGGGTCGGACACCGGGATCATCGTCCATCAGGCCTGCGGGTACGTACACGCCGTCGCCTTCGGTCGCCTGGTCCGGCAGGGGAGAGCCGCAGTGCTTGCAGAAGGAGCGTGGAAACCCGGGTGAGGACTCGTAGTGCTCGATGGCGTCCTCGCCCTGGGTGTAGCTGATGCCGCTTGCATCGTAGAACGTCGCGAACAACGCGCCGTGAAGGCGTCGGCACATGGAGCAATGGCAGTGCGTCATGTTGCTGCCACCATCATCAACCGAAAACTGTACTGCGCCGCAGAGGCAACTGCCGTTGGGCATGGTCTCTCGAGTCCCTTGTTGCGTGACCGTCAGTGTCTCACGCGTCGATACCACCCATGCACAGATACTTGATCTCGGTGTAGTCATCAAGGCCGTAGCGCGAACCTTCGCGTCCCTGGCCGGACTCCTTGACCCCGCCAAACGGTGCAGCGGCATTGCTGATAATGCCTTCGTTGATCCCGACAATGCCGTACTCGAGTGCTTCCGACACCCGCCAGACGCGACCGATGTCGCGTGAGTAGAAATAACAGGCGAGGCCGAACTCGGTGTCATTGGCCATGCGGATGGCTTCCTCTTCGGTCGAGAACCGGAACAGTGGAGCCACCGGTCCGAAGATCTCCTCACGGAATACACGCATCTCATCGTTGACATCGACCAGGACAGTCGGCTGCACGAAGCGTTCGCCCTTGTCGCTCTGCTTGCCACCGGTTCTGATTGTGGCCCCGGACGACACGGCCTGCTCGATGAATTCGACCACGTCTTTTGCGGCTGAGGTCGTGATCAAAGGGCCGACGTCGGTGTCCTCATCGAGGCCGTCGCCGAGTTTCAGGGCCTCGGTTCGTTCTGTCAGTCGCGCAGCGAAGGTGTCGTAGATGCCGTCTTGCACAAGGATTCTGTTGGCGCATACGCAGGTTTGTCCCGCGTTCCGGAACTTGCACACCATGGCGCCATCGATCGCCGCATCGATGTCGGCATCATCGAAAACGATGAAGGGTGCGTTGCCACCCAGTTCCATCGACGTACGCTTGACCGTCTCGCTGCATTCAGCCATGAGCTGCTTGCCCACGGGAGTGGAGCCCGTGAAGGTGAGTTTTCGCACCAGCGGATTGGAGGTCATCTCCGCACCGATGTCATTGGTCTTGCCGGTCACGATATTGACGACACCCGGTGGCACGCCTGCCTCTTCGGCGAGGACGATCATGGCCATGGCAGAGAGCGGTGTTGCATTGGCCGGTTTGCACACAACCGTACAGCCGACGGCGAGGGCAGGTGCGATCTTTCGGGCCAGCATGGCGTTTGGAAAATTCCAGGGTGTAATGCACGCAACAACGCCGACCGGCTGGCGAATGGTAACGATGCGTTTGGAGCCGTCAGGCGGCGGGATAACATCGCCATACACCCGCTTGGCTTCTTCGGCAAACCACTCGAAGTAACTCGCACCGTAGGCGATCTCGCCACGCGACTCCTGCAGTGGCTTGCCTTGCTCGGCGGTCATCAGGCGCGCAAGGTCTTCCTTGTGTTCGAGCATCAGGTCGTGCCACCGACGCAGTATGCCGGCGCGTTCCTGCGCGCTTTTCGAGCGCCAGTCACTCAACACCCTGTCAGCCGCTTCGATGGCACGGCGAGTCTCCTCTGTCCCGGCATCGGGAACCTCGGCTAACGTGTCGCCGGTTGCGGGATTGTCGACGCTACGCGTGCTGCCATCGTCCGCACCACACCAGATGCCGTCGATGTAGATTTCCGGGCGCAGAAGAGACTGACGTGAAAGCTGGAGGGTCATTGTCTTGTTGATTGTGGGTATGGCGCGACACTATCATCCAAGGCGAATCCTGTGCATGCGCAGGGCTTGCATAATTGACCTGATCGGCATTGAATCGTCGATCACGTTCATACTGACGAGGCGGGCGCCGGGCGGTGTGGGCTCGCCCGTGTACGATCTGTCAGTTCGGGTATCCGCGGTCAACCAGGCACGGGATCAAGTCATACTTTTCGCATGTCACATCTTGCATCACGTGTGTTGCTGTTTTTTGCACTGACGTTTGCGGTGATCGTGCCTGCCTTTTCCCAGGACGTGCTGGACGGCCTGTTGGACCTGAACGATAGCGCCTCGGCGCCAGCCGCATCGATCAAAGCCGACGCAGGGCGTGCCGATGACCTTGCCATCGAGCGCAGGCTCGATGGTATTTTCAGTGAATTCGACACGCTGCAACAGGTGCGGGTGGATGTGTCCAATGGCGTGGTCACCTTGACCGGTTCGGTCAGCTCCAGCACCGCTGCCGAACGTGCTGACGCGCTCGCCGGCAGCGTCGACGGAGTTGTCGATGTCATCGAAGCGGTGACTGTCAACACTGACGTCATGCGGCGACTTGAGGATACGGTCAAGCGGCTCTCGGATACGCTGCTCTCCGTTGTCGCAGCATCCCCGCTGGTGCTGATTGCAATGGCAACCCTCGCTTTTTTCTGGTGGGTGTCCGGTTGGTTGACCAAAGGACGCCGTGTGTTTGATCGGCTAGCACCGAATAGCTTTCTGGCTGATCTCTTTGCCAATGTAGTACGGATTTTCATTCTACTGCTTGGGATTATCGTCGCCTTGTCACTGCTCGATGCGACATCAATCATTGGCACTGTGCTGGGCGCGGCCGGGATCGCCGGTCTTGCTATCGGCTTTGCTGTACGTGACACGGTCGAGAACTACATCGCCAGCATACTGCTCAGTCTGCGTACGCCGTTTCTCGCGCGCGACTTTGTCGAAATCGGGGCGCATGCCGGGCACGTGGCACGGCTCACCGGTCGAGCCACCATCCTGATTTCTGTCGACGGAAACCACATCCGCATTCCGAACGCGACCGTGTTCAAGTCAACCATCATCAACTATTCTCGTAATCCTGAGCGCCGTTTTACCTTTGAAGTAGGCGTCGATACCGATCTTGATCCCGGGCACGCGCGCAAGGTTGCGCTGGATGCCTTGCAGAAGACGGACAGTGTGCTGAGATCTCCTTCTCCGGGGGTCGTCGTGAGCGAACTCGGCGACTCCAACGTCACCTTGAGCGTGCACGGCTGGATCGATCAGCGCAAGACCGATCTTGCCAAGGCGCGCAGCGAGGCAATTCGTGGGGTGAAACAGAGTTTCGATGCCGCAGGCATTGTCATGCCGGAGCCGATCTATCGCCTACGTGTCGATACGCGTGGGGGTGCCTTGCCCGTCGCTGGCGGCCCGAGTCAGCCGGCCGAGCAGACTGACAAGCCTGCCAGTAGCACTCACGACCAGACACCCCGTTACCGCAAGAGCAGCCAAGCGGTTGCAGGTAGTGCCGGAACAACCGAATCACGCCCCGAGCGAAGCGAGGACAAGCCCACCGTCGACATCGGGGAGAGTGATACATCGGCAGAGCTCCCGGTTCAGGCGACGCTCGCTCGTGAGGCTACGCAGGAGGGTGGCGAGAATCTCTTGAGCGACGAGAACAAACAGGAGTAGTCGACGGTATGGCACGCAGCGCAAGGCTATCTAGCAAACACCGAAGGAGAGCATGGCATCAGCCACTTTCTTGAACCCAGCGACGTTGGCACCGTAGCGGTAGTTGACCCGACCATCTTCGGTCCGGGTGGCGTATTCGACACAGCGATCGTGAATCTCGAGCATGATCGATTCGAGGCATTGCGCTAGTTCATCGTCAGACCAGGATCGCTTCTGCGCGTTCTGGCTCATCTCCAGTCCGGACATTGCTACCCCGCCGGCGTTGGCAGCCTTTGCAGGTGCAAACAGCACACCGGCATCGATGAAGCTTTGAATCGCATCTTTGCCGGTAGGCATGTTGGACCCTTCCGCAACCACCCGACAACCGTTCTTTATCAGTTGTATTGCATCGTCGTTGTCGATTTCGTTTTGCGTTGCGCAAGGCATGGCGATGTCGCAGTTTACCCTCCAGGGCGATTGGCCCGCGTGGTATTCACCGTTGAATTCTTCGACGTACTCGCTGATGCGTCCGCGCCTGTCGGTTTTCAGCGCGGTCACCCACGCCAGTTTCTCCGGACTCATGCCATCGGGATCCAGGACATAGCCGCCCGAGTCGGATAGGGTAATTACCTTTGCGCCCATCTCTACGGCTTTTTCAGCAGCATGCAGCGCCACATTACCTGAGCCGGAGATCGCCACGGTAAGCCCGTCCAAGGCAAGTCCGTGGTGCTTCAACAGGCATTGTGTGAAGTGCACCACGCCGTAGCCCGTGGCTTCCGAGCGCAGCGCGCTGCCACCGTATTCGAGGCCCTTGCCCGTAAGGACACCTACACATTCGTTTCGTATCCGCTTGTACTGACCGTACAGATATCCGATCTCGCGAGCGCCAACGCCGATATCGCCTGCAGGTATGTCTGTGTCCGGGCCGATGTGCCGGTACAGCTCCGACATGAACGACTGGCAGAAGCGCATGATTTCAGCGTTTGATCTGTTCTTGGGGTCAAAATCGGATCCACCCTTGGCAGAACCCAGTGGCAAGCCGGTCAGCGAGTTCTTGAACGCCTGTTCAAAGGCCAGAAACTTGAGTACAGACTCATTGACCGAAGGGTGGAATCGCAGACCGCCCTTGTAGGGGCCAATGGCATTGGTCAGCTGCACTCGGTAGCCGCGGTTGATGTGCAGCTCACCATCATCGTCGTACCAGCACACGCGAAACGAAAGAGCGCGATCCGGTTCGGTCAGTCGCTCAAGCACTCGCGCGTCGCGATACTCACTCTTGTTGCGAATCCATGGAAGCACATCGCTGGCGACCTCGCTGACGGCTTGATGAAATTCCTTTTGACCAGCGCTGCGCAGTTGAACAAAGGACATGAAGTCCTCGAGGGATTTGGTGCTGGTGTTGTCAAGCATGCCGTACCGAACGAATAAGGTGACAGCGAACCATCCGGAGACACGTGAGTGATCAACCGGTCGGTCCGAAGAATGCCGGGGTCTGGAAGCCCGTGTCGAAATTCCAACCCCGGTGACAGTTCAGGAAATGCGTTACGCGCTTTCTTCTTCAGAAAGCATCTTGTCCACTTCATCCCGCGCTTGTTCCTTTGTCTTTCCGTACTTCTCCTGAATTTTGCCCTCGAGTTGATCCCGGTTGCCGGCGATCTGGTCGAGCTCGTCATCGGTCAGTTCACCCCAGCGCTCTTTCACGCGGCCAACGGCCTGCTTCCAATTGCCTTCGATCTGGTCCCAGTTCATGGTTTTGTAGTCCGGTTGTTTCGTGCACTGCCTGCACTGGCAGCAGAGCTTGCATCAGGCATTCTCGTATTCGCTGTCGAATGCAGGGTTTACACCATCAGGGTGGCCGCCAAGCGGCCGGCTAGTTGGAAGCCTGAGCTGGTCTTCCCCTGTGATGCCAATTGGCCCAAGCGCATCGGGAGGCTCATGTGCGGTCGCAGATTCAAGTCAACCCTTTGGCCCGATGAGAAACCAGGCAATCAGGCCGATGACGGGCAGAAGCAATACGAGTAGAATCCAGATGACCTTGGCAAGAGTGCTGGCCCCACTCCCGGCAATCTTGATAATTGCGTAAATGGCGAGCGCCAGATGCAGCACGCCGAGTATGCCGCTGCCGATAGAGAGTTCCATGTGCTGATCCGTGATTGCGGTATTGCGACACTTATCGCATCGATTTCAGACCCAAAAGCGCTTCACGCAACATTTACCTGGCGCTCTCGCCGATATCACTCGAGTACAGTGGCCGTTGGTCCGATCTACCTTCCAGGCGATCGCGATACCATCGTGGGCCAGCCCACTGCCGAGACGTAGCTGCGCCTTACCTGTATTGTCACGCGTGGCAAGTGCAAGTGCAAGTGGTTGTGCCACAACGCATTTGTGCCCACTTGTGGATCCGAGATCGAAAGTCAGAATGTCTGAAACCGACACACTGGGAATACACGACGTTGAGAGTTGCCTGGTGCAGAGCTTGTCGTACTACATGGCACTTGACGACAATGACCTCAGGCTCATCGAGGCGCTCGAAAAAGAGCAAACTCACTTCGCGCGTGGAGATGTGATCCAGCCATGCAGGACTGCCCGCAGCAGTTTGTATGCTGTCACGTCGGGCTGGCTTTATGCCTCGCTCACGGACGCCGACGGAAGGCGTCAGATCACGCGGGTTTTTCACCCAGGTGACGTGGTGGGACTGTCAGACCTGTCGTTGGGTCTGTCGAGTTGTGATCTGGTTGCCGCTGGTGATGTCGTTGTGTGCCCGTTTCCGCGCCAGGGATTGGCACCGATTCTTGAAACTGCGCCTCGCTTGTCCGCTTTATTGTTCGCGCTCTCTGCACGTGACCAGGCAATCCATATGGATCTGATTCGAGCAATAGGGTGCCTGTCTGCGGTAGAGCGGGTGGGATTCATGCTGTTGACCTGGCTCATGCGATTGCGAATGACGGGCGATCCTGTCGAGACAACGATCCGTTGCCCCATGACGCAGACCGAGATGGGGGATCTGATCGGTTTGACGAATGTGTCAGTGAGCAAGGCGTTGTCCACGTTGGAATCCGAGGGTTACTTGAAACGTGATGCAAATACGCTGACGCTACTTGAAGTTGACGAACTGATCGCAGTCACGCGTTTCGAAGACCGGTACGGCGAACTGGATACGACCTGGTTTCCAGAAAGCTGACCGCCAGTTTCGTAACTTTGACCCAAGTGTTGCCATGGGCCATGTGGTGAACCAGTATCGCTGCCACTCTGGAGATGCCCCGTGATCAATACACAGCAAAAGTTGCATTCCGCCGACAGTATGTCGGTCTTGTCTTATTCTGTAGCGGTAGACGTTTCGCCAGCTAACCTTGTCGGGTCGTCAGACGCGACGCGGGCGCTGCGGTCGTCAGTTGCGCGCGCAGCCGCCGCACAGCCTGTGCGTGCGTTAGTTTTTGGAGAGCACGGTACTGGTCGCAAGAACGTAGCAGCGGCGATCCATTGTGACAGCGCTGACGAGCGCGGCCTGTCAGTCATTGATTGCCGAACCGCTGCTGCGCGTCACGCCTTGCAGACCTACATGTGTCAACCATCCTGGGGCCGGTCTGCTCGCTCTTTGTTGATCGAAGGGCCTGAGCAGCTCGATATCAGCCAGCAAAACGAACTTGCTCACTGGCTGCTGCGAGCCGGTTGTCAAGAAGCTTCCGGTGGGTTCGTACCAATATCGGTGTTTGCGACCATCCGGAATTCGATCTCCGAGCTGGTGCACAAAGGTGAGCTGAGCGCGGTGCTGGTGGAAGCCTTCGAGAGCCTTGTGTTCATTCCACCACTGCGCGATCGCGAAGGGGACATCGAGCAGCTAGCGCAACGCTTTGTTGATGCCATGAATTCAGAATTCAACAAGCGATGCGCGATATCACCAGAGCTTCTGCGCAGCTACCGTACCTACGACTGGCCAGGCAATGTACGTGAACTCAAGCGCATCACCGCAGCGTTGTTTCACTCGACAGAAGACGACGGTGAACTCAAACCGAGAGAGGATCGGGCGCCGGAGCTATTTGCCCAATCGCGATGCTGTGTGAGATCCCTGGTAGGGCGTAGGCTGGAAGATGTAAAGCGGGAGCTGTTTCTGGCAACGCTTTCACATCACCGCGGGAATCGTCGAAAGGCCGCCGACACGCTGGGAATCAGTTTGAAAACCTTGTACAACCGTCTTCGTGACTATGACGTCGAGGGCTGAGGGTGGTGCAGGATCAGCACGTGTCACTCGACATTCCGCGCTGTGCCCATCGTCTGACAACGCGCATGGCGATCATGTCGAGGTTGTATCCTCGTCAGACGTTGCCAACGGTACCGGGTCCTTGAATGTCAGTGTCCTGTAGGGGAACGGTATCTCGATTCCCGCATCATCGAGAGCACGCTTGGTTGCCACGATGACTTCGGAGCGCGAATGGCGCACGTCTAGCGGAGTCGACTCCGTCCACCAGCTGATCTCGATATCGATGCTGCTGCTGCCGTAGGCGTTCGCAAGAATTTCCACCGGCTGATCATCGTGGACGCTAGTGCACGACGACACAGTCTTCTCAAGCAGTGGCAGGACATCGTGGACCGCCGTGTCATAGGAAACGCCTGTCATTACCGACACTCGGCGGGTCGGCTTCTCCGTCAGCACCTCGACCGGGTTCTTGAACAAGAAGGCATTTGGCACGACGACCAGTTCACCACTGGGACGCCGGAGATAGGTCATGCGAAACAGGACCCGCTCGACCCGGCCGACAATACCTTGACATTCGATGAAGTCGCCATTCTCGAATGGGAACCGCAACAACAACAGGATGCCGGCAAAAA
Source organism: uncultured Granulosicoccaceae bacterium (assembly GCA_938006335.1). Lineage (GTDB taxonomy): Bacteria > Pseudomonadota > Gammaproteobacteria > Granulosicoccales > Granulosicoccaceae > Granulosicoccus. The sequence continues at coordinate 55,813 of CALLMF010000032.1, read as the reverse complement.
AATTCTCGAAGATGTCCTTGAATGCCAGCCCGACTGCCAATGACGCTATGCCGAGACCACCAAGCACTTTTGTGGGGGTCACGCCTGGGAACAGGATGACTGCCGCCAGCAAGGCGCCGAGTACCCACGTTGCTATCGAGATCAGCCGAGTCAGCAGCTCCTTTAGCGACTCGCGCTGATGCCAACGTCGCAGTAGGCGAGGGAGATAACGCTCGACGGCCCATGCCAGCGTCCAGGTGACTACCAGTACGATCAGCGCACCGGCGATGTGTGGCAGGTGAGCGACCAGGTCGCGCAGCAGTTCCCATACTGCCGCACCGGCGATCTCGGTCACTTCGTCCACGCCATCGATATCGTTCATGCAGCTCCGTCGCGTGCCGATAGAAATCGTCCGAATGTATGCCAGCCAGTCAGGTGTTCGCAGATGACCTTCACCGTGACGAGAATAGGTACAGCCATCAGAGCACCCGCTACCCCCCACAACCAGCTCCAGATGACGACGAATACGAACACCGCGACGACGTTGAGCTCGAGATGGCGACCGACAACCAACGGGGTAATCAGATTGCCCTCGATTGCGCTGCATACGTAGTAGATCGCCGGCGGTATCAGCGCTGCAGTCAAGGTCGGATACTCTGCGATCGAAATGATCGCGATCAAGGAGGCTCCAAGTACGGCTCCAAGATAGGGCAGGAAATTCAGCAAGGCTGCGAGCGCCCCCCAGAAGGCGGGGTCCTGTTTGCCATACGCTGCCAACAGAAGGCCGATTGCCGTGCCAAGCGTTATATTGATCAGCGTGATCGTCAGTAGATAGGTAGAAATCTTGCGTTCGATATCCCGCATGATACGTAGCGCACGTTTCTTGTCGGTCAACTGCGGAAACGAGGCGACAAGTTTTTCGTCAAACAGATTGCCGCTCGACAGCAGGAACAGTGCCAGCAGGGAAGCCAGTGCGAATGAGGTGAGTCCGGACGCGACGGAGGTAGCGGCGGCACTCAGAATTCCAGGCTGGGCGATCATGACCTGGTCGGTCGCTCCGTTGCCGGCGAGTGATTCCATCTCGTCACTGATCTCGGTAACGGTGTCGATCGATGATTCCAGGCCAGCGAGACGGCGCTCCAGACTCGCCTTGATGTCCGGCAGACGTTCAACAGTCGTCGCAAAAGGGTCTGCCAGCAAATACGCACCCGCGCTGATAGAGCTGGCGACCAGCCCGATGACACAGACTGCAGCCAGAGGTGCTGGCACGAGAAAGCGGGTGAGTGCACGCGTCAGCGGCGACAGCGTAAAACTGATCAGAAGACCCAGGACGATGGGCATCGCTATCAGTTTCCCGAAATACAAGGCAGCGCCAAGCAGTAGCAACAGGATGACAAGTAGCAATCGCCGGATCGATGTGAGTGAATCGTCTACCAGCTTCTGGTGATCGGCTTGTTTGGCGGGGTCACGGTCGATGGTCGGCGACATACGCATCTCGTTGTCCGGCGGGGCGATCCGGTCCGACAGTGGTGTCCCTGACAAGCTCGAATTCGATTTCCGAATTCAAGGTAGCCCCGAGTATGAGTGCAAAGGCTGCGAGATGAAACCACAGCAACAGTATCGCGACTGCCCCAAGTGCGCCGTAAGTCTCGTTGAACGAATCGAAGTTACTGGAGTACCAGGAAAGGGCAACCGAACCTGCCAGCCACAGTAGCGTCGTGACCACAGATCCCCCCGATACCCACTGCCATCGTGCCGAGCGGCGTGGTGGCGCGGTACGAAAGAGCCAGGCGACCAACACCATGACGAGAGCGACGAAGGTGACCCAACCAATGCTTGCTATCAACGCAGGTTGCAAGAGTGGCACAGGCAGTAACGATACAGCGACCGGAACAGCGACGAGCCCGAGCAAGGCGGCGGCGACAGCAACGACCAGTGTGAGCGTGATGAAGTAGACCAGCGCAGTACGTTTGAAAAAATTGCGGTCTTCCTGTTCGCGATACGCAATAGTGATGGCACGTACTACTGCATCTGATCCGCGCCGGGCGCTCCATACAGTCAGCATGAGGCTCCCGGCGACACCAAGGCCCAGTCCGCTCTTGCCGCCACCGACCAATGAGTCCAGTTGGGTGTCGATCACGTCAGTGACGCCTTGTGGGAGCAGACTGGACAGCGCTTGAAAATGTTCGCGAACGACGCTGGGGTCCGCGAACAGGGCGTAGGTACTGACAACGCCAGCGAGCCCTGGGAAAACGGCGAACACGCCATAGAAGGCTACTCCCGCCGACAGGATCGAAACGTTTTCCTCATCAAGGCGGTGCCAAGCCCGTTTGAGGACTCGCCACCATCCCCGTCTATCGAGCCCTAGAACCGACATGCTCGGCGAGTTGTGCCTCTCGCGTCACTGGATCAGACCTCTTGGGTCTGTAGCATCCAGAGATGTTTTTCCAATCCGGCGGATATGCCGACCAACAGATCCTCGGAGATCGGATCGACTTCCGCGAGTGTCTCGATGGCTACTCTCAGTCCGGATATGGCGGTCGCCAGGCGATCGGCGTAGTACTTGACCGTGCTCTCCACAGTCTGCAGACCCGATACCCCGCCTTCCAGACGAGAAGTGCTGCCCACTGGTGTGGCGCGACCGTCTGCTGCAACGCCAAGCGTAGCGATGCGCTCGGCCACGTCATCAGAGGCTGCTCGAACACTGGCAATGATTTCGTCCAGTTGCAAATGCACGCTGCGGAACCGGGATCCGACCAGATTCCAGTGAGCTTGTTTTCCCTGCAAGGCCAGATCGATCAGGTCGTAGAGGCACGCTTGCAAGGCCGCAGTCGTGTTGTCGCGATCTCCCTTGTCGAGAATCTGCCGTTTCAGCTCGGTCATGATCAACTTTGGATGGTTATTGAGGGCGGCTCGAAATAATGGCCCGCCCGGGCCGCCCTCCTTGGTCCGACTGTCAGATTTACTCAACCGACAGCTCAGATCGGCTTTCTACCTCGAATAAAGGAGACGATTGCGATGATCAGGAACACAACAAACAATATCTGTGCAATCGAAGACGCCGAACCGGCAATGCCGCCAAATCCGAGTACCCCGGCAATGATCGCGATGACAAGGAACGCAATAGACCAACTCAACATGTGAAGTCCTCACAGAATGAAAGAGTAATCAGTATGGGCCGGCACCTCCCTCAGTCTCGATGTCTTGTGTCTTTTTCCGCCCTCTCGGAAAAATGTCTATCGATAGTCTCGAAGTCGGTTGTACATGGTCTTCAAGCTGATGCCGAGGATATCCGCTGCTCGCTGCTTGTCACCCCCCTCCGAGGCGAGCGTCTCAAACAGCAAAGCCCTCTGCAGTTCCCAGAAGCTCTTGCCGACGAAGTCCCGTATCGACTGTTGTTCTTGCGACAACAGCATAGGTGATACCGCATCGTCGTTTTCGATTACAGGGTGGTCTGCACTGCGGTGATACAGTTCGTGGATAACGAACTTGAGCTCATGCACGTTGCCGGGCCAATCATAGTCACGAATACGATTTTCCAGATCAACTGACAGCACCTTTTGTTGTCCATCATGCTGATTGATGGCGTTGACGAAGTGACGCGCCATGTCGAGGATGTCGTCCCGGCGAGCTGCCAGTGAAGGTACTGCAATCACGCAATCCGCCAAGCTTTCAAAAAGCTCATGGTCCAGGGCGCGAGACTCCAGAGCGTGGCTGATACTGCTATGCACGATGAATACGAGGCCGCCCGCAGAGCTTCCTTGCTCGACCGATTCGCGCAGCTGTTTGACATGCGCAAGGATTCGTTGCTGGCTCGTACTCGCCAGGTGCTGCAGGCCGTCAATGACCAGCAATCGAGGCGGTGCTGACGGGGCGGCTTCCATCGGCTGCAGTCGATCTTCAATGCCGCTCGAGCTGAGCATTGCATCCAGGTCGACCGGCAAGGTTTGATAGCAGTCGATATAGCGCAGAGCAGTACCCGCGAACTCACTCTGTCGATGAATGGCGCTGGCGACTTGCCGACGCCCGGAGCCGGTGCTGCCAACGATGAGAGCCACGATGGGTTGTCGTCGTGCAATTTCGCTGATGGTCGCGCGCAAGGCGATGACCGCGTTGGATGACCCAACTAGCGCTGCGGGCTGGGGTCCATCGCTAAGCTGCAGTGAATTGAGCCGAACTGTTGGTTCGGTATGCGAGACAGGTGTTGCATCGCGACCGGATGAGCCAGTCTTTGAGTTCTCGGAGTGCGACGACATCGTCGGTGTTAAGTGTGCGAGAGACCATCGGAACGCATCTATGCGAACTGAATGCCGCGTTTGGAAGCCTTGAGTTGTACTTTGACAGCTGACGAATTGGAACGAGTTAAAGCGTTTTAAGATCCTGCGAAAGTCACAACTGAGCGTAGCGTTTCGAGGCATTCGCCGACGCCGACCGGTGTGCTACCTTCAGTTTCTCAGCGGACCCGCCGGGGCGCTTGGCGGCATGTGAAGCAGAGGCAGATCAGCCGGTCGGGCGGGTGGTGATACCCCGGGACGCTTCACTTCCCACCGCGACGCGCCAGGGTTGCATCGTGTTCGTCCAGCCGGTCAATGATGTGCTCGCGCGATGGCTTGTCGGATACATCAATTTCCAGCGAGTTTGCCCGCGCCAGCAGTTCCTCGTGCGTCCATTCGTCAAATTTTTCTCTAGCGTACCCGGTGCGTCCGGGCCCTTGTGCCGACGGCAACTCGCGCGGCGTTTTGCCGTCGGGAGAACTACCCTTGAGTTTTTCGTACTCGGCGTTGGTATGAACGAAGTCGCTGGCGAGTTTGTCGGGCATTGCAGTGTCATTCTCTTGGTGGGGACAGTCTGAAGCTCTGCCGCAGTTCTACAGAATTTGTACTCTGTTCGTAGATCAATGTAAGAACTTACATGCCTCTCGGCTACTGCGAGTAGAAGGGGTTTTCCGACCTACTGATGTTTCCGATCGCCTCTGTAAATTGCGCAGCACCGCAGACAGGGGAGCCTCGGGTTCGTAACGTCGGCACATCGACAATTCGGCATGCGACAGGTATGAATCAGCGCCACTCAAAACGTGAACGGGTCACTGGCAAGATGCCTAGTTCTGGCAGTGAGCCAGGCCAGGAGACTTCCCAGCAACCCAAGCCCTCGGAGAGCGGGTATCCGAACGACGACTACCATGACGCAGTGGACAGCCCTGTCGTTGACGATCCTGCCGATGAGGTAGCTCCTCAGGACCCACAGGAGAGACGCTCGTGAAGGCAGTGTTGTTTGGATCCATCGGTACGATTGTGGATAGTTCCCAGCTTCAGTTGGATGCTTTCAACGCAGCGTTCAGGAAGGCGGGCCTGGATTGGCAATGGACACGTGACGCATACCGACAGATGTTGCTTGTCCCTGGCGGAAATCGGCGCATCGTCGACTACGCTCGTGCGCTAGGACAGGATGTTGACGAGGCAGAGGCGAAGCGGATACATGAGCTGAAGACGGAGCTGTTCGATGAGGAGCTTCTGAAAGGCAGGGTGACGGCTAGACCGGGTGTGTTGCGTCTCCTGCAAGAGGCCAGGGACGCTACATGCGCGATTGGCTTTATCACGACGACCGATAGGCATAACGTCACAGCGACGCTTGAGGCAGCGGCCAGGGATTTGAAAATCGAGGATTTCGATATCGTGACCTGCCGTGACACGGTGAGACAACCGAAGCCGCATCCCGCTGTCTGGATTCATGCGCTGGATCAACTTGGGATGTCTCCCGAGGATGTTATTGCCATTGAAGATACCGCCGTCTGCATGCAGACGGCGGTCGATGCTGGCTTGAATGTAGTCGCCATACCCAACAACTTTGCCAGCCAGGGATCGTTCCAAGGTGCCTTGGCGCGTTTCGATCACCTTGGCGATCCGGATGTACCGGCGACGCAGTTCAGCGGCGTGCCAGTGCTCGAACAAGGCTGTGTGACAATCGACAGTTTGCAGACGTTGCTCAGTGCCCAGTCGCGTGAGCAGGTATCGGTTTCCTCTGTGTAGTACGTGGGGTGTGCGGGTTGCTGACAGCGCTACTCTCGTCAATGAGGCCGATACCGAGTCCAGCAAACCGCCGATGCGATGAAACCCAGTCGCTTGCCCACCTCGCCAGCATTGCCACGCCGTGCAGTCATGGCCACAAAGTGACGTTGCAGAGGTGCCCAGCAGTGCGGGCGACGATGGCGTGGCACATCTTCAGGCGATCAATTTCTGTTCGAAGCGCTTCGATCTTCGAGGCGTGCGAGCTTGACTCGTGCAAACGTGGGTGTGCCACTTGCGGCGTGATGGTGCGACGCTACTTCAAGCGTTGTACATAGCGCGCTTTTTCAGGATCGAACCAGGTTCTCGAGAACTCCACGGGCACGGTGTCTTGCGCCCAGCTCAAGCGCTCGATGAATCCGAAGGCGGCGTCGCTCCCTGGGCGAATGCTCCTCGGCGACCATGACGGAAGTTTGGCAACCGAGACCCTGTCTTCGGCACGATGAATCCAGAAGCCGAGCCTTTGCTGGTAGTGGCGGTACAAGGAGTCGGTGAGTTGGCTGACATCGATCCCGCCAGCGTTACCGTCGAGCCAGATTTCCTCAACGGCAACGGCAATCTGATTGAGGCACCTCAAGCGCCGAATGCGTGTAGCCCGGTGCGACTGACCGAACTCGGGCAACGAAGCGGGTTTCGTCATTTCGCGAATGTCGAGTATCTGAGCCGTCGGCAGACCACCGCCCGACGGTAGTTCGAGGCGAAACAGGGAATACACGCCACCCGACTGTTCGGCGTTACGAACATAGTTGCCTGAGCCTTGCCTGCGTTCGAGCATGCCGAGCCTCTCAAGCTCTGACAGTGACTTGCGCAACGTCCTCACTGTAGTACCGAAGAGCCTGGCGAGCTCTCGCTCGGGGGGTAGCCGATCGCCAGCGCTGTAACGCCCTGCCGCAATGTCGCGATTCAAGGACTCACTGATCTGCAGATACAGCGGAATGGGCGATGAGCGTGCAGGGGTGGCGTCATCCAAGAGGTCATGAACCCGCGTGTGATGCGTTGGTGGGAAATGATACACACGAATGCGAATTGCGATACATGAGACCTCCTTGATCAGGAAATAAATGTCATTTTAAAACAGTTGCTTACTAGTAAATTGGGCATGCACTCCGAAATAATTGATACACCATTGCATCACCTCAGTTTCCGCTGCTAGAGTGAGGTCATTCTTCCGGGAGTGTGTTCATGTCGGTAGTCCCCATAAGCTCGCAAGACCTCGACGGCGCAGAAGTGTCCTGGTTCTCGGCGTTGTGTTCCGATGACTATCAGTTTCTCGGTGTGCCTGACGGCAACTTGCGTTCCTCCTGGTCGCACTGCTCAAGCATCGTCAAGACCGCGGAAGAACAAGGGTTCAGGAATATCCTCTGTCCTTCCTCCTACCAGGTGGGGCAGGACACGCTGAGTTTCGTGGCCGGATGCGCGCCGATCACGTCCAGGATCAATCTGCTTGCCGCCGTTCGTTGCGGTGAAATGCAGCCGATCATGTTGGCCCGGACCATCGCGACCCTCGATCACATGCTGGAAGGGCGATTGACGGTGAATGTCATCTCGTCAGACTTTCCCGGGCAAAAGGAAGACAGTGACTACCGCTATCAGCGCTCTCGCGAAGTCGTCGAGATACTCAAGCAAGCCTGGACTCAGGATGAAATCAACTATGACGGGGAGGTCTATCAGTTCCATGGTCTGACCACCGATCCGGTGCGCCCTTATCAGACCGGGGGGCCTTTGTTGTATTTCGGTGGATACTCCCCTTCAGCACTTGAGCTCTGTGGCCAGCACTGTGATGTGTATCTGATGTGGCCCGAGAAGCTGGAAGAACTGGAAGGGCGCATGAAGGCGGTCAATGCTATTGCTGAGCGCTACAACCGTACCCTGGACTACGGGCTTCGAGTACACATGATTGTGCGCGACACCGAAGCCGAGGCACGTGAATACGCGGAACACATCGTCTCTAAACTGGATGATGAGCAAGGTAGGACGATAAGGGATAGAGCACTTGATTCGACTTCGCTTGGCGTCAGCCACCAGGCAAAGAATCGAGACATTGCCGGTGACGACGGGTTTATAGAGCCACTTTTGTGGACAGGCGTTGGGCGTGCCCGCTCTGGTTGCGGGGCAGCGCTGGTAGGCACGCCAGAGCAAGTGCTTGAGCGCCTGCAGCACTACCAGGATATGGGTATCCGGTCGTTCATCTTCTCTGGCTACCCGCACGAGGACGAAGCCCGATACGTCGGTGAAAAGGTGCTACCTCACATGAACAATGTGTCGCTGCCCGAAGTCTATGGCCGCGTACCCAAAGCAACGCCCGATACTCCGCTCGGAGCAGGTGTGCGTCGATAACATGAAACGTATCCAGATCAGTGAAGGGCTTTACGTCAGTCAGCTCGTCTATGGCATGTGGCGTATCGGTGACGACACTGACACATCGCCACAACATGTCGAAGCAAAGATACAAGCCTGCCTCAAGCAAGGTATTACGACGTTTGATCAAGCAGATATCTACGGGGGCTATACCGCCGAGGCCATCCTGGGTGCAGCGCTGAAAGCGAATCCCTCCTTGAGAGACCGGATGGAGATCGTCACCAAGTGTGGGATCGTGGCTCCGGTGGGCCGTTACAGCGACAGCTTGGTCAAGCACTACAACACGTCGCGGGAGCACATCGAATCATCAGTCAACAACTCCTTGACTGACATGTCGATCGATCACATCGACCTGCTGCTGATCCACAGACCTGATCCGATGATGGATGCAGAGGACACCGGCAAGGCGCTGGACGGTCTTGTTCAGTCCGGCAAGGTGCGCGCAGTGGGAGTATCGAATTTTCGGCCCTGGGATTGGCAGTTGTTGCAATCGGCAATGACAACGCCGCTGGTGACAAACCAGATCGAGATATCCCTCGCACGGATCGAGCCGTTCTCCAACGGAGACCTGGCATTTCATCAACAACACGGAACAGCCATGATGGCCTGGTCCCCCTTGGGTGGCGGTGCCCTGATGTCGGCGGAGGGGGAGCTGGCGTCAGCCCTCGATCGACTGGCGGCTGCGTTTGGTGTGGACCGGGCGGCGGTTGCCGTGGCGTTTCTACTCAAGCATCCGGCGACCGTGCTTCCGGTACTCGGTACGAACAACATCGAACGTATCGCCGGGATCAGCAAAGCGCTTGACGTCAATTTGAATCGAGAACAGTGGTACGAGCTCTATGAAGCTGCTCTCGGCAACGAGGTGGCCTGATGACAATACCTGCAACCAACGTGGCAGTTGAAGTGGCAAGCGAATCGTTTGTTCCCGATTTCACCAATCAACGTCTGTTGCGGAATGCACTCGGGTGCTACGGCACGGGCGTAACGATCGTGACGGCAGCCACCGAGTCGGGCCCTGCTGCGATTACGGTAAACAGTTTTGCATCGGTCTCGTTGACGCCCCCTCTGGTGCTCTGGTCACTCGACCGTCATGGGTCCCGCTTCGAGACCTTCAGTCAAGCAGAGCACTACTCGATCCATGTACTCAATACCGATCAGCAATCGCTCTGTATGGAAGTGGCGCGTGATCCTCAGCGGCTCGCGCACGCGACGCTGGCAACCAGTCCATACGGCGTGCCGGTGCTGGACGAGTGCGCGGTTCGCCTGGATTGCTCTCGCGAGGCCGTGCACGAAGCAGGAGATCACCTGATCATTGTCGGCCGTGTTCTACTGGCGACACAGTACGACCATGTCCAGCCACTTGCATTTTGTCGAGGCAAGACTGGTACATTTGCATTTGACCAGAGTGATGCGGCTTGACTGAATTCGGGCAGGAGTTGATGGCTTGAGCGGCTTGAAAAAACTGCTGTCAGGGCTCAGTGCTCTGAATTCCGGCCTGCTCGCGGCGGGCACCTGGATGGGCGTGTTCTGTATCGCCGTCATGGTGCTTGTCATCCTGCTACAAGTGTATTGTCGCTACGTGCTTGGCAACGCCTTGCCGTGGCCTGATGAGGCGGCCCGCTTCTGCATGCTCTGGATGACGGGGCTGATGGCGCCTACTGCATTCAGGCAAGGTGGCTTTGTTGCCATCGACACCTTCGAAGCCCTGTTGCCGTCGTCGGTCGCTCGCATACTGCAGATCATTCTGCTCTGCCTGTCCTTGCTCGTGCTGGTCGTTGCTGTTCAGATTGGCTGGAAGGAAGTGACCGGCATTGGCGGTCGGTTTACAACGGCATCGCTCTACGTGCCCTTGTCTCTGTCATTCGATGAGTGGTACCGCGTGCCGCGCAGCTGGATGATGACGTCCCTGTTGGTGGGCATCGTGTTGTTGATACTCGTGAACATCGAGTTGATCCTCAAAAAAGTGCTCACCCTGTTGGGTGACAACAGCACGGCACCAGGCGAGACGGTGATCATGCGAGGAGCTGAATAATGCTTATCTGGTTCCTGCCGGTCTTCCTCTTTCTGTTACTCATCGGACTGCCAGTCTTCTTCGCCCTGCTTGTCGCGCCCGGTGCATTGCTGTTTCTGAATGGGCAAGAGCGCGACATCACGCTGTTGTACCGCAACCTCTACAACGGGATGGACAGTTTCCCGCTGATGGCCATTCCGTTTTTCATGCTGGCGGGCGAGCTGATGAACAAGGGCGGAATCACCGAGCGGCTGGTTGAGTTCTCACAAGCGCTCATCGGTCATCTGCGTGGCGGACTTGCGCACGTCAACGTGCTTTCCTCGATGCTGTTTGCAGGGCTGTCGGGTTCTGCGGTTGCCGATACCTCCGCGCTCGGTTCCATGTTGGTGCCAGCGATGGAAAAGCAGGGCTATACGCGTCGCTTTGCCGCGGCCATCACCGCGGCAAGCTCGGTGATCGGACCGATCATCCCTCCGTCCGGCATCATGATCATTTATGCCTATGTCATGGGTGAGAGTGTCGCTGCACTGTTCCTCGCGGGCATCGTGCCGGGCGTGCTGATCGGCGCGGGTCTGATGCTCATGATCAAGATCATGGCTGACCGCTATGACTTCCCCGTTGCCAGCGAGAAGTACACCTGGAAGAAGCGGGGTCGCGCTGGCCTCAAGGCCTTTTTCCCGCTACTGACACCCATCATCATTCTTGGCGGAATCCTCGGCGGTGTGTTTACACCGACCGAGGCTGCGGCTGTGGCCGTTGCCTATGCATTGATCGTGAGTTTGTTCGTCATCAGGTCCCTGACGTTCAGTGAGCTACCCGGTGTGCTGACGCGTGCAGGACTGACGTCTGCCGTCGTGTTGTTGCTCGTTGGTGCAGCTATGTCGTTCAAGACAGTGGTCAGCCTGAGTCATGCACCGGAGCACCTGGCGGCATTCATTCTTACATTGACCGATAATCCATTACTGCTGCTCTTTCTGATCAACGTGCTGCTGTTTCTTGTGGGCATGTTTCTCGATGCAGGGCCGGCTATCATCATTCTGGGTCCGATTCTGGGCCCGGTGTTCATCAGCCTCGGTGTCGAGCCGATTCACTTTGCGATCATCATGTGCGTGAATCTGACCGTGGGGCTTGCAACGCCGCCGATGGGACTGGTCTTGTTTGTGGCAGCAGCCGTGTCAGGAGAGAGAGTGATCACGATTGCACGCGCCATTCTGCCGTTCCTGGCCGTGGAAATACTGGTCATTCTACTGATCACCTTCGTCCCAGCATTGTCATTGACAATCCCGCGCCTTACCGGGTTCTTGTAGTTAAGGCTATCAACATCAAATCAGTATCACTTGAGAGGAATACACAATATGGTCAAGCGCATAGTGAGCACAGCGGCATTGGGATTGTCGCTTGCGATCGGATCGGTAACCGCTGCTCAGGCAGCTGATATCACGCTCCGGGCAACCGCCAACTCCAACGAAAACGATGAAGACTACGATGGTCTTGTCGTGTTCAAGAACTATGTCGAAAGTGCATCAAACGGTGCGATCGAAGTTGAGCTGTTCATCGGCACCCAGCTTTGCTCCAATGGTGCCGAGTGCCTGCAGGGCGTATCCGATGGTTCGATCGACATCTACATCTCTACCTCCGGCGGTGCTGCGGGTCTGTTCCCCTACGTACAGGTGCTGGATCTCCCCTACCTGATGTCGGATGATCGAGTTGCAGAACACGTGCTGTCCGGCGACTTCACGCGGACCATGCGTGGCATGGCGCTGGAAGACTCTGGCGATACCATCCGCCTGATGACCATCGGCAATACCGGCGGTTGGAGAAACTTCGCCAATACCGAGCGCCGTGTCGCTGAGCCTGCCGACCTCGAAGGTCTCAAGATCCGAACCGTTGTCGCGGATCTTCCCCAGGAGCTGGTGCGAGCGCTGGGCGCTGCTCCCACGCCTATCCCATGGCCCGAGTTGTTCACCTCGTTCCAGACCGGTGTTGTTGAGGGTTCCAAGAACGGCATCACCGATATCATGGGCATGAAGTTCCCGGACGCAGGTCTCCAGTACCTGACGCTCGACGGGCATGCCTACATGGGTGCTTTGTGGTGGATGTCCAATGAGTCCTTTACCGGTCTCTCGGACGAACTCAAGCGAGTGGTTGTTGATGGGTTCTACGCGCTACAGCAAGCCACCTTTGCTTCACCCAAGCGCAAGTCTATCCAGGCCTACGAGGAGTTTGTCGCGGGTGGTGGTGACCTTTATGTACCGACACCGGACCAGAAGGCTGCGTTCAAGGAAGCGGCCACGCCCGTTTACGACTGGTTCACCGAGAACGTCACTCGCGGTAGCGAGGCATTTGATGCGCTGACCAATGCCGTTACTGCGGCAGAGGCGGATATCAATGCGGGTCGTGACGCTGATATCAAGTAAGTAGGTCATTCAGATGTGCGGCGACGAATGGATTCGTTGCCGCCGTCCGGCTGATGTTCCTCATGCGTAACCTGATCAGATTCTGTGGATGTGCACTTGTGCTGTTCGTCAGTCTGTCCGCGCGGGCAGATCTGGAACAGGCACGCGACCTCATGGATGCCGGCGACTATGAGCCTGCCTATCAGGAGCTCATGTTGGCGGCTCGCTCTGGCAATGCAGAGGCCGAAGAACTGATCGGTGTCATGTATGCGATGGGTCTTGGCGTAGAGCGCAATGATCAGCGCGCTTTCGAGTGGTATCTGAGGTCATCGATGAAAGGTCATGCGGGCGCACAGTCCGGCATAGGCTGGTACTACGAAGTAGGCAGGGGGCTGCCCGCCGTCGATCTGGTCAGGGCGTACTTGTGGTACACGCTGTCAGCGATCGGGGGTGATCCGGATGCCGCCATCAGCCTCGAGGAAGTGGTCAAGAAGATGACCCCGGAGCAGATCGAGGCCGCCCAGATCCTGATCGATGACTACAAGGTCTGGCTCTACCCGTTCCATTGATCATGTTGCGTTCAGCTCTGCTCCTTGGTGTGCTGTGTTTCATCGCGCCTGTGGTCTCGGTCGAGTCCGCGGGCACTACAGCTGCACTCTCCAACGATGATTTTCGGCAGTTCCCGCCATCGCAGGTAGAGGTAGGGAGGTTGCTTTTCTTCGACAAGATTCTCTCCGGTAACCGCAACATCAGTTGCGGCACCTGCCATCACCCCAGTCTCGGCACCAGTGACGGACTGTCGCTCGGGGTGGGCGAGGGTGGAGAGGGGCTCGGCGTCAACAGAACGACCGGCACCGGCTCGCAGCGGATCGAGCGTCGCGTGCCGCGCAATGCTCCGGCGCTGTGGAACCTTGGTGCGCATGACATCAGCGTGCTGATGCATGACGGGCGCATCAGCGCCAGCGATCTCTATGGCAACGGGTTCAACACACCTGCCGAGGAGTGGTTGCCGGATGGGTTGGTATCCGTGGTCGCTGCGCAAGCGCTGTTTCCGATGACGTCCGATACGGAAATGGCAGGCTCCAATGAAGAGAACGAGATTGCCGGTGCGCGTAACGATCGTATCGACAACGCGTGGCCACTGATTGCCAAACGTGTGCGTTCGCTGCCAGAGTACGCAACCGGGCTTGTTGATGCCTTCGAGGATATCGAGCAGCCTGAACAGATTTCAATCGTGCACATTGCCAACGCTCTGGCGGCGTTCATCAGTACCGAGTTCCGAAGCACTGACAGCGCTTACGATCGATGGCTCAGTGGCGAGCAGAACGCCTTGTCCCACGAGCAACTTGCAGGAAAGGACCTGTTTTTCGGTAAGGCGGGTTGCACGCAGTGCCATGCAGGTCCGCTATTCAGTCACCACGGATTCAGGGCGTTGTCCCTGCCGGCATTCGGCCCGGGTCGTACCCGCAAGTGGGATCCGGTGGCGCGAGACGTCGGCAGGATGGGCGAGAGCGACCGTTTGGAAGATGCGTATCGGTTTCGCGTGCCGATGTTGCGCAACGTGGCCTTGACTGCACCCTACGGTCACAACGGTGCTTATACGACACTCCAGCAGATGATCGAGCATCACCTGGATCCTGAAGCGTCCAGGCAGCGATGGTCGCCGGAGCAGGCGATCCTGCCGGACGCACCGTGGCTGGAAAGAGTGGACTTCATCATCTTGCAAGATGCTCGGGAAGTGGCCCGCCAGGCCTCGAAAGTTGATATTGCCCTGACGCCGTTGACTGAAGGTGAGGTCGCGTCCATCGTCGCTTTTCTCGAGGCATTGACCGGCGAACAGGCAGCAAGCCAGCGCTTTTATATTCCCGACACGGTTCCGAGCGGCTTACCCGTCGATAATCCCGGCTCGTGACAACGACCACGCTCGCAGACAACACGTTCGACGAGAGACAGACATTCATGACGACGGTTCGATACGGCCTCCTCGGTTGCGGGATGATGGGTAAGGAGCACATCCGCAATCTGAAGTTGATTGACGGTGCCGTGGTGTCTGCAGTGGCTGATCCGGACGGACACATGCAACAGGAGAATCAGGCCCTGGCACCCGAGGCGCGGTTTTGTGCCTCGCTGGATGAGTTGTTGTCAGGTGATGATATCGATGTGCTACTCATCGCCAGTCCCAACTATCAGCACTGCGAGCAATTACTGCACGTGCTGTCATCGACAACATTGCCCGTAATAGTAGAGAAGCCCCTCTGCACGAGGTACGAAGATATCGCACGGCTCGCCAAGGCCTTTGAAGCGCATCCGGCGCCGGTGTGGGTCGCTATGGAGTATCGCTACATGCCACCGGTGCAGCTGTTCCGATCCAGGTTGTCAGAAGGCGTGGTCGGTGACGTGCAGATGCTGTCGATCATTGAACATCGCTTTCCGTTTCTGGAAAAGGTGGGTGACTGGAATCGCTTCAATGAATACTCGGGCGGAACACTGGTGGAGAAGTGTTGCCACTACTTTGATCTGATGCGTTTGCTCGTTTCATCGACGCCCTGTCGTGTTTATGCCTCAGGCGCTGTTGATCACAACCACAAGGACGAGAGCTACTCAGGCAGGGTGCCCGACATCATTGATAACGCGTATGTGATTGTCGATTTCAAGAACGGGCAGCGCGCGATGCTGGAGTTGTGCATGTTCGCTGAAGGATCACGCTATCAGGAATCCATTATTGCCCTGGGTCCGCTAGCCAAGCTGGAATGCGACATTCCCGGGCCGACCCGCTTCTGGAAATCCACCGATGAGGCACCGCCCAAGCCGCGCGTCGTGGTCAGTCCGCGAGAACCGTTTGGCCCGCAGGAAACCGAGGTCCCTGTCAACGAAGCGCTGTTGGCAGCAGGCGATCACAACGGATCGACCTACTATCAGCACTGTGAGTTCTTCAAGGCGGTATGCGCCTATCGCGGAGACACAGTGGATGATTCAGCGTTCATTGACGTGGCGCTCGACATCCCACGGACGCCTCGGAGCGGTGCGTGCAGCACGGGCCTCGAGGACCCTGAGCTTCCTGTCAATCGGGGCGTTGCGGTGACCGGTCTCGACGGGCTGAGGGCGGTGCTGTTGGGCATGGCGGCGCAGCACTCGATCGAGAGTCGACAGGCCGTGAGCATTGCTGATGACGGATTGAGCTTCACACCATAGCTTGCCCGATCGGCGTTTGGCATGGATATTGGTCGAAGAGCGCATAATGTCAGCCCCGTTAATCCTGGAAGGCCCGACCGTACGATGACGACCCTTGTTTTTGGCCACAAGGCCCCCGATACCGACAGCCTCGGATCTGCGTTGGTCTGGGCCTGGTACCTGAACCACACCGGCACCGAGGCGCAAGCGCGCCTGTTGGGTACGCCAAACACCGAAGCTGCCTTCGTGGCCAAGCGATGGGGATTTGACGAACCCACCATCATCGACGATGTGGCCGACGGCCAGTTGTGCGTGATCGTGGACACCAACAATCCGGCTGAACTGCCTTCCAATATCAACAAGGCGGATGTCACCGCGATCATCGACCACCACAAGCTGGTCGGTGGCCTCGAGACCAGCGGACCGATAGACATCACCATACGCCCACTGGCCTGTACCGCGACACTGATGCACGAGTTGATGGGGCAGGACGCGCAGCACATGCCGGACAACGTAAAGGGACTCATGCTCAGCTGCATCCTGTCCGACACGCTCGAGTTCCGTTCACCGACTACGACCGATACTGACCGACACCTGGCCGAGACGCTCGCCGAACAACTGGGTCTGTCGATTCCGGACTATGCCGGTGAGATGTTTGCCGCCAAGTCTGATGTGTCGGCATTTTCCGATGCCGAACTGTTGCGCATGGACAGCAAGGAGTACGAAGTGGACGGTACGCGCTTTCGAGTGTCGGTACTGGAGACCACAGCGCCCGACATCGTGCTTGATCGCAAATCCTCGCTGATGGATAGCATGAGCTCAGTCGCCTCTGAAGACGGTGTCGACCAGGTGCTGTTGTTTGTCGTGGATATCCTCAACGAAGAAGCGACCTTGCTCGTACCCAATGAGCTGACCCGATCAGTCGCCGAGAAGAGTTTTGGCGTCAGTGTATCGGGAGATCATGTGGTATTGCCCGGCGTGATGAGTCGCAAGAAGCAGATCATCCCGGCGTTGAAAGTCTGATTTATTCGGGCGCTGACAACCACAGGCCCGGTGTGGCACGATCTGACGCCGTCGCCTCTGAAAACAGGCAAGACTCGGAATTGCCATGCCTGCACTCACCTCAACGCAAATCGACTTCTTCAACGAGAACGGTTACCTCGTCGTGGAAAATGCGGTGTCGCAGGATGTGCTTGCAGAACTGCGTGACGACTTTGCGGCCTGGGTTGAGGAGAGCAGGGCGCAGACCTCCGCGTACGGGGAAGCTTTTGACGGGCGACCACGGTTTGATCTGGAATCCGGTCACACGGCTGATTCGCCAGCGCTACGACGGGTCAATGCGCCGGTAGAAGTGTCGGACGCTTATTACAGCGCGATGATGAACAGCCCGATGACATCCTGCGTCGAGGCGTTGATCGGTCCCAACATCAAGTTCCATCACAGCAAGATCAACTCCAAGCTGCCAGGTTCAAAGACTGCTGTGAAGTGGCATCAGGACTTTCCGTTTACGCCCCACAGTAACGATGATCTGATTACGGCGTTGCTCATGGTTGATGAGGTCACCGAGCAAAACGGGCCACTGGAAGTGGTCGCAGGTTCCCACAAGGGTGAGATATACAGCCTGTGGCACGACAGCCAGTTTACCGGTGCGATCGATAGCGAGACAGCCGAGGAGTGCCAGCGCCAGTCGGTCATGTGTACGGGGCCTGCAGGTAGTGTCTGCCTGATGCACACGCGGCTGCTGCATGGCTCCGCACCCAATCTGTCTGACAAGCCGCGGACGCTGTTTATCGCTGTGTATTCTGCGGAAGACGCGATGCCCCAGTCACCGAACCCCATGCCCAACAGGTTTGAAGGGCAGATAGTCCGCGGTCAGCGCACCAATCGTATACGATCAATTCCCTACGACATCGAGCTACCACAGATACCTGACGGAGCGTCGTTCTTCGAGCAGCAAGGCAAGGGGTAGTCTCGACGTCGCAGCACGTCCCTAGCACAGCACTAGCACGTTTGCGGAGCCAATGTCACCCACACACAAGCGTATACGTCCGTTCAATACCAGGGAGACGTATCCGGAGCAGAACCTCGACAACGATCTTTGTCAGGTTGTGGTCGCTACCGGCACCATGGTATTTGTGCGTGGGCAGATCGGGCAGAATCTCGACACGTCAGAGAACGTGGGCGAAGGGGATGCCACGGCGCAAACCCATCAGGCAATGGTCAACGTCGCTACACTGCTGCGCGAGGCAGGTAGTGATATCAGCCACATCTGCAAACTGGTGATCTACATCGTCGATCCCGCCTATCGTGGAGATGTCTATCGGGAAGTTGGACGTCATCTCAAGGGGGTATACCCAGTATCAACTGGTGTGGTGGTCACCGCGCTCGCGCGGCCGGAATGGCTGGTCGAGATTGACGTCACTGCCGTTATCCCTGCATAAGCGATGAGCGGATGCCCTTCATGATGGCGCTGGAAGACACCGACACGGTTGTTATCGGGGCGGGGCAGGCGGGCATTGCCGCTAGTGAGCATCTGTCGTCACTGTCTATTCCGCATGTTGTGCTGGAGCGCGATCAGATCGCATCGAGCTGGCACACGCGCCGATGGGATTCTCTGGTGGCGAATGGTCCTGCATGGCACGATAGATTCCCTAATCTCGAGTTTGATCTCGACAACGACGCGTTTGCGACGAAAAACGAAGTCGCTGACTACTTTGCAAGCTATGCGAAGACATTCAACGCTCCCATCCGAACCGGTGTAGACGTTATCGAGGTGAGTCGTCTTTCCGGAAGCTCAGGTTTTCGGGTCAAGACAAACTGCGGTCACTTGCACGCCAACCACGTTGTGGTTGCGACCGGCGCTTTCCACACGCCCGTCATCCCATCAATAGCGCCTGATGACAAGCATCTTCAGCAGATTCACTCTACCGATTATAAAAACCCCTCACAACTGCCGGGCTCCGTGTTTGTCATCGGTTCCGGTTCCTCCGGTGCGCAGATCGCAGAAGAACTGTGCTCGGCCGGGCGATCTGTGTACCTCTCCGTGGGTCCCCATAACCGCCCCCCTCGCAGCTACAGGAATCGAGATTACTGTTGGTGGTTGGGCGTACTCGGTGAGTGGGACGTCACGACACCGGCCTTGGGTACAGAGCATGTGACCATTGCTGTCAGCGGTGCCAATGGGGGACACACTGTCGACTTCAGAGAGCTGTCGAACAGCGGCATCAGGCTTCTCGGGATGACCGAGTCATTCAAGGAGGGTGTCGTCTCCATAGCGCCAGATCTGAAAAAGAACATCGAAGACGGTGATGCGAACTACCTGGCCGTGTTGAGAAGCGCGGACGCGTACATCAACAGAAACGGTCTGGATCTACCTGAGGAACCGGACGCCTACACCTTGCTACCCGATCCACCATGCGTGGAACATCCGGTGCGGTCTCTGGATCTGAAGGCGGCGGGTATTGAATCGATCGTCTGGGCTACCGGTTACGCTCAGGATTTCAGTTGGTTGAAGGTTGACGTATTTGATGAGACAGGCAGACCGAACCATCAACGGGGTGTTGCGGCGGAACCTGGTGTCTACTTTCTCGGCCTGCCCTGGCTATCCAGACGCGGCTCATCGTTCATTTGGGGCGTCTGGCACGATGCACTCTACGTCGCCAATCACATCGCCACTAAGCGGAGCTATTCTGCGTATCACGACGGAGCGGCACGTTCCGAAAGCGCTCTAACGGGATAAGCTCGCATGGTTGACATCACTCGAACCAGGACCAGACGGTGACGTTCTCCATTGCAGCACGATGCACGCATAGCGGTCAGTTCGGCGTCGCTGTCAGTTCTTCATCGCCGTGTGTTGCCAGCCGCTGTGCATTTACGCGTGCGGGTGTGGGGGCGGCGCTGAGCCAGAACATCACGGACCCACGACTGGGCCCCTCGATGCTCGATCTGCTTGAAAGCGGACTCAACGCAAGATCTGCTCTTGAGCAAGCCATTGCGGAGTACCCGCACTCATCATGGAGGCAGCTGCTAGTGGTTGGCGTCAGCGGTGTGCCCGCCATTCATACCGGCGCTGAGGCGTTGGGAATCTGTGGTCAGAGGGTCGGAACGGATTGTGTGGCGGCCGGCAATCTACTCGCTAGCGAGTCAGTACCTGAGGCCATGGTCGATGCGTTTGAAGCGAGTGCCTCCGAGCCGCTGGCGGATAGATTGATGCGTGCGCTGTTGGCGGCCGCGGAGTCGGGTGGCGAAGCAGGCCCCGTCAGGTCTGCCGGCCTTCAGGTAGCGGATACTGTCTCCTGGCCCGTCATTGATTTGCGCGTTGACTGGAGTGAGGATGTGCTGAACGACTTGCAGCGGTTGTGGCAGGTTTACAAGCCGCAGGTGGCTGATTATGTCACTCGAGCACTGCATCCCGATGCCTCGTCGGCCTACGGTGTGCCAGGCGATCCGAAGTGAACTGATGCCGCGTACACCCTCAAGTATTGACCTGTTGCAGACGCTCGTGGCGTTTGACACGACCAGCGCGGTGTCCAATCTTGAGCTGATCACCTTTGTCGAGCACTACCTGGCGCAGTTCAATGTCGAGTCTTCACTGATTTACGATGAGGGTGGAGCCAAGGCGAACTTGTACGCGACCATCGGTCCTGCGGACAAACCTGGAATCATGTTGTCCGGTCACACGGATGTGGTGCCGACAACCGGCCAGCAATGGCAAGGCGACCCCTACACGTTAAGACAGCACGATGGCCTTCTGTACGGGCGCGGGGCATGCGATATGAAAGGATTCATTGCCTGTGTGCTCGCAGCGGTTCCTGACCTGCAACGCCGTACACTTGACACGCCGGTACACATCGCACTTTCGTACGATGAAGAAGTGGGGTGCCTCGGCGTGCGTCGCATGATAGACATGATGGCAACGCTCCCGATCCAGCCTGCCATGGCCATTATCGGCGAACCCACATCGATGCAGGCAATGATCGGGCACAAGGGAAAATGCTCGCAACGCGTGACCGTATCCGGGACTGCCGGGCATTCGGCGTATGCCACGGAGTCGATCAATGCGATCCAGTATGCCGCAGAGCTCATCAACGAGATTTATCGCATCCAACAGCACATCGCGGAAAACGGTCCTTTCGATTCTGACTATCGAGTGCCTTACACTACTTTGCATGTCGGTGTCATTGAAGGTGGTACCGCGCTGAACATGATGCCCTTGTCCTGCTGCTTCAACTATGAAATACGACATCTGCCAGAGCAGGATCCGTTTCAACTTGTCGATCAGATCCAGGAGTATGCAGAACACGCGGTCCTGCCCCGCATGCGCAGGCTGGCAGAACATGTGGCTATTCGTCAGGAGCCACTGATCAGCTATCCTGGGCTACAAACCGATGCAGAATCGCAGGCCGTGAGTCTTGTCAAACAGTGGCTTGCTCAGGACATGAAGGTATCGAAAGTCAGCTTTGGTACGGAGGCAGGCTTGTTCACGTCAAGTCTCGGCATTCCTGCTGTGGTCTGCGGTCCCGGGAGCATTCAACAAGCGCACAGGGCGGATGAGTACGTCAGTGTTACCCAGCTTGAACACTGTGATGCCATGCTTGAACGCCTCGGCCGTTCGATATCGACGTAAGTGTGGTCCGACGGCCATACAAGGCCGATAACTCACAGATTGACAAGGCGGCAGCAATATCGTTGCGATCCGACCATTGACGCGCGTGCTGCCATCTGCTCGTGACCAGATCATGGTCGTGAGTCTGTACGGATAGAAGTGACCTCACACTTCCCGGCCAGCCATGGAAATACTGCTCAAGCCTATCAGTGGTAACTTGCTGTCGCACTGTAAATCAGCCTCAAAACTCAAAGTCAGTCAGATATTTTCGACAAGTGCCGGCATTAGCTGGCTGAGTGCGGCTCAGCTATTTCTGTTCCCATCGCGCGATGTCTGGTTTGCGGCAGTCTTCTGGGTTGCCTTGTTATTGTATTGGCCGCTGTCAACTCAACCCTGCGCAGCTACCTGATCGTGTACTACGTCAGTCGCCAATTCACGTCGATGGATGTGAGGTTCTACTAGATCGCTAACGCATCGGGCAGACTGTCGGGGACCTTATTGTCGGGCTCGCTGATGTGGAAGGGGTCCTTGTCTGCATGTCTTGCCGGTGCGAGCGTATTGTTGTTGCTGTCTTTGCTGTGCTCGTTCAAGCTACCGCTTCAGTTTGAAGTCAAGCAGCGAGTCGAGTAGTCAGTCAACTTGCCGGCCGCTTCAGCAATACTCATTATTCTCCGGGCTCCTGCATGAAGATCTTCGAGTGCAACAACTGCGGCCATGCGGTTTACTTTGGCAATACACAGTGCACGGCCTGCCAGTGTGCGCTGGCGTTTGACCCGATTTCGCTTTCAATGCTTTCGGGGGTTGGGCAGTTGTGCGCCAATGGCCTGAGACACCAGGCGTGCAACTGGTTGACGAGTCCGGGTTCCAACACGGGGTTTTGCCTGTCCTGCGAACTCAACCGGACGATTCCCAATCTGGCGGACACCAGAAATCTTCAATTGTGGCAGCACGTGCAGCGCGAGAAGAATCACCTCGTTTACTCGCTGCTGAACTTTGGCCTTCCAGTAGTGAGCCAGGATGTCGCACCGGAAACGGGGCTGGCCTTCGACTGTCTGGATGCTCGTGACAACGAAGAGGGTGATGTAATGACGGGGCATGCACGTGGCGTCATCACATTGAATATCGATGAAGCAGACGATGCTATTCGCGAGCGTCTGCGTCAACAGATGAATGAGCCATATCGAACTCTGCTCGGACATTTCCGCCACGAATCCGCGCACTACTACTGGGATCGACTGGTTCGGGACAGCGCATGGTTGGCTGAGTTTCGTGAGCTGTTTGGTGATGAGAGACAAGACTATGCGGCCTCACTGCAAGCTCACTACGCCAAGGGCGCCCCTGCTGACTGGAGTGTCAGTTACATCAGTACCTACGCCAGTAGCCATCCGTGGGAGGACTGGGCGGAAACCTGGGCTCACTATTTCCATATCGTCGATGCGTTGGAGACGGCGACACAGCTGGGGTTGACCCTGGATCCGACAACAGGAAGGACGGCTCCCCTCGACCCCTCCGCATGCTTTGAGCCCTATAGCGGTATCCCGGTCGACTCCTTGATCAACCGTTGGCTACCCATTTCCCTGGCGATGAACATGCTCAATCGGAGTCTGGGACAGCGTGATGCCTACCCGTTTCTGTTGACGCCGGCCGTGCAAAACAAGCTGGGCTTGGTCAATAGAATCATCGCAGACCAGTCAGGGCCCGCCCATTCAGGCGGTGGCGACGTGCCCTCAGGCGTTTATAAACGGTCAGACAACTAGGTCGTCTCGACAAAACACCGGGGGGGCGCCGTTAAGGCAGTAACCGCCACCGCCCCCTGCTTTAACAGCAAATAGTGCTCGGTCGGCTGAGCGAATCAATTCGGTCGGCTCAATACCATCGACGCTATTTGCGACGCCGATACTCGTCCCCACCTCGCACTTGATACCATCCACGACTACCGGGTCCGAAAGCGACCGTACTAGTAAGGCCCAGTCCATGTTGGTTGCGGAAACCACGGCAAACTCGTCGCCACCGAGTCGCGCTGCCAGCGCCCCTGCACCAGCAGCTTCTTTTCGGACCCGAAGAGTGGCCTCTCGAAGCACGGTATCGCCGACCAGGTGACCGTATGTGTCGTTCACCGATTTGAACCTGTCGAGGTCAAGGATGGCTAGCGTGACGGCTTGCTTCTTCTGCAAGCGCTTTTCGAGCTCGCGTTGAAAGGCCCGACGGCTAAACAGTCCAGTCAATTCGTCTCGCTCCGCCTCATGCTTGAGCTTTAGCCGGTAACGATTCAATGCTGATCCAAGTAGTCCAACAAGGCTAGCCACTGCCAGGCCTGTGGGGACCGCACCCATGATGCCCGACCCGGGGTTAAAGCCGGAGAGGGCATCTCCGTCTTCGGCCTGTGCAATGAGGTACCAGTTGCGATCGCTGCGGGCTGGTCGCACCACCAGGGTTCGTTCGCCGTCCGTAGATCGTTCCACGATGACATCGTCAAACCGGCTTTGGTGGTCACGTTGCAGTGACTGATTCTCGAGCCGCGCCAACACGTTTTCAATCGGTGAGCCATGTGCGAAATCGGCCTCCACGGACGCCCAGTCCGGCAACGACGCGTAGTCTTCGCTTGAGGTCGCAACAACTCTGAACACGGGGGCGGAGACGTTGGTGGGAGATTCTTCGACCGCTAGTACGACGGCTTTGCCCCGTTCTCCAGGTGCCAACCGTTGCAAAAAACCATTGATCTCAGCCAGCTTCACATCAACGCCTACTACCATTCCAGCATCATCACTCCGCGCGCTGTAGGTGATACCGAGCGCGCCGCTGCTCGAGAAGGTGTAGGGCGCTGTCCACTCGCTGGGCTCACCGATATCTCTGAACCACGGCCTCTTGCGCGGGTCATAGCCGTCGTCGGCTGCGTCATGTGCCCGTCGACGATTGAGGTCTGCGTCGCTAAACCATCCCTTGAAACGTCGAGAAGGCTCATTGGAAATAAGACGTACCCGAAATCCATCAGGCGCAACATCTCCGGATCGAGCGACAAACTCGAAATCGCCATTGTCATGACCGACGAAAGCGGAATCGATGGAAGAGCTGGCAGCGATCACGCCAGCCAACAAGGCCACCCGATCGGGCTCGTCCGCCATTACGGTAGACAGCGAGTCGACAAGACCGGCAGCGGTTTCTGCCGTGGCAAAGAATTGATCGGTTGCCTCTGCCCAGCCTGCAGAGGACGATTCGAGCCGGATCGAGAGCTCTCGGCGAGCTGTGTCGTAGACGTTTTGCTCGCGCGCGACCCACAACACCGCAGTGACCACCCCGGCGATGATTGCGCAGAGCAAAATCAGTGCGTTGGCGAAATCGCTGGGCTTGGGGTTTCGGATCAAAGGGATTGACTGCAGACGTCGACGAAAGTGTGACAACGAGTTGGCCGTTAGTTTACCTAATGCATTGACGTGGCGGCGGCCAGTACCGCAATCAAGCGACTCGTATCACCTTGAAACGCAGACGTCCTTGGGTGGGGCGAGATTCACGGGAAATGGGCGGATTATTCCAAGCGATCCGACAATTGTGTACAGCTTGATATATCCGTGATTTCCTTCGAGTGCATCAGAAGGGGAGGGGTCGATACAGAAAACATGAAACGTGGCCATGGGCTGGTGGCAATTCCACTGCATTGGCTCGTCGCGTTCGCAATTTGAGCAGGATATTAAGACCAACGGTGTCCGAGCGAGCCACCCTCGGAGATACAGTAGTGAGAAGAACATATATATTCTGCCCTTGTTGCTTGCAGCGACCGTCGTGATAAACGAGACGGGTTTGTCGAGCTCAGGCATGCACGTGCTTCCGCACGCGTTGGTCTTCTGGATTGATACGGTCGATCTTCGCTTCAACGTTTTCTGACTACACGCTCGTATTGTGCAATCCAATCCTCAGGTGTCATTTTTGTCGCGAGCTGACCAAGCAGTTCGTACGGCACCACGTAACCCAGCATGTTGTAGCTGAACTCTTCCTTGAAGCCTCGTGCCAGGTTCTTTCACAACGTGGCCCTGAGTCGCTTTATCACGATCCTTCTCTCGTCAGGGAGTTGGGCGATGTAGTCTGTGATCGACGTTGGTTTGATCGGCATGGGCTCGCTACGTTTTGATGCACCTTGTGCTCTGTAACACTACTACGCTTGGGTTGTAGTGCGAAAGGGTCAGCACGGGTTTTCGTGTCAGTCCGTTCTGTCGGGCTGACAATTGTTTACCGGTCATGTTGGCGCGGGCACTAACCATGTTGGTATAGGTAAGCGCTACTACGGAATCCTGACGCGCGAAGCGGTGCTCATGTGCTACCTATACCTGTTACGTCGTTCACGAGCGTTGAGAGACATGTACCCAGAATTTACTGGCGGTAGTGAGCGGCACGGTGTGGTACCTGTCGCCTCGGCCTTGACACTAGCGGTTGCGATGCTGTCTCCGTCTGTCGCCAAGGCTGAGTGGAGCGGTGGGCTTTCCGGTGGGGCCGTCATCCGTGATGGGGCGCAGTCCAACCGCATCCGGCTGTCGCTCAGTAACGACACGCGGCCATTGAGCCACCATATCTATGCGGACTGGATTCAGAGTCGTGGCGAAGACAGCTACGAGCTCGGCTATCGGCCTCGCTACTGGGTTACCGAAAAACTCTATGGGCTCGTTGATCTGAGTTTCCGCACCGATCCTGTGATCAATATCAACAGGGAGACAACGGAGGCGATCGGGGTTGGCTATCAGTTTCTGGGCAACTCGCAACAGTCTGCAGTTGCCGAAGTGGCGGTTGGCGCACGCCAGATCACTTTCAGTGCTCCGGGGCTCGAGGATCTGTCCCAGCCATTTGCAAGGCTGCGCGGCAATTACACGCACGTACTCACCGACATCGCACGCTTCCGGCTGGATCTGGCAACAATCGTGTCTGAGGACGTTCAGGAGACAAGTGCCGAGGTAGGCGCTACCGTTGATTTCGGCACGTTTGCCGTCAATGTCGGATATCGCATCATCGAACAGCGCATTGAAGGTCTCCCAACCATCAGCGATGACACAGTGACCCTGTCATTCAGCTATGGGCTTTGATTTTTTCTATTGAGGAATACGCGCATGTTCAGTCATGTAACCCTGGGCGCCACCGACGTCGCGCAGTCGAAGCAGTTTTACGATGCCGTGCTGGGTGCGCTTGGCCACAAGTCGGGGGTGATCGACAAGCGTGGGCGATGCATCTATCTGACAGACTCTGGATTGCTGCTGCTTACCCGACCGCTTGACGGTGAGCCAGCCAGTCACGGCAATGGCAGCACCATCGGATTTACTGCAAAGAGCCCCGAGGCCGCTGATGCGTGGCATGCTGCCGGCCTGGCTTCGGGTGGGGTCACCTGTGAAGATCCTCCCGGCATTCGGCAAGGCAACTCCGGGAAGCTGTATCTGGCGTATTTGCGTGACCCGTCAGGCAACAAGATCTGCGCGTTACACCGAGTACCTTGAGTGACGGCCACTGTGCCGCCAGAACATCGCAAGCGGCAGCAGGCCGCTGGCACAGGCCAGCAGCATCAGTCCGATAAAGGCAAACCACCCTGATGCCGGAATGGCAAGGTATTCAAGCAGGCGGCGACGGTAGGAAAGCTGAGAAAAAAACGAGCTAAGCGTTTCCAATCAGGATCCCGGCAGCAAGCACCAGGGAGCCGCCAACAACGACCTGAAGCATGGCGCGCGACCACGGCGTCTCCATCCAACGCTTTTGTATCCAGGTAATCAACAGCAGCTCGAACACAACGATGATCATCGCGATGGTTGTGGCGATGACAAAGTTCGGGATCAGATAGGGCAGGGCATGACCCAGGCCGCCGAGGGTCGTCATGATGCCGGACGCGAATCCACGCTTCCAGGGTGAGCCCCGACCGGTCAATTCGCCGTCGTCGCTGGCGGCCTCCGTAAACCCCATTGATATACCCGCACCGATAGAAGCAGATAGACCGACAAGAAACGTGTTCCAGGTATTGCCGGTGGCAAATGCCGCTGCAAAGATGGGCGCGAGTGTTGAGATCGAGCCATCCATCAAGCCGGCTAGTCCGGGCTGCACCCAGGTCAGCAGAAACTGGCGGCGCTCGGTTTCATCCTCGCCTTCGCGTACCTCTTCGGGTAGCAACTCATCGCCGAGCTGTACCGCCAGCGATCCGTGCTTGGACTCGATGAGTGCCAGATCACCGAGAAGTTTGCGTGTGTCAGCATCAGATGCTCGTGCGGCCGCTGCTCGGTAGAAACGCTCCGCCTGACGTTCCATCTCCTCAGCCATGTCGCGGGTCTTGTCGAGCGACAACGGCCGTACCAGCCAGTCCGGCTTGCGCTCGTAGTAGCCACGGACATGCTCCCGTCGGATAAGCGGGATCGAATCTCCAAAGCGCTTCTTGTGCAGATCGATCAACATGGAGCGGTGCTCGCTCTCCTCATTGGCCATATGCATGAACACATCTGCACTGGCGGGGTACAACTCACGCAGTCCCTCTGCGTAGGCGCGGTAGATGCGCATATCGTCCTCTTCCGAGGAGATCGCCAGCGCCAGCACCTCTTGCTCGGAGAGGCTCGAAAATGCGCGTCGATTGTTAGTAAAGAACCGGCTGATCATGGGCTTTAGGATAGCAACTGAGTCGAGGCTGTGCGCTAGCCTCGAGTGCGCGTCGATGAACTTGTCGACGCGGTGAGAGTCCAAGCCGGTCGACACTAGCCGTCAAAGCAGACCTCCACCACATGACGCGTACGATGTGCACACTGGGTCTTTGCGCCTCTCTGCTCGCCTGCTCGGCAGATGACGGGACGACGACGAACGAACGTTCGGGCCGGTTCCTGGACGCTGCGGTCCAGGGTTTGACCTATCAGACGGAGACCGTATCCGGCGTCACGGATGTCGATGGGGGATTCGACTACCGCTCCGGTGAGAGTGTGGTGTTTTCCATCGGGGAGATCGACTTGCCTGGCGTAACAGGACGAGAAATTGTCACCGCCCTGGATATCTTCAACAGCGATGACCCCGCCCGCACGGATGTGGTCAATCTGAACCGGCTACTCCAATCTCTCGACGCCAATGGCGACCCGTCAGATGGTATAGATCTTCTGACTCTGGACTTGTCGTCGACGGCAGGGCTCACCGTCGACTTCGCAAGCTCGGAGTTTGACAGTCAAGTGATCAACCTCGTTGCCAACAGCGGTAGCGTGAACACCTCCCTGATCGATGCAGGTTCTGCGACAGCCCACTTTCAACAGACGCTGGAAGAAAACGGCTTGTCTGCGTCTGGCTGTTCGTCGGATCATCCCCTGGTTGGGGCTAGTGCCACGTTCACGACTCGATTTCACGATGTGTCCGGTATGGCAACCGTGCTTGACGACTGCACCATCGAGGTCACGGAGTTCAACTACGACGGGCTCGGTCCGACGGTCTTTTTCTACATTGCTCAGGATGGCGATTTCGGTGGGGTAGATGCCCGCAGAATTGGCGAGCGTCTGAATGGTCGGACGTACATCAACGACGAATTTCGTTTGACGTTGCCGGAAACACGTACGCTCGATGACATCAATTCCCTGAGCGTCTGGTGTACCGAATTCGGCATCAGCTTTGGTGATCTGGTCTTTTCGATCGAGTGACCCGGCTACACCCTTCTGATGTCTGGTCAGTTTGCGGTCCAGGAGCCTGAGACGTAGGATGTGTCGCAGGACACGGCGGGGGTGCAATGAATATCCATACAACAGGCGCGAATACCGCCGACTGGATAGAGCAGACCAAGAGCGATCTGCGCGCCTCGGTGGATGTAGAGCAGGCCTTTGCAAAAGTACGTGATGCGATGCGGCGTGAGGTTGATGCCGTGCGTGACACGGCAGTCAAGGGCGCCAGCGTGATCCCGGAAGTGTCCTTCGAGACCGTCCGTGACGCCAAGGTCTCCCGGACCGATATCAATGCGATACGTCAGCGCGGTTGCGCCATTGTCCGCGGTGTATTCCCACGCGCTGTGGCGGAGACCTGGAACACGGAGCTGGGCGACTACCTCGAGTCGAACGACTACATCACCAAGGCCCGCGCCAAGGCAGGACTCGACACCTATTTCGGTGACCTGGCCGACGCACAGCCACAGATTTACGGCGTGTACTGGTCCCGACCCCAGGTCATGGCGCGGCAAGCGCCAGAGATGGCGATTACCAAGCGCTTCATGAACAGCCTGTGGGATACCGACGCACCCTCCGGCCCCGAGTTTGATCCCGACAAGGATTTTGCCTACGCGGATCGCACACGCAGGCGTGCTCCGGGAGACACCACGCTCGGACTTTCACCGCACATGGATGCGGGATCCTACGAGCGCTGGGTAGACCCTGCGTTTCAAAAAATATACGGAGCGATCTTTGCCGGACGCCTTGATGACTACGACCCATGGCGCGCTGCGTTCCGCACCCAGACGCGAGAGTTTGCCTCCCCGGCGGTGTCGTCCATGTTTCGAACCTTCCAAGGCTGGACCGCGCTAACGACTCAAGGTCCTGGTGACGGCACGCTACGGCTGCTACCGATTGTCAATGCCGTCGGTTACGTTCTGTTGCGCGGCCTTCAGCACGATGTCACGGAGGGTGAGTTCTGCCTTGCACGCCCTGGCCGTGCGCTCG
Organism: uncultured Granulosicoccaceae bacterium; assembly: GCA_938006335.1. Lineage (GTDB taxonomy): Bacteria > Pseudomonadota > Gammaproteobacteria > Granulosicoccales > Granulosicoccaceae > Granulosicoccus. The sequence continues at coordinate 25,604 of CALLMF010000032.1, read as the reverse complement.
GTGTCGACGCTACCTGGCACCCCGATCTGATGGACGGCATTGTGCCCATACCCTCTGTAGAACCTGGGGATACAGTGTGGTGGCACCCAGATGTCGTACATGCTGTTGGCAACGAGCACCACGGTAGCGAGTACGCCAACGTCATCTACATTGGTGCTTCACCCGCGTGTGCTAAAAACGAAGCCTACGCGCGACGCCAGGCGCCACATTTTCTAGCAGGAAAGAGTGCGCCGGACTTCGCGGCGGAAGATCACGAGGTGGATTTCGTCGGGCGAGCTGTACTGGATGATCTGACGGAATTGGGACGGGGACAGATGGGGTTGTAGGATAGGGTATACGCGGTTGAGCACGTCGTTGTAGTGCTGTCACCCTTCAACGCGCGCCAGCGTTTTCTCCACACTCTCACGCATACGCATACGATCGTTGTGCTGAGTGCTGTACTCAAGGTGACTCAATTCAAATCCCTCGCGTAGCGCGCGATCGTAGATCCAGAAGAAGTATGAGTCACAAACCGTGTAGTGATCGAAGAACCAGGTTTTCCCTGTGAGCTCGGCTTCGATCAGTTCCAGCTGATCCATGTATAGCGCTTCGGCTTTGGCCTTGATGTTTGCATGCGCCTCGGGTTGGTCGCAGAAATAGCCTGGCTTGAAGTGGCGGGTCATGTGGGGATGAAGCCCGGCGCCGAACCAACCCATGTAGGACAGCGCTCGCTTGTGGTCCCAAGGGTCTGCAGGCAGCAAGCCTGCGTCGGGGAATGTTTCTGCAATCCAGGTCTGGATGGCCACGTTCTCGCTCAAACCTTGGCCGTCGACTACCAGGTAGGGCACTTTCTTCTTGGGATTGAGCGCTACGTACTCTGGAGAGGATTGCTCATTGTTCTTCAGACTGATGATGTTGACCGAAAAATCAGCACCTGCTTCCTCCAATGATATGCACGTCGCCATTGAGCAGGCACCGGGTGAGTGGTGTAGCGTGATGTCCATCCTGGTCGATCTCCGGAACTGGTCGATTTAAAGTAAGGAGGGTCTTCAAACCAACCATAACCGATGCATTCCCGCGACACACCAGTTGGATGATCATCGGGTAGTGAGCGGTCCGCTTGCTCCGATGTTGGCTACGAGGCACTTTCTGATTGGCGTCATTGTCCAGCCTGTTTCCCGTGGTGTGTTTCTGTCAGGGGATTTCTAATCCCCAAACAAAAAGCGGCTGCGATAAATCGCAGCCGCTGAGGTAGTACTTGAGTGGAGGTTTACGAGTTGTTGCTATCGATCGCGTTGATCACCTGGTCGATGCCTGGCGCGTTCAAGGCAGCGCGCTCTGCAGCAAGCGCGTCGGTCTTCTCGGAGTAACCGAAGAGAGTGGCGGTGTTTCCGTCAACGGTGACGCCGATCTGACCAGAGCCTGACACTGCGGACTGAACATCCTGGTAGACGTTGCCGCTGGAGACGGCCATGGCAGGAGCAGCGAAAGCAGTAGCAGATACGAGAGCGAGAGCAGCGGCGATGTTGAGAGTTTTCATGTTGATGTTTTCCTTGTGTTGAGTTGAGAGAGAGGTACTGAACTGGCGGGTTCGAAACCCGCGTGGTTGCGTTGTTTCGATGTAAGTAGTATCGGGTTGCTTCTTGTCCGGCGGTTTGGCGTGAATTTACAACGGTGTAAGCCACGCCAATGTCGCCGAAGAAGAACAGCAGGTTGGCCTGAGGGGCGCGAAATGCTGGTTGGGAACTCAGTGCCGTAGGCCCGGTTTGCGATAGCGGTCGCTGAAAAGTGTTTCCATGTGGAAACACGGTGGGGCGTCGACAATTTTCGCTATCCCCAAACGAAAAGCGGCTGCGATAAATCGCAGCCGCTTGGGTAGTGCTTGAGTGGAGGATTACGAGTTGTTGCTATCGATCGCGTTGATCACCTGGTCGATGCCCGGTGCGTTCAAGGCAGCACGCTCTGCAGCAAGTGCATCAGTCTTCTCGGAGTAGCCGAAAAGAGTGGCGGTGTTTCCGTCAACGGTGACGCCAATCTGGCCTGAACCCGACACTGCTGACTGAACATCCTGGTAGACGTTGCCGCTGGAGACTGCCATGGCAGGTGCGGCGAAAGCGGTAGCAGATACGAGGGCGAGAGCAGCGGCGATGTTGAGAGTTTTCATGTTGATGTTTTCCTTGATTTAAGTTGAGAGAGAGGTACTGAACTGGCGGGTTCGAAACCCGCGTGGTTGCGTTGTTTCGATGTGTCTAGTATCGGGTTGCTTCCTGTCCAGCGGTTTGGCGTGGATTTACAACGGTGTAAGCCACGCAATGTCTCCAGTAAAAGCAATCGATCGATCTGAAGCGAGCGGACCGCTGGTTGGGATAATCAGTAGCGTGAACCAGCTTTGAGACGCCTCTGACAGCAATGTGTTTCCACGTGGAAAAACGATGGGGCATCGTCAGACGTCGTGATGTCAATTGACCAAGCTCCGCAAGCTTGTTTTCTATCCCCCAAACGAAAAGCGGCTACGATAAATCGCAGCCGCTGGGGTAGTGCTTGAGTGGAGGTTTACGAGTTGTTGCTATCGATCGCGTTGATCACCTGGTCGATGCCCGGTGCATTCAAGGCAGCGCGCTCTGCAGCAAGTGCGTCGGTCTTCTCGGAGTAGCCGAAGAGAGTCGCGGTGTTTCCGTCAACGGTGACGCCGATCTGGCCAGAGCCTGACACTGCAGATTGCACATCCTGGTAGACGTTGCCGCTGGAGACGGCCATGGCAGGTGCGGCGAAAGCGGTAGCAGATACGAGAGCGAGAGCAGCGGCGATGTTGAGAGTTTTCATGTTGATGTTTTCCTTGTGTAGAGTTGAGAGAGAGTTACTGAACTGGCGGGTTCGAAACCCGCGTGGTTGCGTTGTTTCGATGGTTCTAGTATCGGGTTGCTTCTTGTCCAGCGGTTTGGCGTGGATTTACAACGGTGTAAGCCACGCAAATTGTTCAGAAGAAGCACTGTGGGTTGGCCTGAGGCGAGGCAACGACTGATGGCGATACCAGTATCGCTGGCCAGGTTTGCGATGGTCTTCGCTGAAAAACTGTTTCCGCGTGGAAACAACGTCGTGCGTTGCCATTATTTTTCGCGATCCCCAAACGAAAAGCGGCTGCGATAAATCGCAGCCGCTGGTCGACGTACTTGAGTTGAGGTTCAGGAGTTGTTGCTATCAATGCTGTTGATCACCTGGTCGATGCCCGGTGCATTCAAGGCAGCGCGCTCTGCAGCAAGTGCGTCGGTCTTCTCGGAATAGCCAAAGAGAGTGGCGGTGTTTCCGTCGACGGTGACGCCGATCTGGCCAGAGCCTGACACTGCAGATTGCACATCCTGGTAGACGTTGCCGCTCGAGACGGCCATGGCAGGTGCGGCGAAAGCGGTAGCAGATACGAGAGCGAGAGCAGCGGCGATGTTGAGAGTTTTCATGTTGATGTTTTCCTTGTGTTGAGTTGAGAGAGAGGTACTGAACTGGCGGGTTCGAAACCCGCGTGGTTGCGTTGTTTCGATGTATTCAGTATCGGGCTCTCTCTTTGCCGGGGCTTTGTCCCGGATTTACAAGGATGTAAGTTGGAGTGATTCTTTCCGGAGACTGATTGGCCCGAAAGGTCGAGTGGCTATGCAGGCTCGCGAGCCTACGCGCGTCCTACGAGCTGCAACCCGCCACTCAAGGTCCAGAAGTTATCGCGTGCTCGATTCTTGAGAACGGGTTCTCGCTCGGTGGTGTCAACTGATTGCCAGTCAGCCCTGTACCTGATGGGCTCCCACATGTCGTCGCTGATATAGCTCGGAGATTCGCCCTCCTGAAACGCGACGATTTCCATGTGACCCGCTGCCAGGTGGCGCCAGACAAGTGCAGTGTGTTCCTCACCGGTCAGAGCGCTTTGTGTGGTCAACGAGCCGGTACCATCCGATACGATTGTCAGTGTGTCGGACATCAGATTGGATCCGCTACCAAGTGCGGTTCTCCAGATACCGATCGGTGGGCCGTCAACAGCCCATTCGTAGGGGTGGTGTTCTGTCACTGTGTTGCTGGCACTTGTATTGGGTCGCCATCTATGACGAGCTCGTAGACGGTTTCGGCGATCTCGGAACCCGCCCAGTACCCGACCCCCGCCGCGGCGACATTGCCGATGCCGTTCGCGACCCACGCCAGGGACCGGCCGCATTAATCGGTTCGGTTACGGCGTTGTATGCCGCAACAGTCCCTGCAGCCCCGGCCCAGCCGCCAACCTGCCCCGCAATCTTGCCTTGCCGCGCGAGTTGCTCTGCCGCTTCGACGACCTCAGGCTCAGCCCGAACACCATGTGTGCGTATGGCATCCAGCAGAGCCGATGTGCCGCCCTGTATACGGACGTTGCTCGCCTGGCTTGTCAACGTGATTACGCCGTCGCCCTGGCGTTAAAACTGGCTACCCTCGAGGATTACCCGCCCGATGCCCGAATCGGAGGCCGCGACGGTCTGGCCTACCGTTTCTTACATCGCGCGCTCGGCCATACGAGCAGCATTGCGCTCGATTGAGTTCCGCGCACGGCTGTTCAGAAAGGCGTCGACGGAGAGGCCGCGATCGCCTCGGTACTGAGCTTCGGCAAGGGATCGTGCGGCGGGCAGTTCGGCCTCTAGCAACGCCGTCAGATCACTCTCACGGAATTCGACGACAGACGCGCCTCGAGGGACGTCGATCTCGACAGGTAGCACGATAGAGTCGGCGGCAGCACTGGTAAATGGCGTGCCTTCAATGACAAACCACGAAACCCCGCCAACTCGCCCGAGTTCGGGGCGGATAGGGGGTTGGCCGCCGGCGACGTTTTCGAGAATGTCGGCGGCAATGTCCGCCTGGACCGCGCCGGTACCGTTGACACTGTTCGCTGGCAACGGAAGTTGGGTCCCCAGCGCGGCGGCACCGACTATTCCTAGATCGGGCGAATTGTTTTCTTCAGCCTGCGCGAGTGGGACGTCGCTCGTTGTCGCTTGTGCCAGCAGGTGATCAATCGCGGTAATCGATCGGTCCAGGATGCTCGCAGGTGGTTGTTCGTTGTCGCCAAACCGGTAGCGATAGTCGGTTTCGGCAATTTAGGGTCCGTCAGTGTGGCTCATCGCGAGTGTCCGGATACTGAGGTTCAGCCCAAGATTATCCAAGAGACGCTTAGCTGACCATTAGGGAAAACCCTATAGTTGATGGGTTCTTACGAGTGGTTACGGCCAATGGCGTTGATCACCTGACGGATGCCCGACGCCGGAGTCGGCTGACTGATTCGCCAGATACCTCCTCGAACCACTTCCCAAAAAGTCCTGCCGCCTTGCATAATTGAAAAAAATCAATTTCCAGCAGGAGGGGGCACGGCAAGGGTCTATCTGATCGGCACGGTCGATACCAAGGGCGAGGAGCTGAATTACGTCCGTCAGCTGATTCAGGCGCAAGGCGTCGACGTCGTGCTTGTCGATGTGGGTATCAAGAGTGACTGCACCGGTGCAGATATCTCTCCGCAAACCGTGGCGGCGCATCACCCTGAGGGGCCCGATGTCGTTACCTTGGGATGCCAACCGGCCGTGGCTCTCTCGATGTGATGCCGGCTTCGCCGACGTCGCCATGACTCACTACAACGCTGTAATCAAAGGATGCGCCTGATGCCCCAGTTCGCTCGCCAGAAGCTGCTCACGAAGTTTCGTGGAATGATTGATCGAGGTGGGCCCATCATTAGTGGAGGAGCCGGCACCGGGCTCTGTGCCAAGTGGGATGAGGCAGATGCAGATATCATCGTGTGTCATCTTGGCTTGACCACGGGCGGTGGATCAGGAACCGAGTCTGGTACTACTCTCGAAGCGTCGCCCGCGCTGTTGGATGAATGGGCAGCAGCCAGAAGCGTACGTGAAGATGTGATCGTGCTGGTACATGGCGGTGGGGTGTCGATGCCTGATGATGCTGACTTCGTGCTGAACAACACGACGGTTTGCCATGGCTTTTATGGTGCGAGTTTCATGGAGCGATTGCCTGTCGAGCAGGCGTTTGAGAAACTTACCGAGGCCTTCAAGGCGTAGTTCTAGTTCATGGACAGAATGGCCAAGCCTCCAGAATTCCTTCGTGTCGCCATCGTCACTGAGCGTCCGATATTGCGGCGTGTGTTCGTGCGCCTGCTTGAAACGCTTTCCAGGAATATCGAGATAGATGTCGCGGCAGATTGCTGCGATGTACTGCTCCTGGATCTTGGTGCTTGTGAGTGCGAGGCTGCGGAATCTGCCATTGTCGATTGTGTTGACCAACGCCCGAACACACGAGTGGTCGGTGTTGTCGATGAGCAGGACGATGAGGTCGTCGACACCATCATGGCCAGCGGTGCTGTGGGTGTCGTGGTCAAGTCGACGCCGCCCAGCGTGCTTGTAGAGTCTCTGACCCTGTTGCTGGATGGGGAGCAGTGTCGGCCGGCGCCTGTACGCGAGATTAGCCGTCTCGACGTCCCCGAGACCGTACGCGCGCAACTGACTGCGCGTGAACAAAAGATGCTGCGCTTGATTAGTGGCGGTCAATCCATCGGATACGTTGCACGTGAACTCGGGCTCACACGTGCTCGTGTCGTCACAGACATGCGACGGATCATGGCGACGGTACGGGGCAAGCACTAGTGCCCTCCATCGATTCCCTCACAAGCGAGCCTCACCTGCTCGCCCTGCTGTGTGTTGCCGCGTTCTTTGTCGGCTTGGGCAAGGGTGGTATGCCAGCGATCGCCATGCTGAGCGTGCCGCTGCTATCGCTCTATCTGTCACCGTTGGTGGCAGCGGTGTTGTTACTGCCCATCTACATACTGTCGGATCTGGTGAGCGTCTGGCTGTACCGGCGTGAGTACAGTCTTGAGAATATCCGTGTGCTGATTCCCGCAGGTGTGCTTGGTGTTGCACTTGGTTGGGCGTTGGCAGCAGTCATCCCCGATCAGATGGTGTCCTTGCTGATCGGGGTGATGGGGGTGAGTTTCTGTTTGCACATGTGGCTCAGGAAGTCGGCGCACAAGACGCCGACACAGCCAAGTGTGACGAAAGGTATGTTCTGGGGCACCTTGTCCGGCATGACCAGCTTCCTGTCCCATGCTGGCGCACCTCCGTTTCAGGTATACGTGCTGCCGCAGAAGCTTCCCAAGATGATATTTGCAGGAACCACGACCATCGTGTTCGCCGCAGTCAACTGGGCCAAGGTCATTCCATACTCCAACTTGCACCCGTACACGGCCTCTACGCTGAAGGTCAGCGCCGTGTTGATACCGATCGCCGCTGTCGGCACCGTGGTCGGAAAGAGCATGATTGAACGATTGCCCGAGAAGTGGTTCTTTCTGCTCGTGCAGATTGCGCTGTTTCTGATTTCACTTGAGCTTATCGGCAACAACATCGCCGAAGTGCTGACTGCATTCTCTGCAGACTGATCAGCCCCTGAGGCCTATGGCATAGTGGTGTTGCGCGACGCGTCCGGTCTGGATGCTCTTCTGTCGCATCGATACCCGGAGGGCACCGTGACACACGCTCGGTCCAAGAGATTCCAGAAGCTCCGAGAGCGCGATATCAACAAGGAAGTGTTTATCCGTGAGTGGCCGGAGCTTGGGCTCAAGGTCATGGATAGCCCGGGGGACCCTGATCCATCACTCACGATCAAGGATGGGCGAATCGTGGAAATGGATGGCCGCGTGGAATCCGAGTTTGATGCGATTGACCGCTTCATCGCTTTGCACGCCATCAAGCTTGATGGCGCGTCAGAGGCCATGCAGCTCGATTCGCTAGCCATCGCCCGAATGCTGGTTGACATCAATGTGTCGCAGCGGGAGGTCATGGACGTGTTCGCTTCGTTGACTCCGGCGAGGATCGCGCAGGTGGTCGGTCATCTCAACGTGGTCGAGATGATGATGGCGATGCAGAAGATGCGTCAGCGCAAGCAGCCAGCTGATCAGGCGCATGTCACCAACTGGAAAGAAAACCCGGCCTTGCTGGCTGCTGATGCTGCTGAAGCCGGGCTGCGCGGATTCGCCGAAGAGGAGACGACGGTACGCGTCTCTCGCATGGCGCCGTTCAGCGCACTCGCACTGCTCGTTGGCTCGCAGGTGGGTCGCCCAGGCGTGATGACACAGATCTCCTGCGAAGAGGCGCTCAATCTGCGTCTCGCCATGAAGGGCCTAGCCACCTACGCAGAAACGCTATCGGTATACGGCACCATTCCGAGTTTTCTGGATGGTGATGACACGCCGTGGTCCAAGGGCTTGCTGGCATCGGCGTATGCCTCGCGAGGTGTCAAGTCGCGGTTTACCTCGGGGTCGGGTTCCGAGGCGTTGATGGGCTATGGCCTCGGCTGGTCGATGCTGTACCTGGAAGTCAGGTGTTTGCTGATGGTCAAGGGTGCGGGTAGTCAGGGTGTTCAGAATGGATCGATCTCCTGCATCGCCCTGCCAGAGAGTCTTCCGGACGGTGTGCGTGGCGTTTTCGCGGAGAATCTCGTCGCCGCTGCACTGGGTCTTGAAGTTGCCGCAGGCAACGACGCGATGTCGTCACACAGTCAGATGCGAAAGACCGCCAAGTTGATGCTGCAGATGTTGCCGGGGACGGACTTCATCACATCGGGCCATTCGGTGATGCCACGCAAGGACAACTTGTTTGGTGGCGGTAACTTTGATGCAGAAGACATGGATGACTGGCTGGTGATTCAGCGTGACATGCAGATCGATGGTGGATTGCGTCCAGTGCAGGAAGATACCGTGCAGAAAATTCGTGAGAAAGGGGCCAGAGCAATACAAGCGGTCTTTGGCGAGATGGGTTTTCCGCCGATCACTGATGCCGAAGTAGAGGCTGCAGTGTGTGCGTTTTCTTCGGACGATCTGCCTGACCGTGACTCGGTGGCTGATCTTGCAGCGGCGGATGCTTTTCTGGACAGTGACAAGACAGCACTGGATGTGGTCGCAGCTCTCGCGCGCTCAGGCTTCAAGGATGTCGCGGAGAGTGTGCTGGAGATGCAGCGTCAGCGCGTACTGGGGGATTACCTGCATACGTCTGCTATCTTCGACAAGGACTTCAAGGTGCAATGCGCACTCAATACGCCCAATGACTACCAAGGTCCAGGTAGTGGATACCGGGTTGCCGGAGAGACGTGGCAACAGATCCAGAACATTCCTCAAGCACTCGATCCACAGAAGCTCATCGAGGACGAAGCGCCCGATGGTGATCTTGTACTTCACCGTCTCGGCGATGCGCTCGAAGGTCAGGTGCCTGAAGTTGTGGTGGCGGTAGGACCTGCATTCGGTACGGTTATCAACCGTACGCTGGCAGATTTAAGTCATGCTGAAGTCTTGAGTGCGATAGTGGAAGGCATCGAGGCCGAGGGCTTGCCAGCGCGTGTCGTCAAGGTGTGGCACGGCGCAGACCTTGCCGACATCGGTTTGTCCGGTGCGAATCTCAGTGGCTCAGGCATCGCGATAGGGTTGCAATCCAAGGGCACGGCACTGATACACAAGAAAGGGCTTGCGCCGCTCAATAACCTGGAGCTACTCAGCATGGCGCCTAACCTCAGTTTGGAAAGCTACCGCACGCTGGGGGGGAATGCGGCCTGCTATGCGACGAATCGTGCGCCGCATCCGGTGCCCATGAGCATCGACAACATGGCACGCTTGCGACTTATCGTGCACACCACGCTACTGCATCATCGCGAAGTACGGCAGATCATTGCTGACAAGCCTGTCGAGGAGCTTGAGGTGATGTTTCCGTGAGCGGCAAGGAAGACAAGATAGCGCCTGGATTTCCGCTCGGGGAACGTCATCGAGACGACGTTCGTGCCAACTCCGGTCGACCGTTGAATGATCTGACCTTGAGTGATGTGCTCGCGGGCAACGCGGTAGAAGCCGATGTGGCAATCAGTGCCGACACCTTGATGATGCAGGCGCGCTTCGCTGAAGAAGCGGGTTATCACGAGGTTGCCCGCAATCTCACGCGCGCAGCTGAAATGACGCGGATTCCCAACGAAGAGCTACTTCGCTTGTACGAGTCCTTGCGCCCTGGGCGTTCCACTTACGACCAGCTGCTGTCCTTGTGTCAGTGGGTCACTAGCGAGTACGACGCCGAACATACTGGTGCCTACATCCGCGAAGCAGCCGACGCGTATCGCGATACCGGCCTTCTCAAAGTTGACGATCTATAGCAGGGTTGCCGAGCGAGCTGCCCGGCAACCCTGCAATCGGTGTGCGATCAGGACTTATAGACTCATCTGGTAGGAAGCGGGGACGTAGCGGTACTGTCCCTCACCACCGGCTTCGACGTAACCGTATCCCGGGAACGGCATGTGATACCCGATGAACGGCATACGCTCCGCTTCCAACATGGCGAGAACTTTCTTGCGACTTGCAGTGGCTGCAGCCTTGTCCATGTCGAAACGCACTTCCCAGTCGGGGTAGGCGAGTGACCACACGTAGTGGTTGGCAAAGTCGGCAGCGATCAGCAGTTGCTTGTCGCCCGAGTCGAGCAGGTAGGCCATGTGGCCTGGCGAATGCCCGTAGGCTGCCATGCTGGTAATGCCGGAGACCACGTCTTCGCCATCGCCGATGAATGTCATCTTTTCTGCCAGTGGGGCGACCTTCGCCTTGAAGTTGTCGTTGTCCATACCCGACCATGCGTCAAACTCGACCTGGCCGGTCACGTAGCGTGCATTCGGGAAAGTGACTCCGGCATCACTCGACAGGCCGCTGATGTGGTCGCCGTGCATGTGGGTAATCACCACGACGGTCACGTCCTCGGCCGAGATTCCAGCCGCTGCCAGCGGTGGCAGTATGCTGTCGGGCCCGAAGCCCGTGTCGAACAACACGATGTCGTCACCGGCGCGCACCACGGTAGGCGTGAAGTAGGCTTGCGCCGCATCTGCCGGGATGAAATTGGCCTCGCTGACCGCTGCAAACTCGTCGGCTTCGACGTTCATGCCGAAGGTGCCCTGCGGGTCTTCGAACACGCGCGCACCCGCCAGCAGCGTACTCACCTCGAACTCGCCGAGGGTGAAGGTGTGCTTGATGGCGTTGGGCGTGGCGGCGCCTTCCTGGGCGAGTGCGATGGAACTGCCGCCGGCACCAAGGGCCAGTACAGGTAGGGCAGCACCGGCGCCAAGCAAGCGTCGACGGGTCGGTAACACGATGTCGGACATGGATGAATCTCCGGGTTGAGGGACCTAAGCAAGCCCATCCTAAGGGCTACTTCCGTAAAATATCGATATTATTACGGAAGCGTAAACCGATTGGTTCTTGTGCGCTGGTCTGAGTGCAACCGATACGATTAGCTACAGGCGTGGGGTCGAGCTGCCAGGTGCTGCGTGGCTGACATGCAACGACGTTCCGGGCAATCCCATCACGGGGATGTGCCGCATCCTACGCTCTGAGGTTATGCCGCGCCGTCGCTCGCGGCTGCCGTTGTCGCAAGGCAACGATGATCAGGAAGATGCCGCCGACAGCAAACGGTATTGAAAACAGCCCCATGAACAGCAGCATGCCCATTCTTACCGAGCGATCGATGATGGCTTGGGTAGGGTCCGCCGGATTGTAGAAGACGTTAATCGATGTACCGGACTTCCACTTGGAGACAAGTTCTCTTCCAAGGTCTCTCTGGTAGTTGCCAAGGTTATCGGAACCGCCGTGAAGCGACACCGTGTCATTGGTGAATGTTTCGCCGTTGACGTCGAAGGAGTAGAGCGCCTCTGCGCGGTAGGAGTCCTTGTCATCGCCTCGCTTTACATGCAGTGTGGCGTTAACGAGGGTTGCAGGCGTCGCCGTCCATGCACTCATGAGCTGAGCCTCTCTTATCGGATTCACGACCCCGATCATGAGCAGGACTGCACTCATCACCAGGAGCACGACGCCAGCGACGAAAAACGGAATGCGCAGCTTACGGCGCCGAGTAGGCGGACGCTCTTGTCGTACGCCTGGCGTGACGTCTACAACCATGACGAGTGCTAGACCTCTTGCGCGTCTACTTGTCTCTCACCGAAGGCAGGGTCACGTGAAAACACCTCCTGCAACATCGGTCTGAAGAACGCGAGTGACTCGCTGTTGTAGTTTGGGTCAAAGCAGTTTTCGTCGTAGCGCTCGCAGAATTCGACGGCCTCATCCAAGGTCTCGAGAAACTCGTATTCCTCGCTCGTGCCATCCTGCATTCGAACGAAACTCACTGATTCCATCACTCGCGTCCTCTGGCTATCACGGGTGACAGTGTACTCAGTCGAAGCGCTTGATTTCGCCTGATCGGATGCGAGCCATGAAAGACGCGAGTTCCGTCTTGACGTAGGGCATCAGAAAGTAGAGCCCGATGATGCTGAAGATACTCATCGCGGAGATCGCAGCGCCGGAGAAGTCAATCACGGCACCGAGGCTGATGGAGGCGCCGATCACGACGAACACGCAGAACATGAGCTTGTAGATGGTCTCGTTGATACGCCCTTCACCGAGCAGGTAGGTCTACGCCTCGAGTCCGTAGTACGACCAGGAGATCATGGTGGATATCGCGAACATGAAAACGGCAATGGCCAGCGGATACTTGAACCAATCGGCGGTTTCGTGAAACGCCGCCGCCGTGAGATTTACACCTGTCAAGCCTGAGCCATCGAATGAGCCAGCGTTCATGCCCGAGATGGTGATGGCAAGTGCGGTCATGGTGCAGATGATGACAGTATCGATGAAGGGTTCGAGCAGAGCGACCAGTCCTTCGGTGATCGGCTCCTTTGTCTTTACTGCCGAGTGCGCAATGGCAGCGGAGCCAACACCGGCTTCGTTCGAGAAGGTGGCGCGCTTGAGTCCTTGAATCAGTGCATCGATAAAACCGCCCGCAACGCCCTCAGCGGAAAACGCGCCATTGAAGATTGCGGCAAAGGCAGGCCCGAGATCGCTGGCATGCGTTGCGATCACGATTATGGACATCAGGATGTTCAGGGCCGCCATGACCGGTACAAGGCGCGACGTTACGCTCGCAATCGATGGCATGCCGCCGATGATCACCGGGAACACGAAGGCGGCGAGTATCAGGCCAACCACCCATCCATAGCCGTCGGGAAGACCAAAGGTCGACACGGTCATCGCGTTGGCCTGGTTGCCCTGAAACATGTTGCCGCAACCAATGGCACCCAGGATGGTCATGATCGCGAAACCCACCGCGAGGAATCTGCATCCAAGGCAAGCGTGAACTTGCTGACCTGCACGAGGCCGAAATACCCCGTGCAGATCAGAGCCGCGATCAGCAGCCACCGGGCAATGGGGGGAAATCCGCCCCGCCCAAGGGAATCGACGTGAAGACCAGGCTGGCGAATCAGCCGAGATAGTCATTGAAGAACGTATCCACCGCTTCGTCGACGCTGGCAAACGCCTGCGACGAGCAAAGCAACATCAGGAACAGGACGGAGCATCTGGCAATCATGTTGTCCGGTTCTCGAGTAGGTGCGCGAATAACAGAATCCCAATGCGCGACGACACTCTCCGCCATCGGACTGGAAAATGCGATTCGCGTCGTGAAGCGGACCTTTTTGTATCGCTCACAACGGCGGGAACACTATCCGGGAAGTCACGGGTGTGGGTCGAACCAATAGCGGGTCATTCGGGTGCGGGCGTAGTCATTCTGGTGCATTGGGGGGCGCTACCCTGGCGAGGGTGGCGTCGCCGAATGTCGATGTTCCTGGAAGAACTGGTAGTCTGGAGGGAAACAACAAAGGAGGAGTACGCAGTGACAGATAGAATCAACATTGGCCGCGCAGCCCGATGCAGCACCATTGCAGCTGCCCTCTTCGTGGGCCTTGCGAGCTCAGCGATGGCTGACGTCAAGGTAGGCATGATCACCACCTTGTCCGGTGGTGGGGCATCGCTTGGCATTGACGTACGCGACGGCTTCATGCTCGCCGTGGAGCAGTCCGGAAACACGGACATCGAGGTGGTCATCGAGGATGATCAGCGCAAGCCGGAAATGGCCGTGCAGATCGCCGACAAGATGATTCAGTCCGAGAAAGTGGACGTGCTCACCGGCATCATCTGGTCAAACCTTGCGATGGCTGTTGTCCCAAGCGCAACTGCACAAGGCAAGTTCTACCTCTCACCGAATGCCGGCCCTTCTGCTCTCGCAGGCAAAGGATGTCACGCCAACTATTTCAACGTCGCCTGGCAGAACGATGCCCTGCATGAAGCGGCGGGTGCCCATGCCACTGCCGAGGGGTATCAAAACAGTTTTATCCTTGCGCCCAACTATCCGGCCGGGCAAGACGCGCTGACCGGCTACAAGCGCACCTTCGAAGGTGAGCTTTCGGGAGAGTTGTTCACCAAGCTGGGCCAGACGGACTACGCTGCTGAAATCGCGCAGATCCGAGCATCTGATGCAGATAGCGTGTTCTTCTTTCTTCCCGGCGGTATGGGTATCTCGTTCCTGAAGCAGTTTGCCGACAATGGCATCGACCTGCCGGTGGTAGGCCCTGCGTTCAGCTTCGATCAGGGCATCCTGCAGGCGGTAGGAGATGCAGCACTGGGTGTGCGCAATACCTCGCAATGGGGCAAGGACCTCGACAACGAGACCAACGCTGCGTTTGTTGCCAGCTTTGAAGAGAAGTACGGGCGATTGCCTTCTCTCTACGCCAGTCAGGGTTTTGATACTGCAAATCTGTTGCTGAGCGCCATGGCGAGCGCAGATGTCAGCGATCAGGAAGCTTTTCGTGCAGCCCTCAAGGCCGCTGATTTCGACAGTACGCGCGGTGACTTTGCTTTCGGTTCCAACAATCACCCGGTACAGGACATCTACGTGCGCGAGGTGATCAAGGAGGGTGACGTCTATACCAATCGCACTCTCGGGGTCACTCTCACCGACCATGGTGACGTACACGCTGCAGACTGCGCTCTGTAACGGTCCATAGCGATAGTGGCGAGCGCCCGTGGGGCGCTCGTCTTTCTTTCTGCAACGCAGATGTCTCCTGTCCTGATCGCCGAACAGGTACTCAACGGCGTCCAGTCGGGCGTCGTTCTGTTCCTGATGGCAGCGGGTCTCACACTGGTATTTGGTGTGATGGGCCTGATCAATCTCGCGCACGGCTCGCTGTTCATGGTCGGGGCCTTCGCCGCGGCTGGAGTTGCGTCTGCTACAGGCTCTTTCCTGCTCGGCCTGGTTGCGGCACTGGCTGCGGCTGCGGCAGCGGGCGCATTGGTTGAAGTGCTTGTACTCAGACGTCTGTACGCAAGAGAGCATCTGGATCAGGTGCTCGCGACCTTCGCGCTCATCCTGATCTTCTCGGAAGGTGTGCGCTGGGTGTTCGGGTCGTTTCCGTTGTTTCTTGATATCCCTACAGCCTTGTCCGGTACGGTGTCCTTGCCCGGCGGCATACTGTACTCACGCTACCGACTTGCACTCATAGCGACAGGGCTGGTGGTGGCGCTGGGCCTGTACCTGCTCATCGCGCATACCCGCATCGGCATGCAGGTCCGCGCCGGCGCCAGCGATCGTGAAATGATCGCCGCCCTGGGGGTGGATATCGGCCGTCTCTACACCGTGGTCTTCGCTCTGGGTGCGGCCCTCGCTGGTCTGGCTGGTGCGTTGGTCGGTGCGATCCAATCGGTTCAGGTGGGTATGGGTGAGCCGGTATTGATCCTCGCCTTTGTCGTCATCGTGATCGGTGGCATCGGATCCATCAAGGGAGCGTTTATCGGTGCCTTGTTGGTGGGACTGACTGACACGCTCGGTCGCTTGTTCCTGCCGCCACTCTTTGCTCTGTTCATGGACAGCTCTGCGGCGGCAACCGTCGGTTCTTCGTTGGCATCGATGTCGATCTATGTGTTGATGGCGATCGTGCTGGTACTGAAGCCTTCCGGTCTGTTCGGAGCACGAACATGAAGCGCGCGTGGGTTGCAAACGTCGCGTTGATCTGCATGCTGCCTGTCGTTGCCATCTGGGCGTCCATGGCGGACGAGCCCTTCATCATTACGCTTGCGACCAAGGTGGCGATACTTGCACTGGCGGGCGTCGGGCTGAACATGGCACTGGGGCAGGGTGGACTGGTGAGCCTCGGTCACGCTGCGTTCTTCGGTATCGGTGGTTACGCCATGGGCATTCTTGCAAGCCATGCGCAAAGCTATACGCCTCTGCTCGAGTGGCCGATGTTGATCGAGGGCAGCAACTCCATGCCGGTGATCTGGTTGCTTGCCTTGGTGAGCTCAGGTCTTGCCGCGTTAGTGATCGGTGCCTTGAGCCTGCGAACCAACGGTGTCTACTTCATCATGATCACGCTTGCCTTCGGTCAGATGTTCTATTACTTCTCGATCAGTTGGCCGGCGTACGGTGGTGAGGATGGTCTTGCCATCTATATGCGCAACGGCTTTCCTGGTCTCAATACACTGGTACCTCTTCATTTCTTTGGACTGGCCTTTGCGGTGCTGTTGGTGGCACTGGCGTTGGCTACGTTGATTGGTCGTTCGCCGTTTGGTCTGGCCTTGAATGCCGCACGCCAGTCGTCGGAGCGTGTCGAAACGGCGGGCATTCGCCCCTACCGTCTGCAGCTGACCGTGTTTGTGCTGTCGGGCATGGTCACAGGTCTTGCCGGTGCGCTCTTTGCCGACCTCAATCGCTTTGTGAGTCCCAGCATGTTCAGCTGGCAGACCAGTGGCGAGATCATGGTGTTCGTGATTCTTGGAGGGGTGGCGCGGTTGTGTGGTCCGCTGGCCGGTGCGGCGCTGTTCATCCTGTTGGAACAGTTGCTCGGTGGCATCAGTGACTACTGGCACATTTTTCTAGGTGCCTTGTTGTTGCTGATCATCCTGTTTGCCCGTGGTGGCGTGATGGGCCTCATTGCCGGCCCGGGCGAGCGGGCACATGTCTGAGGTCATACTCGCTGCCGTGGGCATCAGCAAACGTTTTGATGCCTTGCAAGCCAGTCGCGATATCTCGCTTGATCTGCGTCGTGGTGAGATACACGCGCTGATCGGGCCCAACGGCGCAGGCAAGTCCACGCTGATTCAGCAGATTGCCGGTCGACTGAAGCCGGATGCCGGACGCATTGTTCTTGAAGGCCGCGATGTCACTGCCCTTGATACGGCAGAACGCGCTCGTCTCGGGATTGCCAGAACGTTTCAGGTATCGGCCCTCGCGATGGAAGACACCGCGCTGCAGAACGTCGTGCTCGGTGTGCTTGGAGCGCGCGGTGGGGCGTACCGGATGTGGGGCAACGCACTGGCGCGCGGATCGCTTCGTGATCGTGCCGAACAGGCAGTGGCGCGTGTGGGCCTGACGAACATGGCGACAACGCGGGCGTCTGCGCTGTCACATGGAGGTCGACGCCAACTCGAGATCGCGGTGGCCCTGGCACTTGATCCGAAAGCCTTCGTGATGGATGAGCCCATGGCGGGACTCGGTACATCGGGATCCCACGACCTCACCGAGCTGTTGTCCGGTTTGCGCGATGAGGCGCCAGTCCTGATGGTTGAGCACGACATGGATGCGGTATTCGCACTGGCAGATCGAATCAGCGTGTTGGTATCGGGCGAGATCATCGCCACCGGCACGGTGGATGAAATTCGAGCGAACAGCGCCGTACGCCGAGCGTATCTTGGTGAGGAGGAAGGCGCGTGAGTCTCCTTACCCTTGCGCACGGCAGTGCTTTTTATGGCGCCACTCAAGCGCTGTTTGATGTTTCTCTGGATATCGAACAAGGTGAGGTGCTTGCGCTCATGGGCCGTAACGGCATGGGCAAGAGCACGACCGTCAAGTCGATCTGCCGCATGCTGCCACTCGCTTCTGGTGAGCTGCGCTTCAACGGTCGCGATATTCGCACCTTGGCGTCGCACAAGGTCGCAAGACTTGGCGTTGGTCTGGTTCCCGAAGGCAGGCGTTGTTTTCGAACGCTTTCCGTCCGTGAGAATCTGCAGGCAACAGCGCGGCCGGGTGACTGGTCGCAGAACAGTGTCACCGATCTCTTTCCGCGTCTTGGCGAGCGCCTTGGGCAGTCGGCGGCATCACTCTCCGGGGGGGAACAGCAAATGCTTGCCATCGCTCGCGCGTTGATGACCAACCCGCAGTTACTGATTCTCGATGAAGCCACCGAGGGTCTTGCGCCCTTGGTGCGTCAGGAAATTTGGGCGGTCGTTGCGCGCCTCAAGCAGCGCACGGGACTTGCCATCATCGTGGTCGACAAATCGTTGAAAGAGCTCTCGAACATTGCTGATCGCGCGGTGGTCCTGGAGCGCGGCACGTCCGTCTGGGCGGGTGCGATGAACGATCTCGACGAGCAGATCGTCGGGCGGTATCTCGGCGTGTAGTTGCGTTATGCGGTGGGTGCGCACGCATACCGGAGATGCCCGGTCTTGATCCAAATGCGGGCACCGTGTTGTCCCGCAGTGATCTGTTGAGTGTCCCCATCCGGGACACGTAGCCATGATCCCTTGCGGAGGCCGTCGCTTGCGGCGGTGACACTGCCGGCGAGCATGAGTAATTCGGCGCCACCCTGGGTGTCGATGTCGAAGGAGGCGTTTGCCTCGAGTTGAAGGTGGGTCACTGTCTCGCGAGCGTCCCGGTGCAGGACAGTAGCGGTTACCCCGTTCTCGGTTGCGACGGCATTGGCTGGCATGTGCGTGCAAACGTGCGTGCGATCATCGAGATCGAACTGCCACAGCTTGACAAAAATCGTACAGCCTGAGGTGGAACCCGGTGTATGACTGCTGGTCGGTGGGTTACGCACATAGGTGCCGGCCGGGTAGTCACCGTGTTCGTCCTGAAACACGCCATCGAGCACGATGAATTCCTCACCGCCCGAGTGGGTGTGGGCCGAAAAATGACTGTCCGGCGCATAGCGCACGATGGACGTGGCGCGGGCCACTTCGTCGCCGATGCGGTCGAGCATGCGACGATCCACGCCGGGCATGGGCGACGCCTGCCATTCCAGGGCATCCGAGTGAATCAGTACACGTGTGGAAAAATCCGAATTCAATGCCATATCGTGCTCAGAGATCAGGGTGTTTGCTGCTATCTTTGACGCGACGCCATCGCAGCTGACCACATATCGCCACCCCCGAAAATTACATCTTTGCTCATCGGAGCGGTGTGGCGCGGCCAACTACACGTGCTGTGAACCAGTTCGTTGTCCTTGAAGGTTAATCAAAAATGAACCTGACATGAACATAGCGGAAAAACGCGTACGTCAGTCGATCATCGATCAGTGCGTGTTCATGAATGCGAGTGGGCTCAACCAGGGCACATCAGGGAATATTTCCGCTCGTTTTGAAGACCGGATGCTGATATCTCCATCGGCTACGCCGTACGACAAGCTTGTGCCAGAAATGATTGCGTCCATGCCGTTTGATGCGGAGTACGGCGCTTGGGACGGTCCATTGAAGCCGTCGACCGAATGGCGCTTTCACTTCGACATATTGAAGAGTCGCGAAGAGATGGGTGCCGTCGTGCACGCTCATCCGACCTATTGCACGACACTGGCGATCGCCCGCAAGGAAATCCCTGCGGCGCACTACATGATTGCAGCATTCGGGGGTACCAACGTTCGCTGTGCGCCATTTGCGCGTTACGGCACCGCGGAGTTGTCAGCGTTTGCCATCGATGCACTGGTGGACCGTAGCGCATGCCTGCTCTCCAATCATGGTTCCATTGCGATCGGTGAGGACCTCGACCAGGCGATGTGGCGAGCGGTCGAGCTTGAGACCATCGCCAGGCAGTACTACCTCTCGCTGGCGATTGGTCCCGTAATCCTGACTGACGGACAGATCCATGAAACTCTGCAAGGGTTCAGTAGCTACGGCGTGCAGGATGAATACAAGGACGTCGCTGTTACAACGTCAGATGACGCGTGTCACGGTGCCAAATAGGCCTGACCGATGGATGCCGCTGATCTTCTGACCTTGGATGATGCTATCTGACCTCGTGAGCGCGAGGTGCTGCAGGATGTCGGCTATCGATCGTGTTGCAATCTGCAACGTCGTTCTCCGAGGCGCGATGTTTCTTGCAGATCCACGGGCTCGGGTGACGTGCTCGCTCGCTGGAGCGTCTGGTTCTGTCTGTGCACGATCATATCGGGGTTCAAGAAGGGTACTGTCGACATCGCTTGTGCGTGGTAACTACAGTACCGACGGAGCGGCACTCAACACTGACAATAGGAAACACCTGCCTGGCCGCGCGTAAGGTGCGCGGCGCCGGGTTTGGTTAAAATGTGCGACTGCTTGTCACGACAAGGTCCGACACCCGCACGCATGCACCCAGATATCAACGCCGCGCATCTGCTGAATCCTGATCACCCGGAGCACGGGCGCGCGCAGGCTGCGGTGCGTGTCGGTGCGACCGAGGTTGGCTTTTTTACGGTACACACCACACCCTTGGCGAAGCCGCGGGTCGAGTCGGTCTTTGCTGCCTACAGGGCCTTTTTTGCGCGCCCCACAGAAGAGAAGTCCCGTTGGGACATGTCACGTACCGCGTCCAATCGAGGCTGGGGTGCGCCGGGTTCCGAGCGCGTGGACCCGAACGCCAATCCTGATTTCAAACAGGTGTTTGATTGTGGATTCGAATGGAAGTCCAGCGACCTGCCAGCGTATGCGCCGAATCTGTGGCCTGACGATCCGGCAGATTTTCGTACGACCCTTGAGTCCTACTATGAGGATGCGCTGTCGTTTGCGTTGGATCTGCTTTGCGCAGTGCTCACGGCCGTTGGTGAAGACGCCAGCTATTTTCGCGACAAGTTCGACAAGCCGATGGCCCTCTTGAGAGGCAACTACTACCCGCCACGTCCCGATGGTGCCGGCGAGTGTGATTTCGGGATTGCGCCGCACACCGATTATGGTTGTCTGACCTTGCTCGCGACTGACGGCACGCCTGGGCTTGAGGTACGTCAGCGCGACGGCGGGTGGGCGCCGATGTCCGCTGAACCCGGAACCTTCATCATCAATTTCGGCGAGATGCTGGAGATGTGGACGCACGGGCGCATCGTCGCCACGCCACATCGGGTTGTCGGCACCGATGATGAGCGTTTGTCGATCCCGCTGTTTTTCAACCCACGTTTCGACACCAACGTGGCCCCAAAGGATTCAGGTGTGGTGATCCGCGCTGTGGACCATCTTCAACCTCGATTCGATGCGACCTATGAGCACCTGAGCAGAAAGAGCTGAGCCCTTTACCTTTTCCAGGATTACGCAGCCAGGCTCTGATTACCTGGCGGTGTGATTTCTTGCGTTACTTGACTGCTCTCGATCGAGCGATACACATCTGTCATCTGTTTTGCAACGGTTGACCACTCGTAGCGCTCGCCCACCTTCTTCTTGCCATTGCGGCCCAGCTGCCTGGCTCGATCCGGACTGTCCAGCAGTGCGGCAAGCGCTCCGGCGATTGCTGCTGGCTCGTTCGCAACGAGCAATCCATCCTGCTCGTGGTCGATAACACAGCGACTGACCGGGCGGTCCAATGCGATGACCGGCGTGGCGCATGCCATCGCCTCGATGTAGACCCCGCCGAGACTTTCCCGATTGGACGGTACACACAGTACTGCCGCCTCTTCGAGCAGGGCGGTCTTCAGCGGTTGGGTGATGTTCTGAATCAGGTGCAGGCGTTTCGACCCGAGACGCGTGTTCACCTGATCAATGATCTCGCAAAAGGAGCTATCAGCAGGTCCTGCCAACACCAGTTGGGTTGTTGAGTCCGTTGCTGCCAGCTGCTCGAAGGCCTCAATCAATTGCAAGTATCCTTTCTCGGGTACCAGGCGACCAAGAAATAGAATGAAGGGTTGTCTCAACAAGTTATTGATCGGCCCGGTTTCTTCAGTGGGGGATCTGTCATGAAGAATCGGTCCGTACGGAATCACCGAGATCTTGTCCATGCTGGCGCCATTGCTAGCTAACCACTGGGCTTCGTGATTGGTCAGGGCGATGAGTTGGTCTGCTGACTCATAAAGGCGCCTGAAGCAGGCTGAGGCCCAATCACTACCCGACTCTGATGTGTCGAGTACGTTGGGAGTGAATACGAAGGGAATACCCAACTCGTTACTGAGTTCTGCTGCCAGCAGCGCGGATTCGGTGAGTCCGTTGTAGATGACGTGCACCCGGTCGGCGCCTTTCAAGCAGGTGCGAGCGGCATTCCTGAATGCGTATCGAAACAGCCGCTTGTAGACGCGTCTTGCGACTGGGCTCTTCGCATGCATTGATCCGACAATACCGAGAGCTGTCCGTATTTCGGGTTCTGCCTCAATGACGGACGTGCGCACCATCCCGTCCATTGACTGATGCGCACGAGCATGTGCTGCCGATACCGCCAGCGGCATCGTGGCCGATTCCGTCGCCGTACAGTGCACGACAACGCTCACGTGTTGATGTCGCGAGAGGTGATGCGCGAGCTCGTGAGAATGGAATTCGGTACCGCCTACGGCTGGCCAATAGCGGGATACCCAGAGCACAGTATGTGAGGCCGATTCAGCCATCAAATCAATAACATTCGATCCGTCGAGAGACTGTCAGCGGGGTGCCAAAGCGTAGCGCACGACCCGTCTGTTGCATAACGGCAACAGATTGTGAAACTTGAACAATACGTCGCTTTTTCCACCGACCCCACGCCGTGTCAGTCCGGAGGGAGAACCACGTCAGGTAAGTCGAAGAAAGTAGGGGCGTGCGAGTGAAAACGGCAGCCTAACGAGCCGAAACATACTGCAAGCAATGGCGCTTGTCCGCTGTGAAGTGGAAGTGCTTCAAATCATATTCATTGGGAGACCGCTGATGCCGCGCAATACAGGACTGGAAAGGCCCAGGATCGCGGACGCGCACCCTCGAATGACGTTGTGCCAGCTTTCCTGTGGCGTCGCTGTGGCCCTTGGAGCACTGATTGCACCTCATATGGCGCAAGCGCAGGCGCTGGAAGAGGGGGCATTTCCCGCGTGTGACGCTACGGCATATCTGACGCAGGGACATCTGTCGCGTACCTATGCGGTTGATCTGGAAAGTGGAGACTACAAGCTCGCTGTTGGATTTCATGAAAGCCAGACGCTTCCCCAGTATGCGTGGACCAGAAAGGCGAGTCTGAATGCGTTGGGATTCAATCCCAATGACGGCTTTGCCTATGGTTGGAGTCAGTTTCACAAGCAGCCGGTCCGTGTATACAACGATTGGTCAGTGGAGCCTCTGGACGTGGACGTTAACGGCCAGAGTTACATCGACGCGGGGGATGTATCCATCCCTGAGAACAAGCTCTATCTCTATAGCCGAAACGGCAGCAATGCAGGGTTGTACGCGGTAGATCTGGACAAGGACAGCGAGACGTACCTGAAGATGAGGTTAGTTGTGTCCAGCAAGAAACTGAAAATTGATATCTTCGATCTCGCCGTGCATCCCCATACCGGGTTGATCTACGCTGTGGAAGCAAACGGCACGGTGGTGCAGGTAGATCCTTCCACAGGCGATCATGAGGACCTTGGAAATTCACAGGTATACAGCACGTCGGGCGCCGCATTCTTTGACGGTGACGGCAACCTCTATGTGCAAAGGAACTACGACGGCAAGATCTTTCGCATCGGTATAGATAGCGGAAACTACTTGGGTGAGCACATCGCTACAGGGCCTTCATCGTCAAGTAATGATGGCTTTCGATGTGCTACTGCACCGTTTTCTCAAGATAGCATCCAGTTGAGCGACTTTGGCGATGCACCGGACTCATATGGTACGTCTGCAGGGGCCAACGGCGCCAGCCATGCGGTATCCGGCTCAGAGCCACTGCGCCTCGGTGGGGCAGTGGACACCGAGTCTGATGCCTACACCTTCCCGCTGTCGGAGAGCAGCAATGGCGATGACGAAGATGGCGTGAAGTTTGTCAACAGCCTGGTGGCTGGCCAGAATGCTCGAGCATTGGTTGACGTGAGTGGCAAGGGATATCTCAACATGTGGCTCGACTCCAATCGAGATGGAGAATTTGATGTCTCCGAGCAGATGGTTGTCGATCAGGAGGTCGGTGCTGGAACCAATACCGCGTTTCTGACGGTTCCGTCCGACCTGAAGCCTGGCGAGACATGGGCTCGCGTTCGTTTGTCCAGCACGCAAGGACTACAAGCCACGGGGCCGGCTGCGGACGGTGAAGTCGAGGACTATCTGGTCAATCTGATGGGCGACCCGGTCACCGTTTCGACGTACCCATCAAAGAACGGGTGGTCAACCATCGCGTTTGAAGACAATTGGCCTTTTGTCGGCGACTACGACATGAACGATCTGGTCACTCGGATGCGTACGCGCACCTACAAGAGTGCCAGCGGAATCACTCAGGTTGATATCGAGGGCTACGTGACTGCGGTTGGTGCCTTCTACAAGAATGGCTTTGCAGTGCGTCTGCCGGGTGTCCCTCGTGACGCGGTCGACGAGAGCAAGCTGGAATTTCACGTCAGTAACCTCGATGTTACCGAAAGTCCGCTGGAAGCGGATCGCAAGGAAGCAATCTTCGTGATCACCGACAACGTGTTCAATCACGTGACTCCGGGTAGCTCCTGCCTGTTCTACCGCACGGAATATCAGTGTGGTGCAGATCTGGAGTTCAAGTTCAGCCTGTCAATTCCATTCAAGGAGGCGCAGGCAGTCGACTTGAGTGGCGTGTTCGATCCCTTTCTGTTTGCAACTCCAGGCGCTTACCACGGCGAGCACTTTGCCTCACCTCCCGGGCGTAGCTACGAAGTGCACCTGAAGAACCAGGCACCGACCGAAGCCTTTGACTACGGCTTGTTCGCAGAGGTTGGGCAGGATGCCAGCAACGCAAGCGCTGGCAAATACTTCCTGACGGAAAACGGCATGCCCTGGGCGCTGGAAGTTGGCACCGAGTGGCGATACCCTTACGAGTATGTGGAACTCGCAGCAGCGTATCCCGACTTCCCTGACTTTGCCACGTCCAGTGGCGAGAAGAATCAGGACTGGTATCTCGAGTCCAATGCGGACACTGATCTCATTGTCCCGGAGTAAGCTGCAATGAATACACGAAACCTTGTGGGCAACGCTGCTGTAACTTCCATCGCCCTGTTGCTGGGTGCCTGTGGTTCGTCTGCCACGAGCTACGAGTCCGAGGAGCAACCTGAGCTTGGTGCAGCCAGCCAGCAGATTGAGACGCCGTCAACGGCTGACAGCAATTACGTGTCTGCAGAGGCGCTGAGCAATCTGGGTGATGTGCCAGATACACGCACGGCCGCGTTGGTAGTGCTCGATGATTTTACCTTCGAGACTTCGCGCGACACTACCGTGTCGATGTACATTCCCGAAGCGGTAGGTGTGGGTGCCGAGGCAAGCTTCTGTACCGACTACACGCGGCTTGGCGACGGCCGTTTTGATGTCGACTACGACAGTTGCGTGTTGTCTGCGCCGTTGGTTGGAGGGTATCTTGAAGAAGAGATTGATCTGGTCAATCAGCACGATCGCGTACTTGGCGTGGTCTGGTTCCAGGATCCTGCGATGGATCCCATGTACCGGGAATATCAGTTCAACTAGGAGTCTGGAGTGACCTGGTGCTAACCTCAACGAGACATAACGAAAGAGCAGTTAGCGAGGAGATGTAGCACGAGAAGGGCCTATGGCAGTGATATTGTGAAGTTGCGAAGCCAAACAATGTCACAACCAAGAGGCCACTCCTCGTGAGACTAAGGAGAAC